>SBGD01000079.1 GCA_006226775.1 Paracoccaceae bacterium | reverse complement strand
CACGCGGGGGCGGCGGGGGTACGGCCGGTGGTGGCGAGTGGGCCCGAGGGGCTGGCCGCCCCGCCCGCCGTGGCTGCCCTGCCGGGGCTTGGCGCGCTCCGGGACCTAGCCCTGGGCAGGGCGCCGCCGGGGCGGGTCGCGGGGCCACCAAGCGAAGCGGGGTTCGCCCCGCTGCCGCATGTCTGGGTCGCGGTGCAGGGCAATTCGGTCAACCTGCGCGCCGGGCCGGGCACGGGTTTCGCCTCGCTCGACATGCTGGGCGAGGGGGCGCGCGGGCTGCGGCTGGGACAGGCGGGCGACTGGATCGAGGTGCAGTTCCTCGGTCGCGACCCGCCGCTGACCGGCTGGATGTTCGGCGCCTACCTGCTGCCGCTGGCGCCCTGACGCGCCCCGAAAAAAAAGCCCCGCCAGAGATGGCGGGGCAAGTTGGTGCCGTCTTGAGGGATGCGGCACCGGCGGTGTCTTGTTGGTCTGGAGGTAAGTGGAGGTCGTCTCAGTTGGGCCGATGGCCCATTTCCGCGCGGATTTGCTGGCGGAACACGTCGATCGGCACGGTCTTGCCGTCGCGCCTTATGTGCCAGTAGGTCCAGCCGTTGCAGCTGGGCGCGCCTTCCAGCGCCGCGCCGACCTGGTGGATCGAGCCGCGCACGTCGCCGCCGACCAGCGTGCCATCGGCGCGCACCTTGGCCTTGTGGCGCATGTTCATCGAATAAAGCTCCTCGCCCGGGCGCAACATGCCGCGTTCGACCAGCTGGCCGAAGGGCACCCGCGGGGCGGCGCGCTTGGAGGCCGAAACCTCGAGCGCCTCGCGGTCGAACTTGCGCACCTTGGACAGCCGGGTTTCGGCCACCTTGCGATAGGCTTCCTCGCGCTCGATGCCGATCCAGTCGCGGCCCAGCATCTTGGCCACGGCCCCGGTGGTGCCGGTGCCGAAGAAGGGATCGAGCACCACGTCGCCGGGATTGGTCGACCCGACAAGCACGCGATGGAGCAGCGCCTGCGGCTTCTGGGTCGGATGGGCCTTGTCGCCGGCCTCGTCCTTGAGCCGCTCGCCGCCGTTGCAGATCGGCAGCACCCAGTCGCTGCGCATCTGGATCCCTTCGTTCAGCGCCTTCAGCGCCTCGTAGTTGAAGGTATATTTCGCGCCTTCGGCCTTGGAGGCCCAGATCATCGTCTCATGGGCATTGGTGAAACGCTTGCCGCGGAAGTTGGGCATCGGGTTCGACTTGCGCCAGACCACGTCGTTGAGGATCCAGTAGCCCTGGTCCTGGAGCGCGGCTCCGACGCGGAAGATGTTGTGATACGAGCCGATCACCCAGATCGCGCCATTGGGCTTGAGGAGGCGCCGCGCGGCCTTGAGCCAGTCACGGGTGAAGCGGTCATAGGCGGCGAAGGAGGCGAACTGGTCCCAGTGGTCGTCCACCGCGTCGACGCGCGAATTGTCGGGCCGGTGCAGATCGCCCTTCAGTTGCAGGTTGTAGGGCGGATCCGCGAAGATCAGATCGACGGAATTCTCGGGCAGGCGGTTCATCTCCTTGATGCAATCGCCGGCGAGGATCGTGTTGAGAGGGAGCACAGGCGTGCCCTTGGTGGTGGTTTTCGTCGTCATGTTCTGCCTCTGTCCCCGGCGCGTTATCGCACTCGTTGGTTGAAGACAGGATGAGTCAAAGCTGATTCGCGGTCAAATTCTTTTTTGAATCAAGGGGTTGGGTTTTCTTCTTGATACAAGATATTGTGGACGGGTTTGAAGGAACGTCTATGGTGTGGGGTCACACCAAGATTTCTCAGCGCGTCCTTGTGGCTTTTCGTCGGGTATCCGGCGTTTCGGTCCCAGCCGTAACCGGGGAAGTGTTGCGCCAAATCCCGCATGACACAATCCCGCCTGATTTTGGCCACAATTGAGGCCGCCGCAATCGACACCGAACGGCTGTCGCCCTTGACGATGGCGCGCGCCGGAAGGGCCAGGTCGCGGGGAATCAGGTTGCCGTCGATCAAAAGGAAATCCGGGCGCAGGGGCAGGGCATCGATGGCGCGGCACATGGCGATATGGCTGGCGCGCAGGATGTTGTGGCGGTCGATCTCCGCCACCGACGCGGCGCCGAGGCCGACCTGGGCGGTCGCCTCGATCCGCGCCAGAAGGGCATTGCGGCGCGTCTCGCTCAGCTTCTTGGAATCGTTCAACCCCTCGGGAATGGCGGCGGGGTCGAGGATGACGGCGGCGGCGACAACCGGGCCGGCCAGCGGGCCGCGGCCCACCTCGTCTACCCCGGCGATGCGGGCAAAGCCCCGGGCGCGGGCCTCGGTCTCGAAGGAAAAATCCGGCTGGGTCATGCCCTCGTGAGTGGCCCGGCGGCGGGCGAAAGGCAAGGGCGGCACGGAAAAAGGGGCGCTCCGCCCTGGGAGCGCCCCGATCGGTGCGGACGGCAGGGGCGTTGAACGCCCGCACCTCTGCTCGACCCGGGACAGGTGGCCGAGCGGTCAGTAGTGCCCGCGGCCGGCCACCTGGAAGCCTTCGCGGCGCAGGCATTTCGGGCTGTAGCCGGTGCGCCGGATCTTGTGGCCGTGACGGCGCTTTTTCACCTGGATCTTGCAATGCTCGGGCAGGAAGCGGGCATGACGGTAATTGTTCCTCAGGCAGCGCGCCCCGAACATGCGGATCGTGTGCTTGCCCTTGCGGACGCTGGTCAGGCAATAGCCGGGGATCGGCGCCAGCCGGTCGCGGCCCCAGCCGCGATGGCGCCGGTCCCAGCGATTGCGGTCGCGGTAGCGGTGGTCGCGGTTCGCGCGGGGCGCGGTGTCCTGCACCAACTGCTCTTTCTGCACCGTGCCGAAGTTGCGGGTGAGTTCACCGAGCAGGAGGACCGTGCCGGCGCCGATCACGAACTTCTCGAGGGTCTTGTTGTCGGCAGCGGCAGGCACCGCCGAAAGCGAGGTCAGCGCGACGGCGGCGGCGGCGATGGAGGCAATGAATTTGCGTGCCATGGGAATTCCTTTCTGCGTCAAGTCTTCATGGTGGTTTTCCGAAAGGGCCCGACGGGTGCCGGACCAGCGATGGATCAACCCTGGGCCAGGCCCGCCCCGACAGGCAATGACAGCCCCTTGTCATCCGATAACAAGGCGGCAAAGGCCTGCTGTCATTGAAAAACATCGCGCACGGGTGCAGGTTGGGGACATGATGAAAATGCTTGCATATCTCGCCCTTGCGGCGACGCTTGGCCTGACGCCCGCACTGGCCGGGGCCACCTGTATCGCCGAGTACAAGGCCAAGCGGGACAACCCGCTCGAGCTTTATTTCGACAGCGTGCAGATCGACGGGCCCTGCACCCTCGACAATGCCCGCGCGCAACTGCAGGCGCTTCTGGCCGAGCGGGGCCAGGTGCTGCTCAAGGTGGTGTCGGTCCGTGACACCTAGCGCCGGTTGCTTTTTGTGATCCCGTGGTGCGTCATGTGCCCCGGGGGTCCGAACCGCGGGAGGCGGGCGTGAGAGAAGTTGAGACCTTTGCCGCGGACATGCGCCGCTCGGGCAACCGGGTGGTGCAGATCGGCGTGGGCGCGATCGTCCTGATCCTGACGCTGGCGGCGATATTCCTGTTTCTCAACCTGCCCGATGCCAATGCCTTCAATGCCCGGGTCGAGCGGATCTTCGTGGAAAACGACGCGCTGACCTCGGATGCCGAGATCAAGCTGCTGGAGATCCTC
This sequence comes from Paracoccaceae bacterium, assembly GCA_006226775.1. Lineage (GTDB taxonomy): Bacteria > Pseudomonadota > Alphaproteobacteria > Rhodobacterales > Rhodobacteraceae > Marinovum. Next base: position 7,318 of record SBGD01000079.1, on the reverse strand, counting down.
GCGCTCTCGGGCACGGCGTTTTCGGAAACGCTCACCTCCTACCGGGTGGTGATCTTCGTGCTTCTGGTCTTTGCCACCGCGCTGCTGATCGCCGCGCTGGTGTTCCTGGTGATGCTGATCGCGATGAACCGGCGCATGGCGCAGATCGAGCGCGCGGGCATCCAGGTCTCGACCCTGATGATCAGCCGCGAGGAGAAGACCGTCTATCTCAACAATATGGGCTTCAAGCTGACCGGTGCGGCGATGGAAACGCTCTGCGTGCTGGCCGAGGCGCGGATGGACGACGACATCCTGTCGGGCGTCGAGATCGAGGCGATGATCACCGGCAAGTCCGAGGCCGATTGCGACGAGGCCGCCGGCGCGACCCGCATCAAACGGTTGCGCGACGGGCTGGGCAATCAGTTGGTGTCCGAGCTTCTGGTCAAGAACATCGCCCGGCGCGGCTACATGCTGTCGGTGGGCAAGGACGTGATCCGGGTGCTCTGACGCGGCCTGGCGCGGGATGTGCCGCCGCTGTCCCGGACTTGATCCGGGACCTCATGGCCGGGCGACGGCGAGGCCCCGGATCAGGTCCGGGGCGCGGGTTGCCTGGAACGACCGCATCGGATCGGGACCCACCGTTGCAATGCCCTTGCCCCCCGTTCTAGCGCAGGATCGGCGGTTTCGCCGGGTCGCTGCCGGGGGCCGGGCGCACTTCGGGCCGGGCCGGTTTCGGCAGGTCGAAGCGCAGCCCGTGGCGCGCCAGCGCGGCCGAGAGCGGGTCGGAGGCGGCGAAGAAGGCCACATCCAGCGCCCCTGCCTCGATGCCGGAAAAGGTCAGCGCCTCGTTCACCGCCCCGGCCAGCGCCGTTTCCGCCCCGGGCAGGGCGTCGATCACCCCCAAGAGGTGCCCCTTGCCGCCATCCTCGTAGGTCACCCCGGCGAGATAGGCCATCGAGGCCAGCCCCCCCGCCGTTGCCAGCTTGGCATCCAGCGCGGTCAGCAGCGATTCGGGCAGGCCCCGGGGCGGCAGGATCTCGGTCGGGCGCGCCTCGGCCTGGGCCGGGCCCTGCGCCAGCGTCGCGGCCAGCCAGTCGACCGCCTCGGGCGGGATCAGGATCGACGAGGGCGCGACCTCGGGGTTGACCGCCAGCCCGATGCCCTTGCCCGCCAGCATCCCGGCAATCGCGCGGCCCGACAGCGCGGCATAGGGCGAGATGCGCGCGGTGAAATCCGACAGCCGCTGCTCGCGGTCGAAGACCAGCACGAAGCTGGCATCGCCGAGATCGAAGGTCTCGGGCTCGATCGCCGCGCCCTCCGGCTCGCGCGCCAGCAGCAGGAACAATTCGCTGTCGGCCAGCCGGTCATAGAAGCGCAGCCTTGCGGCATCGTCCTCGGGCGCCTCCGTCATCGCCGCATGGGCGGCGTCTAGCGCGGTGGCTTGGGTCATCTCAGCACCTCCTCGATGCGGGCGCGCAGCACCGGCAGAAGCTCGGCCGCGAACCAGGGGTTCTTCTTCAGCCATGCGGTATTGCGCCAGGACGGATGAGGCAAGGGAAAGACCTGCGGGGCAGTGTCGCGCCAGCGCGCCACCGTCTCGGCGACCGGCGCTTTCGTCGCCAGGTGCCACTTCTGGGCAAAACCACCCACCAGCAGGGTCAGCGGAAAGTCGGGCAGTTCGGCCATCAGCCGCGCCCGCCAGGTCCGGGCACAGATCGGCGGCGGCGGCAGGTCGGCGCCGCCGGCATTGTAGCCCGGAAAGCAGAAGGCCATCGGCAGGATCGCCACCCTTTGCGCGTCGTAAAAGACCTCCGGGGTGATCCCCATCCAGTCGCGCAGCCGGTCGCCGGAGGGATCGGTGAAGGGCCGGCCACTCTCGTGCACCCGAAGCCCGGGCGCCTGGCCGACGATCAGGATGCGCGCGCCCGGGGCGTATTGAAACACCGGGCGCGGGGCATGGGCCGTGGCCGTGGCGGCAAACCGCTCGGCACAGAGCCTGCAGGCCGAGATTTCGTCAAACAGATCCGTCATGGCCGATGATGTGGGGCAAGCGCGGGCCTTGGGCAAGGCGGAGGCGGAGCGGAGGCGAAACCTGCGGGCGATTTTCAAACCCGGTTTGAAAGCCTTTGTTGATTGAGATCCGAGGCTTCCGGGTCCGGCTTTCGTTGCGGGCGCGTCGCATTTGCGCTACGTCCTTGTCACTAGCGTAGGATAATGGCCGGGGGGAACATGTATCGCGTCTGGAACTTTCTGACCAATTATTCGCTGTTATTGATCTTTGGCGCGGTGACTGCGCTGATCTGGGCCAACCTCGATGCCATCGCGCCGGTCGCCGGCGATCCGCATTACTGGGCCGATGCCTACCACCGGTTCGTCGACTTCGTGATCTGGGATCACGCGCCCATCGGCCATTACCACGCCGCCCATATCGCGGCCGCCGATCCGGCCTTTGCCGAGATGGTGGCCCAGGGCGCCGAGGTCCACCAGGAGGCCGACGGCACGCAATTCGTCTATGGCGAAGGCCATCGGACCCTGACCCTGCATTACCTCGTCAACGATCTGCTCATGGCCTTCTTCTTTGCCATCGCGGCCAAGGAGGTCTGGGAAGCGGTGATCCTGGAAAACGGCTCGCTGCGCGGCAAGAAGGCGGCGACGCCGCTTTTCGCCACCGCGGGCGGCATGTTCGGCCCGATCGCGGTCTACCTCGGGTTGGCCGCCGTGATGGGCTCCGAGACCTACACTGCCGTGGCCAATGGCTGGGCGATCCCGACCGCCACCGACATCGCCTTTTCCTACCTCGTGGGCCGCCTGGTCTTTGGCGCCGGCCACCCGGCGGTGCGCTTTCTGCTGCTGCTGGCGATTGCCGATGATGCGGCGGGGCTGATCATCCTTGCGGTCTTCTATCCCTCGGGCGAGCTGGCGCCGGAATGGCTGCTGCTGTCGCTGGGGGCGGCGGTGGCGGTCTACGTGTTGGCCAACTGGCTGCCGCGCAAGATGGACCGGGGCAACCAGAACCGCCCGACCTCGACCTTCGTGCGCAAGACGCTGTCGTTCTGGCCCTATCTTCTGGCCGCCTGTTTCAGCTGGTACGGCTTCATGATGTCGGGCCTGCACCCGGCGCTGGGGCTCTTGCCCATCGTGCCGACGATCCCGCATGCCGACCGCGCCTTCGGCATCTTCTCGGAGGCCGAACAATACCTGACCGACCTTCTGAACATGATCGAACACGCGCTGAAACACCCGGTGGAGGTGATCCTGTTCTTCTTCGGCCTGCTGAACGCGGGCGTCGAATTCTCGTCCATGGGGCCGGCGACCTGGCTGGTGCTGGCGGGTCTGCTGATCGGCAAGCCGGTGGGGATCTTGCTCTTTGGCTGGATCGCGGCGAAACCGCTGAAGCTGGGCATTCCGCAGGGGATGCGGATCATCGACCTGGTGGTGATCGGCTTCGTGGCCGCCATCGGCTTTACCGTGTCGCTGTTTGTCGCCTCGGTGGCCTTCGATCCGGGATCGGTGCAGGATGCGGCCAAGATGGGCGCGCTGTTCAGCTTTGCCGCCGCCATCGTGTCGATCGCGGCGGGCAAGATCCTGCGGGTGCAGAAACAATCGATGTGAGGCCCGGCCCGTGACCAGATGCACCCCGGCGCGAGGCATCTCGCGCCGGGTTTTTGCGCGCGGGCGGGGGTGGGGGCTTGCGATTCGGGGCGCGGCGATGATTCCTTGGCTTTCGGCGCGCGCAAGGGCCATAATATGACCAAATTCGTCCTATAGAACCGGCCTTAACCACCCTGCGTAACCAAGAGGTGTGAAATCCGAGGCACCACATGCTGGAATTCGACAACGTGAGCAAGTCCTTCTGGACCGGGACGCAGCGCAAGGTGATCCTTGATCGCGCGTCGTTTCGCGTCGAACTGGGGGAATCGCTGGGCATCCTGGCGCCCAACGGCACCGGCAAGACCACGGTCATCAAGATGATGGCCGGGCTGGAAAAGCCCGACGAGGGCGAGATTCGCCGCGACTGCCGGGTGTCCTTTCCGCTGGGCTTCATGGGCGGGGTGGTCAGCAAGCATTCGGCGCATGAAAACGCCCGTTACATTGCCCGGCTCTATGGTCTGGACCCCGATTACGTGGAAGCCTATTGTCGCTGGCTGTGCGGTCTGGGGGAATATTTCGATCAACCCATGGGCACCTATTCCAGCGGAATGCGCTCGCGGTTCACCTTTTCACTGATGCTGGCGCTGGACTTCGACATGTACCTGATCGACGAGGGAATGCCCAATTCGACCGATGCCGAGTTCAACCGGAAGGCCGCCGAGATCCTCGCCGAACGGTTGCGGACCACCACGATCATCATCGTCTCGCACCAGCCGCAGATACTCGAGAAATTCGCCCGCAAGGCCGCTGTGTTGTTGAATGGCCAGTTGCATATGTTTGAAACCTTGGAGGAAGCGAAACAGCTCTATGACTACCAAACCCAAGGCTAAGAAATTCCGCATCCGCCGCGACCGCGCCGGATCCCCCGACGAGATCGGCCCCGAAGAGGGCCGGGCGATGCCCGCCGATCCCGCCGCCGAGGCGCCCGACGACGCGGCGCTGAAGGCGCAGATCCGCGCCATGCAGGACGACGAGGGCGCGGCCAAGACGCCGCGCGAGCTGCGCGAGATTCGCAACAGCGCCACCATCGCGCGGATCACCGGCGGCAAGGGCGAGGTTTCGGGAAGCGCTCCGACGCCCGACAGCCCCGCCCCGCGCGAGGGCGAGGTCTCCTCGGCGGCCCAGGTGGCCGGCGAGACCGACACGGAGGCGATCCGCAAGGAGGGGCTGACCGGCCGACAATTGCGCATGGCGCGGCGCATGGCGCAGAAACACGGGCTGGCGGTGACCAGCGATTTCGACGCGGTGCGCCAGTTGCGCCAGCGCGGCATCGACCCGTTCCAGCGCACCAACATGCTGGAACTGGTGGTGCCCGACCAGGGCCGCGAGGTGGCCGAGGGGCCCAGGGTGCAACTGCCCCAGACCGTGCCCTCGAAGGACAAGACCCTGCCGGCGACCGAGCAGGCCAGCCCGACGGAACGCCGCATCCGCGAGATCGGCGAGATCCAGAAGGACATTGCCAAGCGCCGGCGGCGCAAGTCCTTCCTGCTGCTGACCCGGCTGGCGTTTTTTGTCGGCCTGCCGACGCTGCTCTGCGGGTGGTATTTCTACAACGTGGCGACGCCGCTCTATGCGACGAAATCGGAGTTCCTGATCATCGCCAACGACGGCGCCGGGGCGGGGATGCGCGGGCTTCTGTCGGGCACGCAATTCGCCACCAACCAGGACGCGATCGCGGTGCAATCCTACCTGCAATCCAAGGATGCCATGCTGCGGCTCGACCAGGATGTCGGCTTTCGCAGCCATTTCACCCAGGATTGGATCGACCCGATCCAGCGGCTGAGCGACGATCCCTCGAACGAGGAGGCCTACAAGCTCTACAAGAAGAACATAGAGATCGGCTATGATCCGACCGAGGGCGTGATCCGGATGGAGATCGTCGCCGCCGATCCCCAGACCGCCGCGCAATATTCCAAGGCCCTGCTGAAATACGCCGAGGAGCGGGTCGACAGCCTGTCGCACCGCAAGCGCGAGGACCAGTTGAGCGGCGCGACCGAAGCGCTGGACGAGGCCGAGGTGGCGCGGCGCGACGCGCAGTTGCGGCTGGTGGAATTGCAGCAGGCGTCGAAGGTTCTCGACCCGGAGGGGCGGATTGCCTCGTTGCGCCAGCAGATCACCAATCTCGAGATCCAGTTGCAGGAGCGGGAATTGCAACTGCAGGCGCTGATGGACAATGCGCGGCCCAACCAGGCCAAGGTGGATGGCGCCCGGGGCGACATCCGGCGGATGGAAGCGGCGCTGGCGGGGTTGCAATCCGACATGACCCAGGCCGCCGAGGGCGAGGATTCGCTGGCCAAGCTGACGGCGGAAATCCAGATGGCGCAGGCCGATCTCGCGACGCGCGACATGATGCTGCAGGAGGCGCTGACCGCGCTGAGCGCGACCCGGCGCGAGGCGAATTCGCAGGTCCGCTATCTGCAGACCGCGGTGGAGCCGGTGCCCTCGCAGGACCCGTCCTATCCGCGCAAGTTCGAGAACACGATCCTGGCCTTCCTGATCTTCGGCGGGGTCTACCTGCTGATTTCGCTGACCGCGTCGATCCTGCGCGAACAGGTTTCGAGTTGACGCAACCGTCCGGGCGGCGCGCCCCGATCTGTCAATGGATCGGGTTGCCAGGCGAGGGGATGGCCGGTGCCCCCCGAGCCTCGCCCGCCTCAGTAGCCGGCTGTCCGATCTACTAGGTGCAGGAACGGCTCTCCCGCCTCGCCGCGGCGGATGTTCTCGGCAATCACCTCCGCCCCCGGTCCGGCCCGGGTCTCCGAGGCCACATGCGGCGTGACGGTGACCTTGGGATGCGCCCAGAACGGGTGATCCCGGGGCAGCGGTTCCTCGCGGAAGACATCCAGCGTGGCATGGGCCAGCCGACCGCTGTCGAGCGCCTCCAGCAAGGCGGCATCGTCGATCAGGCTGCCGCGGCCGGGGTTGATCACGAAGGCCCCCTCTGACAGCCAGGACAGCCGCTCGGCATCCAGCAGGTTCTGCGTGGCCGGCGTGTCGGGCAGCAGCAGCACCACCATGTCCGCCCCCTCCAGCGCCGCGCGCAGCCCCTCCTCGCCGTGCAGGCAGCGCAGGCCCGGCACCGCCTTCGGTCGGCGGCTCCAGCCGGTCACCGGAAAGCCCAGCCCGGCCAGCGCCTGCGCCACCGGCGTGCCCAGGGCGCCAAGCCCCAGTACCGTCACCGCACGCTCGGTGGCCAGCGGTGCCGGGGCCCAATGCCAGGCGTGCTCCGGGTTGACGATATGCGCGTCCATGCCGAGGTGATGGCGCAGGCCGTGGCCGCAGACCCATTCCACCATCCCCTCGGTCAGCCCGCCACCCACCATCCGCGCCAGCGGTTGGGTCAGGCTCCGGTTGCCGATGATCGCCTCGACCCCGGCCCAGAGGCTCAGCACCGCCTTGACGCGGACATAGGGCGTGAAATCCTCCAGGTCCCCATCCGGGGCATAGACGATGTAATCGACCTGCTCCGGCGCCATCTCCTGCGCCAGCTGGTAATCCAGGCCCATCCGATCCAGCGCCGCGCGCAGCGGCGGGGCCCAGGTGTCCCAGCGGGCGGCGCCCGCGGCAAAGAGAATGCGGATCATATCGCCCCCCGTGGTCTGTGAACATGGGCCGATTGCACCAGCCCGAAGCCGATCATCAGGATCAGCATGGCCGACCCGCCGTAGCTGACCAGCGGCAGCGGCAC
>SBGD01000038.1 GCA_006226775.1 Paracoccaceae bacterium | reverse complement strand
AAGCAGAGGAAATCTTCTACGCAAGCTTGAACGCAGATGAAAAAGCAGCCTAACTATTGAAGCAAACCCTCTCCGGTAAACCCGGGGCGGTTCAGTTCGAGGGTGCCGACGTCGGCCCAGTTGATCTCGTCGGGGTGGGCGTTGAAGTGGTCGTCGCTGAGGGCCTGCAGCCGGGCGAGCATCTCGTCGATCTCGGTCTTCTTGCCGATGAAGGCGCTCAGGGCTGCCTCCCGGTTGCGCTGGGCCTTTTCGGCGCGGAGTTCGTGGCGCGGGGTGGTGATCGGGTTCAGGCGGTTGGTCATCGTGGTGGCTCCGGGTGAGTTGCATCGTCCTTGTGATCGGACGTTCGCTCTATGCGCCCGGCTTATCAACGACATAAGCACCTGACTTTGAATGATAATCGGGGTTGGCGATGGAGGGCATGAGCGAGCGCCAATACGCCGCCCATGTCGGGCTGTCGCGGGGCGCGATCCAGAAGGCAAAGGCCGCCGGCCGGCTCGTGTTGAACGAGGATGGCAGCATCGACGCCACAGCCTCCGACAAGCGGCGGACCGAGACGACGGACCCGTCGAAGACCCGCAAGCCGCCCGCGCCGAAGCTCAAACCCGTGCCCGAGGCCGCCGTCGCCGCCGTCGGCGACACGCTAAGAGAACAGGGGCTGTCCACCCCGGCCGTCGGTGGCGGTACGACGTTCCTGCAGGCCAAGACCGCGAACGAGGTGCTGAAGGCGCAGGAGCGGCGTATCCGGCTCCAGAAGCTGAAGGGGGAGTTGGTCGACCGCGCCCGGGCGGAGACGCTGATGTTCCGGCTCGCGCGCGACGAGCGCGACGCATGGGTGACCTGGCCGGCGCGCGTCGCGGCGCTGATGGCCTCGGAGATCACCGCGGCGCTGGGGGACGGGTGCGAGGTGGAGGCGGCGCTGATGCAGAAGGTTCTGGAGGCCCATGTCCGCGCCCAGCTCGACAGCCTCGCGGAGATCCGACCCGGGCTTGGATAACGATGTCATCGGGTTCGACGGCGCCGCCGCGCTGATCCGCGCCTGGTCGCGGGGCCTGCGTCCCGACCCGGATCTGACCGTCTCCAGCTGGGCGGACCTTCACCGGAAACTCGCCTCGCGGGCATCGGCCGAGCCGGGGCAGTACCGGACCGCGCGCACGCCCTACATGCGCGAGATCATGGACCGGCTCTCGCCCGGCGATCCGACCCAGCGCATCGTGTTCATGAAGGCCGCGCAGGTTGGCGCGACCGAGGCCGGCAACAACTGGATCGGCTTCGCCATCCACCAGGCGCCGGGGCCGATGCTCGCGGTCCAGCCAACGGTGGAACTGGCCAAGCGAAACTCGCGCCAGCGGATCGACCCGCTGATCGACGAGAGCCCGGACCTGCGGGAGCGGGTGAAGCCCGCCCGCTCGCGGGATGCGGGCAACACGATGCTGTCGAAGGAGTTTGCCGGCGGCATCCTGATCATGACGGGCGCGAACTCGGCGGTCGGACTGCGGTCCACTCCGGCGCGGTACATCTTCCTCGACGAGGTCGACGCCTATCCGGCCTCGGCCGACGAGGAAGGCGACCCGGTCACGCTGGCCGAGGCCCGGTCGTTGACCTTCGCCCATCGGCGCAAGGTCTTCCTGGTCTCGACGCCTACGATCCGGGGGCTCTCCCGGATCGAGCGGGAGTTCGAGGCCTCCGACCAGCGCCGGTTCTTCGTGCCGTGCCCGCATTGCGCCGCGATGCAATGGCTGCGCTTCGAGCGGCTACGATGGGAAAAGGGGCGCCCGGAGACGGCCGAGTATCTCTGCGAGGGCTGCGAGCGGCCCATCGCGGAGCATCACAAGACCCGGATGCTCGAGCGCGGCGAGTGGCGGGCGACCGCGACGGCCGCCGATTCGGCAACTGTTGGCTACCACCTCTCGGCGCTCTATTCGCCGGTGGGCTGGCTCAGCTGGCAGAGGATCGCGCGGGCGCACGAGGCGGCACGGGGCAGCGACGAGGCGATGCGGGCGTTCCGGAACACCATCCTCGGGGAGACCTGGACGGAGACCGGCGAGGCGCCCGACTGGCAGCGGCTGGCCGACCGGCGCGAGGCATGGACGCCAGGCACGGTGCCCGAGCGCGGTCTGTTCCTGACGGCCGGAGCGGACGTGCAGAAGGACAGGATCGAGGTCGATGTCTGGGCCTGGGGCCGGGGTCTCGAAAGCTGGCTCGTCGATCACCTCGTGCTCGAGGGCGGGCCCGGCGATCCGGCCTGCTGGCAGCGGCTGACCGAGCTGCTCGGGCGGACATGGGCGCATGCCTCGGGTCAGACGATGACGCTCGCCCGGCTCGCGATCGACACGGGCTACGAGACCAGCGCGGTCTATGCCTGGTCCCGGCAGGTGGGCTTTGCGCAGGTTGCGCCGGTGAAGGGCGTCGAGGGGTTCACCCGGACGAGCCCGGTGACCGGGCCGACCTATGTCGATGCCACCATCGCCGGCAAGCGGCTGCGGCGCGGGGCCCGGCTCTGGACCGTGGCCACATCGACCTTCAAGGCCGAGACCTATCGCTTTCTGCGGCAGGACCGGCCGACGAGGGAAGAACAGGCGGCGGGCGCGCTTTGCCCGCCCGGAACGATCCACCTGCCGGACTGGGCGGATGGCGAATGGCTGAAGCAGCTGACCGCCGAGCAGCTGGTGACCGTGCGCACGAAACGCGGCTTCGCGCGGCTCGAATGGCAGAAGCTCCGCGAGCGCAACGAGGCGCTGGACACACGGGTCTATGCCCGCGCGGCGGCGTGGATTGCCGGTGCCGATCGCTGGTCCGAGGCACGCTGGGCCGATCTGGAAGCGCAACTCGGGGTGACGAAGCCGGACGGGCCGGAGGACGGTGCGGCAACGGCGCCGTCCAGCCCGACACGACCAATGCCGCGCCGGCGCACGGTGCGCTCGAGCTACATGAGGTGATCCATGGCCACGGCCGCAGAGATCCGCGCCCGCCGCGACGCGCTGACTGCGCAGCGGTCCTCCGGTGTGGCGCGGGTCAGCTATGACGGCAAGACCGTGGACTATCGCAGCGTGGCCGAGATCGACCGGGCCATCGAGGCGCTGGACCGCGAGATCGCCGCGGCCGAGGGGCGTCGGATCGTCCGGCAGCTGCGCGTGACGACAGCAAAGGGGCTGTGAGCCATGGGCCTCTTCGACCGTTTCCGCCGCCGCGCCCCCGGCGGCCCCGCTGCCGTGCGCGCCCGTCTCGAAGGCGCCATGGCGAAGCGGCGGCTGCGCGGCTGGAACCCGCCGCTCGAGAACATCAATGCGCTCGTCGCCTCGGGCGGTCCGCGACTGCTGGCGCGGTCCCGTGAACTGGTGGTCACGAACGGCTATGCCGCCAATGCCTGGGAGGCCTTTGCCGCGAACCTTGTCGGCGACGGGATCAAGCCCTCGTCGCTGATCGGGGACGCCGATCTGCGCGACCGGGTGCAGCAGCTCTGGCTCGCCTGGACCGACGAGGCCGATGCGGATGGGCTGACAGACTTCTACGGCCTGCAGGCCATGGTCGCGCGCGAGATGTTCGTCGCGGGCGAGTGCTTCGTCCGGCTGCGCCCGCGCCGGGCCGAGGACGGGCTGCTGGTCCCGCTGCAACTGCAGCTGCTCCAGTCCGAGATGCTGCCCCTCGAGAAGACCGAGACGGCGGCGAACGGCAACCGCATCCGCTGCGGGATCGAGTTCGACGGGATCGGGCGGCGGGTGGCCTACCACTTCCGCCGCCGGCATCCGGGTGACAGCACCGACCAGGGAGCGGTGATCCCGGAGACGGTGCGCGTGCCGGCGGCCGACGTGCTGCACATCTACCGGCCGATCGATGCGGGCCAGATCCGGGGACTGCCGCATATCGCGCCGGCCATGGTGCGGCTGTTCCTGCTCGACCAGTACGACGACGCCGAGCTCGACCGGAAGAAGACCGCGGCGATGTTCGCGGGCTTCATCACCAAGACCGCGCCCGAAGAGCCCATGATGGGAGAGGCCGAGGCGGATCTCGACGGCGCCGCCATTGCGAGCCTCGAGCCCGGCACGATGCAGGTGCTGCTGCCCGGCGAGGACGTGAAGTTCTCATCGCCGGCCGATGTCGGCGGCGGCTACGAGGCGTTCCAGTACCGCACGCTGCTGGCGGTCTCGGCCTCGCTGGGGCTGCCCTATCACCTCGTCACCGGCGACGTCCGGCAGGCGAACTATTCCAGCCTCAGGGCGGAGCTTGTCGAGTTCCGTCGGCGCATCGGTCAGCTGCAGCACGGCGTGATCGTGCACCAGCTCTGCCGCGCCGTCTGGCGACGCTGGCTGGAGATGGCAGTGCTGTCGGGCGCGCTCGACGCCGATCCCGCGACGGCGCGGTCGGTGCAATGGATCCCGCCGCGCTGGGACTGGGTCGATCCGCTGAAGGATATCCAGGCGCAGGTGCTGGCGATGGAGGCCGGCATCACCTCGCGGCGCAAGGTGGTCGAGGCCACCGGCTACGACATCGAGGAAGTCGACCGCGAGAACGCGGCCGATGCCGCGCGCGCGACTGGGCTCGGCCTGCGCTACCGCACGAGCCCCGGCGAGACACAGGGCGCTCGCGCGACGCCCGCGACGCGGCCGGACCCAGGCGCTGGCGCAGGCAACGACACGGACGACGGCGCCGACGCGACCGATCCGTCTACCGAACAGGAGTGACGACATGGCAAGCTGGTATGCGATCCGCGCCCGGGGGACCGGTGCGGAAGTGGCGATCTATGACGAGATTGGCGCCTACGGGGTCTCAGCGAAGGGCTTTCTGACCGAACTGGGCGCGCTGCCCGAGGGCACGCCGGTCGATCTTCGGCTCAACAGCCCCGGCGGCTCGGTCTTCGACGCTGTCGCCATCCACAATGCGATCAAGCGCCACGAGGGCACGGTCACCGTCTGGATCGATGGCATCGCCGCCTCGGCCGCCTCCTACATCGCCATGGCGGGCGACGAGATCGTCATGCCGGAGAACGCCTTCCTGATGATCCACGACCCCGCGGGCCTCGTCATGGGGACGGCCGAGGACATGCGCGCCATGGCCGAGGCGCTCGACAAGGTGAAGGGCAGCCTCGTCTCGGGCTACGCCGCGAAATCCGGCCGGACGCCGGAGGAGGTCTCCGCGCTGATGGCCGCCGAGACCTGGTTCGATGCGTCCGACGCGGTGGCGCAGGGCTTCGCCGACCGGCTGATCGAGCCTGTCCGTATCGCCGCGAACTTCGACATCGGGCGCTTCCGCAATGCCCCGCCGGTGCTGGTGGAGCAGGTCGAAGCCGAGCCGGAGCCCGACGACGACAGCGATGGCGGTGAGATCGAAGCGGACGAGGACACTGACGCCGCGGCCGAAGGCGACGAGGTCGCGGACGCCGAGGACCAGCCGGCTGCCGCTTCCGACACCTCGGAGCCGCCCGCCGAAACCCCGCCACCGAGCGGTTCGCTGCCCGATCCCGCCGCGATCCGGGCAGAGGCCATCGGTCATGCCCGGGCCGTCGTCGATCTCTGCCGTCTCGCGGGCCAGCCGCAGATGGCGGGGCCCTTCCTCGAAGAAGACCCGAGCCTCGACGAGGTGCGCGCCGCGCTGCTCGCCGCCAAGGCCGAGGCAGAGCCCGAGATCGCGCCCCATCACCCGCAGCCCGGCCGGTCCTCGGCCTCGCGCCCCTGGGGCGAGGTCGTCGCCCGCACCTTCAAGCTGAAAGGATGACACCATGACCACTCTGGTCGAAGGCATGCACCCCGGGGGCTTCCTCGTCTGGGAAGCCTTCCGCGATTACACCCGCGAGACGATCACGGTCGCCGCGGGGGAGCTCGAACCCGGCACCGTACTCGGCAAGATCACCGCCTCGGGCAAGTACGCCGCCCATGATCCTGCGGCGGTCGACGGAACCGAGACCGCCGTCGCCGTTCTCTGGGGCAAGGCGGATGCGTCCGGTGGCGATGCGCCGGCCGTCGCCGTTGTCCGTGGTCCCGCCATCGTCAACCGCCACGACCTCGTCTTCGCCGGCACGCCCAGCGAGGGCGAGATCGCGGCAGCCCACACGGCGCTCCTCGCCGCGGGCATCCTCGTCCGCTGACCCAATTCCCTTATTCACGCGCGCCCGGACGCAAAACCGGCGTCCACTTTTGCCTGGCGCGCTCACGACAGGAGGCATCCTCATGGCCACCATGGACATCTTCGAAGGCGATGCCTTCACCATCGTCGAGCTCACGCGCGCGCTGGAGAACATCCCCTACAAGCCGGCGCTGCTCTCGGGCTCGAACCTCTTCAGCCCGCGCGGCGTGCGTTCCCGCACCGTCGTGATCGAGAGCCGGGACGGCACGCTGTCGCTGATCCCGTTCTCGGAGCGAGGTTCGGCCTACGAGCAGCAGGTGCCTGACCGGCGCGAGATGCGCGCCTTCGTCTGCCGGCAATTCAAGAAGCAGGACGTGCTCTGGGCCTCCGAGATCCAGTCTGTCCGGGACTTCGGCTCTGAGAGCGCCACCCAGCAGGTGCAGACCGAGGTGGCCTACCGGCTGCGGAAGCTCCGCCAGGACGCCGAGACCACCTTCGAATACCACCTCCTGAACGGCATTCAGGGGCTGGTGAAGGACCCCAAGGACCACGCGACGGTGGTGAACTACTTCGCCGAGTTCGGCATCACGCCGGCGGCCGAGATCGACTTCGACCTCGACAACGCGAGCCCGGCCTCGGGGGCGCTGCGCAAGCGCTGCCAGGCGCTGATCGAGAGCGTCGAGGACTCGATGGGCGGGCTCTCGGCCGGCGCCGTGCAGGTCCGCGCCGAATGCGGCTCGGCCTTCTTCGCCGATCTCGTGGCCCACAAGGAGGTGCGCGAGACCTACCTCAACACTGCCGCCGCGGCCGATCTGCGCGGCCGCGTCGACGACGAGGTCAGCTTCGGCGGCATCACCTTCCGCCGCTACCGGGGCGGGGTCGGCTTCACGGTCCCGACCGACAAGGCGTTCTTCTATCCCGAGGGCATCGAGGGGCTCTTCGAGATCTACTACGCCCCCGCCGACACCTTCGAGACGGTCAACACGCTGGGCCAGCCGCTCCACGCCCGCACGATCCCCGACAGGGATCGCGACGAGTGGGTGCGTCTGGAGATCGAGAGCAACCCGCTCCCGATCTGCACCCGGCCGCAGGTGCTGCGATCGGCGCGGCGGACCTGATGACCGCCTTCGCCGCAGCCCTCGACGCGCTCTTCGCGGACGCGCATCTCGCGCGGGACGTCGTCTACACCGCCGAGGGCGGCGCGCCGTCGCTGGTCCGTGCCATCCTGCTACGGCCGGACGATGTCACCGGCTTCGGCGAGGCGCGCATCTGGTCGGAAACCACCCGGCTGGACCTGCGCCTCGCCGAGGTGGCGAGCCCGCGACCCGGCGACCGGATCGAGATCGACGGCGAGGCCTTCCTCATCCAGGGCGAGCCCGTCCGCGACCGCGAGCGGCTCGTCTGGACCGTGGACCTGAGGCCGGCGTGAAGCTGAAGCTCGACATCACCCCGGACCTCGTCGCCGCCATGGCCGCCGAGGTGCAGGCTGGCGAAAAGGCCGTCACCGCCGCCATGCGCGAGGCCGGCACCGGGCTTAAGACCGCCTGGCGCGGCCAGATCACCGGCGCGGGACTCGGCCGGCGGCTCTCGAACTCGATCCGGAGCCAGACCTATCCCAAGGCCGGCGAGAGCCTGAACGCCGCCGCGCTGGTCTGGTCCAAGGCCCCGGTCATCGTCGGCGCCCATGACAGCGGCCCGTTGATCCGCTCGAAGGACGGGTTCTGGCTGGCGATCCCGACCGAAGCCGCCGGCCGTGGCCTCCGAGGTGCCAAGCTCACCCCCGGCGAATGGGAGCGACGGCGCGGGCTCCGCCTTCGCTTCGTCTATCGGCGGCGCGGCCCGAGCCTGCTGGTGGCGGAGGGACGGCTGAACAGCCGGGGGCTCGGCGTCGCGTCGCGGTCGAAGACCGGCCGCGGGCGCACGACGGTGCCGATCTTCCTGCTGGTCCCGCAGGTCAAGCTGCCGAAGCGGCTCGACCTCGACCGGGATGCGGAGCGGGCGCATGACAGCGTGCCGGGGCTGATTGTGGCGAACTGGGTGGAGGCGAAGACCTCCAGCTGATGCTGCGAATCAAAACGAAGTATCATGCCACCTCAAGATCCAAGGAGAACTGCTGATTCGCTTCGTTCACCAGAAGGTCGGAGCACAGCGCATAGCCGAATAGCGCGTTGGAGACGACTATCATCCCTGCCCACTCATTTGTATTTTGTCTCAGCCATGCTCCGCTGTCGCCAGGTTTCGGAGTAGGTGTCAATGCCACTTGGGCCGCAGGATGCAATATGCCACCTAAAGGAGCATGAACTTGGATGAGTTTTCTCCAACAAGCGCCGCCAATTTCGTGCTCTACGACAGCGCCACCTATTTCGTAAGTCCGCTGGCCGGAAGTAGCGCCGTCCATGTCGACCAATTGCCCGTTCCAAACGGCTCCGGCCAAGCGCTGAGCAACATTCGTTGCCTGTGTGGTTCCGCTGAGTAGCGCGAGGTCGATATCAGTAATGTGAGCACAGTTCGCGGTGCATGGAGCACCGGGCGGACTTGTCGTTGGCTGAACCACGTGGGCGATGGTCCACCCACTCGATGATGCGGCACCACTTGGGAAGATATGACCACAAGTGGCGGCAAACAGATTTCCAGTTGTCCGATCTCGAAGATATCCCCCAAGGGTTCCCGCCTGACCAGTCCCGGCAGTCAGCCGTGACCCGGGCGAAAGTAACAATTGAGGGAGGGGATGAGTTTCAACCACCGTCAGTATCCGCGACTCGCGCGCCGCGCCGACTAGGTTTCTTCGAGCCGTGGTGTGTTGTTCCACAAGCTCCTGATCAGCTGGTTCAGGTTTGGCGATTAGTCTCAACAGGAATGGCTGGAACTTCGTGTCATGTTGAGCCGATCTGGCGTGCGATGTGAAAAAGTCGACGATCGGGTACCGGCGTCCGAGATCGGGCCTTGGCCCACCAGAATCCGGGCCGAGAAGATGTTGCCACGGCCAGTATCTTGGAAATTCAAGATGCCATCGTTCAAAAATATCAGGGTCAAGTCCCGCATCATCAAGGCGTTGGGCGATTCGCCAAATAGGATTGATGTCTAAGATCAACCCCTGTTTTGCAGGATTTTCCGAAGTTCTCTCCGTGAGTTCAGAGATAGCACCGGAAAGATTCTCGTTGCGTTCAATCTCTTCATGAAGCAGATGCATCAGCTTTCTACCGGTTTAATGAAGTATGAAAGTGCAATCACGATGACCTGCCCAAAGAAGGCGACAATAGGAAGATACCAATCCAGCAGAGCGCTTGACGAAATCGGATAGGCAAGCGCAACGAAGGCTATCGGCGATACGATAGAATGGGCTTGGCGGACAGAACCGCTTGGTGCATTTCTGCGAATGTACATGATTGTGACGATCAAAAAAATCACTATCAGACCGACAGCAGCCCATTGCTTCTGAGTCTCAGCAACGTTCAGTGCCGCAAGCATAGCAAACAATCCGGTGTAGCCGGTAAGGATCTCGGCAGGTACATATTTGGCTATGCGCTTTAGAAGCGTGTCGTCACCACCTTCGCCTTCTTGTGTGCGCAATCCGGATCTCTCTGGAATTACCCATCTCGACATAGTGGCATCCCTCGCAGCGTTACACACTGAGACGATACACGAAACACCGCGTTCCGTCGAAAAAAAGACCCAAACATGCCCACCCCACGCGAAACAATCCTCACCGCGCTGCACGCGCGGCTCTCGGCGTTGCCCGCCACTGCCCTCCGCGGCGACGTGCTGCCCGAGCGGGTTCCGGCAGAGGGGCTGCTGATCCTGCGCGACGGCGAGCCGGGAGAGCCGGAGGTCACGCTGTCGCCCCTACGCTACCACTACCAGCACCGCGCCGAGATCGAGTCGGTGGTCCAAGGCGCGGCGCGTGATGCCGCCTTCGACACGCTGACCGCCAGCATCGGCTCGGCGCTCGCCGCCGACCGCACGCTCGGCGGGCTCTGCGACTGGGTCGAGGCGGAAGCGCCGCGCCCCGTAGATCTGCCGGTCGAGGGTGCGGCGGGCCTGAAGGCCGCCGTGATCCCGGTGGTGCTGCACTATTCCGAGAAACGCGCGAAAGTTGGTGATGCCCTGAAGGGCGGCATAACATGGCGGTGTTCAGACGCCGTCAATTCTCAACCGAGAAAGGGTTATGCCACATGCCAGATACTACCATCGCCACACTGCCTGATCCATCCGGATTTTCCCCGGACCCATTAACCGATGTCATCCGGCATGGGGCCCGCAAGCTGATCGAACAGGCGATCGAGGCGGAACTGGCCACGCTGATGGCCTCATTCGCCAAGGACAAACTCGAAGATGGACGCGCCAGGTTAGTCCGGCACGGGCATCTGCCGGAGCGTGAGATCTTGACCGGCGTGGGCCCGGTGCCGGTGAAAGTGCCGCGCGTGCGGGATCGTGGAAGCGTCGAAGACAAAATCACCTTCGCGCCCAGCATCCTGCCGCGCTATCTGCGCAAAGCGAAATCAATCGAAGAACTGCTGCCGTGGCTTTATCTCAAGGGGGTGTCCACGGGCGATTTCACCGAGGCTCTGGAGGCCCTGCTGGGTCCCAATGCCAAGGGCTTATCCGCCAAGACCATCACGCGTCTGAAAGCCGACTGGTGGAAGGACTACGAGGCATGGGAAAAGCGTGACCTCAGCGCGCGGCGGTTCCTCTACATCTGGGCGGATGGCGTCTATTTCAAACCGCGCATGGCTGAAGAAAAACAATGTGTTCTGGTGATTGTTGGCGCGGATGAATATGGTCGCAAGGAATTGCTGGCCATGACTGACGGCTTCCGTGAAAGCACCCAGAGCTGGCGCGAGGTGCTGCTTGATCTCAAGCGGCGCGGCCTGAAACAAGACCCCAAGCTGGCCATTGGCGACGGTGCTCTGGGGTTCTGGACAGCGCTGCGCGAGGTCTTCTCCAAGACCAGAGAGAGTGTCAGATCTTCTGTGTAACTGGGCTTTGGTTCATGCTTCCTGAGAGGAGCAAGTACGATGACGATTTCCAAGGAACTGCTGGACGAACT
>SBGD01000077.1 GCA_006226775.1 Paracoccaceae bacterium | reverse complement strand
CGCCACCATTGCAGCCGCATCTCGGCGATCATCGGCTCCTGCGTGACCCAGGGCGCGCGCGCCACCTCGAGATTGAAGGCATAAAGCGGGAACAGCCGCGCGCGCGCCGCAACCGGCGCCGCCATGGCGCTGGCAAAGCGGTCCGGATCGCCCTTCTCGACAATCGCCGCGCAGGCCTGCCAATCGTCAACCGGCACGTGTACACACCGCCTTGGCCCGTCTCACCCCGCGGCCCCCACGTCGCGGATCAGCTTCCAGCGGATCGCGTCCAGCAGCGCCTCCATCGAGGCATCGACGATGTTCGGCGACACGCCGACCGTCGACCAGCGCCGCCCCTTGCCATCCTCGCTGTCGATGATGACGCGGGTCACCGCCTCGGTGCCGCCCTGGGTGATGCGCACCTTGAAGTCGACCAGGTGCATGTCGTCGATCGAGGCCTGGAACCGCCCCAGATCGCGTTTCAGCGCCTGTGACAGCGCGTTGACCGGCCCACGATCGTTGCCCTCCTCGTCATGGCTTTCGCTGACCGAGAGGATCTGCTCGCCGTCGATGGTCACCGCCACCACCGCCTCGGACGCGCTGACGATCCGGCCCAGCGCATTGCGCCGCCGCTCGACCGTCACCCGGTAGCGGTCGAGGTCGAAGAACCGCGGCATCTCGCCCAGTTCGTCGCGCGCCAGCAACTCGAAACTGGCCTGGGCGCCGTCATAGGCATAGCCGTCGGTCTCGCGCGCCTTGACCCGTTCGAGAATGCGCCCCAGCGCCGCATCGCCCTTCTCGACGCGCAGCCCCGCATCCGCCAGCCGCTGGCGCAGGTTGGACTGCCCGGCCTGGTTCGACATCGGGATGACGCGGGCATTGCCGACGATCTCCGGGTCGATATGCTCATAGGTCGAGGGGTCCTTGAGGATCGCGCTGGCATGCAGCCCCGCCTTGTGGGCAAAGGCCGAGGCCCCCACATAGGCGGCCTGGCGCATCGGCACGCGGTTGAGGATCTCGTCCAGCATCCGGCTGATCCGCACCAGCCCCTGCAGCGCCTCGCGTTCGACCCCGATGTCGAAGCTGCTGGCAAAGGGCTCCTTCAGCAGCAGCGTCGGGATCAGCGTGGTCAGGTTGGCATTGCCGCAGCGCTCGCCAAGACCGTTGAGCGTGCCCTGCACCTGCCGCGCACCCGCCTCCACCGCCGCCAGCGACCCCGCCACCGCCGTCTCGGTGTCGTTGTGGGTATGGATGCCCAGGTGATCGCCGGGAATGCCCGCAGCAATCACCTCGCCCACGATGCGCCCGATCTCGGTGGGCAGCGTGCCGCCATTGGTGTCGCAAAGCACCACCCAGCGCGCGCCATTGTCGAGCGCCACCCGCAGGGTTTCCAGCGCATAGCCCGGATCGGCGGTGTAGCCGTCAAAGAAATGCTCGGCATCGAACAGCGCCTCGCGCCCCTGGCCCACCACATGGGCAAAGGAGCGGGCGATGTTTTCGGTGTTCTCGTCGCGGGTAATGCCCAGGGCAGTCTCGACATGGAAAACGTGGCTCTTGCCCACCAGGCAGACCGCCCCGGTCCCGGCATTCAGCACCGCCGCCAGCACATCGTCGTTCTCGGCGCTGAGGCCCACCCGCTTGGTCATGCCGAAGGCGGTCATCTTCGCCCGGGTCTTCGGCGCCTCGTCGAAAAACGCGCTGTCGGTCGGATTGGCGCCCGGCCAGCCGCCCTCGATATAGTCGAGCCCGAGACCGTCCAGCGCCTCGGCGATCTGGACCTTCTCGGCGGTAGAGAACTGCACGCCTTGGGTCTGCTGGCCGTCGCGCAGGGTGGTGTCGTAGAGATACAGGCGTTCGCGGGTCATTGCAGGCCCTCCAGTTTGGCCGCGTCAAAGCGCGGACCGGGCACGAGTTCCACGCCCTCCTTGCTCATCCGCACCTCGACCCCGGCGGCGATCAGCGCCTGTTTCAGCGCGTCCACTTCGGAGAAATCCTTGGTTTCCATGGCCTTGGCCCGCGATTGGGACAAGCGTTGGGCTGCCTCTTCCAGCATCAGATCGACTGCAAGAGCATCGACCGCACCGCCGAAAACCCAATTCCCCATTTTCGCAGAATCCTCTAGTAGACCTAGAAGTTTTGCGGATGCAGCAAAGTCATCGATTTCCTGTCGTGAAACTTCTGCGCGTTGTCGCCGCTCAATGTCATTCGCCAATTTGTGAAGTTCGGCAATGGCCTTGGGTGTATTGAGATCATCGGCAATCGCCGCAACGACCGTATTGGCGGGAGTGCCACCGGCTTTCGCGGAGTTCGCAAGACTTCTCCACTTTCTGAGCACCGCTTCCGCCTCGTCCCGCTTCTTCGAGGTCCAGTCCATCGGCTTGCCGTAGTGGGTGGAGAGAAACACGAACCGGATCACCTCGCCCGGCACACCTTCGTCCAGCAAGTCCCTGACAGTAAAGAAATTTCCCAGCGACTTCGACATCTTCTTGCCCTCGACCTGCAACATCTCGTTGTGCAGCCAGACGCGGGCAAACTCCCCCTCCGGATGGGCGCAACGGCTCTGGGCAATCTCGTTTTCATGATGCGGGAACATCAGGTCATTGCCGCCGCCGTGAATGTCGAACGACGCGCCCAGAAGCGCATGGGACATCGCCGAGCACTCGATATGCCAGCCCGGACGGCCCCGGCCCCAGGGGCTGTCCCAGCCCGGCAGATCCTCGGACGAGGGTTTCCACAGCACGAAATCCATCGGATTGCGCTTGTAGGGCGCCACCTCGACCCGCGCGCCGGCGATCATGTCGTCAACCGACCGGCCCGACAATTGCCCATAGTTTTCATAGCTTTCCACGGCGAAGAGCACATGGCCCTCGGCGGCATAGGCATGGCCCTTGGCAATCAGATCCTCGATCATCGCGATCATTTCCGGGATGTATTGCGTCGCCCGCGGCATCTCGGTCGGCTCCAGCGTGCCAAGCGCGGCCATGTCGTCGAGATACCACCCGGTCGTCTCGGCGGTGATCTCGGCAATCGAGCGCCCGCTTTGCGCCGCCCGCGCGTTGATCTTGTCGTCGACGTCGGTGAAATTGCGCACATAGGTCACATGGTCGGGCCCATAGACATGGCGCAGCAGCCGGAAGAGCACGTCGAACATGATCACGTTGCGCGCATTGCCCAGGTGCGCCCGGTCGTAAACCGTTGGCCCGCAAAGATAAATCCGGACGTTCTCGGGGTCGATCGGGGTAAAGACCTCTTTGCGGCGGGTCCTGGTATTGTGCAGTCGGATCTCGGTCATGGCCTCTCCTTACGGGCGCAGCAGCAGGATGCACGAACGCTCGCGGCGGGCTTTAGCAAGATCGGTTCACAATGGAAAGATGAGCAGGCCCGCCGACAATGTCAGCGGATAATGCAGCAAATGAGGTTTGCAAATGTGCTCATACCCTGCACCTACCACAGGGAAGCGCTTTCGCCAAGGGGTCAGTTCGCGGGGATCGTCGAAACTGCGGAGGTCAGCCCGGAAAATCGTTTAACAAGAATAGGATGCAATGCAAACCTCATCTTTTTGATTAACTGCAGCAGGACCTTGCGGGAATCGCCGCGGCACGACAAGCTGGGCGCATGTCTCGTGACTTCGTGAACAAGGTCTGCGCCACCCTGCCCGGCTCGGAGGTCTCCGACCCCTGGGGCGGTGGCCATGACGCCTGGAAAGTGGGTGGCAAGATGTTTGCCTGCATCGGGTCGATGGGCACCGGCGTGTCGGTCAAGACCCCGGATATCGACAGCGCCACCATGCTGATCGACCTCGGCCGGGCGATCAAGGCGCCGTATTTCCATCGTTCCTGGGTGCTGGTGCCCTTTGACCGGATCGGGCCGGAGGATATCGACGAGGAAGAGGTGCGCGACCGGCTGGAGACCTCCTATCGGCTGGTGCGCTCGAAACTGGCGAAGAAGGTGCAGGCGGGGCTGGAGCCATGAGCAGCCCGGTCTCGTTCGTCCGCAACCTCGGCCCGGCGATGGAGACCGCCTGTGCCCGCGCCGGCATCCGCTCGGCGGAGGATCTGCGCGCGCTGGGGGCGGATGCGGCCTATGCCCGGCTGATCGCCTCGGGGCTGCAGCCGCATTTCATCGGCTATTATGCGCTGGTCATGGGGTTGCAGGGGCGGCCGTGGAACGATTGCCAGGGCAAGGAGAAGGACGATCTGCGCCAGCGGTTCGATGCGCTGAAGGCGGCGGGTCGGCCGCAGCACGCGGGGATCGAGCGCATCCTGAACGAGATCGGCGTGGTGGCGCGACGCTGATTGACCGCACACGCCCTGCCCCGGACCTGATCCGGGGCCTCATGGTCGACCGTGAGGTCCCGGATCAAGTCCGGGACGCGGGGGGGCCTAGTGGCGGATGTCGGTCAGGGTCAGAGCTTCATGCGGGCAAAGGCCCAGGCGGCCGCCATGTGGGTGATGGCGAAACGCTCGGTGCCCAAGGCGGCGTCAAGCTCGTCTGGGGTGGCAAAGCTGACCTCCATTTCCTCGAGGTCGCCGGGGTCGGCCTCGGCCACCTTCTCGCAGTCGAGCCCGAGGAAATAGGTGCCCGAACAGCCGCGCTGGTTGCCGTTGTCGACGTAGGATCCCAGCGGCACGAAGCGCCCGGCGCGGTAGCCGGTTTCCTCCATCAGCTCGCGCCGGCCGGCGACTTCCGCCGTCTCGCCCGCGTCGACGAAACCGCCGGGAAAGGTGATCGAGACGCAGCGCGGACCGTGCTTGTATTGCTCGAGGATCACCACCCGGCCATCGGGCGTGACCGGCACCACCGAGACGAAGGGGCGCAGGTGGACCTGGTAGAAATCGTCGATCACCTGCCCATCGGGCAATTCGACGGTTTCGCGTGCAACGCGCACGAAGGGGTCGGCCTTGAACACGAATTCCTGTTCCAGAGTCCTCCAGTTCCTGCCGTTCATGATCCGCAACACCTTGGTCCTATGAAACAAACGCCGCCCCGGGTGGGGGGCGGCATCGCGTGTCTGGCCTTGATGGCGTTTAGCCCACCAGCTCGAGGCCGGAGAAGAAATAGGCGATCTCGACCGCCGCGGTCTCGGGCGCGTCGGAGCCGTGGACCGAGTTCTCGCCGACGGATTCGGCAAACTCGGCGCGCACGGTGCCGGGGGCGGCATCGGCGGGGTTGGTGGCGCCCATGACGTCGCGGTTCTTTGCAATGGCATTGTCGCCTTCGAGCACCTGCACCACCACCGGCGCGGAGGCCATGAACTCGCAGAGCTCATCATAGAAGGGGCGTTCGGCGTGGACCTCGTAGAACTTGCCGGCCTGCGCCTTGGTCAGCTGGATGCGTTTCTGGGCGATGATGCGCAGGCCCGCGTCCTCGAACTTGGCATTGATCTTGCCGGTGAGGTTGCGCTTGGTGGCGTCGGGTTTGATGATGCTCAGCGTGCGTTCGGTGGCCATGTGCGGCGTCCTTTCGTTGATCGGCCGGGGCGCGCCACGGCCTGCATGAATTCCGCGGCTGCGATAGCATGGGGGTCGGGGCTTGGAAAGAGCGGGATTGGGCGGAGTGCCTGCGGCACGCTGGTTTGGTGTGATGAGGGGCGTCGCCATTGGCGCTCGGACCACTGGCGCTTCAAAGGCGACCCCTCAAACGCCCCGGGATATTTCCGAACCGGAGAAGGTCCTTTTCGGGGGTGCTGGCGCGTCCGGTTGGGCTCTGCTAGAGCGCGGGCATGTTGACGATTTCAGATATCTCCTATGCGGTCGAGGGGCGTCCCCTATTCGAGGGGGCCTCGGCGCGGATCCCGGCGGGGCACAAGGTGGGGCTTGTGGGCCGCAATGGCTCGGGCAAGACGACGCTGTTTCGGATGATCCGCGGCGAGTTGGCGCTGGAGGGAGGCGAGATCTCGCTGCCCGAGCGCGCGCGCATCGGCGGCGTGGCGCAGGAGGTGCCCTCGTCGGAGGTGTCGCTGCTGGACACGGTGCTGGCGGCGGATGTCGAACGCGCGGCGCTGATGGCCGAGGCGGAGGTCGCGACGGATGCGGGCCGGATTGCCGAGGTGCAGACCCGGCTGGCCGATATCGACGCCTGGTCGGCGGAGGCGCGGGCCTCGTCGATCCTGAAGGGCCTGGGGTTCGACGATGCCGAGCAGAAGATGCCCTGTTCGGCGTTTTCCGGCGGCTGGCGGATGCGGGTGGCGCTGGCGGGGGTGCTTTTCGCGCAGCCCGATCTGCTCTTGCTCGATGAGCCGACGAACTACCTGGACCTTGAGGGCGCGCTCTGGCTGGAGAGTTATCTCGCGAAATATCCGCATACGGTGATCATCATTTCCCACGACCGGGGGCTCTTGAACCGGGCGGTGGGGGCGATCCTGCATCTCGAGGATCGCAAGCTGACCTTCTACCAGGGCCCGTATGACCAGTTCGCCCGGCAGCGCGCCGAGCAGCGTGCGGTGCAGGCCGCGATGGCCAAGAAGCAGCAGGCGCGGGTCGATCATCTGCAAAGCTTCGTGGACCGGTTCCGCGCCAAGGCCTCGAAGGCCAAGCAGGCGCAGGCCCGGCTCAAGATGATCGAGAAGATCGACCTGGTGGCGGCGCCGGAAGAGATCGCGCGCAAGGTCTTCACCTTTCCGCAGCCCGAGGAGCTATCGCCGCCGATCATCTCGATCGAGGGCGGCGAGACCGGGTATGGCGGCACCCCGGTACTGCGGCGGCTGAACCTGCGGATCGACCACGACGACCGGATCGCGCTGCTGGGCAAGAACGGCCAGGGCAAGTCGACGCTGGCGAAACTGCTGTCGGACCGGCTGGGGCTGATGGCGGGCAAGATGACCCGGTCGGGCAAGCTGCGGATCGGCTATTTCGCCCAGCACCAGGTGGACGAGTTGCATATCGACGAGACACCCCTGCAACACCTGCAACGGATGCGGCCCGATACCATGCAGTCCAAACTGCGCGCGCAACTGGCCGGCTTCGGCCTGGGTGCCGACCAGGCGGGAACGGAGGTCGGGCGGCTCTCGGGCGGGCAGAAGGCGCGGCTCTCGCTGCTGCTGGCGACGCTGGATGCGCCACATCTGCTGATCCTCGACGAGCCGACCAACCACCTCGATATCGAGAGCCGCGAGGCGCTGGTCGAGGCCTTGATGGATTATTCCGGCGCGGTGATTCTGGTGAGCCACGACATGCACCTGCTGAGCCTCGTGGCGGATCGGCTCTGGCTGGTCTCGGGCGGGACGGTGACGCCTTACGAGGACGACCTCGAGGCCTATCGGCGGTTGCTGCTCTCGGCGGACAAGCCCGCGAAGGTGGAAAAGCCGAAGGTGGAGAAGCCCAAACGCCCCGATCGCGACCGGCTGCTGGCGCTGCGCGCCGAGGTACGCAAATGCGAGGAGCGGGTCGCGAAGATCACCGACATGCATGGCAAGCTGTCGCGCAAGCTGGCCGATCCGGCGATCTATGACGCGGCCAAGACGGCGGAACTGGCGGAATGGAACCGCAAGTTTGCCGAGGTCGAGGACGGGCTGGCGCGGGCCGAGGCGCTGTGGATGGCGGCCCTGGAAAAGCTGGAGGCGGCGGAGAAGTGATCCGCGCGCACGGCGGGTTGTGCCCTTGCGGGGCGCGCGCGGTGTCGGGGCGAACGGGGGCGCCGATCCATTGATGGATCGGGACCGATCTGTTGACAGATCGGTTGGCCCCGCGCGAGGTCATGGGGCGTTATCAGTGCCGTCGGGCACACCGATCCATTGATGGATCGGGACCGATCTGTTGACAGATCGGACCGCCCCGCGCGAGGTCATGCGGCGTTATCGGAGCCGTCGGGCACACCGATCCATTGATGGATCGGAACTGATCTGTTGACAGATCAGGCACTCTGCTCTTGCCATTTTCCGGCCCTCGTGATGGCTAGGCACATGGACAGCGCCTTTCTCATATCTGCCTTCGTGACGCTCTTTGTCGTCATCGATCCCATCGGCCTGACGCCGCTCTTCGTCGCCATGACCTCGGGCATGCCGACGCCTGCCCGCCGCGCCATCGCCCTGCGCGCCTGCCTTGTCGCCGTGCTGCTGCTGGCGCTCTTCGGGGCGCTCGGCGAAGCGGTGCTCGGCTTTGTCGGCATCTCCATGCCCGCCTTCCGGATTGCCGGCGGGATGCTCTTGTTCCTGACCGCGCTCGACATGCTGTTCGAGCGGCGCACCAAGCGGCGCGAGGACAAGGCCGAGGAGGACGACGACCGCCCCGACCCTTCGGTCTTTCCGCTGGCCATTCCGCTGATCGCCGGGCCCGGCTCGATCGCCTCGATGATCCTGCTCACCGGCGAGACTCCGGGGCTCGAGGGCTATTTCCTCGTGCTCGGCGTCATGCTGGCGGTGGTGGCCATTGCGCTGGTCCTGTTTCTCTCGGCCGGTCTGCTGGAGCGCGCGCTGGGGCGGATCGGCATTGTCGTGGTCACCCGGTTGCTGGGCATGTTGCTGGCCGCGCTGGCGGTGCAATTCGTGCTGGACGGGCTGCGCGCCTTCGGGCTGACCAGCGGGCTGGCCTCGTAATCCGCGCCGGGCGCGCCTATCTTTGCCGAAAGGAGAGCGGCGATGGATGCCATGGACACCGGACATCTGATCTACCTGGTGATGCTGCTGGGCGCGGTGGTCTTCTGGTTCGTCGCGGCCAATCGCCAGGCCATGGGCAAGCTGGTGCAGCAGGCGCTGCTCTGGGGGCTGATCTTCATCGGGGTGATCGCCGCGGTGGGCCTGTGGGAGGACATCCGCCACACGGTGATGCCGCGGCAATCGACGTTCTCCGAGGCCGGGCGGATCGAGGTGCCGCGCAGCCCGGACGGGCACTACTACCTGACGCTGGACGTGAACGGCGCGCCGGTGCGCTTCGTGGTGGATACCGGGGCCTCGTCCATCGTGCTGCTGGAGCGGGATGCCGAGGCCGCGGGGATCGACCTGTCCCGCCTGCGCTATACCGGGACGGCCATGACCGCCAATGGCGCGGTGCGCACGGCGCGGGTGGTGCTGGACGAAATTGGTTTGGCGGGGATGGAGGACAGGCGCGTGACCGCCTTCGTCAACGAGGGCGAGATGGCGGAGTCGCTCTTGGGAATGAGCTATCTGCAGCGCTTCGACCGGCTGGAGATCTCGGGCGGGCGGCTTATCCTGGAGCGGTGAGCCCGGCGAGGTCCGCGTCGACCCGTCCGATCCAGGGCTCGGTTGCATTATCCGTCATGCGCCGCCCTACTGCGGGGCAAGCTTGGCCAGTTCCGCCTCGACAAGGGCGATCCAGCCGTCGGCCACGGGCGGCAGGCGGTCCTCGGCCTCGAGCCTGCGCAGGATGCCCAGGATCTCGGTCAGCCTGTCACGCGGCGCGTCGCCGGTGCGCGACAGGTCGAACAGCGTGACCGCCAGGTCGATCTGCCATTGGCCGTTGGTCGGATCCTGCACCGCAAGGCTCCGGCGCAGGGCAAGGCTGTCGCCAAGCGCCTCGCGCGCCGCGGCAGTGTCGCCGGATGCGAAGGCCAGGGCGCCCAGCTTGGTGTGGCTGATCGCAAGGTCGCGCTGCCACTGGGTATTGGCGCCGTCGCGCGCGGTCAGGGCGCGGCGGATGTCGCGGGCGGCGCTGTATTCGGCGCGCGCGCCGTCGAGATCGCCCGCCGCCAGCGCCACGTCGCCCAGCCGGTCATAGCTGATCGTCAGGTCGCGCTGCCATTCGGCGTTGTTCGGATCGCGCGCGGCCAGCAGCGCCATGTTGTACAGCGCGCTGCGATAGGCCTGCGCCGCCGCCCCGGTGTCGCCCAGCGCCCAGAGCGCATCGCCCAGCCGGTTGCCACTGACCGAGACGTCGCGGCGCCAGAGCGTGTTCTCGGGGTCGCGCGCGGCCAGGGCCAGGGCGATGGCCTGCCCGGCCTCATAGGCCTCGCGCGCGGCCTCGGGATCGTTGGCGGCAAAGGCGGCATCGCCCAGCCGGTTCAGCGCAACCTCGAGATCGCGCTGCCAGGTGCGGTTCTCGGGGTCGCGCGCGGCCAGCGCCTCGGCGATCTCCAGCACGGCGCGGTAGGCCCGCGTGGCGGCGGCGGGATCGCCGCGGGCCAGGGCGATGTCGCCGCGCTTGGTATGCACCAGCGACAGGTCGCGCTGCCATTGGGTATTGGCCGGGTCGCGCGCCGTCAATTCCTGGCGGATGGCCAGCGCAGCGTCATAGGCGCTTTGCGCGCTGGCCAGGTCGCCGACATCGCGCTGCACGTCGCCCAGCCGTTCATAGCTGATCGACAGGTCGCGCTGCCACTCGGTATTGCCGGGGTCGTGCACCGCCAGATCGTCGGCAATGTCGAGCGCGGCGGCATAGGACGCCTGGGCATCGGTGAGATCGCCCTGCTTGCGCGCCAGATCCCCCAGCTTGGTGTCGAGGATCGAGATGTCGCGCTGCCATTCCAGCACCTCCGGCGCGCCCTCGGCCAGCGCCGCCACGATCACCCGGGCGCGGTCGTAATCGGCCCGCGCCGCCGAGAGATCGCCCAGCGCCACCGCGATATCCGCCTGCCGCCGGTAGGCCAGCGCAAGGTTGCGCCGCCAGAGCGTGTCGTCCGGGCGCAACGCCACCAGCCGCTCGCTGATCTCGAGCGAGCGGAGATAGGCGGCGCGGGCCGTGGCCAGATCGCCGGTGTCCTGCGCCATGTCGCCGATGCGTTCGAGGTTGGTGGCGAGGTCGCTTTGCGCCTGGATGTCCTCGGGGTCGGCCTCGGCCATGGTCTCGATCATCTGCAACCCGGCAGCATAGGCCTTCTGCGCGGTGCCCAGATCGCCCATGGTGCGCGCCACATTGCCCAGCTTGTCCTGCGCGACCCAGAGGATGCGCTGGCGGGCGCGGTCCTCCGGCGCGGCGGCAAGATAGGCTTCGGCGGCGGCGAACCCCTCGGAATAGGCGGCCCGGGCCGCCGAAAGATTGCCCTCGACCACCAGCACGTTGCCCAGCCGCTCATGGACATAGAGCAGCTTCTCGGGCACCGCACCGGACAGCGCCCGGGCCTCGGCAAAGAGCCGCGCGGCCTTGTGGTAATCCTCGACCGCCAGGGCGCGGCGCAGGTCGGCCTCGGCGGCCTGGCCATTGATGAAATGGGTCTCGGCCTCCGACAGCGTGCGCGACAGGTAGTTTTCCTTCAGCGTATCGCGCGAGGCCCGGTCGATCCCCGCCGCCTCGGTCAGCCGGGCGCGCGCGGTGGTGAAGGCGCCCAGCGCCAGTTGCGCATCGGCCTCGGCGCGCAGGGCGTTGACCCGCGGGTCGTCCGAGGACAGCGTCGCCATGTCGCGGCGCAGCGCGTCAAAGGCCTGGGCGGCAGAGGTCAGCTCCGAGGTCTGTTCCTCCAGCGTGCGCGCGGCCAGGTCGGCCGAGAGAAAGGCGCCGAAAAGCGGCGCCAGCGGCATGTCGTGCTCGGCGGCAATGCGCTCGATCAGCCCGCGATGGGCCGGTTGCAGCCCGGCCATCGACAGCAAGAGCACCTCGCGCTCGGGCAGCGCCGACTGGCCGCCGGCAAAGACCAGCGAGGGCAAGCCACTTTCCACGTAGGGCAATTGCCGCCCGCGGGTGCGGTCGTAGACATCCTGCTGCACCAGCGTCAGCACCTGGCGGATCTCGAGGCCCGGGGTGGCGAGATGGCGGGTCAGCGCCTCGGTGAAGGGCGAATTCTCGCCCTCGCCGTCCAGCGCCGCCTGCCCCGGCGCGGCGGAAAAGGCATAGAGCAGCCGGTCGGCCCGGCCCATGCGCGCCAGCCCCGGCTTGATCTCGGGACGCGCGCCCAGCGCCATGGCGCCGCGCCCCTCGGTGCCGAAAGGATCCGAGCGGCAGGCATCGACGATCAGCAGGCCCACCGGCGCCACCTGTTGCAGGGTCTCGGCCACCTCGTCGAGCGGCAGCGCGCCGCGGGTCAGATCCTCCACCGATCCGGCGGGGGCATCGACCGGCAGCAGCAGGTTCTGGCCCGCCACCTCCATCCCGTGGCCGGCGAAATAGATCAGCGCCACATCGGCGCCCTCGGCATCGTAGAGGAAATCCTCCAGCGCGCGGCGCATCCGGCGCAGGTCGCGGTTGGTCTCGATATAGACCTCGAATCCGAGGTCCAGCAGCCGCGCCTCGACCGCGCGGGCATCGTTCACCGGATTGGCCAGCGGGCGCAGCGCCTCGTAGCGCTCGGCGGCAAGGATCAGCGCGGCCCGGGTCTCGGCGACCAGGGCACCGGGCAGAAAGGCCAGCAGAATCAAGACAAGAACACGCATGACGCAAGGGTATCGCGCCCGGCCCCGCGGGCAAATGAAATCCGCTGTCAGGTGACGAGACTTGCCCGGGCCCGGGCGGCCGGCATAGGCTCGGGCCCTGGAAAAACGGGAGAGATCACATGCAACTGGGTGCCTTTTCGATCAGCCTCGCGGTCCGCGACCTCGCCGCCTCGCGCGCGTTCTACGAGAAGCTGGGCTTTGCGGTCTTTGCCGGCGAGGCCGGGCATGGCTATCTGATCATGAAGAACCGGGACACGCTGATCGGGCTGTTCCAGGGCATGTTCGACCGCAATATCCTGACCTTCAATCCCGGCTGGGATCAAGACGCGCAGGAGGTCGACGGCTTTACCGACATCCGCGAGTTGCAGGCGCGGCTGAAGGCGGCCGGGGTGACGTTCGACCAGGAGGCCGATCCCGAGAGCGCGGGGCCGGCGAGTTTCGTGGTGGTCGATCCCGATGGCAATCCGATCCTGGTGGATCAGCATGTGTGAGCGGGGCTCGAGGGGCGATGCGTGACATCGCGCACCCTGCGGGTGGCATGTGGTTCGCCCGGCGGCCCTTGTGCCCCACCCTGTCCCGGACCTGATCCGGGACCTCTCGGCCCGCCAGGTGCCATGGCCGGCCCGCAAGGAAAAAGGGCCGGAGCATGGCCCCGGCCCAGTTGAGGGAAATCTGACGTTTCAGCCCACGGCGCGGTCGTCGGGGCGGAAGCGGATCGAGTCGGAGGCGGTGAAGCGGCCGCCCTGGACCTTCTCGATCTTGCCGTCACGCAGAAGCTGGCCGAAGCTGCGCAACCGGTCTTCGCGGCTGCTGTCGCCACGCTCGATCTGGCGCACCTTGGTCATCAGTTGCGGGCGCGAGAACTGGTCCCGGCCTTCGACGAAGGACATGTAGGCGGCGGCGGCCTCCAGCAGTTCCGGCAGGCGGCTGGCGCCCACTTCCTCGGCGAAAGCGGCAAAGCCGCCGGCCTCGGGGCCCTCGTCGCGATCGACCGGCATCGACACCCGGCGCGGGCGCACGGCCTGGGCCGCGGTTTCGGCGCTCGGCGCCTCGGCCGCGTCCTCGGGCAGGTCGACGCGCTGTTCGGCCACCAGTTTCAGCGGCGCGATGCGCGGGCGTTCCTGCGGTGTCTCGACGGTGCTGCGGCGCGGGCGCACGGCCTGGGCCAGGTCCTCGCGATAGGCTTCGCCGCGGTCCTGCGATCCGGCGGGCCGGGCATCGCTGCCGCGGTCGGCGCGAGTGGCGGCGACGGCGGCGCGCAGGTGGGCAATCGCATTGCGGCGCGAGCGGCCCTCGGGTTCCTGCAACTGCTCGTCGGTCTCGGCCAGCAGGCGGCTGACGTCGCCTTCATCCTCGGCAAAGCTGTCGCGGCGGTCGCGGCGGGCCATGGCGCGGATGGTGCGGGCGGTATCGTCGACCACGTCCGAGATGTCCTGCGCCGTCTCTTCGGTCAGGGGCGCCTCGGGGGTGGCCTCTGCCTCGGCGGTCTCTGCGGCCTGCTCGGCCGGGGTGAAATCGGCTTCCAGTTCGGCCAGTTCGCGCATCAGATCGGCTTCGTCCTCGGGCGCGAGGGTCGAGTCGCCGGTGTCGGCCATGAGCGGCGCGGCCGGTGCGTCGACCTGCGCCGCGCGGCGCTTGACCTTGACGACGCGAACCGCCCGGCGCGGGGCCACCCGGCGCGGCGCGATGGGGCCGTCCTCGGCCTGCGGCGCGTCGTTATCCGCATCGGTGCGTTCGGCGGCCTCGGGGCTGTCAGCAGGATCGGAGGTTTCGACCGGGGTCTCGGTCTGCTCCGGCGCATCCATCAGTTCTGCGGCATCCGCCATCTCGCCCTGATCGTCCGACAGGGTCTCCGGGGTCTCTTCGGCGGCCTCGGCAGCCTCGGTCCGGTCGTCCAGGTCGGCCTCTTCGGCAACTTCTTCGGCCCGGTCGTCTTCGGCCCGGTCTTCTTCGGCCAGGTCTTCGATCAGATCTTCTTCGATCAGTTCGTCTTCAACCCGGTCTTCGGTGAGGTCGGCGCTCAGGTTGAAGCCGCGGGTCGCCTCGTCGAGATCGCCCGCCCCGGCCATGTCCGCGAAATCGTCGGTAAAGACCCGGTCGGAGTGCCGGTCCTGCGCCATGTCCTCGGCGGTGTCGGCGGGCTGCGCCTCGGCGAATTCTGCGGCGTCCTCTTCCGAGATCGCCGAGGCGATGGACTCGGCCACCCGGTCGATCACCGGGGTTTCGACCTGTTGCACGGTGTAGCCCTGGGCCATGTCGGCCAGCGCGGTTTCCACCTCGGGGCTGTCGGTGGCGACGACGAGCGGCGCCTCGGCGGGTGCCAGGGTGTCCTCGGCGGCGCCGGAGGCCAGGGTCGACATGATGGAGCCGACAAGGGCGTCGTCGGAGGTGTCCTCGGCGACGGTCTGCTCTGCCGGGGCCGCGACAACGGCCTCTTCCACCGGCTGCTCCGGCACGTCCTGCGGGCCGGCCTTGGGTGCGGTGGCGGCCGAGGAGACGACGGCGCGGATGCGCGCCAGTTTCTCGGCGATGGATTCCGGCACCTTGCCGGGCGAGGCCGCCTTGATGACGGGGTCTTCGCCGGGGGCATAGACCTGCACCGGAGCGGCGGCGGGGGTGTCGTCCTGCGCCTGCTCGGCGGTGTCGGCGGGCATCTCGTCCCGGGCGGCGGCCAGCGGGTCGGAGATCTCTTCGGCCCCGGTGTCCTCTTGCGCCACATCTTCCGGGGTATCGGCGGCCACGTCAGCCTCTGCGACGTTGTCAGCCTCTGCGGCGTCCTCTGTCGCATCGATCCCCATGTCGGATAGCGCCTCGGAGGCCGTCTCGAGTTCGGCGTCCTGCGCTTCGGCGTCCTGATCCTCGGTGTCCTGGGACTCCGCGTCCCGAGACTCGGTGTCCCGGGCTTCGGCGGGCGTCGGCTCACCGCTCGTGTCGGAGGGTGCCAGGCTGCGCTCCGCGGTCTCGGCCCCTGCCCCGGGTTCATCGGCAATATCGGCATCGGTCGCGGCGGCAAGCGAGGGTCGGAGGACGATGCCATCGTTCTCGAACCGCGCTTCCACCCGGCGGGAGATTTCCTTTTCCGCGATCCGCGCCAGCATCTCGACATCCGGGGTCGGAGGTTCGGCCCCGAAGTACCGGTCGTCTGCCGCAAGATCGCGGAAGTACTCCGCAATCGCCTTCATCGTCTCGAAGGACTCGTCAAAGCCCTCCAGCGTACATGAGAATGTGCCGTATGAGACGGTCAGGATTTTATTTGTCTGTACCATCGGATGCTCGCCTTCCAAATACCTGCAAGGTTCTGTTTATCATGATGGTCCCGGCCAAACCGGCCCGAATCTGTGCAAACCAGCGTATCATTTCATGGCTTGATTGTGACCTTGATCCCAGAATACGGCTAAAAAGTCATGAATGACCCCATTGTTTCCGCCTCGGACCCGATATTGTTGGCCGGCGGCGGAGAGTTCCGCCACGCCGACCTGATTGTTGCCCGGACCTGGGCCAAACGCGCCGTGGCCGCCGATGGCGGGGCGGCGGTGCTTCTGCGCCACGGGGTGATGCCCGAGGCGGTGATCGGCGATCTCGACTCGCTGCCCGATGCGGTGCGCGCGGCGCTGCCCCGGGGGGTGCTGCACCGTATCGAAGAGCAGGACAGCACCGATTTCGACAAATGCCTGCGCCATATCTCGGCGCCGCTGATCCTCGGGCTGGGGTTCCTGGGGGCGAGGGTCGATCACCAGCTCTCGGTGTTCAACCGGCTGGTGGCGCGGCCCGATGTGCGCTGCATCCTGATCGGGCGCGAGGACGTGGTATTTCACTGCCCGCGCGCGCTGGCGCTGACGCTGGCGCCGGGGATGCGGGTCTCGCTGTTTCCGATGCGGCCGGTAACCGGGCAGAGCACGGGGTTGCGCTGGCCGATCGACGGGCTGGCGTTTGTGCCGGGGGGGCGGGTCGGCACCTCGAACGAAGCGGTGGAGGCCGAGGTCAGGCTTGCCATGGACGGGCCGGGAATGCTGGTGATCCTGCCGCGCGCGGCGCTGGAGGCGGCGGTCAGGGCTGTTCTATCGGTGGCATGCGCGCCATGGATCGCTCGCGCATGACGATATAGAGCCCGGCGGCAATGGTGATGCAGATGCCGAGCGCGGCCATCCCGTTGGGCAGGTCCGAGAAGACCAGCCAGCCATAGAGCGTGGCCACCGGGATCTCGAGGTATTGCATCGGCGCCAGGGTGGCCGAGGGCGCAAAGCGCAGCGACCAGGTCATCAGCAGATGCGCCAGGGTGCCGGTCAGGCCGATGGCGGCCAGCAGCACGATCTCGCGCGCATCCAGGCCGACGTAATGCGAATGCGGCACTTCATGCGCATGCAGGAGCAGCGAGGCGGGCACCAGCAGCACCGTCGCGATCACGCCATTGACCGCCTGCAGGCTGACCGGATCGGTCTCGCGGGCGATCTGGCGGGTGATCAGCATGAAAAGCGCGAAGATCACCGCCACCAGCAGCGGCAGCAAGGCGGGCCAGCCGACATCGGCAAAGGTCGGCTGGACCACCATCAGCGTGCCGAGAAAGCCCACCGCGCAGGCCCAGGCACGGCGCGCGCCGATCTCTTCTTGCAGCACGTAATGGCCCAGCAGCAGTATCAGGAAGGGCATGACATAGGCGATCGCGATGGCCTCGGCGATGGGCAGGTAGCGCAGCGAGGCAAAGACCGCGGCGATCCCGGCGATATGCAGCAGGGACCGCAGGATCGTCAGGCGGAACACCCGGGCCGACATCCGCCAGGGCCGGCCGGTGGCGGCCACCAGCGCCGAGAGGATCACCGCTTGGATGGCGAAGCGGATGGTGAGGATCTCCATCAGCGGCACGGTTTCGCCCAGCAGCTTGACGATGACATCGCCCATGGGCGCCAGCACGCAGAAGGCCAGCATCAGAAGAATGCCCAGAAAAGGGTTGTCCTCGTGGGGCTTGTCGGGTGCGCAGGCCATGGCGAAAGCTAGCCAGCGGCAATTTTCCCGGCAATCCCGACCGAGCGGGATTTGTGACCGATGTCACAGGCCTCGGGCGCATCGGTCGCCGGGTGTCAGCCCCGCCCGTCGCCCTTTGCATCGGGGTCGGGCTGGCCGACCCCGCGAAACACGAAGCGGAAGGGCAGCGCCCAGAGGACGCCCAGGCCCACATAGATCAGCAGCTCCACCAGGAACGACGGGCGGTCGAGCATGTTCACCACGCTCACCGCCACGACGATATAGGCCGGCAGGCCGATCAGCAGGATCACCAGCGACCAGCGCCGCCGGGCCTTGTAGCTCAGGCCCTTGCGTCTCGGCCTGGGGCCTTGGGGGTCTGCCATTTCAACCTCGGTCGACAAAGGGATCGGTCACCAGGATCGTGTCTTCGCGCTCTGGCGAGGTTGACAGTAGCGCGACCGGGCAGTCGATCAACTCTTCGATCCGGCGGACGTATTTCACCGCATTGCCCGGCAGGTCGTTCCAGGAGCGCGCGCCTTCGGTCGAATCCGACCAGCCCGGCACCTCTTCGTAGATCGGCTTGCAGCGCGCCTGCTGGTCGGCGGCGGTGGGCAGGTAGTCCAGCGTTTCGCCGTCCAGCTCGTAGCCGGTGCAGATCTTGAGCGTCTCGAAACCGTCGAGCACGTCGAGCTTGGTCAGCGAGATGCCCTTGACGCCCGAGGTGGCACAGGTCTGGCGCACCAGCGCGGCGTCGAACCAGCCGCAGCGGCGCTTGCGCCCGGTGGTGGTGCCGAATTCATGGCCGCGCTCGCCCAGGCGCTGGCCGTCGGCGTCGTCCAGTTCCGTGGGGAACGGGCCTTCGCCGACGCGGGTGGTATAGGCTTTCACGATGCCCAGCACGTAGTCGATGGCGCCCGGCCCGATGCCCACCCCGGTGGCCGCCTGCCCGGCGATCACGTTGGACGAGGTGACATAGGGATAGGTGCCGAAGTCGATGTCCAGCAGCGCGCCCTGGGCGCCCTCGAAGAGGATGCGTTTGCCGGCCTTGCGCTTTTCGTTCATCACCTTCCAGACCGGGCCGGCATATTGCAGGATCTCCGGCGCGATCTCCTTGAGCTGCGCGATCAGCGCGTCGCGGTCGATGGCCTCGATCCCCAGCCCCTTGCGCAGCGGGTCGTGGTGCTGAAGCGCGCGGTCGACGCGGGCCTCCAGCGTGGCGTCATCGGCCAGATCGGCGACGCGGATGGCACGGCGGCCGACCTTGTCCTCGTAGCACGGGCCGATGCCGCGGCCGGTGGTGCCGATCTTGGTGCCCTTGGAGGCGGCTTCCTCGCGGGCGCGGTCCAGCTCGCCGTGATAGGGCAGGATCAGCGGCGTGTTCTCGGCGATCATCAGCGTCTCGGGGCTGATCATCACGCCTTGCAGGCGGATGGTCTCGATCTCCTTGACCAGGTGCCAGGGGTCGAGCACGACGCCATTGCCGATCACCGAGAGCTTGCCGCCGCGCACCACGCCCGACGGCAGCGCATGCAGCTTGTAGACCTCGCCATCGACCACCAGCGTATGGCCGGCATTGTGGCCGCCCTGAAAGCGCGCGATCACGTCGGCCCGCTCGCTGAGCCAGTCCACGATCTTGCCTTTCCCCTCGTCGCCCCACTGGGCGCCGACCACGACTACATTGGCCATGTCCTGTTCCTTCTCTGAGACACGCTGTCAAACCCGCGCTGATATAGCCCGGGGGGCCGGGGTGTGAAACCGCGAAATTGCAGCACCAGGGCCTGTCACCGGGCGGGGGGCAAAATCCATCGATGGATTTTGACCGATTTGTCGACAAATCGGCCCCGCGCCCGGGCACAAACCGCCCGCTGCGGCTGGACAAGATGCGCCAGTTCGCTAAATCTCGGGCCGAATTCACCGGGAGTCGTGTCATGGGGTTTCTTGTTCGCTGGGTCTTTGCCCTTGTCCTTGTCGCCGCGACGTTCAACCCGACGGCCTACAACTACACCGGCTGGGCGCTGCGCAACTATGACAGCCAGTTGCCGCTGACCCTGCTGCTGGGGCTTTTGCTGCTGGTCGGCTGGATCGTCTACCTGCGCGCCACCCTGCGCTCGATCGGCGCGGTCGGCATGGTGCTGATCGCCGCCATCGTCGGCACCCTGCTCTGGGTGCTCTACGATTACGGCGTGCTCGACCTCGACAATCCCGCGCTCAACACCTGGCTCGGCATCCTGGCCCTTTCCGCCGTGCTGGGCATCGGGCTGAGCTGGTCGATCGTGCGCCGCAGGCTCTCGGGCCAGGCCGATGTGGACGATGTCGACGCCTGACGCGGCGGCCCTTTGCGGCCCTGCCGCTGACGGGTTGCACCCCCTGACCTTTGCGCCTACATAGCGCGGCAAGATACGCACCCTCGCGAGGCCCCATGGAAAACGTCGTCCTGATCATCCACCTGCTGCTGGCATTGTCCCTGATCGGGGTGGTGCTGATGCAGCGTTCCGAAGGCGGCGGGCTCGGCATGGGCGGCGGCGGCGGGGCCATCTCGGGCCGGGCCGCGGCGACCGCGCTGGGCAAGGTCACCTGGGTGCTGGCCATCGCCTTCATCATCACCTCGATCACCCTGACCATCATCGCGGCGCAGAATGCCGCCGGATCCTCGGTCGTCGACCGGCTGGGCCCCGGCCCCAGCCAGGAGACCGAGACCCCGGCCACCCCGGCCCTGCCCGGCGACGATCTGCTGCCCCCGGGGCAGGACGAGAACGCGCCGCTGGTGCCGCGCGCCGACTGACGACCAGGGAGCCGCCGGATCCTCCGGTCCCCCTGCCCGACCGCTTGCGCCCCGGGCGCATCCCACAAGCCTTTGAGCACGCGTATCCGCCCGCAACAGCATCTTGCGGTCGGCTTGTCAAATGCGCGCGAATCCTTTACGGATGAAATCCCGTGATGCTGCGGTTTTTGGCCCCCCTTTCGGGGCCGACCGCCGGGCAACCACCACGACGAGAATCACGGGGAGTTTCCGCAGGCCATGGCACGCTTTATCTTCATCACCGGCGGTGTTGTGTCTTCGCTTGGCAAGGGGCTGGCCTCGGCCGCCCTTGGCGCATTGTTGCAGGCACGGGGCTTTTCGGTCCGGTTGCGCAAGCTTGACCCTTACCTCAACGTCGATCCCGGCACCATGTCGCCCTTCGAACATGGCGAGGTCTTCGTCACCGACGATGGCGCCGAGACCGACCTCGACCTCGGCCATTACGAGCGCTTCACCGGCGTCGCCGCGCGCCAGACCGATAGTGTCTCCTCGGGGCGGATCTATTCCAACGTGCTCGAGAAGGAACGCCGCGGCGACTACCTCGGCAAGACGATCCAGGTGATCCCGCATGTCACCAACGAGATCAAGGACTTCATCTCGATCGGCGAGGACGAGGTCGACTTCATGCTCTGCGAGATCGGCGGCACCGTGGGCGACATCGAGGGCCTGCCCTTCTTCGAGGCGATCCGCCAGTTTTCCCAGGACAAGCCGCGCGGCCAGTGCATCTTCATGCACCTGACGCTTCTGCCCTGGATGAAGGCGGCGGGCGAGTTGAAGACCAAGCCGACGCAGCATTCGGTCAAGGAATTGCGTTCCATCGGCATCGCGCCGGACATCCTGGTCTGCCGCTCCGAGGTGCCGATCCCGGCCAAGGAGCGCGAGAAGCTGGCGCTGTTCTGCAACGTGCGCCCCGATGCGGTGATCGCCGCGCAGGACATGGCGACGATCTACGACGCGCCGCTGGCCTATCACCGCGAGGGGCTGGACCAGGCGGTGCTGGACGCCTTCCAGATCTCGCCGGCGCCGCGGCCCGACCTTTCGAAATGGGAAGATGTCAGCGACCGCATCCACCATGCCGAGGGCGAGGTGAAGGTGGCCATCGTCGGCAAGTACACCCAGCTCGAGGATGCCTACAAGTCCATCGCCGAGGCGCTGACCCATGGCGGCATTGCCAACCGGGTCAAGGTCAAGGTGGAATGGGTCGATGCGGAACTGTTCGACCGCGAGGATCCGGCGGTGCACCTGCACGGCTTCCACGCCATCCTTGTTCCCGGCGGCTTTGGCGAGCGTGGCACCGAGGGCAAGATCAAGGCGGCGCAATTCGCGCGCGAGCACAAGGTGCCCTACCTGGGGATCTGTCTCGGGATGCAAATGGCCGTCATCGAGGCGGCGCGCAATGTCGCCGGTGTCGCCGGCGCCGGCTCGGAAGAGTTCGACCACGAGGCCGGCAAGAAGCGCTTCGAGCCGGTGGTCTATCACCTCAAGGAATGGGTGCAGGGCAATGCCAAGGTGCAGCGTTCGGCGGATGACGACAAGGGCGGCACGATGCGGCTGGGCTCTTACGATGCGACGCTGAAGGAAGGCTCGCGCGTGGCGCAGATCTACGGCACGCTGTCCATCGACGAGCGGCACCGGCACCGCTACGAGGTCGACACCAAGTACCGCGACATGCTGGAAGAGCACGGGCTGGTGTTCTCGGGGATGTCACCGGACGGGCGGCTGCCGGAGATCGTGGAGTGGCAGGACCATCCCTGGTTCATCGGCGTGCAGTTCCACCCGGAACTGAAGTCTAAACCGTTCGAGCCGCATCCGTTGTTCAAGGATTTTGTCAGGGCGGCGAAGGATGTGTCGCGGTTGGTTTAGAATTCACACTAGTTGGCATGCGAATGGGCGGATAGCAGGAAAAGATTTCTCATGAAGAAGCTGATTGTTAGTCTTGCGAAAGATGGTACGGCAGCTGATATTCACCTTGACGGAAAGGCAATCAAGAATTTTAACGTCGAACACCCAGCAGCCCAGGTTGCATTCTATTACCAAGCGGCAAGAGATCAGCTCCTTAACTGCCTTGACGCAACAGAAGATAAAGCTAAGAGAACTTATGGCGTCCAGTGCTTCCTGCTTTGTGCAACAGCTATTGAAGCATTCCAAAACGTATATTTCGGACTGATTTCACGGGAGCAAGAAAACGGATCCTTGCAAGCTCTAGTGCAATCCAAAACCACAGACCTAAACAGTAGATTAAAAAGCTTTCTAAAATCCGCCAAACTTGAGATCGATCATGCCACCGATATTTATCAATCGATGAAAGAAATCAATTCCATTAGAAAGCTTATCGTGCACCCGCGCAGCGACATTGTCGACATGACATTGACTGGTGAAAGCCAAATTCACTTTAATGGCATGAATAGAAACTCATTGCTTCTGCTCGAAAAAGGTGACGTTTGTAGGTTTGCCTACTTTGCTTCACTTATGGTGCCCGCGGCAGTGTTTGAAGCTGATGGAGAGGGAAAGTGCGAAAGAAACTTGTCGCTCTGGACTTCCGAGAGGTTTACGTATTCCGAAGTTGCCAAAAAATTAGAGGCGAGTCGAAAATTATACTTCAAAGCAAAAGGTGAATTCGGGCTTTGAGGTGCTTCACATTCATAACTCGTTCTTGAACTATTGGTAGATTTGATCCAGAAAAATAGGCCAGATCGGCAATTGCCCGGAATCAAGCCGAAGGCGCCGGGCCAGCGGCGGCCCGCCCCCCGGGCTGCCGCTTGGGTGACGTTGGCGCGTTGCTCGGAGGTCTTCCGGATTTGGTGAGATAAAGCGCGTCGCACGACCCGTGCAGCGGCATCCCGCGGGCCGCCGCTGGCCCGGCTTGGGTTGGTCTGGTGGTGAGGGGGGAGCCGGGCTGAAGCCCGGCCTACCGCCTTGCCATCCGCGCGGCACAAGCATCACAAACCGTAGGCCGGGCTTCAGCCCGGCCCCTGGCCCGGATCATAGCGTAATGCGGAAGAGCGCGAAGCCGGTGTCGGACATGCCGGCCTCCTCGATCTGCACCCCCGGCACGCTGTCGGCGTAGCCTGCACCCGCCGGGCCGGTCTCGAAGATCACCGAGGTGCCCTCCAGCGGCGCGAAGGACCAGTTGCCGTCGGCGCGGGGGCTGACGGTGCCCTTCTCGACGATATAGCGCACGATCACGTCGCGGTTGGTGTCGGGCGCCTCGAAGACCGTGGTCTCGGGCGAGGCGCCGGGGAAGGACCCGCCGCCCCCCGCGCGGTAGTTGTTGGTGGCGATGATGAACTCCTGGCCCGGATCGATCGGCGCGCCATCGTACATCAGGTTGACGATGCGGTTGGCGCCCTCGTTCTCCAATTCGCCCTTCACCCCGTATTTCGAGGGCTGCGACAGGTCGATCTGATAGGTCACCCCGTCGATCACGTCGAAATTGTAGCTCGGGAAGGACGCGTTGAGCAGCACCGCGTCCTCCGCCCCCGGCGCGATCTGGTTGAACATGCCGGCAGAGCGCTCGAGCCAGTCCTTGACCTGGGCCCCGGTCACCCGCACCGCGCGCACGGTATTGGGATAGAGATAGAGGTCGGCCACGTTCTTGATCGCCACCGGGCCCACCGGCACATCGGTGTAGTATTCCGGCCCGCCCCGGCCCCCGGCCTTGAAGGGGGCCGCGGCCGAGAGGATCGGCAATCCCTCGTGTTCGGTGCCCACCATCATCTGCGCGATGTACCAGGCTTGTGCATTCGACACGATCTGCACCGAAGGATCATCGGCCACCAGCGCGAAGTAGGAATGCAGCGGCGCATCGGTCTTGCCCACGGCGCGGCGCACATAGGCAAGTGTTTCGTCATGTTCCACCGCCACCGCGGCCAGCACCGCCGGCACGCTGTCGACCGTCGCGGT
This sequence comes from Paracoccaceae bacterium, assembly GCA_006226775.1. GTDB lineage: Bacteria > Pseudomonadota > Alphaproteobacteria > Rhodobacterales > Rhodobacteraceae > Marinovum. The sequence goes on along the minus strand of SBGD01000077.1, from coordinate 30,089 downwards.
GATCGAGCGGTCGTCGCCGCGGGTATAGATCGGCCGCGCCTCGGAGGTATGGGTCACCACCCGCCAGCCCGCGCCGTCGCGTTCGATCATCAGGTCGATCAGCCCCATGTGCGAGCCCCAGAACCCGGCCATCACGCCGGGCTTGCGCATGATGGTGCCGGCGGCGGTGTCGAGACCGGGAAAGCCGTCATAGGTCGACGAGGGAAAGACCAGGTGCGAATGCCCGGTCAGGATGGCATCGATGCCCTCGACACCCGCCAGCGGGACCGAGGCATTCTCCATGCCCTCCTCGTGCTCGGCCCCGCCGATGCCGGAATGCGACAGCGCCACCACCAGGTCGCAGCCCTCCTCGCGCATCCGCGGCACCCAGGCTTTTGCCGCCGCGACGATGTCGCGCGCCTGCACGTTGCCCTCCAGGTGCTTGCGGTCCCAGTTCATCACCTGCGGCGGCACGAAGCCGATCAGGCCGACGCGGATCGGATGGCTCTCGCCCGCGCCATCGGTGACCTGGTGGTCGAGGATGACGTAGGGCGGCAGCAGCATGTCGTCCTCGGTGGGGCTGGCGCCCAGCGACTTGGCGATATTGGCGCAGACCACCGGGAACGTCGCCCCGGCAAGGGATTTTTCCAGAAACGACAGCCCGTAGTTGAACTCGTGGTTGCCCAGCGTCGAGGCGTCGAAGCCCAGGGTGTTCATCGCGGCGATCACCGGGTGCATGTCGCCCTCCTTCATGCCGCGCTCATAGGCGATGTAGTCGCCCATCGGGTTGCCCTGCAGGAAGTCGCCATTGTCGATCAAGAGCGCATTGGTCGCCTCGGCGCGGATCTCCTCGATCAGCGCGGCGGTGCGGGCCAGGCCCACGGTGTCGGTGGGCCGGTCGCCGTAATAGTCATAGGGATAGACGTGCACATGCAGATCGGTGGTCTCCATGATCCTCAGATGCGCCTGGTTGGCGGCGGCACGCAGCGAGAAGGGATGCAGGGCGATCAGACCGGCAGTACCGGCCAGAAACCCGCGGCGGGACAGCGAAAGCGACATGGAAAACCCCCTGAGTGTGGTGAGTCGGTGTTGGACTGTCCGAAGCCTACACCCGGAAAACGATTCCCCCAAAGGCCCGATCGCGCGCACCCCGGGCCTGCGCTGCCTGTCGCCGGGCGGTGCAATCGGCTCTTGCCGGGCCGGGCGCGCTTGCCTACCGTCGCGGGCATGAGCCTTGCCTTCGAATGTTCCTGCGGCGCCACGAAGTGGCAGGTCGCGCAGCCCGAAACCGGCACGCACCTTGTGTGCTATTGCGCCGATTGCCAGACCTTTCCGCGCCACCTCGGCGCCGATATCCTGACCGGGTGCGGCGGGACGGACCTGTTCCAGGTGGCCCCGGCGCAGGTCACCTTCACCCGCGGCGAAGACAACCTGCGGCTGCTGAAGCTCTCGCCCAAGGGGTTGAGCCGCTGGTACACCGGCTGTTGCAACACGCCGGTGGCCAATACGCTGGCCTCGGCAAAACTGCCCTTCGTGTCGCTGATGACCGCGGCGCACAAGGGCGAGGCAAAGGCGCTCGGCCCGGTGCGGGCGCATGTGAACACGGTCTATGCCAGGGGTCCGGGCAAACCCGCCAGGGACAGCGGGCTGCGGCGGGTGATGTGGGATTTCGCCAGAAGGCTGCTCGCCGAGCGGCTCTCGGGGCGCTGGCAGCAGACGCCGTTCTTTGCCCCGCCCGACTGGGCCCCGGTGGCAGAGCCCGAGATACTGACCCCGCAAGAGCGCAACCGGGCCCGGCCCTGAGCGCGGAAAGGCAGAGATGGCAAAAGGATATTGGGTGGTGCAGATCTCGGTCACGGACCCCGAGACCTATCAGCGCTACCGCGAGGCGGTGGGCGCCGCACTGGCGCCCTTCGGCGGGCGCTTCCTGGTGCGCGCGGGCGCGCAGGAGGTGACTGAGGGCACGGCGCGGCCGCGCACCGTGGTGCTGGAGTTTCCCGATTACCGCGCCGCGCTGGACTGTTACCACAGCGCGGCATACCAGCAGGCCAAGGCCATCAGGCTGGCGGCCTCCGAGGCCGATTTCACCATTGTAGAAGGGTTTGACGGGTAGATCATGCCAACGATTTTCGACCGCCTGACGCGGTTTTTCAGCGGCGCAGAGCCGCGCGCCCTGCCCCTGCCGCCGCTGGACGCGGCACATGCGCTGGGGGCGCTTTTGGTGCGGGTGGCCAAGGCCGATCATGCCTACCTGTTCGAAGAACTGGAACAGATCGACCGCATCCTCGCTCATCGCAATGGCATCAACGCGGTCAAGGCGGCCCAGATGCGCGCCGAATGCGAAAGGCTCGAGGCGGCGGTGGACGACACCCCGGGCTTTGTCGCCAAGCTGCGCGAGGCGGTGGACTACGAGGAACGCCGCAAGATCGCCGAGGCGCTCTGGGCGGTGGTGATCGCCGATGGCGTGCGCGAAGAGCACGAGGTGGCGCTGGTCGAGATCATCGAGGACATGCTGGGGGTGTCGGAAACCCACAGCCGCGAGGCGCGCGAGGCCGCCGAAAGCATCCGCTGATCGGGAGATTCGTCGCAGTCTCTCGGGAGGCTGGGCGCCTAAGCCTTGGCCTTGCCGCTCCGCTGCCGGCGTGATCTCTCGGCCATGCGCCCACCGGCCGGGCAATGCGCCGTCCCGTGCGTGTCTTCTGTCCACAAATACCCCGGGGCCAAAGCCCTCCACCTGCCGACGCGCGCGGGCGCGGCGAAACCAGGCCCCCCGCATCACAACCCGATGACATCCGCTTGGCCTGCCCGCGTTCGCCCTCTATATCCTCCCCCATGTTTGCTGATTTCCTCAAACGGCTGACCCAGCCGGACCCCGCCCCCCTGCCCGACGAAGACGCGCGGCTGGCCCTCACCGCGCTTCTGGTCCGAGTCGCCCGTTCCGACAACCTCTACGAGGCCGAGGAAGCCGCGCTGATCGACCGCATCCTTGCCGGCCGCTACGGGCTTGGCCCGTTCGAGGCCAGTGCCCTGCGCCGCTCCGGCGAGGCGCTGGAATCCGAGGCCCCCGACACGGTGCGTTTCACCCGCGCCATCAAGGAGGCGGTGCCCTATGACGCGCGGGTCGGGGTGATCGAGGCGCTCTGGCAGGTGGTGCTGGCCGATGGCGAACGCGACGACCGCGAGAATGCGCTTCTGCGCATGGTGGCGCCGCTCCTGGGGGTCTCGGATGTCGAGTCGGCCATGGCGCGCCAAAGGGTCGAGCGGGGCTGAGCCGCCCGCGCCTGGGGCCGCGGCGTTCCAATCCGCCTTCCGTCACGGCACCCGCGCCGGATTCCGCCGGTCTGCGCCGTTTTGCAAGTTGCAAGGGGGCAAAATTTCCGCCCTATTGAAGGGACCTGCCACCAATCCACGGACCCGCCTTGACCGACCAGCCCCCCGTCATCGAAATCCGGAACCTGCACAAGAGCTATGGCCAGCTGGAAGTGCTCAAGGGGGTGTCGCTCATTGCCGAGCGTGGCGAGGTGATCTCGCTGATCGGCTCGTCCGGGTCGGGCAAATCGACGCTGCTGCGCTGCGCCAACCTGCTGGAGGACAGCCAGCAAGGCGAGATCCTCTTCAAGGGCGAGCCGGTGCAGTGGAAGGGCACGGGCGCGCATCGCCGCCCCGGCAATGCAGGCCAGGTGCTGCGCATCCGCACCAACCTGTCGATGGTGTTCCAGCAGTTCAACCTGTGGTCGCACATGACCATCCTGCAAAACGTGATGGAGGCGCCGGTGACGGTGCTGGGCCGTGACCGGGCCGAGGTCGAGGAACGCGCAAGGCACTATCTCGACAAGGTGGGCATCGGCGACAAATGCGATGTCTGGCCGGCGCAACTGTCGGGCGGCCAGCAGCAGCGGGCGGCGATTGCACGCGCGCTGTGCATGGAGCCCGAGGCGCTGCTCTTCGACGAGCCGACCAGCGCGCTGGATCCGGAGCTCGAGCAGGAGGTCGTGCGGGTGATCAAGGACCTGGCCGGCGAAGGCCGGACCATGCTGATCGTCACCCACGACATGAAAATGGCCCATGACGTGAGCGATCACGTGATCTTTCTTCACCAGGGCCTGATCGAGGAAGAAGGCGCGCCCGACACACTCTTCGGCGCGCCGAAATCAGAGCGGCTGCAGGGCTTTTTGTCCTCGACACAGGCCGCCTGAACCACAACCAAGGGAGCAACTGACATGAAAACCATCCTTCTGGGTACTGCCGCGCTGGCGCTTTCGGCCAGCTTTGCCTTTGCCGCCAGCCATGCGATGACCGTGCGGCTGGGCACCGAGGGTGCCTATCCTCCGTTCAACTTCCTCAACGACGCCGGCGAAGTGGCCGGCTTCGAGCGCGAGGTGGGCGACGAGCTGTGCAAGCGCGCCGAGCTGACCTGCGAATGGGTCACCAACGAGTGGGATTCGATCATCCCCAACCTCGTCTCGGGCAACTACGACGCGATCATCGCCGGCATGTCGATCACCGACGAGCGCGAGGAAGTCATCGATTTCACCCAGAACTACACCCAGCCCGATCCCTCGTCCTTCCTGGGCCGCGCCGGCATGGATCTCGACCCGGCCAATGCGGTGATCGCGGCGCAGACCGGCACCATCCAGGCGGCCCATGTGGCCGAGATGGGCGCCACGCTGCTGGAGTTCTCGAACCCCGAGGAGACCATCGGCGCGGTGCGCGCTGGCGAGGCCGATGCGGTGCTGGCCGACAAGTCCTTCCTGACCTCCTATGCCCAGGAGGACCCCGAGCTTGACTTCGTGGCCGAGGATATCCTGCTGGGCGGCGGCATCGGCATGGGCTTTCGCGAAAGCGACGGCGAGCTGCGCGAGAAGTTCGACGCGGCGATCCAGTCGATGAAGGACGACGGCTCGCTCAATGCGCTGATCGAGAAATGGGAGGTCGGCGCGACCTTCTGACCGGGGTGGCGGGCTGAAGCCCGCCCTGCGGCAATGCGATTGCGGGACGGGCCGATCGGCCGGTCCGTTCCGCCCCTTCCCGGACGAGGCCCGCCATCTTCGAGTTCTGCGCAAGCCCCGACACGTTGTCCGACCTGGCCTGGTACGCCTGTTACCTGACCACGGGCAAGCATCTGTCGTTCTATGCCTCTTTCGGCACGGTGCTGCTGCTCCTGGCGATCACCGCGCCGGTGGCGCTGGGCTTCGGCTTTGCCGGGGCGATGGCGGCGCGCAGCCATGTCTTTCCGCTGAACTGGATCGGAAAGGCCTATATCGCCATCGTGCGCGGGGTGCCGGACATCGCGTTCTTTTTGTTCTTCGTGATCGCGCTCGACCAGGGCTTCGAGTGGCTGCGCCACCAGGTGAAATGCCCGGACTGGGACCAGCCGATCCGCCAGGGCAGCGATTTCGTGGTCTGCGACGCGGCCAAGCTGCCGCTGAACGCCTCGGCGCAATGGATCCACGAGACCTATGGCTTTTTGCTGGCGGTGCTGACCTTTGCCATCGTCTTCGGCGCCTTTGCCGCCAATGTGCTTTACGGGGCGATGCGCGCGGTGCCGCGGGCCCAGATCGAGACCGCCGAGGCCTATGGCATGACCCATCGCCAGAGCTTCTGGCGCATCCTCGTGCCGCAGATGTGGGTCTATGCGCTGCCCGGGCTGTCGAACCTCTGGATGGTGCTGATCAAGGCGACGCCGCTTCTGTTCCTGCTGGGGGTCGAGGACATCGTCTATTGGGCGCGCGAGCTGGGCGGCACCAAGAACCCGCGGTTCACCGATTATCCCCATGGCGACTGGCGGATGTGGTATTTCCTGGTGCTGCTGGTGTTCTACCTGGTGTTCACCAAGGTGTCGGAAGTGGTGCTGGACCGGGTGATGGCGCGGCTGACCCATGGCCAGGCGACCTCGGGCGGCGAGATGCAGAGGAAAGCGGCGTGAGGGTCGGGCAAGAAACACCCGTCCCGGGCCTGACCCGGGACCTCATGGTCCCCGGCGCGGCACCGACCATGAGGCCCCGGACCGGGGTCCGGGGCTGGGTCCGCGCAATGGCCAGCCGCGGAGGCACCGCATGAGCTGTTGGGAGACCATTGCGGACTACGGCTTGCGGTCGCTGGGGATCGGCGAGCGGTTGTTGCCGCGGTCGGATTTCACCCTCTGTCAGCAGGTGGTGCTGATCGGCTCGGGGATGATCTGGAACGTCTATTTCGGGGTGCTGGCGCTGGCCTCGGGGTTTTTCCTCGCCACCGCGGTGGCGCTGGGCAAGTTTTCGGGCAATCCCTGGCTGCGCAAACCGGCGGAATGGTTCATCTTCATCTTCCGCGGCTCGCCGCTGTTCATCCAGTTCTTCTTTGCCTATTTCCTGTTTCTCTCGCTGAAACAGGTGGCGCCGGTCTTCACGCCCTTCACCTCGGCCTGGGTGGGCGCGCTGGTGGTGCTGTTTCTCAATACCGCCGCCTATTCCGGCGAGATCTTTCACGGCGCGCTTTTGTCGATCCCCAAGGGCGATATCGAGGCCGCCGATGCCTATGGATTTTCCGGCTGGACCCGGTTTCGCCGCATCGTCTGGCCCACCATGCTGCGGCTGGCCTGGCCGGCCTATACCAACGAGGCGATCTTCCTGTTCCATGCCACGACGCTGGTGTTCTTTTCCGGCTTTCCGGCGCAGCAGCAGCGCGGCGATGCGCTCTATTACGCCAGCTACTTTGCCGACAAGACCTTCAATCCCTTCGTGCCCTACCCCATCCTTGCGGGGTATTTCATCGCCCTGACGCTGGTGCTGATCGGGATCTTCGGGCTGATCAACCGGCGGCTCAACCGGCATCTGCCGGTGGCGCGGCGGGCGAGGATGCGGTTTCGGATCAACGCGATCCGGTAGGGAGGCGTGTCTTCGGGAGGCCCCGGATCGGGGTCCGGGGCGGGAATGCGGGTTTGGCGGGGAGGCTCCGGATCGGGGTCCGGGGCGGGAATTCGGGCTTGGCGGGGAGGCCCCGGATCAAGTCCGGGGCGCGAATCCGGGCTTGGCCGGATTCGCGCTTGCCAAACCGGGGGGCAGCCCGCTATCCATAATTTGATCAAATTATCCGGTGACCCATGTCCGAAAATCGCATGAAGACCTGGCTGCGCAAGAATCCGCAGGTGCGCACCATTCGCGTGGCCGCGGCCGATCTGAACGGCCAGCCGCGCGGCAAACGCGTGCCCACCCGCTTTGCCGACAAGGTGGTGGAGAGCGGCACGCGCTTTCCGGTGTCGGTGCTCAACCTCGACATCTGGGGCGAGGATATCGACGACAGCCCGCTGGTCTTCGAGAGCGGCGACCGCGACGGCGTGCTCAAACCCACCGAGCGCGGCTTTCTGCCCATGCCCTGGCTCGAGGCGCCGACCGCGCTCTTGCCGATCTGGATGTTCCGCGAGGATGGCACGCCCTATGACGGCGATCCGCGGCAGGCGCTCAAGCGGGTGCTCGACCGCTACAAGGCCAAGGGGCTGACGCCGGTGGTGGCGGTGGAGATGGAATTCTACCTGATCGACGACAGCGGAAGGTCGCTGCAGATCCCGATCTCGCCGCGCTCGAACAAGCGGCGCAAGGCGGCCGAGACCATGTCGATCCGGGCGCTGGACTCTTTCGACCAGTTCTTTACCGACCTCTACGATGCCTGCGAGGAGATGGACATTCCCGCCGATACCGCCATTTCCGAGGCGGGCCTGGGCCAGTTCGAGATCAACCTGATGCACTCCGACGACGGGCTGCGCGCCGCCGACGATGCCTGGCTCTTCAAGTGGCTGGTCAAGGGGCTGGCGCGGCGGCACGGCTTTGCCGCGTCCTTCATGGCGAAACCCTACGAGGATTATGCCGGATCGGGGATGCACATGCATTTCTCGGTGCTCGACCAGGACGGCACCAATATCTTCGACGATGGCGGACCCAAGGGCAACGACATCCTGCGCCATGCGATCCAGGGCTGCCTGGGCGCCATGGCCGATTCCGCGCTGGTCTTTGCGCCGCACCAGAACTCCTATGACCGGCTGGTGCCCGAGGCCCATGCGCCCACCGGCATCTGCTGGGCCTACGAGAACCGCACCGCGGCGGTGCGCGTGCCCTCGGGCGATCCGCGCGCGCGGCGCATCGAGCACCGGGTGGCGGGCGGCGACGTCAACCCCTACCTGATGGTGGCCGCCATCCTGGGGGCGGCGATGAACGGCATGGAGGACGGCGTGCTGCCGCCCGAGCCGGTGACCGGCAATGCCTATGCGCTGGACCTGCCGCGCATCCCCGCCACCTGGGAAGGCGCGATGGATGCCTTCGAGGCCAGCGACCATATCAAGCGGATCTTTCCCGAGGAACTGATCCGCAATTTCCTGCTGACCAAGCGGCAGGAGGCCCATTATATGGAAGAACTGACCGAGGCCGAGCGGGTGGAAATCTATCTCGACACGGTCTGACCACAACAACGGGTGATCCATGAAGATCGGCATCCTGACCACCGGGCACATCCCGGACTCCATGCCCGAATTCGGCAGTTATTCAGAGCTCTTCGCCGGGCTGCTGAAGGGACAAGGCTTCGACTTCGTCAACTACGACGTGGTTGACGGCCAGTTTCCCGAAGCGGTGACCGAGGCCGATGGCTGGCTCATCACCGGCTCGAAACACGGCGCCTACGAGGACCACGCCTGGATCGCGCCGCTGGAGATGTTCATCCGCGGCGCCTATGAGGCAGGCGTGCCGCTGGTGGGCATCTGTTTCGGCCACCAGATCGTGGCCCAGGCGCTGGGCGGCAAGGTCGAGAAATTCGACGGCGGCTGGTCGCTGGGCCGCAAGGATTACGCCTTCGGCGACGAGACCCTGGCGCTGAATGCCTGGCACCAGGACCAGGTGGTGGAAAAACCCGCGATCGCCGAGACCGTGGCCTCGAACGATTTCTGCCGTCATGCGGCGCTGGTCTATGACGACCGGATCTTCACCGTGCAGCCGCATCCCGAGTTCACCACCGCCTTCCTCGACCGGCTGCTGACCGAGCGCGGCGACGTGGTGCCCGCCCCCCTTGTGGCCGAGGCGCGCGACAGGCTGGACAAGCCGACCGATGCGGCGCGCATGGCCGACAAGATCGCCGGGTTCTTTCGCGAGCGGAGGCTCACATGACTGACTGGATGGACCAGATCCCCGAAGCGGCGCGGGACTACTTGCAGGACCGGCGGCTCGACGAGGTGGAATGCATCATCTCGGACCTGCCCGGCATTGCCCGCGGCAAGGCGGTGCCGGCGTCGAAGTTCATCCGGCAGACGCATTTCTTCCTGCCGGATTCGATCTTCTTCCAGACCATCACCGGCGGCTGGGGCGAGGCCGCGGGCGCCGATGGTTTCATCGAGCGCGACATGATCCTCAAGCCGGATTACTCCACCGCCACCGCCGCGCCCTGGACCGGCGACTGGACCTTGCAGGTGATCCACGACGCCTATTCGCGCGACGAAAAGCCGATCGCGGCCAGCCCGCGCAACGTGCTGAAACGGGTGGTGGATCTTTACCACAAGCAGGGCTGGAAACCGGTGGTGGCGCCGGAGATGGAATTCTTCCTGGTCGCCCGCAATATCGACCCGGCCAAGAACATCGAGCCGATGATGGGCCGCTCGGGCCGGCCTGCCGCCGCGCGCCAGGCCTATTCGATGACCGCGGTGGACGAGTTCGGCCCGGTGATCGACGACATCTACGATTTCGCCGAGGCCCAGGGCTTCGAGATCGACGGCATCACCCAGGAGGGCGGCGCCGGGCAGCTGGAGATCAACCTGCGCCACGGCAACCCGGTCAAGCTGGCCGACGAGGTGTTCTATTTCAAGCGCCTGATCCGCGAGGCGGCGCTGCGCCACGATTGCTTTGCCACCTTCATGGCCAAGCCGATTGCCGACGAGCCGGGATCGGCAATGCACATTCACCATTCGGTGCTGGACCTGGAGACCGGCAAGAACATCTTCATCGGGCCGCAGGGCGGCGAGACCGATGCCTTCTATCACTTCATCGGCGGGTTGCAGAAACACCTGCCCAATGCCATCGCGGTGCTGGCGCCCTACGTCAATTCCTATCGCCGTTACGTCAAGGATCACGCGGCGCCGATCAACCTCGAATGGGCGCGCGACAACCGCACCACCGGCATCCGCATTCCGATCTCCTCGCCGGAAGCGCGGCGGGTCGAGAACCGGCTGGCGGGGATGGATTGCAACCCCTACCTCGGGATCGCGGCCTCGCTGGCCTGCGGCTATCTCGGCATGATGAACGAGGAACGCCCGGGCAAGCAGTTCCGCGGCGATGCCTATGACGGCGAGGCGGATATTCCGCAGGTGCTGGGCGAGGCGCTGGATCTGTTTGACGAGGCGCGCGATCTGCACGAGGTGCTGGGGCCGGAGTTTGCCCGGGTCTACGGCATCGTCAAGCGGACGGAATACGAGGAGTTTCTTCAGGTGATCTCGCCCTGGGAACGGGAGCATCTGCTTTTGAACGTGTGAGATCCGGGGCTGGCGTCGATTGGGGGCCAGCCCCCAAACCCCCGGGATATTTCTGAACCAGAGAAGCACTGGACCGCGCAAATGAACCTGTTGTTTTCCAATGATAAGCAGGGGCACTATCCGGAAAGCTGGTATGCGGCGACGTCTGATTTCCTGGCGCCGTTCGAGGCGCTTCGTGGTGAGGTGACGGCGGATGTCTGTATCGTCGGCGCAGGCTATACCGGGCTTTCGGCGGCGCTGGAACTGGCGCGCGCGGGGCGGCGGGTGGTGGTGCTGGAGGCGCATCGCGTGGGCTTTGGCGCCTCGGGGCGCAATGGCGGGCAGTTGGGATCGGGGCAAAGGGTCGACCAGCAGGGGCTGGAGAAACTGCTCGGGCGCGAGGACGCGGCGAAATACTGGGATCTCGGCGAGGCGGCCAAGGCGCTGGTCAAGCGGCTGATCGCGGAGCATGGCATCGACTGTCATTTGAAGCCCGGCGTGGCCTGGGCCGGGTCGTCGGCGTCGCAGGTGGCCGACCTGCATCGCTACGTCGAGCTTTTGCAGACCCGCTATGGCTACGCCACGGCCGAGGCGCTGGACGCGGAGGGGTTTCACGCGCTCTGCCCGTCGCCCGATTACAAGGGCGGGATGATCGACCGGGATGCGGCGCATCTGCACCCCCTGCGTTTCGCGCTGGGGCTGGCGCGGGCGGCAAGCGATGCGGGGGCGGTGATCCACGAGTCCTCCCATGTGCATCACGTCGAGCCGGGGCTGGTGCAGACCGGGAAAGGCCGGGTCAAGGCGGAGCATGTGATCCTGGCGGGCAATGGCTATCTCGGCGGGCTGAGCCGAAAGGTGGCCGCAAGGGTCATGCCGATCAACAATTTCATCGTCGCGACCGAGCCTCTGGGCGACCGTGCGGCGCAAGTGCTGACCGAGGATGTGGCGGTGGCCGACAGCCGCTTCGTGGTGAATTACTTCCGGTTGAGCCATGACAGGCGGCTGCTGTTCGGCGGCGGCGAGAGCTATGGCTACCGTTTTCCCGCCGACATTGCCGCCAAGGTGCGCAGGCCGATGGACGAGGTCTTTCCGCATCTGAAGGGCGTCAAGATCGACTACGCCTGGGGCGGGACACTGGCGATCACCCTCAAGCGCCTGCCCTACATGGCGCGGGTGGCGCCGGGGGTGCTGTCGGCCTCGGGCTATTCCGGCCACGGGCTGGGCACCGCGACCCATGCCGGATGGCTGATGGCGCGCGCGGTGATGGGCGAGGCCGAGGGGTTCGACACCATGTCGGCCCTCCCTGCCCCGGTCTTTCCCGGCGGCGGCGCGCTGCGCACGCCGCTGCTGGCGCTGGCGATGAGCTGGTACGGGCTGCGCGACCGGCTGGGCCTGTAAAGAAAACCGCGGCGGCAGGGACACGGTTTGCCGCCGACCCGGCGATTTCAGGGAAATTCCACTTTTTTGCCGAATTTGGTTGTTTTACCTTTTTGAAAAGCCGGATTAAGGAAAATGAAAATGACCAGCGCACTTCAGGCCCCCAACGTCCATGACGCCGAACCGATCCCCGCCGAGGCCCGGGCCGAGATCGACCGCCTGCTGCAATCGGGCGATCTGTTCCGCTATACCGCGCCGCAGGATGCGCCGGTCGCCCTTCTGGAGCGGGAGTTTGCCGATCTGATCGGGGCGCGCTTCGCGCTGGCGGTTTCGTCCTGTTCCGCCGCCTTGTTCCTGTCGCTCAAGGCGCTGGACCTGCCGCGCGATGCGCGGGTGCTGATCCCGGCCTTCACCTTTGCCGCCGTGCCCTCGGCCGTGCTGCACGCGGAATGCCGCCCGGTGCTTTGCGAGGTGGGCGAGAATTACCGGATCGACATGACGGATTTCGCCGCCAAGCTGGAGACTTGCCAGGCGGTGCTCATCAGCCACATGCGCGGCCATACCTCGGACATGGATGCGATCATGGCGCTGTGCAATGCGCGGTCGATCCCGGTGATCGAGGATGCGGCGCATTCGCTGGGCACCACCTGGAACGGGCGCAATATCGGCACCATCGGGCGGATCGGCTGTTTCAGCTTCCAGTCCTACAAGCTGGTCAATGCCGGCGAAGGCGGCATCCTGGTGACCGACGATGCCGAGCTGGTGGCCCGCGCGATCATCATGTCCGGCGCCTATGAGCACAACTGGAACAAGCATCCGGTGCTGCGCGAGGTCTTTCCGGCACTGCAGAACACCCTGCCGCTTTACAACCAGCGCATGTCGAACCTCTCGGCGGCGGTGATCCGTCCGCAACTGGGCCATGTGGCACGCCGGGTGGTCGACGGGCGGGCGAACCACGATCACGTGGCGGCAAGGCTGAACCGGAGCCCCTGGATGCAGGTGCCCGACAAGCTGCCCGCCGAGGAACGCGCGCCGGATTCGATCCAGTTCAACCTGGAAGGCATGGACGAGGGGGAGCGCAGCGCCTTTGCCGATCAGGCCGAGGCGATGGGCGTGAAGGTGCAGATCTTCGGGCTGTCGGCGGACAATGCGCGCGCCTTCTGGAACTGGCGGTTCATTCCCGACCTGCCGGCGGATCTGCCTTCCACCCGCGCCATGCTGATGCGGGCCTGCGATGTGCGCCTGCCTGCGCGGCTGACCCGGGCGGAGTGTGATTTCATTGCCGAGGCGCTGGTCGCGGCGGCGGAAACGGTGATGGGGCAGTCGCGGGCCTACGGCACCTGAGAGCGGGGCCGGGAGGTCGCTGGAGCGGGATGCACCAGGTTGAAGCGGTCGGTTTTGGCGTGGTGCGGACCTTGCCGCTCGATCCGACGCAGTCCCGGACTTGATCCGGGACCTCTTGGCTGCTTGAGGTGAGGCCCCGGATCAAGTCCGGGGCTGCGGATCCTGAAATCTCCGCGCCAAGCCATTCCTGGTCCGTGATTCAGCCTAGAAGCTTCCGGCGTCGTTCATGAACAAAGCCCCGCAGGTGCTGCGGGGCTTTTCGCGGTATCGGAGCTTTCGCTCTTATCTTACTTGTCCATCTTCGACAGCTTGTCCTGCAAGGCGGCAAGCTGTTTCTTGATCGCCTCGAGATCCTCGCCGCCGTCGCTTTCGGGCTTGGCCTCTTCCTGGTCGGGCCCGGACCATTGCCCCGCCATGCCGCCGGACATCGCCTTCATGAAGGCGTCCTGCTGGGCCTTGAGCGCCTCGAACCCGGGCATCTTGGCCATCGGGCTCATTTCCAGCATCTTGTTCTGGCCTTCGCGCAGCATCTGGAACGAGGCGGTCAGGAACTGCGGCACGACGCTCTGCGCCTGGGTGGTATAGCTGCGCACCAGGTCGGTCAGCACCCCGAGCGGCAGCACGTTCTCGCCGCGGCTCTCGTGATCGGCCACGATCTGCAGCAGGTATTGCCGGGTCAGGTCGTCGCCGGATTTCAGATCGATGATCTGCACCTCGCGCCCGTCGCGGATGAAGCCGGAAATATCCTCCAGCGTCACGTAGTCCGAGGTTTCGGTATTGTACAACCTGCGGCTGGCATACCGCTTGATCAGAAGAGGTTTCGGTGCATCTGCCACTGGGGCCACCCTCCCGGAAATTTCAGCGCTGCAGAAAATTCTAGGTCAGCGCAGAACAAAAGGAAAGCACTCTGTCGCCGCAAGTGCGAAAAAGCCGATGCTGCGCAGCGAAGATCAGTTTGCGGCGGAGGCGTCGCTCCGGGCAGCGAGGCGCGCCTCGGCTTTTGCGAGGTCCTGGCGGAGGTCTTCGAGCGCCCCGCCGGTTGCGCGCCCCGTGCCCCCGTCGAGGCGCTTGCGAAGATGGAAGCTGGCCAGGTCGATGTGCCACAGAAAGGCGACGTAATACTCGTCAAACCGTTGATCGTCGCGCAGCACCCGAAGTCCGGGCAGGTCGGCGATCTTCATCCAGGCCGCGTTGGCGGTTTGCATGGTGTCGCGGTCGCCGCCCCTGGCGATCTTGTCGCGGTTGTGTCGGTTGATCGCTTCGTCCTTGGCCTGCTCGTCCGAGATCTGCTTGTAGCTTTCGCGGAACTCGGCGCTCAGCATCTTGAGAAAGCGCCGGCAGGCCATGATCGGTGCGTGAAGATCGCGTTCCAGGTCGTCGTAGCCGGGGCGCAAGGCGCGCGAGATATTGTGCAGGGTGATGTTGGCCTCGGGCAGGATGCGCATCTGTTCGCCATAGGTCCGGGCGGATTTATGCGCCTCGATCAGCAGCTTGGCGCGCTCCACCCGGTCATAGACGCTCTTGAGATCGTCGAGGATCGCGCGATAGAAGGCCTGGCGCGCCGCGTGTTCGGCGCGACGCTGGTCTTCCTCGGCCTCGCGGGCCTGACGACGGGCGTCATGGCTCTTGAACAGCAAGGTCAGCAAGCCGCCCGCGACACCGCCCACCGCAAGCGTCAGGCCGGAGCCGCCCAGGCCGCTCAACAGATCGAGACGGAGGTCCTCGTTCTGGCCGGCGAAGTAGGCGGCAAGCCAGGCCAGGACGCCGACCACGATCATGCCGATCACGGTTATCCGGATGCGCCGGTCGCCGGTGCCCATGGCCTTGGGTTGCGCGGTGGCGGAAGTGCGGTCTGTCATCGCCCTGGCTTTGGTACGGGGCGCCTTCATAGCATGAAATGAGGTTTAAATCCACACGCGGAACGTGTGCCGCCCCCCTGAAACGAAAGAAGCGGGCCCTTGCGGACCCGCTCTTCGATGTTTCGTGCATCGGGGAGGAGATGTCAGCGCGAATTACATCCCAAGCCTTACTTGGCGGAGGCAGTTGCCTTCTTGGCAGCGGCGGTCGCGTCGTTGGTGGCTTTCTTGACGGCGTTCGATGCTTCTTCGCCGAATTCCTTGCCGGCTGCCATCATCAGTTCGACGGTTTCCATCTGAACTTTCTTGGCGATTTCGGCGAAGGCTGCGACGTTCTCGGCAGCGACTTCGGCCTGGGCCGACGCGAAGTCGGTCATGGCTTTGGCGTAATCGGCCGGCTCGGATTTGGCTTTCGACAGCTCGGCCAGTTTGGCCAGGGTGTCTTTGGTCCACTTCGATGAGATCTCGGTCGACTTCGATGCGGCGTCCAGAGCAACTGCGGAGAGTTTCTCGTTCAGGGTCGCCTGGGTCTTGAACGCGTCTTCCATGACGGCGGTGTCGACCGGGAATGCGCCCATGACGTCTTTCAGAAGGGCGGTTACGTCTTGTGCTTTGGCGTTGGCCATAATCTTGATCCTTTGTGTCTGCGCAGCTCCGGGCCCACCCCGTCTTGCTGCGTCTGCAAACTATATAGCCGCTGCGCCGCAGCATTTCAACAGTTTTTTGCTGCATCGCAGCATTTAGTTTTTTCCCTTTGTTTTCAGATGGCTGCCTTGGCCAGGACATAGGTTCCAGGGGCATCGGCCAGCGGCGGATGGTCAGAATCACCCGGTTCACGCGCCTCGACCTGCTTGCCCGAGCGGGTTTTCAGCCAGGATTCCCACAGCGGCCACCATGAGCCCTCGTGCAGTTCCGCCCCTTCCATCCACTCGTCCGCCGTCGGCGGCAGGTCGTCGTTGGTGTAATGGCCGTACTTCTTCTTGCTGGGCGGATTGACGATGCCGGCGATATGGCCGGACTGGCCGACGATGAAGGTCTTGGAGCGGCTGGAGGTCTGCATGAAGCCGCGATAGACATCCTTCCAGGGCGCGATGTGATCGGTCTCGGTGGCGATGGAACAGATCGGCACGCTCACGTCCTTGATCGACAGTTTCTCGCCCAGCATCTCGAAGCCGCCCTCGATCAGCTCGTTGCGCTGGCACAGCCCGCGCAGGTACTGCATCGTCATCTTCCCCGGCAGGCCCGAGCCGTCGCCGTTCCAGTAGAGCAGGTCGAAGGCCGGCGGCGTCTCGCCCATCATGTAGTTGCGGATCGCCGGGCCGTAGACCAGGTCGTTCGAGCGCAGGAAGGACATGGTGCGGCCCATGATGAAGGCGCGCAGGATGCCGTGCTGGTTCACCTCGTCCTCGATGCCGTCGATGAAATCGTCCTGCAGGAAGGGCGTGAATTCCCCCTGGTCCGAGAAATCGGTGAGCGCGGTGAAGAAGGTGGCCGACTTGACCGACTTGTCGCCGCGCTTTTTCAGCAGCGCCAGCGTCAGGTGCAGCGTGGTGCCGGCGATGCAATAGCCGATGGCATTGACCTGCTTGACCTTGCAGATCGCCTTGGCCTCCTCGATGGCGGTCAGGAACCCCTTCTCGATGTAGTCTTCCATGCCGATGTCGGAATAGCTGACATCGGGATTGATCCAGGAGACCACGAACAGCGTGTAGCCCTGCTCGACCACCCATTTGATGAAGCTGTTCTGTTCCTTCAGGTCGAGGATGTAGAACTTGTTGATCCAGGGCGGGAACAGCACGATCGGGGTCTCGTGCACGGTCTCGGTGGCGGGGCTGTACTGGATCAGCTCCATCATCTTGTTGCGAAAGACCACCTTGCCGGGCGAGGTGGCGATATTGCGGCCGATCTCGAAGGCGCTGTCGTCGGCCAGCCGCACGACAAGCTCGCCGTCATTGGCCTCGAGGTCGCGCACCAGGTTCTCGAGCCCCTTGACCACCGACTCGCCCTCGGTCTCGATCGCCTTTTGCAGCGCGTCGGGGTTGGTGGCGAAGAAGTTGGTCGGCGCCATCATGTCGACGATCTGCTGGCTGAAGTAGCGGATGCGGCGCTTTTCCTTCTCGTCGATGTCGTCGATCGCCTCGACCGCTTGGCTGATGGCGTCGGCGTTGATCAGGTACTGCTGCTTGATGAAGTTGAAGTAGGGATTCGTTTTCCACACCGGGTTGGAAAACCGCCGGTCGTCGGGCGTGCGGTCCTCGGGCGCGGCCAGCTTGCCCTGGGCCAGCATTTGCTGCGCCTCCACCACGTGCTGAAGCGACTTGCCCCAGTATTCCACCTGATGTTCCAGTATCTTGGCCGGATTTTGCACCCATTCCTGCCAATAGGCCGACGCTGCGCGTGCAAACAGCTCGCTTTCCGGCGCGGCAATCTTGGCGTTGGGCGGGTTCCGTCGCGTCAGCGCACGGGCAAGTCGTTGCGTCAATTCGTCAATTTTAGCAATATTCCCGTCCAGATGCGCAATTTTATTACCTGCCTGGTTGTCTTTCATTGTCATCCTAACGAATCCCCTTTATCTTGCATGTGCAGAATATCGTCGCTTTGGAGGAGGGGTCAAAGCGACACAACAGGGCACCTTGGTGCCCCCTCAATTTCGGAGCGACGCGATGCGCTACATGGTCAACTATGATCTGATGGAAACCCTCCGCAACACCAATCAGTGGCTGGGGGCCACGGCCGAGGCGCTGGCCTCCTACCCGGCCTTTGCGATGTGGCCGAACCCGGCGATGAACTGGCTTGCCGCCTGGGGCTCGGTGACCGAGCGCACCTACGAGCGGATGGTGGTCAAGCCGGACTGGGGTATTCATTCGATCACCTGCGACGATGGGCGCGACCATCTGGTCACTGTGCGAACAGAGGTGAGCCGCCCCTTCGGTGACCTGATACACTTCGAGATCGCCGGGCGCCAGACCTCGCCCCGCAAGGTTCTCCTGGTTGCGCCGATGTCCGGACATTATGCCACGCTCCTCCGGTCGACGGTTCGCTCCCTGCTCCCTGACTGTGAAGTCTATGTCACCGACTGGCATAATGCACGCGATATTCCGGTCTCGGAAGGCAAGTTCGATGTCGAGGACTATACCCTCTACCTGGTCGACTTCATGCGCCACCTCGGGCCCGATACCCATGTGATCGCCGTGTGCCAGCCCGCGCCGCTGACCCTGGCCGCCACCGCCTACCTCGCCGAGGAAGAGCCCGATGCCCAGCCCCGCTCGCTGACGCTGATCGGCGGTCCGGTCGACCCCGATGCCACGCCGACCGACGTGACCGATTTCGGCCGCCGGGTGACCATGGGCCAGCTCGAGCAGTCGATGATCCAGCAGGTCGGCTTCAAGCATCCCGGCGTCGGCCGCAAGGTCTATCCGGGCCTGCTGCAGCTGACCTCCTTCATGTCGATGAACGCCGAGCGCCATTCCAAGGCCTTCGTCGACCAGATCATCCGCGTCGCCAATGGACAGGCCTCCGACCACGACGCCCACAACCGGTTCTATGACGAATACCTCGCGGTGATGGACATGCCGGCGGAATTCTACCTGTCGACGGTGGAACGGGTGTTCAAGAACCGCGAGATCGCCAGGAACGAATTCGTGGTCGAGGGCAAGACCGTGGACATGGGCAAGATCACCACGGTCGCGGTCAAGACGGTCGAGGGCGCCAAGGACGACATCTCGGCCCCGGGCCAGTGCATTGCCGCGCTCGAGCTCTGTACCGGGCTGCCCGACGACAAGAAGGCCAGCCATGTCGAGCCGGGCGCGGGACACTACGGCATCTTCGCCGGCAAGTCCTGGCGCAACAATATCCGCCCGCTGGTGCTGGGCTTCATCGACGCCAATAGCGGCACATCCTCGACCGCCCGCATCCGCGCGGTCTGATCCCCCGCGCGAGGGCGCGGTTGCCGTAGGCCGGGCTTCAGCCCGGCTTTCGGTGTGCCGGGCTGAAGCCCGGCCTACATCCTCGTTCCGGGCGCCCTACCCCTCCGCAGGCCCCGCCTTGGCAAAGACCATGTCGATCATCGCCTGGGTCCCGCGCGAGAATTCCAGCGGACAGGGATAAGCCGCACCGTCCAGCACGCTGGCGTTGAAATTCTCTACCTGGCAGACGTAGTGGTTCACCCCCGGCCAACGCCAGGTCACCCGCTCCATCCCGGGCCGGTCAAGCGTCAGTTCGGCCTGGTCGAAGACCCCGGCGTTGAACGGCGCCTTGACGGTGATCACCCCCTTGTCGCCCTGCACCGCCACGTATTGCCGCCCGGCCATGCGCATCGAGTTGATGCCGGAGAAATGGAACGACGGAAACCGCGCGGTGACATGGCTCCAGACATCGACGCCGTTTTCCCAGCGCATCGCGGTCGAGAGGATCTCTTCGGGCTCCTCGCCGGTGACGTAGCGCGCGGTGCCATAGGTATAGACGCCGATATCGGGCAGCGCGCCGCCGCCGGTCTCGGGCTTGTTGCGGATATTGCCGGTGTCGGCGCGGTTGTCATAGGAAAACACCGTGTCCCAGAGCACGATCTCGCCGATCTCGCCGCCTTGCACCAGCTCGCGCACCTTGTGCCAGCGCGGGTGATGCACGACCATGTAGGCCTCAGCCGCCAGCAGCCCGGTCTTGTCGCGCAGGGCCATCACGCTGTCGAACTCACCGGCCTTCATCGCCAGCGGTTTTTCCACCAGCACATGCTTGCCCGCCCGAAGCGCCTTTTCCGCCCATTCGACGTGCAGGTGGTTGGGCAAGGGCACATAGACCGCGTCCACGGCATCGCTGGCCAACAGCGCGTCATAGCTGTCAAAGACCTGCAAATCCGGCGCCAGCGCCCGGAACGGCGCGGCCTTGTCGGCGCTCGACGTGGCCAGTGCGGCCAGCGTGCCGCGCCCGGCAAGATGAATGGCCGGAGCCATGTGTTCGCGGGCGAAATTCGCCGCCCCAAGGATGCCCCAGCGGATGTGGTTGACCATGATGCCTCTCGTCAGATTGTCCGCATCCACCCTACGCCTTTGCCGTCTCGCTGCAAGTCACCGGCCCTCCCGCCTTTGGCGCATAACCCTTGAGGGAAATGGGCGACTCCGGCATTATCTGAGGGTGATATTTCGAAAGGTCATTTGCCATGAATACAATTCTGCAATCTGTGCGCCACCACCTCTGCCCGAGTTTCACCCGGTTGCCGGCACTCTCGCTCGTCGCCCTCGCCATGGTCGTGGCGGCGCCGGTGCAGGCCGAGGTGAAATGCTCGTGCCCGACGATCAAGGCCGAAGGCGAAGGCAACACCAGTTGTTCGGCCAACGAGAGCGGTGGCCAATGCACGATCGACTACAATCTTTTCGGCCTGAGGGAAGTCCGCGCCGCCGAGCTTCTGTCCGAGCGCCTGAACCTCGATTTCCGACCGTTTCCGGAACAGGGGACGGACGAGGCTCTGCAACTGGCCGAACGTGCCGGGATGCTTTACGAACAGGTCCTTCTCTACCTCTACGTTGCCGCGTCGAGCCAGTTCTCGCGCAATTCCGAAACCGTTCCGCTGGACAACGTGGCGTCCATTGAACGGATGGTCGGCAGTTTCCGCAAGGAGGTCGAAACCGCCTTTGCCATGACGACGCGCGAGCGGGTTGCCGGTGATACCCGCGTGTTCCCCGATGACGCCTTCATGGATGTTGGCGAAGTCGTCATTACCCCGGGCTGTATCGAGGTTTTTGCGGGCGGCCAATGGATGATGTTCAAGACCTATTGGTCGGTATCCGCCGCCCTTCCGGGCTGCCGAGAGGGGTGAGGGTCCCATGCGCAACATAGCAATCGCCGCCCTGCTGATCCTTGGCGCGCTCGCCCTCTATGACAAACTGTTCGGCGATGTAACCGATCTGTGCAAGGCCGATCCCGAGGTGTGTCCCTGCCTGCGCCTCCTGCCCGCCGACAAGCGGGTCGGCCTGAAGTTCGATCTGGACGAGTCGGGCAAGCTGCGCTCGGTCGACCTTGGCGGCAGCAAGACGCGCGACGACGATCCTTCGCCTGAACTGGCCGAGGCATTCGTGCAATGTATCGAACGGTTGCGGTCCAACGTCGAGATCAGGAATTTTTCCCGCCTCAACACGTCGCCGCTTGGACAGGTGGCGCATCAATGGACCTCGGCGGGCGGGCTCCAAATCAACCTGCGGCCCGACAGCCCGGACCAAATCCCCCTGCTGAACAACTTGCAGATCGGCCCGGACGCCGGGCTTCGCTGGCAGATCCTGGAGGCCTGGTGCACCGGCCCCATGGCATCCTGCGTCGATTGTGGCACTGCCCCCGCCGATGAGGACACGGTTGCCGTCGAGATCAGGCTGCGCAGCGAAGGCCCGTTGGTGCGTGAATTCTGGAACGACGGATGGCCGCCCGGAGGCGACCACAATCAGGACTGGGAACTCGTCGACGACAAGGGCAACCGCTACCTCTACGCCTGCCGGCCTTGAGAGCAGGGCGTGCCATAGCGTCGGAAACGAAAACGGCCCGGGACGCTGCCCGGGCCATTGGTCTTCGGATGACGATCATGCCGGTGTCAGCATGCCCTGTTTCTTGGCCAGTTCCTTCATCCGCTTTTGCAGCTTCTCGAAGGCGCGCACCTCGATCTGGCGGATGCGCTCGCGGCTGACGTCATACTGGCCCGACAGATCCTCGAGCGTGATGGTCTGGTCCGACAGGCGGCGCTGGGTCAGGATGTCCTTCTCGCGGTCGTTGAGAACCTCCATCGCCTCGGCCAGCATGGCCCGGCGCGCTTCCAGCTCGTCACGTTCCTCGTAGTCGGCGGCCTGGTCGGCGTCTTCGTCTTCCAGCCAGTCCTGCCACTGCATCGTGCCTTCGCCCTCGGACCCGACCGTGGCGTTGAGCGAGGCATCGCCGCCCGACAGGCGCCGGTTCATCGAGATCACCTCGTCCTCGGTCACGCCCAGATCGGTGGCGATGCGCGCCACGTTGTCGGGGTGCATGTCGCCGTCTTCCAGCGCGCCGATCCGGGCCTTGGCCTTGCGCAGGTTGAAGAACAGCTTCTTCTGCGCGCTCGTGGTGCCAAGCTTCACCATCGACCACGACCGCAGGACATATTCCTGGATCGAGGCGCGGATCCACCACATCGCATAGGTCGCCAGCCGGAAGCCTTTCTCCGGGTCGAATTTCTTGACCGCCTGCATCAGGCCGACGTTGGCCTCGGAGATCACCTCGGCCTGGGGCAGCCCGTAGCCGCGATAGCCCATGGCGATCTTGGCGGCGAGGCGCAGGTGCGAAGTGACCATCTTGTGCGCGGCCTCGGTATCTTGTTCCTCGACCCAGCGCTTGGCCAGCATGTATTCCTCTTCCGGTTCCAGAAGCGGGAACTTCCGGATTTCCTGAAGGTAGCGGGACAGCCCGCCTTCCGGCGTCGGGGCCGGCAGATTTGCAAAGTTAGCCATGATGTCCCTCCGATGTTTAGGACTTTAACATTCCATATGGTGTAGCAGAGATGTTTTTCAAGGGCACATATCCGCTTTCTTCTCCATAATTGTACCGATCCGTTCAGATTGGAAGTTTTCCTTTCACGCGCTCACGCGCATGTGCGGGAGACGACATTTCCTGTCATCAAAGCACGGCTTTGACGCCTGCCCATGCGTTTTCGCAGACATGTCCACCAGAGTATCACATATCTCATGCGTTTTCGCATTCCATATGTTTCAACCCCGGCGCGCGCGCCCTGCCCTTTTCCGCGACTCAGGTCTCCGCCGGCTCAGGCGGCGTTCACCCCCGCGCCCGGAGTGCGGCGAGCAGGGCCTGCATGTCGGCGGGCAGTTCGGCGCGGAATTCCATCGGCGCGGTGCTGACCGGATGCACGAAGCCCAGGGTCTCGGCGTGCAGCGCCTGGCGCGCGAACCCGGCGACCGCGGCCTGCGCCGCCTCGGGCAAGGCGCCCTTGGCGATCCTGCGCTTGCCGCCATAGACCGGATCGCCCAGAAGCCCGTGCCCGGCATGGGCCATGTGCACCCGGATCTGATGGGTGCGCCCGGTTTCCAGCCGGCATTCCGTCAGCGCCACGGCGGGCGGGCTGCCGAAGGTCTCGACCACCCGCGCGCGGGTGACGGCGTGGCGGCCGTTCTGGAAACAGACCGCCTGTTTCTGCCGGTCGGTGCGGTGGCGGGCCAGTTGGGTGGTGATCTTCATCACGTTGCCCGGCTCGAAACTCACGCCGCGCACCCCGCGCAGGCGCGGATCGGCGGCATCCGGCACGCGATGGACCAGCGCCATGTAGACCCGCCGGGCCTCGTGCTTCTCGAACTGCGCCGCCAGCCCGTGATGGGCGGCGTCCGACTTGGCCACCACGAGAATGCCGCTGGTGTCCTTGTCGATTCGGTGCACGATGCCGGGGCGTTTCATCCCGCCGACACCCGACAGCGTCTCGTCGCAATGGTGCAGAAGTGCATTGACCAGCGTGCCCGAGGGCGTGCCGGGTGCCGGATGCACCACCATGCCCGCCGGTTTGTTCACCACGATCAGGTGCGCGTCCTCGAAGAGCACGTCCAGGGGGATGTCTTCGGGCAGGATATGGCTTTCCTCGGCCTCCTCGACGGTGATGACCACCTCGGCGCCCTCCTCCACGCTGGCCTTGGGATTGCCGGCAACCGCGCCGCCGACGGTGACCGCCCCGGCCTCGAGCAGGCGGGCCAGGCGGGTGCGCGACAGCGCCGCCGCCTCTGGCACATCGCGGGCCAAGGCCTTATCAAGACGCGCGGGCGGATTGGCGCCAATGGTGAAACGGAGCTCTCGCATGGATGACCTTTCCGACGTGCAGGACCCGCCCGAACCGGCCAACCTGCGCTTTTTGCGTTTGCTGGTCACGGTGCTCACGGGCGTGATGATCGCAGGGGTCATACTGATCATCGCGCTGATTGTCATCCGCTTCCGCGACCCCGGCCCGCAGGTGCCCGAGGACCTGTCGCTTCCCGCCGGGGTGCGCGCGCAGGCGGTGACCTTCGGCACCGGCTGGGTCGCGGTGGTGACCGGCGACAACCGCATCCTGATCTATGACCGGGTGACCGGGCGGCTGACCCAGGAGGTCGCGCTGGACGCGCCCCAGGCCGTCGACGGGATCGGGCGGCGCTAGAGGGTGCGGATCGGGGTTCCGGCCTGGAAGGCCTGGATCGCGGCGACGGTGTCGCTGTAGAACAGCCGCCAGGTGGCCTCGGTGACATAGCCCAGGTGCGGCGTCAGCAGGAGCCGTTCGCCGAAGTCCTCCGCCGCGCGGCGCCAGGGGTCGTCCGCCGGCAGGGGTTCCTGCTCGAAGACATCGATCCCGGCCCGCGCCGGACGCCCCGCCCTCAGCCCGGCAAAAAGCGCCTCGCGGTCGATCAGCCCCGCGCGCGAGGTATTGAGAAAGAGCGCACCCTCGGGCAGCGCCTCGAAGGCCGCGCGCCCGACAAGGCCTTCGCTGCGCTCGGACAGCACCATGTGCAGGCTCAGCACGTCCGAGCGCGCGGCGAGATCTTCCAGGCTGGCGGCCAGGGTGACGCCTTGCGGCTCGGTCCGGTCCGGCGTGAGGTTGGGCGACCAGGCGGCGACCTCCATGCCCAGCGCCCGGCCCAGCACCGCCATCTGGCCGCCGATATTGCCAAAGCCCACCAGCCCCAGCCGCAGCCCGGCGAGATCGCGGCCCGGCGCGCCCTGCCATCCGCCCCGCGCGAGGCTCTGCGCCTCGGGCAGGATGCGGCGCGACAGCGCCAGCATCAGCGCCAGGGTCAGCTCCGAGGTGGTGGTCTTGCGCGAACGGGTGCCCGAAACGGTGATGCCGCGCGCCCTTGCGGCGGCAAGATCGATGCCGAGGTTGCGCGGGCCGGTGGTGACGATCAGCCGCAGGTTCGGCAGCGCGTCAATCACCGCGGCGGGAAAGGGCGTGCGTTCGCGCATCAGGCAGATCACGTCGAAGGGTTGCAGCCGTTCGACAAGGTCCGCGCCCAGCGGCTGGGTGAAGACGGTGAGCCCGGCGTTCAGCCCGCTCCAGTCGGCCATGTCGCGGGCCACGCCCGACCAATCGTCCAGAACCGCGATCTGCATGGCATTCCTCGCTGCTGTGCCTCTTTCGGGCATCGGATAAGGCCAAGTGCCGCGACAGGCAAGCGTGACGCCGGTGGCTGTCCTGGGGGGATGGTACCGCCTGCCCGGTTCGAACGGGCGACCTCTTGATCCACAATCAAGCGCTCTAACCTACTGAGCTAAGGCGGCACTGACCGGCGGAATAACTAGGCTGCGCGGCGAATGCAAGAGAGGTGCGGCGAAAAAGTTGTGCTCTGGCGGGGGTGGCGGGGGCCGATCCATCGATGGATCGGGTCCGATCTGTCGACAGATCGGGCGCGCGGCGGGGATCGGGCATGGCTTGCCTTTCCCCCGGCCCTCCTGTAGCCCGGTTTGGCCCCGGACCGGGGTCAGCTCGCGGAGGGTTTCATGAGCATCAATACCGAACGTGACCTGGAGGCCAACCTGCAGATCGGCCCGACCGATGCAGGCATGGTGCGCCTGTTCATCACCGCCGGCACGACCGAGATCCCGATGGATTTCGACCCGGACGAAGCGCGCGAGATCGCCGAAGAGATCCTGGCCGCGGTGCAGACCGCCGAGAGCTTCGGGCGCAAGCGGAGATAGGCGGCGCGGGTGGTGCGCGCCTTCCGGGCGTGCCCGCGGGTCAGCGCGCATACGCAGTCCCGGACCTGATCCGGGACCTCCTGGCAGCATGCGAACAGGCACGGGTGAGGTCCCGGATCACGTCCGGGACGCGGTGTTCTGACGCTCAGGCCTTGGCCAGCTTGGCCTCGCGGTTGGCGCGCAGCCGGGCGAAATCGTCGCCGGCGTGATAGGAGGACCGGGTCAGCGGCGTGGCCGAGACCATCAGGAAGCCCTTGCCATAGGCGGCCTTCTCGTAGGACTTGAACTCGTCGGGATGCACGAAACGCGCGACGCCATGGTGTTTCGGCGTCGGCTGCAGGTATTGCCCGATGGTCAGGAAATCCACATCCGCCGCGCGCATGTCGTCCATCACCTGGGTCACCGACTGGCGATCCTCGCCCAGGCCGACCATGATGCCCGACTTGGTGAAGATCGACGGGTCCAGCTCCTTGACCCGCTGCAACAGGCGCAGCGAGTGGAAATAGCGCGCGCCGGGGCGCACCTGCGGGTAAAGCCCCGGCACGGTCTCGAGGTTGTGGTTGAAGACGTCGGGTTTGGCCTCGACCACCACCTCCAGCACCTCGTCGGCGCATTTCAGGAAGTCCGGCGTCAGGATCTCGATGGTGGTGTCGGGGGCGCGGTGGCGCACGGCGCGGATGGTCTGGGCGAAGTGTTCCGCCCCGCCATCGGCCAGGTCGTCGCGGTCGACCGAGGTGATCACCACGTGCTTCAGCCCCAGTTTCTCGACCGCGAAGGCCACCCGCCCCGGCTCGAAGGCGTCCAGCGCCTCGGGCCGGCCGGTGGCGATATTGCAGAAGGTACAGCCGCGGGTGCAGATGTCGCCCATGATCATCATGGTGGCGTGACCCTGGCTCCAGCATTCGCCCGCATTGGGGCAGCCCGCCTCTTCGCAGACCGTCACCAGCTTGTTCTCGCGCATGATGCGGCGGGTGTCGTTGTAGCCCTTGCCGCCGGGCGCCTTGACGCGGATCCAGTCGGGTTTCTTCGGCTGGGCGTTGTCCGGGCGATGCGCCTTTTCGGGATGGCGCTGCTGAGGGATCTTGAGGTCTCGCACGATGGGCTCCCCGCGGGTTATGCGATTTCGGCTGGTTCTAGCATAGGCGCATCCCGCGAGCCATGCCAGTGTGTCAAACCCGCCATGCAGCGCCGTCCCGACCGGCCAAGCCCTTCGGCGCCCTCATGATTTCGCCGCCCCCCGGCCCCGCGCCATTTTCTCGCACCTGCAGCATCTGGACTTTGCGGGTGCAGAATGTTTGATCTTGAGGGAACTGGAATCATTCCAAACTGAAAAGAGGAGATCTGACATGAAAGCCGGACACAAGCTGCCCGAGGTGACCTTTCACTGCCGCGTGCGCGACGACAGCATCGAAGGCCCCAACCCGTTTTGCTGGCAGGACCGGACCACTGCCGATTACTTTGCCGGCAAGCGGGTGATCCTGTTCTCGCTGCCCGGCGCCTTCACGCCGACCTGCTCGACCTACCAGCTGCCGGGCTTCGAGAAGAACGCCGAGACCTTCCGCGCCCATGGCATCGATGCGATCTACTGCATGTCGGTCAACGACAGCTTCGTGATGAACAAATGGGCCGAGTCGCAGAAGCTCGAGAACGTCAGCGTGATCCCCGACGGGTCGGGCGAATTCACCCGCAAGCTCGGGATGCTGGTGGCCAAGGACAACCTCGGCTTCGGCATGCGCTCCTGGCGCTATGCGGCGATCGTCAATGACGGCGTGGTCGAGGCCTGGTTCGAGGAGCCCGGCCTGGCGGACAACCACGGCGAAGACCCCTACGGCGTCTCCTCGCCCGAGACGCTGCTGGCCTACCTGGCGGATGA
Source organism: Paracoccaceae bacterium (assembly GCA_006226775.1). GTDB lineage: Bacteria > Pseudomonadota > Alphaproteobacteria > Rhodobacterales > Rhodobacteraceae > Marinovum. Next base: position 2,527 of record SBGD01000077.1, on the reverse strand, counting down.
GGCCAAGGGCGTCGCGGCGGAATAAGCCGGGTTTCGGGGGCTCGCGGGCGCTTTTGGCTTGAGCCAGGGGCGGACTTGCGGGTGTTTCCCGAGGTATGTGTGAGACGAAGGACCGGGGTGCGCCTCGGTCCTTTTTCGTTTTCGGGAGGGCGGCAGAGGTCTGAACTCCCGCCGTCATCCCGGGCTTGACCCGGTAGACAGGCGTCTGCGCTCCGCTCAAAAGACAGGCGTCTGCGCTCCGTTCCGCCGTCATCCCGGGCTTGACCCGGGATCTCATGGGTCCGGGAGATCCCGGGTCAAGCCCGGGATGACGTCTCGAAAGATGACAGGGGTCGGCGCAAGACCTCTCCCCCGCCTCACGCCCCCCTTCTCCCTAACCGATCAACGCATCACCACCCAGCACATCGTCATAGAAACGGCGCAGGCGCTGCAAAGCAATCCGCAGCACGATCTTGCCGGAGCGGGCGCACCAGCCCATGTGCTGTTCCGTGGTCTCCAGCCCTTCGAGATAGCAGCAGCAGCGCAGCACCACGTCGCCGAGGCCGGGGCCGAGATCGCCCAGCGCCCGGGCCACCCGCTTGCGCGCCTCCGCCGCCGCCAGCGGGCCGTCGCCGCGCCCGGCGGGGATATCGGCGCCGCAGGTCAGGAAACGGTCCCAGTTCTGGGTGGTGCGCGCCGCCATCTGCGCCAGCTCGAAATCCTCGCGCAGCCGCTCGCCCGCCGAGACCAGGTCCTCCGACAGGAAGGGCGTGCCGTCCTTGCCGCGCCGCCGCGCCAGCGCCGAGAGCGGCGTCTCATTGGCGCTGTAGCGGATGCGCTTGCGGCGCGGGGCGGCCTCCTGCACATCCGGGCCGTGAAACGGCGCCTGGGCATCGGCAAAACCGGGCGCGCCCCCGGCCTGGGCGCCGTTTTCCTCGCGCGCCAGCAGGCGGCCCAGCTCGGCCCGGCCCTGGGGCGTGATGTGATAGCGCGCGATCCGGCCCGGTGTCTTGCAGACGATCCATTCCTTCAGCGCCAGCGCCTGGGCGATGGCGGTATCGACCACCGCCGTGCGCTGGGTCGAGCCGCTGGGCGTGTCGCGCACCACCACCGCCTTTTCCATGTCGGGCACCACCGCCAGCACGGCGCCGGCCTCGCTCAGCCGGCGCAGGATGCGGCGGGCTTCGCGGTCGAGGGTTTCGTCATCGGTGGGGGCCATCTCGGGCCGGGGCTCTGCCGCCATGTCGTCGCCTTTCCAGATCGCAGGCGCCTTCGGACGAGCGGATTGGCCAAGCAAGCGCAGCGCGGAATCGACCAGCGGATCGTCCCGCCGGTTTTCCAGCCGTCTGACCTGACGCAGCACCGTCGAAGGGTGGCAGCCCGATTGCTGCGCCAGCTGGCGCAGCGACAGGCCCTGTTCCACATGGCGCACGTAATGCGCCGCCGCGGTCGGCACCCAGACGGGCAAGCCGCAGCCCGGAGCGCGGGTCAGGTTCGCTGCCGACGGTGATGCTGTTTCGGTCTCAGGCAAGGTTTTCATCCCGATACTTGACTTTATCCACAACCTAAAGGCGATTTGGTTACTTGTTGGTTAACAGTCACTGCATGAGGGACATCATTGTTTCTAAACGATAAACAAAACCGATGCGGGGCGCACTTTGATGCGGGACTTGGCGCAACACCCGCAAAAGCTGTGCAAGTCTTGGCGCATGAGAGTTTCGACAGTCGAAAGGACACGACATGCAAGACGCCCTGACCATCCTGCGCCAGCTGCGCCGCCCGCGGCTTCTGATCCGTGCGGCGCGTGCCGGGCTGGCCGATTACCGGCGCGACCTGCACCTGCGGCGGATGCTGGGGCTTTCCGCGCCGCGGCGCAGCGGCCCGGCGCTGATCCGGCTGATGGAGATCGAATGCGAGTTGAACGACGCGCGGCTCAGCCGCTGCGCCAGCTACGATGTGGCGCATCACGTCGAGGTGCTGATCGCGATGATGGGCGAGGCCCGGTTGATGCGGAGCGCGGCCTGAGCCTCTCGGCGGCGCGCTCCGCCTTCGGTCAGGTGAAGGAGTCGCGCATCGAGGCCTTCTTCTGCGCCACGTAGGCGTTCAGCGCGTCGTTAACGCCCGGGTCGAGCGGCGGCTGCTGATAGCTGGCCAGCATCCGCTCTACCCGTTCGGCGGCCAGCGTCATGGTATCGCGCGCCCCCTCCTCGTCCCAGGTCTCGAAGGGCTTGTAGTCGAGCAGGTCGGTCTTCCAGAAGGCGCTCTGGAAATTGGCCTGGGTATGGGCGCAGCCGAGGTAATGCCCGCCCGGCCCCACCTCGCGGATCGCCGCCATGGCCTGGGCGTCTTCGTCGGCGCTGACCCCGGCGGCCAGCTTGTGCAGCGCGCCAAGCTGGTCGGCGTCCATGACGAATTTCTCGAAGCTGGACACCAGCCCGCCTTCCAGCCAGCCACAGGCATGCAGCATGAAGTTGACCCCGCCAAGAAGCGCGGCGTTCAGCGTATGCGCGCTCTCGTAGGCCGCCTGGGCATCGGGCAGTTTCGAGCC
>SBGD01000068.1 GCA_006226775.1 Paracoccaceae bacterium | reverse complement strand
GGAACTCGGATGTATACTTCGGGGTAGGCTTCTTCTGATCCATAGGGCTCATCCTTTGAGAGTTTTACTCTCCGGTAAACCCGGGGCGGTTCAATCTGCTCGTCAGACCAGCCCTCTTTGAGACAGTCGATCCCCGCTTCGCGCAGCCCGGGCAGCCGGATCAGCTTGCGGCGCCGGGCACGCCGGGCCGGAGCATGACGCTGCGCATTAGCGCCGGAACAGCCGTCCAGCCAGGGCAGGTCTGAACTGATGCGGTGGATGCCCCCACCCAGCGGCATCTCGTATGCCATGATGGTTCCATAGGAACCAAGTGGAGGGCACATCAATGACGACTACGATCAACATGCTTGCGATCGATTTGGCGAAGGGCAGCTTTCAGGTCTGCGCGGTCGCAGCGGATGGGGCGGTTCTATACAATCGGGTTTTGTCGCGGACACGTCTGACGACGCTTCTGACCGAGCACCGGGCTTGCGTGGTGGCGATGGAAGCCTGCGCCACGTCGCATCACTGGGGCCGCGTGGCGCAGGAGCACGGTCATGAGGTTCGGCTCGTCCCGGCAGCCTACGTAAAGCCGTTCGTTAAGCGCCAAAAGAACGACCGCGCGGATGCTGAAGCCATCGCGGAGGCAGCCATGCGCCCGACCATGCGGTTCGTGGCGGTCAAGAGTGCCGAGACACAGGCTCGCGCGGTGGCATTTCGGACGCATCAATGCCTGGTCCGGCAACGCACGCAGCTCATCAATGCCCTACGAGGGCATCTGGCCGAGTTCGGGCTGGTGGCGCCGAAGGGGCCGGCGAGCCTGAAGATTCTTGAGAACGCACTGGTAGACCAGACCAGCGATCTACTCGATCCGGTTCGGGAGATGGGAGCAATCTACGTTGAACAGATCGCGAGGCTGACAGAGGTGATCAATCGACTGGCGGCCGAGTTGGAAGCGGCATCGAAGACAGATGAAGAGTTGCGACGGCTTTGCACCATTCCCGGGATCGGCCCCGTCACGGCAGGCGCCGTCGCGGCGTTCGCTCCGGATCTCGATACGTTCGACAGCGGGCGCAACTTCGCGGCCTGGCTTGGCTTGGTGCCGCGACAGAGGTCGACGGGTGGCAAGACCAGGTTGGGCTCTGTCAGCAAGATGGGGCAGACCGACATCCGCCGATTGCTGATCGTCGGTGCGTCGTGCCGCAGGCACGCCTTCGGCGTGACGAGCGTGATCCGCTGGGTGGTCCGCAAGGGCGGCAGTGTGAACCGCTGGTTGGCCGCGCTCGTCGCGCGAAAACCCAAGATGGTCGCGGCCGTCGCTCTGGCGAACAAGATGGCCCGAATGATCTGGGCCATGATGACGAAAAAGGAGGATTACCGAATGGCGTGACCGAAGCCCATCAAGGGACACGGCACGGCATGGCCGCAAGGCCGGGGTGAGCGATCGACGAGGAGTACGCGACACGGACTTCGAAGTTCAAGGCGGGAGATTCAGTCCCGGGGCTCGAGCGCTTGCAGCTCTCTGAACCGATGTGAACCCAGCCTTCCGAACAGCATACCGGCCCGTGGCGTCATCCAAGGCCACGCTTAGAGGCCTGACACATGTCCGATCGAAGACCCCGCCGAAAAACCGAAGATAATGCTTGCCAAACAGGGGGCATCCACACACGCCCCGGGTTTGCCGGAGACTCGAAGCCTGGCGTCAGTTGAAGAGTGAGGGCTTCGATGTGGCCGGATGCACCTTTGCCCGCCTGATGGCACAGATCGGATTGCGCGGCGCGGTGCGGGGAAAGATCATGACAACGCACAGCGACGCGTCCGCGCACCGAGTGCGCAGTTCAAGGCGAACCGCAAGTTACGTGCCCCGGCGCCCAAAATGCTCTGGGTGAGCGACGATACCCACGTCTCTACATGGCAAGGTTTTGTCTGCGCCGCCTTCGTGGTCGGCACCTTCGCCCATCACATCGTCGGCTGGAAGGTCTCTGCGTCTCCCGGAACCGACTTCGTTCTCGATGCCTTGGAGCAGGCCCTCTACAAGCGGCGGCCGGTTCGCCAAGACGATGTGCCGGCCTGCATGGTGTTCCCGCGCCAGCAGCGCACCAAGCTGCACAGCACCAACCCGATCGAGCGCCTCCCTCTTGTCTTACGAATGAAGTGGCTCCTGCGCGAGCAGAAGGACGAGTGGCAGACCTCGAGCCGCTACGAGATGGTCGATGCCTTTGCACAAATCGACAAGGAGGAGATCGACCCCATTCCAAGCATTACCACGAAAGCCGCCTGATCAAGATCTCAGGCCATCTGGGAATTTACACCACCTTGACGAACTTGACTCTTTGTCCCGACCGGCAGAACCCGCCAGACCTTGCAATCCGCCAACCTGCGACCACGCGCCGCTGACCGTCCGGGAAAGCGGCCACCCGTTACCGTTGCAATTGCAACCAAAGCGGATAAGCTCCCCGCAAAGAGGCACCCATGAAACTAGAAACCTTCTTTCCCTACCAGCTGGCCATCGTCGCCGAAGCCTTTTCGCGGAACCTCACCCAGGTTTACGGCCGCGAATTCGGCTTGAGCCGCGAGGAATGGCGGCTGCTGTTCCTCCTCGCGGAAGAGGAGGAGGTGACTTCGCCGGACCTCGCCCGCCGCACCACGCTCGACAAGGTTCAGGTCACCCGCGCATCGCAACGCCTGGAGGAAAAGGGCCTGCTCACCCGCAAGGTGGCCGAGAGCGACCGGCGCCTGCGCATCTACCGCTGCACGGACGCGGGCCGGGCGCTCTTTGCCGAGGCGCTGCCCCGGGTCGAAGGCCGCGCGCGGCGCATTCTGGGCGAGATGTCGCGCGACGATCTCGAGGCGCTGGTGCAGGGGCTGACGGCCCTGCGGGGGGCGATGGCGCGGATCGACCGGACGGATGACGAGGCGGGGTAACGACAGCGGACGACCGGCGCGCATGAAGGAAGACCCTGCCCGGAGTTCGTTGCATGTGAAATGATTATTGACAATTGTTGCATGTGCAACGATAACGACCGGCAAGACCAGATCGAATCGAGCCCGCCGGGCGCTGCCGTGCTAAAGGTGGTTCCGGCGTCGGGCGACCGGCAGATGACCAAGGAGACAGACATGGCCAAGGCATTCGCGTCCCAGGGGGACATGAGCGAGAAAGAGATTTCCTTTACCGAGATCGGCGAGGGCCTTTATGCCTTCACCGCCGAGGGCGATCCCAACTCTGGCGTGATCATCGGCGACGACAGCGTGATGATCGTCGAGGCCCAGGCGACGCCGCGGCTGGCAAACAAGGTGATCGACTGCGTGCGCAGCGTCACCGACAAGCCGATCTCTCACGTCGTGCTGACGCATTATCACGCGGTCCGGGTGCTGGGCGCCAGCGCCTTTGACGCGCAGCAGGTCATCATGTCCGACAAGGCGCGCGCCATGGTGGTGGAACGCGGACAGGAGGACTGGGACAGCGAGTTCCAGCGCTTCCCGCGGCTGTTCGAGGGGCATGAGAGCATCCCCGGCCTGACCTGGCCCACCACCACCTTCAGCGACCAGATGACCGTCTACCTCGGCAACCGCAAGGTCGAGATCAAGCAGATCGGCCGCGCCCATACCGCCGGCGACAGCGTGATCTGGGTGCCCGATGCGCAGACCATGTTCACCGGCGACATCGTCGAATACCACTCGGCCTGCTACTGCGGCGACGGGCATTTCGAGGATTGGGGCGGCACGCTCGACGCGGTCAAGGCCTATGATCCGCAGAGCATCGCGCCGGGGCGCGGCGATGCGCTGGTCGGGCGCGAGATGGTGGATGCGGCGATTGCCTCGACCCGCGATTTCGTCGACTCGACCTATCTTCCGGCCAAGCAGGTCGCGGCCAGGGGCGGCAGCCTCAAGGACGCCTGGGAGGCGGTGCGCGAGGCCTGCGATCCCAAGTTCAAGGACTACGCGATCTACGAGCATTGCCTGCCGTTCAACGTCGCCCGCGCCTATGACGAGGCCCGCGGCATCGACACCCCGCGCATCTGGACCGCCGCGCGTGACGTGGAAATGTGGAACGCCCTTCAGGCCTGAGCACCCCCCTGCCTGCCCGGCCTTTCGGGCGGGGCAGGCGGAGCGCGCCGCCGGAAAACTCTCACGAGGAGACGAGAGACATGTTCGCCGACAGATACACCCTGGCCCACAAGATCTATCCCTACGAAAAATCGCCCGATCAGGACCTGCCCGAGGCCGTGCGCCATCCGGTGGTGGTGGTCGGCGGCGGCCCGATCGGCATCGCCACCGCGCTGGACCTGGGCCAGCAGGGCATCCCGGTGCTGGTGCTGGACGACCATGAAGGCATCGGCATGGGCAGCCGCGCGATCTGTTTCGCCAAGCGCTGCCTCGAGATCGCCGACCGCTACGGCTGTGCCCGGCCGATGGTCGACAAGGGCGTCGTCTGGAACCTGGGCAAGGTGTTTCACCGCGACGACAAGGTCTTCGAGTTCAACCTCCTGCCCGAGCAGGGCCACAAGTACCCGGCCTTCATCAACCTCCAGCAGCCCTATTTCGAGCGTTTCATGGTCGACCGCCTGCGCGAGATGCAGGCGCAAGGCGCGCCGATCCAGTTGCGCGGCAAGAACCGGGTCGATGCGGTCGAGGTGCGCGGCGATCATGTCGTGCTCGACGTGATGACCCCGGACGGGCCCTACAGGATCGAGGCCGACTGGCTGGTGGCCTGCGATGGCGCCAATTCGCCGCTGCGCACCATGCTGGGGCACGACTTCACCGGCAAGGTGTTCCAGGACAGTTTCCTGATTGCCGACATCCGGATGAAAGGCGACACGCAATTTCCCACCGAACGCTGGTTCTGGTTCGAGCCGAGCCATGGCGAGGGCGCCTCGACGCTGCTGCACAAGCAGCCCGACGATGTCTGGCGCGTGGATTTCCAGATCGGCTGGGACATCGACCGCAAGGAAGAGATGAAGGAGGCCAACGTCCGCCGCCGTCTCGACGCCTTTCTCGGCCCGGTCGAATATGACATCGTCTGGTCCTCGATCTATACCTTCCAGTGCAAGCGGATGGAGCGGTTCCGTCACGGGCCGGTGTTCTTTGCCGGTGACGCGGCACACCAGGTCTCGCCCTTCGGGGCGCGTGGGGCCAATTCCGGGATGCAGGATGCCGACAACCTCGGCTGGAAGCTGGGGCTGGTCATCCAGGGCAAGGCGCCGGCCACCCTGCTCGACAGCTATTCCGAGGAACGGGTCCATGGCGCCGACGAGAACATCCTCAACTCCACCCGCGCCACCGATTTCATCACGCCCAAGTCCGAGATCAGCAAGATCTTCCGCGACGCGGTGCTGGGGCTCGCGGGCAAGGCGCCCTTTGCCCGCCCGCTGGTGAATTCCGGGCGATTGTCCGTGCCTTGCGTCTATGACGGGCTGTCGCTGAACGGCCCTGACGCGCTGACCGGCGGCCCCGCGCGTACCCGGGTCGGCGCGCCGATGGTCGATGCGCCGGTCGGCGAGGGCTGGCTGCTGGAGATGCTGGGCAACAAGTTCCAGCTTCTGTGCATCGACGCCGAGGCGCCCGACAGCCTCGAGGTCGAGGGCATTCCGGTGAGCCGCGTGGCGGTGACCGCCAAGGGCAACCCGGATCTGGCCACGCGCTATCTCGGCGAGGCCGGCACCGCGGTTTACCTGATGCGCCCCGACCAGCATGTTGCGGCGCGCTGGGACAGCTTTGACGAGGCCGCGGTGAAGGCCGCCGTGATGACCGCGACCGGTCGCGCCTGAGAAGGAAGACACCGATGAGCAGACTGAACACCGATCCCAATATCGTCCGGCCGGATGATTTCTATGCGCGGCTGCTGGCGGTCCACGAAGGCAGGACCAAGGAGGAAAGCGATGCGCTGAACGCGCGGCTGATCCTGATCCTGAGCAACCACATCGGCGACCCCGAGGTGCTGGACCAGGCGCTCGACCTGGCCGCCGAGGGCTGAGCCGGGGCCAGCCCGATCTGTCGACAGATCGGTCCCGATCCATTGATGGATCGGGCCGCTCAACCCTCGGCGCCCTCGCGCACCCGGGCCAGCGCCTCGTCGACCGATGCCGCGTAATGCACCAGCGGGCGCTTCAGCCCATGGGTCACGAAGACCCGCTGGATGTCGCGCGTCGCCCCGGTCAGCCAGAGCGCGACCCCCTGTTTGCCGGCCTTGCGCGCCAACCCCTCGATCATGTTGGCGCCGGTTGAATCGAGAAACGGCACCGCCGAGAAATCCACGATCAGCGCCTTGTGCGAGGTCTGGATGCGGTCGAGAACCGAGCCGATCGAGGCCGTGGCGCCGAAGAACAGCGCGCCGGTGATGCGGTAGATCACCACGTCGGGGTTTGCGGCCTGTTCCTCGTGGTATTCGCCGCGCGGATCGGTGCTGTCGGCCCGGTCGCGGGCGACAAAGGCGGTATGGGTCGCCACGTCCGTCGTCCGGCTCATGCGGTGGATGAACAGCACCGAGCCCAGCGCGAAGCCCACCACGATGGCCTCGGTCAGGTCGCGGAAGATGGTCAGGAAGAAGGTCGCCCCCAGCACCAGCGCCTCGCCCCAGCCCGAGCGGACCAGCACCGCGATGGCGGGCCGTTCGATCATGTTCCAGGCGACGATGGCCAGCACCCCGGCCAGCGCGGCCAGCGGGATATAGGCGGCCAGCGGCGCGGCGACCAGCATGAAGAGCAGCAGGAACCCGGCATGAAGCATCCCCGCCACCGGGCCATGGGCACCGGCGCGCACGTTGGTCGCGGTGCGCGCGATGGTGCCGGTGACGCAGAACCCGCCAAAGAGCGACGCCCCGATATTGGCCACGCCCTGCGCCACCAGCTCACAGTTCGACCGGTGCCGCCGCCCGGTCATGCCATCGGCCACCACCGCCGAGAGCAGCGACTCGATGGCGCCCAGCAGGGTGAAGGACAACGCCGCGGGCAGCACCGCCGCGATCCGCTCGGGCGACAGGGCGGGCAGGCGCGGTGCGGGCAGCGAGGCGGGGATGCCGCCGAAGGTACTGCCGATGGTCTCGACCGGCAGCGCCAGCACGCCCGTGAGCGTGGCCGCCAGGACCACCGCGATCAGCATCCCGGGCCATTGCGGCCGCCAGCGCCGCAGCGCGAGGATCACCCCCAGCGTGGCCAGCGACACCGCCAGCGCGGCCGGCGTGAAACTGTCCCGCACCGCCCAGAGCGCCGGGATCTTGTCCAGCAGCGCGCCCGGTTCATCCTCGAGCGCCAGGCCGAAGACCTCCTTGATCTGGCTGGCAAAGATGATGACGGCGATGCCGGCGGTAAAGCCGACGGTGACCGGGAAGGGGATGAACTTGATGAAGGTGCCCAGCCGCAGAAAGCCCAGCGCCGCCAGCATCAGGCCCGACAGGAAGGTGGCGAGGACCAGCCCCTCCATCCCGTGCTGTGCCACGGTCGCCGCGACCAGCACGATGAAGGCCCCCGCCGGCCCGCCGATCTGGAACCGCGACCCGCCCAGCAGCGAGACGAGGAAACCGCCGACAATCGCCGTGTAAAGACCCTGCGCCGGGGTCGCGCCCGAGGCGATGGCAATGGCCATCGACAGCGGCAGTGCGACGATGGCGACGGTCAGCCCGGCAATGGCATCGGCGCGCAACTGGCGCGGCCCATAGCCTTCGCGCAGCACGGTCAGAAGCTTGGGGGTGAACAATTCGGCAAAACCCGGCGTGTCGCTCCGGCGGGGGGTCTGGTCTGTCATCTCGGGCCGCACCTCTTTCGGGTGGCGGCGGGATCGTCGGCAAAGGGTCGGCGGTCGCCGTCGCGGGTTGGGGGGTCAGGGTTGCGTGGATGAGGGCTTGAGGCGCACGCCGCGCCCGCCCTCGGGGCTGATGGCACCATCGGCAATGAGGTCGACCCCGGCCCGGTCGAGCGCCGCCACCACCTTGGTCAGGCTGTCGACGACGCCGCGCACCGTGCCGGGGCTGGCCTCCATGCGCTGGATCGTGGGCACCGAAAGCCCGGCCAGTTCGGCCAGGGTCTTCTGGTCGATGCTCAAGAGGACACGCGCCGCGCGCATCTGGGGTCCGGTAATCATGGGCCATGTCTCGAATGGAATATTGCGTCTCTAATCCTCGTATCCTGATATGTCAAACATCCACCCTGCCGGTTTCTCGGCAAGGGCCTTGAGCCGTCCGGCGCCGCGGCGCTTGGTGATCAAGTCACCGTCGCGCCCGAAGCGGACGTGACATCGGCAAAGCGCGGCGCCGCGGCATCGGCTTGCAACCGGAAGCCCTGCGGTCGCATCCTGCGTCAGGCTCCGGGCCGGGCCCGCGCAGATGACGGCAAGCGAAGACGAAGGGGGCAGAGAGATGACGGGCGGGCCATCCGACACCACCGCAAGCCCCGATCCCGGCCAGCGGGCACGCCAGCGCATCATCGCGCCGGTGGAAGCGGCGCTGCGCCGGGCCGGGTGGCTCTCGGTTCTGGCCGGTGCGCTCTGGCCGGTGCAGGCGGCGGCGGTGGCCTGGGCGATCTCGGGCTGGGCAGAGGGTGCGCCCGCGCTGGAGCGCGCCTGGGTTGCGGCCCTGGTCTTCGCGCTCTGCGCCGTGCTGCACGCGGTGTTGGAGCATCGCTCCGGCGCGCTGCTTCATGCCGCCGCCGACCGGACCATCGCCCGCGAGCGCGCCGCCCTGATCGGGCGCGAGGCGCGCGCACCGGGGGCGGCGGGCTCGGCCTCGGTCGCGGCGCTGGTGGTGCAGAAACTGCCGCTGCTGCAACCCTGGATCACCCGCTACCATGTCGCGATGATGCGGGTGCGGGTTCTGCCGCTGCTGCTGCTGGGGCTGGCGTTTTCGCAGTCCTGGGCGGTGGGGCTGGTGCTGCTGGTCTCCGGGCCGCTCATCCCGGTCTTCATGGCGCTGGTCGGCATGGCGGCAGAGGCGGCATCGCGCCGCCAGATGGACGAGATCGGCAGCATGAACGACATGGTGATGAACCGCCTCACCGCCATGCTCGACATCCGGCTGCTAGGGGCCGCCGACCGCGCCGCCGAGGATTTCGGCAGGCGTGCCGAAGGCCTGCGCCGCCGGACCATGGCGGTGCTGCGCATCGCCTTCCTGTCCTCGACGGTGCTGGAGCTGTTTTCCGCCCTCGGGGTGGCGCTGGTCGCGGTCTTCGTCGGCTTCACGCTGCTGGGCGCGATCGGCTTCGGATCCTGGGGCGCGCCGCTGAGCCTGGGGCAGGGGGTCTTCCTGCTGTTGATCGCGCCGGAGTTCTTCCAGCCGCTGCGCGACCTGGCCGCCGCCTGGCACGACCGCGCGGCGGGGTTCGCGGTGGTGGCCGATCTCGACGCGTTCGATGCCGCCGCGCGGCGCGCGGTCGTCGGCCCGGGCCGGCCCGCCGCGCCCCTTCCCGGCCCGCTGGCGGTGACGGTCTCGGGGGCGGAGGTCGCCTTGCCGGGCCACAGGCTGGCGCTGCCCGACATGACCTTGCACGCGGGGGACACCCTGGCGCTGACCGGGCCGAGCGGCGCGGGCAAGAGCACCCTGCTGGCCGCCATCGCCGGGCTGGTGCCATTGGCCGCCGGGCGGATCGAGGTCTGCGGCCAGCCGCTTGACGCGGCCACGGCGGATGCCTGGCGGGGGCGCATCGCGCTGGTGCCGCAGCGTCCGCATTTCGCCGACATGGCCTTGGGGGGATGGCTGGACCTGCGGGAGAGCGGCGCCGACCCCTGGCCCGCGCTGCGGCTGGCCGATGCCGACCGGCTGGTGGCGCGCCTGCCCGAGGGGCTGGCGACCCGGCTGGGCGAGACCGGCGGCGGCATCTCGGGCGGCGAGGCGCGCCGGTTGCTGCTGGCCCGCGCGGTGCTCGGCGGGGCCGAGCTGATCCTGGCGGATGAGCCGACGGCGGATCTCGATGACGAGACCGCCCGCCGGATCATCGCGGCGCTGCACAGGCTGCGCGGCGAAGGCCGCACGATCCTCGTCGCCACCCACGACCCGGCGCTGGCGCGCGCGATGGACCGCCGCTTGGAGATCGCGCCATGAGGCCGGTGCTGCGGATCATCCGCCTGCTGCTGGCGGCGGACCCCTGGGCCATGGCGCGCGGCGCGGCGCTGTCGGTCGTGGTGCTTCTGATGGGCGCGGCGCTGCTGGGGCTTTCGGGCTGGTTCATCACCGCCACGGGGCTGGCGGGGCTGGCCGGGATCGGCATGGCCTTCGACGTGTTCCGACCCTCGGCGGGGGTGCGGTTCCTGGCGCTGGGGCGCACCGCGGCGCGCTATGGCGAGCGGCTGCTGACCCATGACGCGACCCTGCGGGCGCTGGCCGCGCTGCGGGTGCTGCTCTTGCGGGGACATGCGCGCCTGGACGGGCGCGGGCTGATGCGGCTGCGCGGCGAGACCGCGCTGACCCGGATCGTGGCGGATGTCGATGCGCTGGACGGGCTGATCCTGCGGCTGGTGCTGCCGGTCCTCGCGGCGCTTGTGACCCATGCCCTGGTCTTCGCGGCGCTGGGCTTTCTGGTCGGCTGGAGCGTCGCGGGCGTGGTGCTGGCCGGATACCTGCCTGCGGCGGCGGCGATCCTGCTGGTGCTGGCGCGGCGGACCCTGCGGCCCTCGGCCGAGTCCGAGCAGGCGGGGCAGGCGCTGCGCCGCGGCGTGATCGACATGATCCGCGACCGCGAGGCGCTGATCCTGGCCGGGCAACTGCCGCGCCAGGAGGACCGCCTGCGCCGGATCGACGCGCGTGCGCGCGAAGCTGCGCAAAGCCTCGACCGGGCCGAGCGCGATGCCGGCGCCCTGCTGTCGGTCCTTGTGGCGCTGGTCGCCATGGTGGCCTTGCTGACCGGCGCCTGGCTGCTCGACACCGGCAGGACCGGCCCGGCGCTTGCCACCATCGGCATCTTCGTGGCGCTGGCGCTGGCCGAGACGCTTTTGCCACTGCGGCGCGGCGTGGCCGACCTGGGGCGCATCCATGGCGCGGCCTGCCGCGTGGCGCCGCACCTGCCCCGGCCCGCGCCCGCGGTGCCCGCCGTCGCCGCGCAGGACGCGCCCTTGCTGCGGCTCGCGCGGGCGGAGGGGGCGATGACGCTCGGCCCTGGCGAGGCGCTGGCGATCACCGGGCCGTCGGGGGCGGGCAAATCCACGCTGCTGATGCAGATCGCCGGGCTCGAGGCTGCCACCGGCATCGCCATTCG
>SBGD01000066.1 GCA_006226775.1 Paracoccaceae bacterium | reverse complement strand
TCATCACGTTGCCGACCTCGGGCGCGAAATAGGCGCCTTCGCCGAGGATCGAGTGACAATTGACGCAGGCATGCTTTTCCCAGACATGCTTGCCGAGAACCACGCTTTCGGTCAGGCCCTCCGCGTCGGTTGATGTGGTGACGATGTAGCGGTGCGAATGCACCGACAGTCCCACGAAGATGAGAATGAAGAACAAGGACCCGCCATAGAAAATGTTTCGGGCCATGCTCTTGGTCATGACTTCGCGCATTGCGCTCTCCTTCGCCCGGTTCGATGGTCGCCTTATGCAAGGGGAGCGGGGGCCCGGCCTTAACGAAAGTCAAGCCAGGGTGATTTGCCGGCCCCGGGTCTCAGCCCCGGCGCCGCGGCCCGGCCAGCGCCGGCCAGAGCGCCACGACAAAGAGCGTGAAGGCCAGGCACCAGAGCACCGCCGTCACCAGCACCATCGGGAAATACCAGGCGCCGCTCAGGTCCGAGGCGACCCAGCGCAGCACCGCCGCCAGCGGCATCAGCGCATAGGCGAAAGCCACGGGTCCGGGGGCCACCAGGTCGCGCCCGCTGTGGCCCAGCGCGGCGCGGCTCATCACCGCAAGCGTCATGCCGCCCACCGCACCGATGCCAAGCACGTGCAGGGCCGCGACCTCGCTGCCCCGGCCCAGCACCGCGGCGCCCCAGAGCCCCAGCCCCAGCCCCAGCATCGCCAGCCCGGCGTGCAGCGCGATCAGGATCGGCTGGCGCAGCGCCCAGAGCGGGCGCCAGCGGGTCAGCCGCAGGATCTGCACCGCCCCCAGCGCCAGCGCCAGGGGGGCTGCCCATTCCGGGAATCCCGCCAGCACCGGCACCGGCATGAGAATCGCCAGCGGAATCGCCGCCCGCTCGACCAGCGGAAAGTTGGTCGGCCAGGCCGATTCGGGCTCGTCCTCGCGGCGCATGGCGTTGCGGGTGAAGGCCGGCGTCACCCGCCCGCCCAGCACCGAGATCAGCGCGCAGACCGTCAGCAGGCCGCCGTAAAGCCCGGCCTGCACGGTATCATCGGTCACCCCGGTCCATTCCAGGTGGGTCAGCAGGTTGGCGGCCCAGAACAGGCTGAGGAAGATCAGGAACATCACGTTCTGCGGCTTGGGCCGTTTCATCAACTGCCAGGCGACCTGGGCGATCAGCACCGGGATGAAGGACAGGTCCGCCATGGCCACCAGCCAGCCGGGCAGGCTGGCCGAAAACCACATCGCCACCCGCCCCGAGAGCCAGAGCGTGGCCACTGCGCCGATGAAATAGGGCTTGGCCGACTGCCCGCCGGTCCAGTTCGGCACCGCGGTCAGAAGAAAGCCGCCGATCGCCGCCGAGGCAAAGCCGAAGATCATCTCGTGGCCGTGCCAGTAATGCGGCGCCATGGCATAGGGCAGGTCGGTGACCAGCCCGCCGGCCATGTGAATCCCGAGGTATATCCCCCAGGCCAGCCCGGCGAAGACGGCATAGGTGCCGGCGGCAAGAAAGAAGAACCGGAACCCGTCGGTCACCAGGCGCAGCAGGGTGGCCTTCATGCCGCGGTTTTCCGGGCGCGGCGCTTCAGGGTCGGACAGGTGTTGGGGTCGTTGTAGATGACCTGACATCTCAGACATAGGACACACTCGTTCGGGTTGATCCGGCCGAGCGGGTCAATCGCTCCGACCGTGCATTTGGGTTCGCACAACCGGCATTCGCGTCCGCATTGCGGGCGGCGGCGCAGCCAGTCGAAGATCTTGAGTTTCGCCGGGATCGCCAGCGCCGCGCCCAGCGGGCAGAGGTAGCGGCAATAGAACCGCTCGATGAAAAGCCCCGCGCCCAGCAGCACCAGCACGAAGGCCACGAAGGGCCAGGCGCGCATCATGCGCATGGAGATCGCGGTCTTGAAGGGCTCGACCTCGGCCAGGATCAGCGCGTCCTTCATCGAGTAGAACGACAGCGCGAGGATGGCAAGAAACAGCGTGTACTTGATGACCCAGAGCCGCTGGTGCAGGCCGTGCGGCACGGCGATCTGTTTCACCCCCAGCTTCTGCGCCATCTGGTTGGTCAGTTCCTGCAAGGCGCCGAAGGGGCAGAGCCAGCCGCAGAACACGCCGCGCCCCCAGAACAGCAGGCCCAGCGCCACGAAGCTCCAGAGCATGAAGATCAGCGGCTCGACCAGGAAGGTCTCCCAGCGGAAACCGGTAAGCAGCGATTGCAGGAAGGCCACCACCTGCACCACCGACAGCTGCGCGTTCACTCCCCAGCCCAGCCAGACCAGCGTCACCGCCAGAAAGCCCAGCCGCAGCCGGCGCCAGAGCATCGGGCGCTTGGTGATCGTGTCCTGGAAGAACAGGATGGCGGTCAGCACCGTCAGCATCACCGCCACCCCGACGATGGCCGGGCGCTTGCGCTGCCACATCTCTTCCCAGAGCGGCACCTGGCGCGGCGGCGGCGGCAAGAGGAACCGCTCGGGCAGGGTATAGTCGACGGCGATGGTCGCGGTGACCGGGCCTGCTTCGGTGTCGCGGATGGCGCTCACCTCGACGCGGAAGGGCTGGGCCGGGTCGAAGCCGTTGCCGCCGATGCGGAACAGGCTGCGCTCCTTGAAGCTGGGCGCGCCCTCGATCTCGAGCTCGTCGATGCGCAGGTAGCCCTGGTCGGTGACCGGGAAGCGGTTGTCGTTCTGGATCACCGCGATGCGGTCGAAGACGCCGGATTTGCGCCAGTCCAGCCCGCGATGGGAATGCAGCCCGCGCGAGGCGACGAACAGCGCCAGCCGGTCGGCGGGCAGGTCGCCCATCGCGCCATTGTAGGCCAGCGCGCCCAGCAGGTTGCGGCCGATCTCGGGCGGGTCGAGCAGGGCGACATGCAGGTCGAGGAAAGGCCCGTCGCCGGGCGCGGGCGGATTGCGGGTCGCGGCAAAGATCCGGGCGGCCTCGTCCATGGTCATGGTGGCCGATTGCACCCCGCCCAACCGGGTGAGGGCGTCCCAGTCATGCGCCTCGAAGGTCAGCCGGTCGATGCGGCCGCTGCCGCTGGCGCCATCGGCCAGCGCCAGGGTGCGCGCGGTGCGCAGGATGGCGTCGCGGATCACCGCCGTCGACACCGTGGCGCGGGAGATGTACTGCGGCGCGTCGCTTTCGCCGGGGGCGCGCAGGTCGATGCCCTCGAAGCCCTCGACGAAGCGGACGATATCGGCATCGGTCAGCCCGAGGGTCAGGATCGGCTCGGACTGGCGCATCAGCCGCGAGGCGGTGATCCGCGCCTCGGTATCCACCGCCACCAGCATGTCGATCGGACGCCCGGAATAGCCCACCGACCGGGCGATCTCCCAGCTTGAGCCGATGCGGCCCAGCGCGGTGCCGTCGCCGGCGCTGACCTGCCAGCCGGGCACCGGCGTCTCGCTGCGCACCAGCATGACGGGCAGGGGCACGCCGAACATCTCGGCGGCGAGGGCGGCATCGGGGGCGGCGGGCGCGACCTCGGCCTGGAAGGTGCCGGAGGTCTGGGCCATGCTCTGCGGGGCACCGGTCAGCGCCAGGAGGACCATCGCCGCGATCCGCAGGAAGTGGCACGCGCGTTTCATGCGATCAGCGATATCTCTGCGCGGATGGTTCGTCCTTAACGAAAGTCAAGGACCGCCCTTCGGCGCGATGCAACCTTGCTCCCAGCCTCACCAGCTTCACGGAGACAACGTCATGCAAAGTATCCAAGCCATACGTAGCCGACTGCTGCTCACCAGCGCCGCGCTGGCGTTGGCCGTCGCGGGCCCGGTCGCGGCCCAGGAAGAAGATTTGAAGAAGGAACACGACACCAGTCCCGCCGGGCAATATGTCGGCGAATACGACACCCTGGGACAGTTGAACCTGGAAATCCCCGGCCGCCGGCCGAACGACCCGGTGATCAACCAGGAAGAATACGACATTGCCAACAAGATCTACTTCGAGCGCTGCGCCGGCTGCCACGGCGTGCTGCGCCGGGGGGCCACCGGCAAGGCGCTGACCGTCGATATCACCCGCGACCTGGGCTATGAACACCTGCACAGCTTCATCACCTACGGCTCGCCCGCGGGGATGCCGAACTGGGGCACCTCGGGCGACCTGTCCGAGGAAGAAGTCGACATCATGGCGCGCTACCTGCTGCTTGATCCGGCCTCGCCGCCGGAATGGGGCATGGACAAGATGCTCGAGAGCTGGAAGGTCGTCGTCGCGCCCGAAGACCGTCCGACCGAGAAGATGAACGACATCGACATCGACAACCTGATGTCGGTGACGCTGCGCGACGCGGGCCAGATCGCCCTGATCGACGGCACCACCTACGAGATCCACGCCATCCTCGAAACCGGCTATGCCGTTCACATCAGCCGCATTTCCGCCTCCGGCCGCTACCTGCTGGTCATCGGTCGCGACGGCCGGGTCAACATGATCGACATGTGGATGGAGACCCCGGCGACGGTGGCCGAGATCAAGGTCGGCATCGAGGCGCGTTCGGTCGAGACCTCGAAGATGGAAGGCTACGAGGACAAGTATGCCATCGCCGGCGCCTATTGGCCGCCGCAATACGTGATCATGGACGGCAATACGCTCGAGCCGCTCAAGATCAAGTCGACCCGCGGCTATATCTACGACGAGCAGACCTATCACCCCGAACCGCGTGTCGCGGCGATCCTGTCGAGCCACTACAAGCCCGAGTTCATCGTCAACATCAAGGAAACCGGCAAGATCCACATGGTCGACTATACCGACCTGAAGAACCTCAAGATCACCGAGATCGAGGCCGAACGCTTCCTGCACGACGGCGGGCTTGACAGCACCAAGCGGTACTTCATCACCGCGGCAAACGCGCGCAACAAGCTGGTGGTGATCGACACCAAGGAAAGCAAGCTGGTCGCGATCACCGATACCGAGGGTCTGACCCCGCACCCGGGCCGTGGCGCCAACTTCGTGCACCCCGATCACGGGCCGGTCTGGGCCACCTCGCACCTCGGCGACGAATCGGTCGCGCTGATCGGCACCGATCCCGAAGGTCATGCCGACAATGCCTGGAAGATCGTCGAGACCTTCTATGCGCTGGGCGGCGGATCGCTCTTCGTCAAGACGCACCCGGAGTCGGACAACCTCTATGTCGATGCGACGCTGAACCCGGATGCCGAGACCTCGGCCTCGGTCGCGGTGTTCAAGATCTCGGACCTGAAGGCGGGCGAAGAGCCGGAGTACACCACCCTGCCGATCGGCGAGTGGGCCGGAATCACCGAAGGCCAGCCGCGCGTGGTCCAGCCCGAGTTCAACCAGGCGGGCACCGAGGTCTGGTTCTCGGTGTGGAACGCCAAGGACCTGGTCAGCGCCATCGTGGTCGTCGATGACAAGACGCTGGAACTGAAGGAAGTGATCAAGGACGAGCGCCTGATCACCCCGACCGGCAAGTTCAACGTCTTCAACACCCGGGCCGACGTTTACTGAGCCCGACGCGGCGGACGGGCCCGGAGACCTTTCTCCGGCCCGTCCGCCGCACCCTTTTCCAGCGAGTGCCAGACAGGGAAGTGCGTGATGAACAGCACGGGGAAAGTGTATCTGATCGGGGCCGGTCCGGGGGATCCGGAGCTTCTGACCCTGCGCGCCATGCGCATGATCTCGGAGGCCGACGTGGTGGTTCATGACCGTCTGGTGTCGCCGGAGATCCTGGCGCTGTGCCCCGAGGGGGTCGCGCGGATCGCGGTGGGCAAGGCGCCGAAGTGCCATCCCGTGCCGCAGGAGCGAATCAATGAAATTCTCGTCGAGCAGGCCTTGCAGGGGCGCATCGTCGCCCGGCTGAAGGGCGGCGACCCGCTGATCTTCGGGCGCGGCTCGGAAGAGGCGGCCTATCTGCGCGCCCATGGCATCGAGGTCGCCTATGCGCCCGGCATCACCGCCGCCCAGGGCGCGGCCAGCGCCACCGGCGTGCCGCTGACCCATCGCGGGCTGGCCGGCTCGGTGCAATATGTCACCGGCCACCGGCGGGCGGGGCAGGTGCTCGACCTCGACTGGAAGCGGCTGGCCGATCCCGACACCACGCTGGTGGTCTACATGGGCGTGGCCAATATCGGCCAGATCGCCATGGGCCTGATGACCGAAGGCCTGGACCCGGCGACCCCGGTGCTGGTGATCGCCGAGGCAACCCTGCCCGGCGAACGCCGCCTGGTGTCGCAGCTCGACCGGCTGGGCCGCGACGTGCAGGCCGCCGATCTGCATGCGCCGGTGCTTTTCATGATCGGGCGGGTGGTCTCGCTTTATGCCGATGCGGCGCTGCCCGAGGCCGTGATGTCGCGGGCGAGGACGGCGGCCCATGCGTAGCCTGCTGGTCCTTGCGCTGCTTGGCACCCCCGCGCTGGCGGACGACCTGGACCCCGAGGCGCTCAAGCGGCTGGTGCACCAGGACTGCGGCTCCTGCCACGGGCTGACGCTCAAGGGCGGGCTGGGCCCCGACCTGCGGGTCGAGACCCTGGCCCATTACGACCGCGAAGGCCTGGCCTCGGTGATCCTTTACGGGGTGCCGGGCACGCCCATGCCGCCGTGGGAGCCGCTGATGAGCGATGCCGAAGCGCTCTGGATTGCCGAATACCTTCTGACCGGAGAGAGCGAATGAAGCCTCTGCACCTGACCCTTGCGGCGCTGGCCCTCGCCGGGAGTGCCGCGATGGGCGAAACCATCGCCACCGGCGACCTGGGGCTGGTGATCGAACGCACCACCGGCGCGGTGCTGCTGGTCGATCAATCCGACCGGGCCGCGCTGGCGCGGATCGAGGGGCTGGGCGATCTCTCCCATGCCTCGCTGGTCTATTCGCCGGATCAGCGCTTTGCCTATGTCTTCGGCCGCGACGGCGGGCTGACCAAGGTCGACCTGGTCGAGCGCCGCATCGCGGGCCGCGTGGTGCAGGCCGGCAATGCCATCGGCGGCGCGATCTCGGACGATGGCGCGCTGGTGGCGGTGTCGAACTACGAGCCGGGCGGCGTGCGCATCTTCGACGCGGTGACGCTCGAGATGGTGGCCGACATTCCCACCGGCTCCAAGACCATCGGGCTGGTCGACGTGCCGGGGCGGCGCTTCGTCTTCACCCTGTGGGATGCGGGCGAGACCTGGATCGCCGACCTGTCGGGCGACGAGGCGCAGATCACCAAGATCACCGGCATGGGCAAGAACCCCTATGACGCGCTGGTCACCGCCAACGGGCGCACCTATATCGCCGGGCTCTTCGGCGAGGACGGGCTGAGCGCGCTCGACCTCTGGGACGAGGACCCCAAGCCCCGGCAGGTGCTGCCCGGTTACGGGCGCGGCGAAGAGCCCCTGCCGGTCTACAAGATGCCCCATCTCGAAGGCTGGGCGCTGGCGGGGGCGGAGTTCGTGCTGCCCGCGGTGGGCCGCCACGAGGTGCTCTGGGTCGATGCCCGCGACTTTACCGAGACCGGACGAACCGCCACGCACGGACAGCCGGTCTTTGCCATGGCGCGGCCCGATGGCCGCCAGGTCTGGGTCAACTTCGCCCATCCTCTGAACGACACCATCCAGGTGATCGACACGGTGACCAAGCAGGTGGTGCATGTGTTCAAGCCGGGGCCGGCGGTGCTGCACATGGAATTCACCCCGCGCGGGCACGAGGTCTGGGTCTCGGTGCGCGATGCCGACAAGATCATGATCTACGACACGCAGAGCTTCGAAAAGCGCGGCGAGATCGATGCCGACAGCCCCTCGGGCATCTTCTTCACCGCCCGCGCGCACCGGATGGGGCTGTGATGCGACATGTGACCGATCCCGTCGATGCCGCGCTGCTGAACGACTGGCAGCGCGATTTCCCGATCCTGCACGCGCCCTTTGCGGTGCTGGCCGAAAAGCTGGGCGTCACCGAGGCCGAGGTGCTCGAGCGGCTGGCGCGGATGCGCGCGGCCGGGCGGATCACCCGCGTCGGCGCCACCTGCGCGCCCAATACCGTCTCGGCCAGCACGCTGGCGGCGTTGCAGGCCGGGCCGGAGGAGCTGGACGAGGTGGCGGGCATCGTCGGCCAGGAGCCCGGGGTCAACCATTCCTACCTGCGCGAGGATGCCTGGAACCTGTGGTTCGTGGCCACCGGGCCCGACCGGCGGCACGTCGACCGCACGCTGGCGCGGATCTCCAAGCGCACCGACCGGCAGGTGCTCGACCTGCGGCTGGTGCGGCCCTTCAACGTCGATCTGGGCTTTCACATGAACGGCAAGGCCGGGCCGGTGCCGGAACGGCGCCCCGCCGATCCTTCGGCGATCCGCGAGGGCGACCGCGACATCCTGCAATGCCTGACCCGCGGCCTGCCGCTCGAGGCGCATCCCTATGCCGCCATGGGCCGGTTCCTGGAGCGCAGCGAGGACGAGGTGCTGGCGCGTGTCGCCGCGCTTCAGGCCGCCGGGGTCATTGCCCGGCTGGGGGTGATCGTGCGCCACCGCGCGCTGGGCTGGACCTCCAACGCCATGTGCGTCTGGGACGTCAGCCACGAGACCGCGGGCGCGGTCGGCCCGGTGCTGGCGCGGGTGCCGGGCGTGACGCTGTGCTATGAGCGTCGGCCGGTGGAGGGGGTCTGGCCCTACCGGCTCTACAACATGATCCACGCCCGCAGCCGACCCGATGCCAAGGCCACCCTGGCGCTGGTCCGGGCCTTGCCCGAACTGAAATCCGCGCCGCACAAGGTGTTGTTCTCGACCCGCTGTTTCAAGCAGACCGGGGCCATGATCACATCGAGCAAACGAAAAGGAGAGGCCGCATGACGCTTGACGCCACCGACCGCGCCCTGATCAACCGGTTGCAGGAGGGGCTGCCGCTGACCTCCGCGCCGTTCGAAGGCATTGCCGCCGAAATGGGCATCACCGTCGACGACCTTCTGGCGCGGCTGGAGCGCATGAAGGCGAGCGGGGCCATCACCCGTTTCGGCCCGTTCTTCGATGCCGCGGCGATGGGCGGGGCCTTCTGCCTTTGCGCCATGGCGGTGCCGGAGGCCGAGTTCGACCGGGTCACCGAACAGGTCAATGCCTTCCCGCAGGTCGCGCACAACTACCAGCGCACCCACCGGCTGAACATGTGGTTCGTGCTGGCCACCGAGACCCCCGAGGGCATAGCCGAGGCCGCCGATGCCATCGAGGCAGAGACCGGCATCGCCGTGCTGCGCTTTCCCAAGCTGCAGGAGTTCTTCATCGGCTTCCGGGTGGCGGCATGAGTGTGACCGACCGCGATATCGTCAGCGCGCTGCAGGCCGGCCTGCCGCTGGTGGCCGAGCCCTATGCCGCCGTGGCCGCCGACCTCGGCCTGCCCGAAGACGCACTGCTGACAAGGCTCGAGGAGATGCAGGCGCGCGGCGTGATCCGCCGCATTGCCGTGGCGCCCAACCATTTCCGGCTGGGAATGGTGGCCAATGGCATGACGGTCTGGGATGTCGAGGATGCCCGCGTGGCCGAGCTTGGCACCCGGGTCGGCGCGCTGCCCTTCGTCACCCATTCCTATGAACGCCCGCGGGCCTTGCCCGACTGGCCCTACAACCTCTTTGCCATGGTGCATGGCACCACCCGCGACGAGGTCGAGGCCAAGCGCGGGCAGATCGCCGAGATCCTCGGCACCGCGTCGCGCGCCAGCGACGTGCTCTACTCCACGCGGATACTCAAGAAGACGGGGCTGCGGCTTCGCAGGAAAGGACCCACATGTTCCGATTGAGCGAATACATGCACCAACTGGTGAAACCCACGCCCCCGCGCCAGCGCCGGGGGCCGGTGAAACCGGTGGTGATCTGGAACCTGACCCGGCGGTGCAACCTCAAGTGCCGCCATTGCTATACCGTCTCGGCGGACGTGGATTTCCCCGGCGAGCTTTCCACCGAAAAGGTCTTCGAGGTGCTCGATGACCTGGGGCAGATGCGCCTGCCGGGGCTGATCCTGTCGGGCGGCGAGCCGATGTCGCGCAAGGATTTCTTCGAGATCGCCGAACATTCCCGCGGCAAGGCGCGGATGCTGGCGCTGTCGACCAATGGCACGCGGATCTTCGGCGAGGCGGCGGACCGGGTGGCCGAGATCGGCTTTCACTACGTCGGCATCTCGATCGACGGGATCGGCGCCACCAACGACTGGTTCCGCGGCAAGGAGGGCGCCTTTGCCGAGGCGCTGCGCGGCGTGCGCGAATGCAAGGCGCGCGGCATCAAGGTGGGCCTGCGCTTTACCCTGACCGAGGGCAATCACCAGACCCTGCCGGATATCCTCAAGCTCTGCGAGGACGAGGGGGTCGACAAGTTCTACCTCTCGCACCTGGTCTACGCGGGCCGGGGCGACAAGAACCGCGGCGAGGATGCGCTGCACGCGCGCAGCCGTCACGCCATGGATATCCTGATCGACCGGGCGTGGCAGGGGGTCTCTGGCGGTACGCCGCTGGACATTGTCACCGGCAACAACGATGCCGACGCGGGCTATTTCCTGCGCTGGGTGCGGGAGAATTTCGATGCCGCGCAAGAGGCGCATCTGCGCGAGCATCTTGTGGCCTGGGGCGGCAATTCCTCCGGGCTCGGCGTGGCCAATATCGACTTCCTGGGCCGGGTCCATCCCGACACCTACTGGTCGGATTACACCGTGGGCAACGTCAAGGACGCGCCGTTTTCCGAGATCTGGGCCGGGGACGATCCGATGCTGGCCACCCTGCGCACCCGGCCGCGTCCGTTGAAAGGCCGCTGCGGGGCGTGCAAGTTGCAGGACGTCTGCGGCGGCAATACCCGCATCCGCGCGCTGCAGCTGACCGGCGATCCCTGGGCCGAGGATCCGGCCTGCTACCTGAGCGGCGACGAGATCGGCGTGACCGATACCGACCGTCTGGAAACCACTCCTTTCCGAGGCAAACGGCATGACCCGGTTCACGATTTCACCTAGCGCCGCGGGCCTGCCCCGCGCCACGCGCCCCGGGCTTGATCCGGGGCCTCATGGCCACGACCTGGAGGTCCCGGATCAGGTCCGGGACGCGGCGCGCTTGCGGCGGCTGGCGGGGGCCCTCGGGGCGGCGCTGGCGCTGTCTCTGGCCGCACCGGCCAGCGCCGGACCGGAGGCGGATTTCGACATGCATTGCGCCTCCTGCCACGGCGACGACCGGCTGGGCGGACTGGGGCCGGCGCTGATCCCCGAAACCCTGGGGCGGATGCGCGGGCCGGTGCTGGACGAGGTGATCGCCCATGGCCGCCCCGCCACCCAGATGCCGGGCTTTGCCGAGGACCTGAGCGCGGCGCAGATCGCCGCCCTCGCCGAATACCTGAACACCCCGCTGGCCGAGACCCCGGCCTGGACCGAGGCCGATATCGCCGAGAGCCGGACCCTGGCCGAGGACTACAGCCCCGTCACAGCCCCGGTCTGGCCTTCCGACCCGATGAACATCACCATCGTGGTGGAGACCGGCGATCACCATGTCTCGGTGCTCGACGGCGATACCTTCGCGGTGCTCGACCGGTTCGAGACGCCCTTCGCGGTGCATGGCGGGCCGAAGTTCACCCCCGATGGGCGCTTCGTCTTCATCGCCTCGCGCGATGGTTGGGTGCAGAAATACGACCTCTGGGCGCTGCAGGAGGTCGGCCGCGTGCGCGCCGGGCTCAACAGCCGCAATATCGCGATCAGCGCCGATGGCAAATGGCTGGCGGTGGCGAACTACCTGCCGATGACGCTGACGCTGCTCTCGACCGAAGACCTGCGCCCCGCGCGCGTCATGCCGGTGATCGCCAAGGACGGCAGCGCAAGCCGGGTCTCGGCCGTCTACCAGGCGCCGCAGCGCGACAGTTTCGTGCTGGCGCTCAAGGACGTGGCCGAGATCTGGGAGGTTGCGACCGACCCCGAGGCGCCGCCGGTCTACGAGGGCTTTGTCCACTCCTACGAGAAGGGCATGGTCGAGGCGATCCCCTCGTCCGAGGGGCTGTTCGCGCGGCGGCGGATCGAGATTTCCGAGCCGCTGGACGATTTCTTCTTTTCCGACGACTACCAGAACCTGATCGGCGCCGCGCGCGACGGCATGCGCGCCAAGGTGGTCAACCTGATCGTCGGGCGCGAGATCGCCGAACTGCCGCTGGCCGGGATGCCGCATCTCGGCTCGGGCATCAGCTGGGAGCGCGACGGGCGGCGGGTGATGGCCACGCCGCACCTGAAGGAAGGCAAGCTCTCGGTGATCGACACCAGGAGCTGGGAACTGGTGCGCACCATCGACACCGACGGCCCCGGCTTCTTCCTGCGCAGCCACGAGAACACGCCCTATTTCTGGGCCGATGTCTTTTTCGGCCCGAACAAGGACGTGATGCATGTGATCGACAAGCAGTCGCTGGAGATCGTGAAGACGCTGCGCCCGGTGCCCGGCGCCACCCTGGCGCATGTGGAATTCACCCGCGACGGGCGTCATGCGCTGGTTTCGGTCTGGGAAGAGGATGGTGCGGTCATCGTCTATGACGCGGCCACGCTGGAGGAAGTCACGCGGCTGCCGATGAACAAACCCTCGGGGAAATACAATGTCTGGAACAAGATCACCTTTTCCGAAGGCACGAGTCACTGAAGCGCTGATCGTCGCCCACGGCCAGCCCTCCGAGCCCGAGCGGGCAGAGCGCGCCCTGGCCGGGATGGCGGCCGAGGTGCAGGCGCTTCTGCCGCAGGCGCGGATCGGCTCGGCCACGCTGGCCGCGCCGGGCGCCTTGCAGCGAGCGACGGCGGCCTTTGAGCAGCCCTTCACGGTCTATCCGCTGTTCATGGCCGCCGGCTGGTTCGTCACCGACCTGCTGCGCCGGCGGCTGAACGGCGCGGCGACCAGCCTGCTGCCGCCGCTGGGGCTGGACGCCGGGCTGGTCGATGTCGCCCTGGCCTGCCTGCGCGCCGAGGCCCGCGCCCGCGGCTGGGCAATGGCCGAGACCGAGGTCTTCCTGGCCGCGCATGGTTCGGCCAATGGCCGCGAGGCCGCGCGCTCGGCCCAGCGCTTTGCCCGCGCGCTGCGCCAAAGGACGCCCGGCCCGGTGCAGGTGGGCTTCATCGAGGAGGCGCCCTTCGTGGGCGAGGTGATCCCGGGGCTGGGCCCGAAGGCGCTCTGCCTGCCGTTCTTTGCCGCCAATGGCCGCCATGTGCGCCTCGACCTGGTCCGGGCGCTGGCGCAAGGCGACCGCTCGGACATCCTGATGCCGCCGCTCGGCCTGCAACCGGGGGTGCCGCAGCTGATCGCCCGCGCGATCCGCCAGGATGCCGCCGAGGCGGGGGCGGCGGCATGAGCACATCGGGCAAATGGTCGGTCACCCGGCTGGCGGTGCTGCTTTACCCCTTCGCCGCGCCGGCGGTGGCAATCAACCTCTTCATGCTGGGGTTGATCGCCCATCGCATCGGCTTTCCGGCGCTGTCGCCGACCACGACCGTGCTGCTCTCGATCCCGCTGGGGATTCCCGCGGCCTGGGCGGCGGGGCGCTGGGTGCGCGGGCTGATGGACGAGGCCGATTGACCCGGGCCTGATCCTTGGTCTGACCCCCGCCATTCCCCGATCACCGGCGAAATAGCGGCCGGATGCGCCCTCGCGGACGTGGCTGCCGGGCCACAGGTCGCGCGATCGGCGCGCGATCCGCGGCTGCCAAGGTATCATCGCACCTTTTGCGGTAACACGTCAGGACCGGCCGACAAAACACTCGGAATGCGCGGTTTTTCGCGGGTCGGGGGGCGGGTCGCGGATTCCATCCACATCAACGAGAGCCCTGATGTCGCTGGATTCGCCGCCCAATTTTCAGGGTCCGTGAATAAAAAGTCTTTTTTGAGGCAAGGAAATGGGGTATCGATTTCGGTAATGAAACGACGTGGCCCGATTGAAATGAGGCTGCGCGAGGTAGAGCGGTGTTGTCATGAATGCGATCGATTTCGTCGTCCGCACATCTGCGGGTGCAATTCAACGTGACGTTGTCCAGCCTGGTGCTGACAGCGCGCTTGTTCCGGTTGCCCCGGGTGCGGAAGTTTCCTTCAATCTGTCTCAGGCGGACCTGCGCGGCTACACCCGCGTCGGGGACGATCTGCACATGGAACTGGCCGATGGCCGGGTCGTGGTGCTGCAGAGCTATTTCACCAGCGTGAACGAGCCGAGGCTGTTTCTCAGCACCAACGGCGACCTGCACGAGGTGTTTTTCGTCGAAGGCGCCAATGGCGCGCTGTTCGCCGAGTACGGCAAGAGCGCGGAGTGGGGCAAGTGGTCGCCCGATGACGCGCTGATCCATATCGGCGATCCCGAGGTGGCCTCGGTCGAAGCCTATGGCGATGGCGACAATGACGTCGGCATGCTGGCGACCGGCCTTCTGGGCGGCGGCCCGCTGCTGGGCCTGCTCGGCCTTGCCGGCGCCACCGCAGCCGGCGCGGCCGCGCTGGGCGCAGGCGACGACGACACCGGCTCCGATGGTGGCACGGATGACGGGACGGGCGACGGCACAGACGATGTGGCCGATGAGGGCACGGATGAGGGTACCGACGACGGCACTGACGATGGCACCGATGGTGGGACCGACGACGGCACGGATGACGGCACCGACGATGTTACCGACGAGGGCACGGATGAGGGGACCGACGACGGGACGGATGACGGCACCGACGAAGGCACGGACGACGGGACCGATGACGGCACCGACGATGTGACCGATGAGGGCACCGATGACGGTACGGACGATGAGACCGACGGAGGCACGGACGACGGAACCGGTGATGAGACCGACGGAGGCACGGACGACGGGACCGATGACGGCACCGACGATGTGACGGATGAAGGCACCGACGACGGCACCGATGACGGCACGGATGATGTGACCGACGAAGGGGACGAAGGGACTGACGACGGAACGGACGATGTGACCGACGAGGGCACTGACGACGGCACGGATGATGTGACCGACGAGGGCACTGACGAGGGGACCGACGACGGCAGCGATGATGTGACCGACGAAGGCACCGACGAAGGGACTGACGACGGCACCGATGACGTGACCGACGAGGGCACTGACGAGGGCACTGACGAGGGTACCGATGACGTGACCGACGAAGGGACGGACGACGGCACCGACGAAAGCACCGATGATGTGACCGACGAAGGCACCGGCGATGAAACCGACGAGGGCACCAGCGATTCGACCTGTAGCGCCTGGACCTCGCCCACGGTCGACGATACCGCGGTGGTCATCGGCGGCGACGGCGCGACGAAGGAGATCAACGTCACCGGCACCGGCGAGCCCGGCGCGGCGGTCACGGTGACCATCGGCGCCTCGGTGGTCGCGACCGTGGTCGATGCCGACGGCTCCTGGACGGCCACCTTCGACGGCGCGGACTTTCCGGCGGATGGCCATTACGTGGCCTCGGTCGCGGTCGAGCTGGACACCGGCGACACCACCTTTACCGCCGCGCTCACCGGGCCCGATGTCACCATCGACCTGACCGGCCCCGCGCTCGACATCACCAGCGGCACCGCCGAGACCGGCGACCTGGTCAACCTCGTGGCCCATGCCGGCGGGCTGACCGTCACCGGCACCGGCGAAGCGGGCGCCAGCGTGGAGGTGACCATCGACGGCGTCAGCAAGCAGACCGTGGTCGGCCAGGATGGCGGCTGGAGCGTGGATTACGACACGGGCGAGATCGCGACCGGCGAATATACCACCGGCGTCTCGGTGGTCTCGGCCGACAGCTACGGCAATACCACGACGCTTGCCCAGACCCTCGAGGTCGACACCATCCCCAATGACATCACCATCAACACCGGGGCCATCGGTGGCGACGGGGTGGTCAACGGGCTGGAGGCCGATGGCGCGCTGACCGTTTCGGGCACCGCGACGCCGGGCGCCGAGTTGCAGGTCACCGTGGCCGGAGTGGTCACGAGTGTCACCGCCGACGAAAGCGGCAACTGGAGCTTCGATCTGCCCGCGGGCAGCTTCGAGGACGGCGTCTATGACGCCGAGATCACCGCCACCTCGACCGATGCGGCGGGCAACTTCAGCTCGACCAGCGGCAGCGTGCATGTCGATACCGAGGTCAGCGTCTCGATCAACGACGGCACCATCGAGACCGACGGCGTGATCAATGCCGAGGAACGTGCCGACGGCACCGAGATCACCGGCACCGCCGAACCCGGCGCCAGCGTCGAGGTCGAGATGAACGGCGTCAGCCAGACCACCACCGCCGGCGATGACGGCAAATGGTCGGTGAGCTACGAGGCCGAGGATATCCCGACCGGCGAGGTCACCGTCCCGGTGACCGTCACCGCGACCGATGCCGCGGGCAATACCCGCAGCGAAAGCGAGACGGTGACCTTCGATACCGATGCCGGCACGCTCACCATTTCGCCCGATCCGATCGAGGGCGACGACGTGATCAACGACGCCGAGGCCAGCGATGGCGTGGTGATCCACGGCACCTCCGATCCGGGCGCGGTGGTCAGCGTCACCCTGGGCGGCGTGACCCATACCGCCGTCACCGATGCGGCGGGCAACTGGACCACCACCTATGCCGACAGCGAGATCGCGCCGGGCACCTATGACGCGCAGATCACCGCGCAGAAGACCGATGCGGCGGGCAATACCCTCGAGGTCAGCGACAGCGTGATGGTCGACACCGTGGTCGACAACTTCGCCTTCCTCGACATCACCACCGGCGCCGACGAGATCGTCAATGCCGCCGAGGCAGGCGCGGGCGTGACCGTCACCGGCACCACGGAACCGGGCGCCACGGTCAGCGTCACCATCGAGGGCGTGACCCGCACCGCGACGGTGGATGCCGAAGGCAACTGGAGCGCCGAGTTCGAAAGCGGCACCCTGCCCGAAGGCGAGTACCAGACCACGCTGACCATCGACACCGTGGATGCCGCCGGCAATACCGCGCAGATCACCCAGAGCGCCGAGGTCGACACCCTGGTCAACACGTTGACGGTGAGCGAAACCTCCGCCGGGGCCGACGATGTGGTCAACTGGTCGGAACTCCAGGCCGGCGGCGCGCTGACGCTTTCGGGGCAGGTCGAGCCCGGCTCGACCGTGTCGGTCGAGTTCAACGGCACCGCCTATACCGCGACGGTGGCCGCCAGCGGCGCCTGGTCGGTGGCGATCCCGGCCGAGGACGTGCCGTCCGGCGAATACGACGCCCAGTTCGAGGTCACCGCGACCGACCGGGCCGGCAATACCGCCGGGACCACCGAGACCCTGCATATCGACACCGTCGCACCCGACGGGCCGATCATCGAGAGCATCACCCAGGACATCACCGGCATCCGCGGCATCTCGACCGATCTGACCAGCGCCTCGCAGGACATCCTCGAAGTGACCGAGGTCGGCGCGATCGGCGATGTGCCGATGACCATCGTCGATGTCCCGGCCATCGGAGAGACCAACTTCTTCTTCACCCAGACGGTGCCGGACGGATCCGACCTGATCGTCACCTCGTCCGACGATGCAGGCAACTCCAGTTCGACCTACCTGGTGCTCGACGACGAGGTGCCGGGCACCGAGGTCTCGCTCGACCAGGCCGGGCTGGGCGCGCATAACGTCGAGGCGGTCGACCTCGAATTTGCCGAGGAGGCGCATCTGACCCTGACCGAGGCGGATATCCTGGCGCTGTCGGATTCCACCGACACGCTGACCGTGCTGGGCGACAGCGACGACCAGGTGACCATCGAAGGCGCGACGCTGGTGGGCAGCACCACCAACGAGGCCGGCGCGAGCTTTGCCGAGTACCAGCTGGGCGATGCCACGGTGCTGATCGACGAAGACATTACCAATGTGGTGATCTGATCCGCAGTCCGGAAGCCGGGGCGCTGGCCGCGGCTTCCGCCGACCGACACGACAAGCGCGAAAGGCGAATGCGCGGATGAGGCGGAGCACACATCGGGGATTTAAGGCGGCGGTGCTTCTGCCGGGGCTGCTGGCCCTGGCGGGATGCGGCGGCTGGGCCAACTGGACCGGTGGCGGCAAGGGCGACGGCAATGTCGTCACCCGGTTCCTGCAGGGCGATTTCCTGCGCAGGCAGGAAGCGGTCAGCACCGACAAGGCGGCGATGACCCGGGGCGAGAGCTCGGAAATCATTGCCGAATTGCAGGGTCGGCGCACCATCCTGAAGCCCGAGTCGCCCTATGGGGCAGTGGCCTCTGCCGTACTGGCGTCGTCGGCGCGCACCGCCGAGGCCGAACTGCGCGCCGCGAAACTGCGCGCCCAGGCGGCCTCGAAGAACTGGCTGCCCTCCATCGGGCCGAATATCTCGCTCAATTCACTGGGCGAGGTGGTGACCTCGCTGTTCATCGAGCAGGTGATCTATGACAACGGCCGCAAGAAGGCCGAGCGCGACTTTGCCGCGCATGATGTCGAGTTTGCCGCCGTCTCGCTGTCGGAAGATAGCAATGCGCGGGTGCACGATGCGCTGACCCTCTATCTCGCCGCCGAAGAGGGGCGCGAGAAGGTGGCCGTCGCCGATCGCTCGCTCAAGGACATGAGCCACTTCGAGTGGGTGATGAACGAACGGGTCAAGGGCGGGGTCTCGGACCGGTCCGACCTCAATGTCATCCGCCAGAAGCTGGCCGAGATCCGCGCCGGGCGCGAAGCGGCGATTGGCGAGACCCGGGCCGCGCTGGCCGAGCTTGCCGCCATGGCGGGCAAGCCGCTGACCGATCTTCACGGGGTTCCGGCGATGCACGTGGATGATGGCGGCGTCCAGCCGTTGACCGTCCTCAAGGCCCAGGCCGACCGCGACCGCATCATTGCCCAGGCCAAGGTGACGCGCGCCGGGCATCTTCCGGGGGTCAAGGCCACCGGCACCGTCACCGGCGAGACCTCGGACTACGGTCTGTCTGTGGCCGCCGACCAGCTTCTGGGGTTGGGCACCGCGGCCAGCCTCGGGGCGATTGCCGCCGCCGAAGAGGCCGCCGGGCGCAATGTCGCCCAGGCCGAAGAGGACGCCCGCCGCCGCATGGCCGCGCTGCGCCAGCGCGAAACCGCGCTGGCCCTGCAACTGGTCGAGGCCAACAAGCTCTCGCGCCAGGCCAAGCGCAACCTCGATCTCTTCCAGGCCCAGTACAAGGGCGGCGCGCGCCAGGTGATGGACGTGGTCGGCGTCTACGAGACCTGGGCCAAGCAGACCCAGACCGCGATTGCGCTGAAATACGAACTGGCGCGCATCCAGATCGAACTGGCCCGCGACTATGGCCTGCTGGCCGACGGGCGCCAGATTTGACCGCCGGGCTGAAATCCGCGCCGCCACACAAGGTGATCCGCCCGACGCTGCAGGAGGTGGCCGCGCCTGCCAATACGCCTGCGCCAGCCGTCTCGGACGCCGAACGCCGGGTCAAGGCCCGCGCCGCCCTGGCCAGGACCTATGCCGGGCTCTTGGGCCGCGCCGTGCCGCTGGGCGATGTCGAGCAGGACCTGCGCCTGCGCGCGAGCGCGGACGGGCAGGTCAGCGCCGGGGATCTGGCCGCGACCCTGGGTGCGACCGGGCTGATGGCCGAGGTGGCGGTGCTGTCGCGCCCCGAGCCTGCCTCATGGCCCGCGCTGGCCGGAATGACCTCGGGGCAATGGGTGCTGGTGCTGGGGCAGGATGGCGACGGGCTGACGCTTTTTGATGCCTCCTGCCCGGGCAACCGCGCCTCGGTTCCCTTGGCCGATTTCCTGCCCTATTTCACCGGAAGCACCGTGCGCGCCGAAGCGCCGCTGGCCCAGGTCGCGCAGAAACACGACGAGGCCCGCGCCAGCCATTGGTTCTGGGGCCAGTTCCCGCGGTTTTCGCGCGCCTTCGGCGAGGTGGCCCTTGGCTCGCTGGTGGCCAACCTGCTGGCGGTGGCGGTGGCGCTGTTTTCGCTGCAGGTCTACGATCGGGTGATCCCGCATCAGAGCGAGGCGACGCTCTGGGTGCTGGCGGGTGGCGCAGGCCTGGCGCTGCTGCTGGAATCGGCGCTCAAGCTGGCGCGCGCGCGGCTGATCGACGGCGCGGGTCGGCAGATCGAGATGAACATCCAGACGCTCCTGATGAACCGCCTGCTGGGCATGCGCTCGGACATGGCGGGGCGCTCGCCCTCGCAGCTGTTTTCCTCGATGCGCGAGTTTTCCTCGGTGCGCGAGTTCTTTACCGCCTCGACCGTGGGGGCGGTGGCCGACATCCCCTTCATCTTCGTCTTCCTGCTGCTGGTCGCCTCGATCGGCGGAAACCTCGTCTGGGTGCTGGTGCTGGGCGGCGTGCTCATGGTGCTGCCCTCGATCTTCCTGCAAAAGCGGATGATCCGGCTGACCCAGGAGATGCAGGGCGCCTCGTCCAAATCCTCGCGCCTGCTGCACGAGGCGGTGTCGGAGCTGGACACCATCAAGACCCAGCGCGGCGAGGATCGCTTTCGCCGGCTCTGGGCCGAACTGACCGCGCTGCAATCGCTGAAATCCTCGGACCAGCGTCGGCTGGCCTCGACGCTGACCTTCTGGAGCCAGGGCGTGCAGCAGGCCACCTACGTCTGCGCGGTGATCGCCGGGACCTACCTGGTCTTCGCGGGCGAGTTTACCGTGGGCTCGATCATCGCCGTGGGCATCCTGACCAGCCGCACTTTGGCGCCCTTGACGCAGCTTGCGGGCACCATGGCGCGCTGGGGCAACGTCAAGGCGGCGCTCGACGGGCTGGGGCAGGTGGCCGAGGCGCCGCAGGACGAAGCCCCGGGCCGCAGCTACCTGCGCCGCGACCGGATCGAGGGCGGCTTCGAGATCCGCGAAGTGACCTATCGCTACGACGAGGACGCGCCGGCGGTGCTGGACATCCCCGGCGTCGGCATCCGGCCGGGGCAGGCGATTGCCATTCTCGGCGCCAATGGCTCGGGCAAGTCGACGCTGCTGAAGCTGATGAGCGGGCTTTATGCGCCCACCACCGGCCGCATCCTGCTGGACGGCACCGACATGGGCCAGATCGCGCCGCGCGACCTGCGTCGCTCGGTGGGGTATCTGGGCCAGGAGGTGCGGCTGTTCACCGGCAGCCTGCGCGACAACCTCAACCTCAACCTGCTGGAGCAGGACGACGACCGGCTGTTCGCGGCGCTGGATTTCGCCGGGCTGGGGCAATTCGTCAAGACCCATCCCAAGGGGCTGGACCTCGAGATCCGCGACGGCGGTGTCGGGTTGTCGATCGGCCAGCGCCAGTCGATCGGCTGGGCGCGGCTGTGGTTGCAGGACCCCAGGGTCTGCCTGCTGGACGAGCCCACCGCGGCGCTGGGCCAGACGCTGGAGAAGACCCTGATCTCGCGGCTGGAGAGCTGGCTCGAGGGGCGCACGGCGGTGATTGCCACCCACCGGGTGCCGATCCTGGCGCTGGCCTCGCGCACCATGGTGTTGCAGAACGGGCGGCTCGCGGTCGACGGGCCGCGCGACAAGGTGCTCGAGCATCTGTCGACCGCGCGGGAGGGACGGGGATGAGTGCAGGCACCACCGATCTGGCCGGGCAGATGCAGACGCGCCTGCGCGGCCCCTCGCTGACCATCTGGCTCTGTGCGCTGACGGTCTGGGTCTTCGTCATCTGGGCGGCCTTTGCCTGGATCGACGAGATCGTGCGGGCGGACGGGGCCTTCATCTCGTCCTCGCGGCCGCAGATCATTCAGAACCTCGAAGGCGGGATCCTGGCGGAACTGATGGTGCGCGAGGGCGACGTGGTGATGCAGGGCGACATGCTGGCGCGGCTGCACACGACGCAGTTCCAATCCTCGGTGGACGACTTGCAGGACCAGATCGCGGCACTGGACGTGCGCCGCATCCGGCTTGAGGCGGAACTGGCCGGGGCGGATGATTTCAACGTGCCCGACGCGCTGCTGGCGCGGCTGCCCGAGATGGTGGCCTCGGAACGCGCGCTGCTGGTGGCGCGGCAGAGCGATTACCGCTCGCGCAAGTCGGGGGCCAGGCAGGTGATGGACCAGACCGCCAGCGAGTTGCGGCTGATGGAGAACATGCTGGCCAAGGACGTGGTGGCGCTGATCGAGGTGACGCGGGTGCGCAAGGCCCATGCCGATGCCAGGATCCGCCATGACGAGGTGGTGACCCAGACCGAGCTCGACCGGGCGCAGAGCTATTCCGATACGCTCAAGGAACTGGCGACGCTGAAGCAGAACCTCAAGGCGTCGCAGGACCAGCTCAACCGCACGGTGCTGCGCGCGCCGATGCACGGGGTGGTCAACAACCTGGGCGTGACCACCATCGGCGGCGTGGTGCGGCCGGGGGAGGAGATCGCCCAGATCATCCCGCTCGACGAGGAGTTGTTCGTCGAGGCGCGGGTGCCGCCCGAGGACATCGCCAATATCCGCCGCGGCCAGGAGGCGACGATCAAGCTCTCGGCCTATGATTACACGATCTACGGCACGCTGAAGGGGCGGGTGGATTTCATTTCCGCCGATACCTTCAAGGACGACCGGGTGCGCGAGGCCGAGCAGGACCCGCATTACAAGGTGACGCTGAAGGTCGACATGGCCAGCCTGACCGACCGCCAGGCGCAGATCGAGATCCGTCCGGGCATGCAGGCGCAGGTGGAATTGCACACCGGCGAGCGCACGGTGCTGCAGTACCTGATGAAGCCGCTCTACAAGTCGCGCGAGGCGCTGCGCGAGCGGTGAGATTGATCTGAATGTGCGCCTGCGGCGCGCAGGATCCTGGTGCTGGTGGGGCGGGCGGCGCGATCTTTCGGGCAGAGGAGCGCGTGGAGAATGCGGGAGCCTCCGGCGGGAGTTTTCCTGGCAAGATGAAGCCGGGGGGGCGGGACGCGGGGGATTTCGGGTATTTGGAAAGTAGCGAAGATCAGGCCTGGGTGTCGAGCCAGAGGGTGACGGGGCCGTCGTTGGTGAGGCTGACGGCCATGTTGGCGCCGAACTGGCCGGTGTCTACGGGTATGCCTTCGTTGCGCAGGGCCTCGGCGAAGGCGAGGTAGAGGCGCTCGCCCTCGTCCGGCGGGGCGGCGGCGGAAAAGCCGGGGCGGTTGCCGCGGCTGGTGTCGGCGGCCAGGGTGAACTGGCTGATGACCAGCGCACTGCCGCCGGTGTCGGTGAGGCTGCGGTTCATCTTGCCTTCTGAATCGGGGAAGATGCGCAGGCGGGCGGTTTTCGCGGCCAGCTTGCGGGCCTCGGCCTCGGTATCGCCGGCCATGGCGCAGACCAGGATCATCAGGCCGGGGCCGCTTTGGCCGAAGATTTTGCCGTCGACGCGCACCGCGGACTCGGAGACCCGTTGCAGCAGCGCCCTCATGCCAGTTCGTTGGCCCAGGGCGGGTTGGCGCCGGCGCGGCTGACGGTGATGGCGGCGGCGCGCATCCCGAGGTCGATCGCCGGGCGGAAGGCGTCGAGCGGGGCGGCGCGGAAGGCGGATTTGCCGGTCAGCCCCTGCTGGTGGAGCCCGGCCAGCATCCCGGCGTTGAAGGTATCGCCGGCGCCCACGGTATCGACCACCGTGGCCTTGTGGGCCGGCATGTCGAGCCTGCCGTCACGGCTTACCGCCAGCACGCCCTCGGCGCCGCGGGTCATCAGCACCAGGCCCACGCCCTTGTCGATCAGTGCGGCGGGATCGGTGCTGCCGGTGAGCCAGCCCAGATCCTCGTCGGAGACCTTGACCACATCGGCCAGCGCCAGCATCCGCTCGAGCCGGGCGCGGTAGCGGGCTTCGTCGCGGATGAAGCCGGGGCGGATATTGGGGTCGATCATGATCAGCCGCGTGTCGGCCTCGCGCTTGGCCAGCGTGGCATAGCTGTCGGCGCAGGGTTCGCTGACCAGGCTGATGCCGCCGAAAAACAGCGTGCTCACGGTCTCGGGCAGATCGGGCAGATCGGCGGCCGAGAGCATCCGCCCGGCGGTATTCTCGTCGTAGAAGGCATAGGAGGCATGGCCGTCGGTCAGGGTGACGAAGGCCAGCGTGGTGGGGTTGTCGGAGAGCGGGCTGAAGCTGCTGTCGACATGCGAGGCGGCGAGGTCGTCCTGCAACTGGCGGCCGAAGAGATCGCGGCTGAGCCCCCCGAAATAGCCCGCCGGGGCCCGCAGGCGGCCCAGCGCGATGGCGGTATTGAAGACCGCGCCGCCGGTATGGGGGGCGAAGGCCGGCTCGCCCTGGGTCGATTCGCGCGGCAGCATGTCGATCAGGGATTCTCCGCAGCAGATGATCATGAGGGTGTCCTGTTCGGGGTTGCGGTTGTTGGCGCTAACATGTCTCATTCTCCCCCGTGGTGCAAGTCTCTGGCGGGGCTTTGGCGGGGTCATTTCGGCGGTTTGCGGCATGGTAGAGCACTTCGGGGAAATCTTGAAACGCCGAAAGCTTGTCACGCCTGCGGTGCTCTCGGGCTGTTGGCGAGGCGCGATGGGGCAGGTCTTGGCCGAAACGCCCTATTGTTGCGTGGTGGCCCAGAGGTATCCGACGGCGCCGGCGACGATCAGGCCCAGCACCACGGCGATGGCGATCTTGATCGCCGACCAGGGGCGTTCGCCCTGGACCCGCCCGGTGCGGCCATTGACCACGAAGCGATAGGTCTGGCCGCGGTACTTGTAGGCCGCCAGCCAGACCGGCAGCAGGATGTGTTTGAAGGTGATGTCGCTGATCTCCGTGTCGATGTCGTGGATGCGCTGGCGGTCGCCGCCGATGTCGAACTTCACGTCGCGCGCGATCATCCGGTCCATGTG
This sequence comes from Paracoccaceae bacterium, assembly GCA_006226775.1. GTDB lineage: Bacteria > Pseudomonadota > Alphaproteobacteria > Rhodobacterales > Rhodobacteraceae > Marinovum. The sequence goes on along the minus strand of SBGD01000066.1, from coordinate 32,119 downwards.
GGCGCGCGCCTCGGCGAAGCCTTCGGCCAGTTCGACCGTGTAGCCCTCGGCGCGGAACCCGGCGAGGAATTCCGGGCGATAGGGCTCCAGCGCGGTGAGATCCCAGGGCTCGAGGTTGTCGGTATAGCTCTTGGGCAGCGAGCGCGAGGCCAGCACCAGCACATCGTCGAAGAACCGCGCCACCCGGCCCGAGACCGCGCGCCAGCGCACCTTCTGCACCTGCTGGGTCTCGGTCTTGCCGTTGCGGGTGACGCGCCGGGTCTCGTAGTAGACGGTGCCGCGTTCGCCGCGGTAGGCGGATTTGGTATCGGCGTCGAAGGTCCAGTAGGGGACGTAGATGCCGTCCATCCTGCGGCCCTTGCGGGCGTAGTCCTTCAGCCCGTTCGGCGCGAACCAGAGCCGGCCCAGCCAGTCGGTCATCGCCTTGTGGGCCTGGCGCTCCTCGAGGGCGAAGGGCAGAAGGCCGCGCGGCTTGATGTGGCGGTGGGTGCCGGTGTCGACCACCACGGGTGTGGCGCAGAACGGGCATTCGCGGGCATGGACCCTGGCGTCGAATTCCACCTGCGCGCCGCAATTGGGGCAGGTCGAGACACGGGACTCCTCGATCTCCTCCTGCGGCAGGCGCTCGGCGAGGGCGGCCTGGAAATCCAGTTCCCGCAGCGCGCCGCCGCCCCAGGGCCCGGCCTGGATGTCATCGGTATTGCCGCAATGGTCGCATTTCAGCCCGCCGGTGGCCGGGTCGAAGCGGAAATCGGCGCCGCAGACGTCGCAGGGGAAGCGGTGTTCGTCCTGGGGAGCGGGGGGCGGGGCAAGGGTATCGGACATGCAAGGGAACCTTGGGGGTTTTGACGGTCACCTTAAGGGGCGGGGGCGGCGGTCTGCAACCGTCGGGGCGGTTTGGCGGGTGCGTCCTGGAGCAGGGCCAGGGGAGCGCAGTGGTGTGGGCCGGGAGGCCCCGGAGCAGGTCCGGGGCGCGGCGGGACCGGGCGGCAGGTGGGGGCGCTCAGGGGCGTGGCGGGACGGGGGGCAGGTGGGGCGCTCAGGTGCCCGGCGGGGGCGGGGGCAGGATGGTGAAGAGTTGCGCCAGTTCCTGCACGTCCTCGGCGCGTTTCCAGCCGTCCTGACCGGCGGTCCAGACATAGGTCTCGCGGGTGATCTCGCCGCTGGTGGCCATGCGGCCGAGCTTGGCCTTGGAGAAGGGGCCCTTGGTCTCGCCGCCCTCGGCAATGTGCCAGACGTGTTCGACCGGCGGCGGCGGGGGCGGGGCGGCCTGGGCCGCGGGCTGGGCGCCCCAGCGGCCCTGGGGGCCGCCCATCCGGCCCGCCATCTGACCCCCCATCTGACCGGTCATCTGGTTGGCCATCTGGTTGGCCATCGCCATGCCCATGCCCATGCCGAGACCGGCACCCATGCCGCCGCCGCCCTCGGGATTGGCGGCGGCCCGGGTCATCGCCTCGGCGGCGGAATACTGGGTGAACTTGCCCAGATCGCCCGCCAGCCCCATCGAGGTGCGCTTGTCCAGAGCCTCTTCCACCGCCGGGGGCAGCGAGATGTTCTCGATGTAGAACTCGGGGATTTCAATCCCGTAGCCGGCGACGATCTGGCTGATCTCGGCGGCGATCATGCGGCCCAGGTCGGCGGTATTGGCGGCCATGTCGAGCACCGGGATGCCGGAGCCGGCAATCACGCGGCTGAACGCCTGCACGATGATGTTGCGGATCTGGTAGGAGATCTCGTCCATGGTGAATTCGCCGTCGGTGCCGACGATCTCGGTCATGAACATCGCCGGGTCCTTGATGCGCACCGTATAGGTGCCGAAGGCGCGGATGCGCGTCGGCCCGAACTCGGGATCGCGCAGCATGATCGGGTTCTTGGTGCCCCATTTCAGGTCATTGAACCGCGTGGTGTTGACGAAGTAGATCTCGGACTTGAACGGCGATTTGAAGCCGTGATCCCAGTGCTGCAGCGACGTCATGATCGGCATGTTGTTGGTCTCGAGCATGTAGAGACCGGGCGTGAAGACATCCGCCAGCTGCCCCTCGTGCACGAAGACCGCTGCCTGGCCCTCGCGGACCGTCAGCTTGGCGCCGTACTTGATCTCGTGGCCCTCACGCTCGAACCGCCAGACCATGGTGTCGCGGGTGTCGTCGGTCCAGTGGATGACGTCGATGAACTGGCCGCTGAGGAAATCGAAAATACCCATGAGGTGTCACTCCGTTCTAGGATTCGCCGGATCAGCTGGGCCCGCCCAGCAATTCGTCGGCAATGGTCTCGGCAATCGGCCTGGCCTGGTCCCAGGACATGCCGGCGCGCAACCGGCGGTCATAGAGCATCTTCAGCAGAAGCTCGTCATGGCTGGTCAGCAGGGCGAACTCGTCGTCGTCGTTGAAGATCGAGGGCCGGGCGCGCGGGCTGTCGTTGGCGAGGCCGAGGCCCTGGGCCAGCTCCTCGTGGACGCAGGACTTGCGCAGAAGCGAGGGATGCTCGGCGCGGATCACTGCGATGGCCTTGGCGTAGTCATACCCGCCCGTCTCCGAGGAAAAGGCGATCACGAGGCAATGGATCGAGCGGGGCAGGTTGTTGAAGATGTTCAGCGCGTTCTGGTTGATGTTGGGCACGAGCGCCTTGATGCGGCCGGGCAGGGCGGCGCTGTCGTCCTCGGACATGTAGAGGACGTGGTAGTTCGGATTGCTGTCGGACATGGTGATCGGATGGCCGGTGATCCGCGCCAGCCGCGCGGCATAGCGCGCCACCTCGGCCCGGTCGATCCTTTGCTGCGCCTCGGGGACGTTGCGGCCGAACTCCACCGTCATCCGCACCGGCTGGTCCCAGCGCTTGAGCCGGCTTTGCGTGCCGAAGGAGGCGGTGAGCCCGCCGCCGCGGGCGTATTCGTCGAAAAACGCGATCCGCTCGAAATTCTCGAGCAACATGCGGCGGCTGAACTGGGTGTCCGGCCCGCCGCCATCGGTGCGCAGAAGGCCCTGGCCCACCAGTTGCGCCTCGACCTTGGTGTAATAGGCTGCCAGCCGCTCGCTTTTCTCCGACGGCCCGCTGGGCACGGCGGGCGGCGGCGCGGGCTTAACCGGCGTCGCGGGACGGTCCGGCGGAATCGGCACCGGCTCGACCGGTGCCTCGCAGGCGGCGAGGGCCAGGGCACAGGCCGCCAGAAGGCTGAAGGACCGCAAGCCGCCCATGCGCTCAGGTCGCCGGAACGGCGGTGCCGGCATTGTCGCCGAGCCCGGTTTTCCTGGCCTTGGCCGAGGCCAGGGTGTCGCGCAATTCCTTTTCCATCTTCTTGAGGTCCTGCTCGGCGGCGGCGCGGCGCGCCTTGCCCTCGTCGGCGATCTGCAGGCTTTCCTGGATGGTGCCGATCAGGTCGGCATTGGCCTGTTTCACCGCTTCGATGTCGAAGACGCCGCGCTCCATCTCCTGGCGGATCACCTTGTTGCTCTCGCGCAGGTTCCTGGCATTGGCGGTCAGAAGCTCGTTGGTCAGGTCATTGGCCTCGCGCACCGCACCCGCGGCCTCGGCCGAGCGCTGGATGGTCACCGCCTGCGCCAGCTGGGTCTCCCAGAGCGGCACGGTATTGACCAGCGTCGAGTTGATCTTGGTGACCAAGGATTTGTCGTTCTCCTGCACCAGCCGGATCGAGGGCAGCGACTGCATCGTCACCTGCCGGGTCAGCTTGAGGTCATGCACCCGGCGCTCGAGGTCGTCGCGCGCGGCGCGCAGGTCGCGCAATTCCTGCGCCTTCATCACCTGGTCGTTTTCCGCGGCGGCCTGCACCTCGGCCTCCTTGGCGGGGATGTCGTCGCTGTCGAGCAGCTTCAGCTTTTCCTCGCCGGCGGCGATGTAGAGCGCCAGCTCGTCATAGAACCCGAGGGTCTTTTCATAGAGCATGTCGAGCGACTTGATGTCCTTGAGCAGCTTGTGCTCGTGGTTCAGCAGGTTGTCGGTGATCTTGTCGATCTGGGCCTGCACGTCCTCGAACTGGGCGGTGAACTTGGCAAAGGGCGCGGCGCGGCCCAGAAGCTTTTCCCACCACGACCGCTCGCGGCGGACGTCGAGTTCCGAGACCGAAAAGCCGCGAATCGTCGAGACGATCGAGCGCAGGCTGTCACCGGCGGGGCCCACATCCTTGTTGCGCACATCGGCCAGCATCGCCTGCGAGATCTCCTGCAATTCGGCCTGGGCGGCCGAGCCGAAGGAGACGATGGAATTGGTGTCGGCCATGTCGATCTCGTCCATGCGCTGGCGGATCTCGGACCCGACGGCGCTGTCGGCCTGGTCCAGCGCCACGATCTCCTGGGCGTCGACCGGCTCGGGCAGGACCACGGCGCTGACCTCTTCAACCATGGCCAGATTCCGCTGGGCCTTTTCTCTCACGTTCTGCGACATGGGTCATCCTTCCCCGTTGACTCTTCCGGCTCAGTCGAGCCTCACCCCTTCGCGCTGCAACCGGTCGCGCAGCACATCGATTTCCACCGTCAGATCCGTGTTGCTGTCTTCCAGCAATTTGCGGGTCTTGGCGACATAATTCTCTTCCAGATCGGTCAGCAGCATCAGGTAATCCGATTTCGCACCGGCATCGCGGTCGCGGGCATAGATATCGGCGAACTTGATCGTCGCGTCGCGCGCGCCCATCAGGTAGACGCCCAGGTAACGCCGCGAGGCGGTGAGATCGCGCGGATCCTCTTCTACCGTGCGCAGCATCTGGCGCACCGATTGCTGGAACCGCTCGACACGCGCCTCGAGGCGCGGATCGCGGGCGCGGCGGATGGCGCCCATCATGGCATCCAGATGCGCCTCGGCCTCGTCCACCACGCGGGCGACACGGTCCTGCTGGAACTCGTCGACGCCCTGCAGCGACTTGTTTTTCAGCGGATCGATGCCGAAGGCGGTCAGGTGCAGCGCGGCGGCGATCAGCCCGTAAAGCGCGCTGCCGGTCAGGCCGACATCGTTGGACAGGCTGGCCAGCACCGTGCCGCCGCCGATCAGCGCCGCGCCCAGCATCTTGCGCGGCAGGGCCGGGCGGCGGGCCACCTTGCGGGCGTTATAGGCGGCCTCGGCCTTGAGCCCCTCGCGCGTCAGCCAGGCGCCCAGCGTCCATGTGCCGGCCCCGGCCAGCCCCAGCGCCAGCGCCTCGGGCCCGCCGCCGAAGGACAAAAAGGCCAGCAGCGCGCCGGGCACGAACAGAAGGTTCGACCGCGCGCCGGTCGGGCTGACCGTGGCGTGCAGCGGCGTGGGATCACGGCCCGCGTCGCGCTTGCCGTCGGGGCTGTAGGTGCCGCCGAATTTCCGCGCCATCAATCCGCCCCCAGCCAGCCGACCGCCACGCCCGACATCAGGAAGAAAAGGCAGACATAGGCCACCTTCTGCACCCCGCTCAGCCTGCCGGACCGGGCGCTGTCGCCCGAGGCCCAGACCGTGACGGCCAGCGCCGCGACAGCCACGATGACCGCAGCCAGCAACAGCAGCGTGACAAACCGGATCATTCAGATACCCCTCACTCGTTCGCGCTCAAGATAGGGGATGCACGGCGCCTTCGCCAGTGCCGTGCAGCGCCGGAACGCGCATTCCGACCGGGGGAAATGGCCGGATCCGCGCGCCGGGATACCCGGGCGCGTCGGGGGGGCTATCCTGGGAAAATCGGCCATGGCTCTGAAATCGCCTCATAAAAACACGTCCCGTCTGGAGAGCGCAGGGTTTCGGCAAGACACAACGCCCCGACAGGGGGAAAATGGCGGCGGATCGCTCAGCCGTTGCGTTTGCGGCGGCTGCGCTGCGGTTTCGGGCGGTCGGGCTCGGCGCCCTCGAGGCCCAACTGGTCGCGCAGCACGCGGGGGCGGATCTCCTGCACCTCGCCGGGTTTCATCTGGCCCAGCTGGAACGGGCCGTAGGACACCCGGATCAGCCGGTTCACGCTCAGCCCGAGGCTTTCCATGGTGCGCCGGATCTCGCGGTTCTTGCCTTCGCGCAGGCCCACGGTCAGCCAGGCATTGGCGCCCTGCTGGCGGTCGAGCGAGACGATCATCGGCTGGTAATCGACGCCCTCGACGCTGGTGCCCTTGCGCAGGGGCTCGAGCAGCGCATCGGTCGGGCGGCCCTTGACCCGCACCCGGTAGCGCCGCAGCCAGCCGGTCGAGGGCAGTTCCAGCCGCCGCTTGATGGCGCCGTCGTTGGTCAGGAGCAGCAGCCCCTCGGAGTTGAGGTCGAGCCTGCCGACGCTCATCACCCGGGGCATTTCCTCGGGCAGGTCGTCATAGATCGTCGGGCGGCCCTGGTCGTCGCGGTGGCTGGTCACCAGGCCGGCGGGCTTGTGATAGAGCCAGAGTCGTTCGGCCTCGGGCGCCTCCAGCGGTTTGCCGTCGACCTCGATCTTGTCCTTGTCGGTGACATTCAGCGCGGCGCGTTCGATCACCGCGCCGTTGACGCGCACGCGGCCGGCCTCGATCATGCGTTCCGCCTCGCGCCGCGACGCGATGCCGGCGCGGGCAAGGACCTTGGCAATGCGGTCGCCTTCGGGGGTTTTCTGGGCCATGGCGCCGCATAGCCCGCTTTGTGCGCCAAGGGAAGCCGGGACCGCCGAATTGTCAACAATTCCATGCCGATCCATTGATGGATCGGGCCCCGTCCCCGGGCCTTCGGACGGGGAGGCCGATCTGTCAACAGATCGGTCCGATTTTGTTGACAAAATCGCCCGCCCTGGTGGCTTGCCTTGCGCGCCGTGACAGGCGATGAACCGCCATGGTCTTCACGTCCCACATGTCCGCGGCCCTGGCCGAAGCGCGCGCCGCGGCCGAGCGCGGCGAAGTGCCCGTGGGCGCCGTGGTGGTCGACCCCCGGGGCCGCATCGTGGCGCGCGCCGGCAACCGCACCCGCGAGCTTTGCGATCCCACCGCCCATGCCGAGGTGCTGGCCATCCGTGCCGCCTGTGCCCTGCTTGGCTCCGAGCGTCTGCCCGGCCATGACCTCCACGTCACGCTGGAGCCCTGCGCGATCTGCGCCGGCACCATTGCCGCGGCCCGCATCGCCCGGCTGTATTACGGCGCCTCCGATCCGAAATCCGGCGGCGTGGCCCATGGCGCCCGGGTCTTCGCCCATCCCCAGACCCACCACCGGCCCGAGGTCTATGACGGCATTGCCGCGGGTGAGGCCGAGGCGCTGCTCAAAGCCTTTTTCGCGGGCCGGCGATGACCCGGCTGATCCTGTTTCACAAACCCTACGGCGTGCTCAGCCAGTTCACCGACAAGGGCACCGCGGGCTCGGAGCGCCCGACGCTCTCGGCCAATATCGACGTGCCCGGGGTCTATGCCGCCGGCCGTCTCGACCGCGACAGCGAGGGGCTTTTGCTGCTGACCGATGATGGCAAGCTGCAACACCGCATCGCGCACCCGAAATCGAAACAGCCCAAGACCTACTGGGTCCAGGTCGAGGGCCTGCCCGAGGATGCCGCGCTCGAGGCGCTCTGCCGCGGGGTGACGCTCAAGGACGGCCCGACCCGTCCCGCCAGGGTGCGCCGGATCGACGTGCCGCACCCGCTGTTTCCGCGCGACCCGCCGGTCCGGTTTCGCAAGTCGGTGCCCGATTGCTGGCTGGAACTGACCATCACCGAAGGCCGCAACCGCCAGGTCCGGCGGATGACGGCGCATGTCGGCCATCCCACCCTGCGGCTGATCCGCGCCCGGATTGGCGACTGGCACCTCGGCGGCCTCAGACCCGGCGAATGGCGCGACGCCTGACACGCCCCCCCGCACAGGCCCAACCGCAGGCCGGGCTTCAGCCCGGCACCCCCACCTAAGCCAGCACCGCCCGCGAAGCTCCAGCCCGGCACCCCCGCCTAGGCCAGCACCGCCAGCGAAAACAGCGTCAGCACGCAGGTATAGATCATGACCTGGGCAATCGCCTCGCTCCGCACCCCGTGCAGCAGCGCCATGGAAAAGGCCATCGCCCCCGCAGGCCCCGCGGCTCCCAGCAGGAAAAGGTCATGCGCCGGATCGCGCCCCACCGCGGCCCAGAGCCCCAGCGCCACCGCCGCGGGAAAGACCGCCAGCTTGACCAGCGTGAAGGTCACCACCGTCGCATCGGCGCGGAACGGCGTGCGCGACAGAGCCACACCCAGCGCAAACAGCGCCAGCGGTGCCGCCGCCGCGCCGTTGAAATCGAGGAAGGTCATCACCGGGCCCGGCAGGGTGACGCCCATCAGCGCGCCCCCCATCCCCAGGAGGATCGAGATCAGCATCGGCGTGCGCAGGATCGAGCGCGCCACCATGCCCGGCGAGACCCGCCCCTGTTCCATCAACTCCATGGCGATCATCGCGCCGCCAAAGGCGATCACCGCGTCCAGCGTGATCAGCGTGGTCACCGGCAGCACGTTCTCGCGCCCGTAAAGCAGCACCGAGATCGGCAGGATATAAAGCGCGTTATTGGAGAAGATGCCGGAAAAGGCCAGCAGCACCGATTCGCGCGGCCCGCGCCGGAACACCTTGCGCGCCAGCACGAAGCCCGCCGCAAAGATCACCGTCTCGGCCACCAGGTAGACCAGCGTCGGGATCAGCGCAAAGGACCGCACCGGCGCCGTGGCCACCACCCCGAAGATCATCAGCGGCAGGAAGACCGACATGGCGATCCGGTTGACCAGAAGCGCGTCCTGCGCGCTCGACACGCCCAGCCGCCCCATCACCAGTCCCAGCGCCATGATGGCAAAGACCGGCAGGATTGGGTCCTGCAGGACGCGCAGCGCCTCCATGCGGGCTCAGACCCACTTGGCCAGCGGCGGCAGCGACATCAGCACCGCGTCGGGGTCATGCCCCGTGGCCAGCCCGAACTTGGTGCCGCGGTCATAGACCAGGTTGTACTCGGCATAAAGCCCGCGGTGGATCAGTTGCGCGTCCTTCTCGGCCGCACCGAAATCCTGCACCCTTCGCTTTTCCACCAGCGGCAGGAAGGCCGGCAGAAAGGCCCGCCCGATGTCCCGGGTCAGCGCGAAATCCGCCGCCCAGTCGCCCGAGTTGCGGTCGTCCATGAAGATGCCGCCGACGCCGCGCGCCCGCTTGCGATGCGGGATGTAGAAATACTCGTCCGCCCATGCCTTGAGCCGCGGATATTCGCCCTCGCCATGCGGATCGAGATGCGCCTTCTGGACGCCATGGAAATGCGCGGTATCCGCGTCGTACTCGATGCAGGGGTTCAGATCCGATCCACCGCCGAACCACCAGGCATGCGGCGTCCAGAACATCCGCGTGTTCATGTGCACCGCCGGCACATGCGGATTGCGCATATGCGCCACCAGGCTGATCCCCGAGGCCCAGAACCGCGGGTCCTCGGTCATCCCCGGCAGGCCCTTGCGCGCCGCCATGGCATTCTGCGCCGCCTCGCCCAACTGGCCATAGACGGTCGAGACATTGACACCGACCTTCTCGAAGACCCGCCCCTCGCGCATCACGCTCATCAGCCCGCCACCGGCGTCCGAACCATCGTCCGAGGCGCGGCGCGTCTCGGTCACCTCGAAGCGCCCCGGGGCCAGGTCGGCAAACGGCCCCTCGTGATGGCTGTCTTCCAAGGCCTCGAAGGCCGCCACGATCCCGTCGCGCAGATCGCGAAACCACGCCGCAGCTTCGGCCTTTTCGTCGTGAAATTCTTCTGTCATGCCCATTCCCTTCCGCGCCGCGCCAAGGGTCTTCTCTGGTTGAGAAATATCCTCGGGGGGTGAGGCCGCAGGCCGAGGGGGGCAGACAGCCCCCCTGACCACATCAGCCAGAAACCTGTTCAGGCGATCAATGCGCCGGGGCGGCCACGGGGTCAAGCAGGGTGCGCCCGCCATCCACGGTGAGGATCTGGCCGGTCACGAAGCCCGCGCCTTCCGAGGCCAGGAACTGCGCCGCTTCCGCCACCTCGCTGGGCGCGGCGATCCGGCCCAGCGGCGTCTGGCCCTCGATCCGGCCACGGTATTCGCTGTTTTCCTTCAGCGCCCCCTTGAGACTGGCCGACATCACCGACCCGAAGGCCACCGCGTTCACCCTTATGCGATGCGGCGCCAGCGCCACCGCCAGCGAGCGGGTCATCTGGTCGAGGGCCGCGGTCGAGATCGAATAGCCCATCAGTTCCGGCTGGGTGCGGCGCGCGGCAATGGACGACATGTTGATGATCGCGCCCAGCTGGCCCTCTTCCTGGTCCTCGCCCTGCTTGATCATCCGCTTGGCGACAAGCTGCGACAGCCGCAGCGAGGCCATGAGGTTCTGTTGCAGAAGCGTCTCGACCGAGGCGTCCTCCATGTCGAGCGGATCCGACGGCAGAAGCTGGCGGCTGCCGTTGACCAGGATATCCACCCGGTCGAAGGCATCCAGCGTGGCCGAGAGCAGGTTGGCCAGGGTCAGCCTTTCGCGCAGGTCGCCGGCGAAATAGCGCGCCGGGCCGTCGTCGGCGGTTTCGCCCAGCTCGTCGATCAGCCCGGCCTCGTCCATGTCGGCAAAGACGACATTGGCGCCCTTGTCCAGGAAATGCCGCCCGATGGCGAGCCCGATCCCGTTGGCCGCCCCGGTCACGATGGCGGTCTTGCCTTCGATCGAGAAACCCATGTGATGCTCCTGCTGTCCTGAATATGTCCTGACCGGCTCAGCGCCGGCCGCGCTTGGGCCTTTGAGCGGTGAGGATCTTGAAGCCCCCGTCACCGGCGGTCTCGTCGACCTTGCCGAAACGCGCCTGAAGCGCGGCCTCATAGGGCAAGTGGCGGTTGGCCACAAGGACAAGCTGGCCGCCGGGCCGCAGCACCCGCGCCGCGGCGGCGATGAAGGCAATCCCCAGATCCGGCGCACCGCGGCGGCCCTGGTGGAACGGCGGGTTCATCAGCACCGTGTCGAACAGCACCGGCGGCTCCCACTGCGTGGCATCGGCCCAGTGGAACCGCGCCCGGGGATCGGTGACATTGACCCGCGCGCAATCCAGCGCGGCGGCATTGCTCTCGACCAGGTGCATTTCCTCGATCCGCGCCGCGGCCAGCGCGCGCGCCGACAAAAACCCCCAGCCCGCGCCGAGATCGGCGACATGCCGTCCCGGCTTGGCGGGCAGGTTGCGCGCCAGCAGCGCCGAGCCGGGATCGATGCCATCGGCGGAAAACACGCCGGGCAGGGTGCGGAACCCGTCCACCATGCCCGGTTGCGCCTGCCAATCGTCGAACATCGGCGCCGCGCGGAACCAGAACGCCCGGCCATGGGCCTTGGTGACATGGCTCGAGACCTCGACGCGCGCCCGGCAGGCCTTGAACAGCGGCTCGACCCCGTCGGTCTTCTGACCATCCACCAGGATCAGACCGCCGGGACAGGCCGCCACCGCCTCGGCCACCAGCGCACGGGCCTCGGCCTTGGCGCGCGGCACCACGACCACCGCGGCCATCAGCGGGCCCTCGGCACCGGTGCGACAGTCCAGACCCGCGAACGCGTCATGGACCACCGCATCGCGGCTGACGATCTGAAGGCGGGCGGGCGGCAGCGCGGAGAGGTCGGTCTCGGGCGTCGGGCCGAAGACGGCGACCCGGTCCTCGGCAGAGAGGTGATCGGCGAGCAGACCGGCCTCGGCCAGCGCAAGGGACAAACGGGACTGGGCCATCAGGGCGAGACGCGTCTCAGGCGCCTATTCCTTTTCCATGGTGCATTGCAGCGGGTGCTGGTGGCGGCGGGCGAAATCCATCACCTGCGCCACCTTGGTTTCGGCGATCTCGTGGCTGAAGACGCCGACCACGGCGATTCCCTTCTTGTGGACGGTCAGCATGATGTCGAAGGCCTGGGCATGGTTCATGCCAAAGAACCGCTCGAGCACATGCACCACGAATTCCATCGGCGTATAGTCGTCGTTGAGCAGCAGCACCTTGTAGAGCGGCGGCCGCTTGGTCTTGGGGCGGGTCTGCACCGCGATCCCGGACTCGTTGTCGGGGTCCTTGTCCTGCGACAGGACCGGGCGCGCCTTCATGGGGGTCATTTCGGTCATTGTAAGCGTGTCGCGTCCATCTCGAGGAAACCTGGCATCGGATACCTCTATATAACGCAGCCGGCGAATGAGAAAAGAGGCAGCCTGTCCCGGCAGGCCAAATCCGCCCTGCAGATTCCTTTTCGCACCGCCCCAAAGTTGCCACAATCCGGCCACAATCGCCTCTATTGCGGTGGGCCGGCGCCGGTCCCCAACATCTGGGTCGGAAAAAGCGAAATTTGCTTTCGACTAAAGGGTTTAAAGAAAGAAGCTCATATGCTAGCCTTTTCTTAATAATAAGCCGACCAGAATACTGGCGGCACGAGGCAGAAGGCAGTGTATCGTGAAGGTCCGGAACCTGGAATCCGCCCGTCGGGGCGTGGTGTTACTCGTATCGATCTGGCTGTGCGTGGTCGTCCCGCTCGGCCTGGCCGCCGCCCCCTATGCGGCGATGGTCATGGATGCCCGATCCGGAAAGGTGCTTCATACCGAGAACGCCAATACCCGCCTGCACCCGGCATCGCTGACCAAGATGATGACGCTCTACATCGCCTTCGAGGCGGTGCAGCAGGGCGAGGTGTCGATGGACACGCTTGTCACCATCTCGCAAAAGGCCGCGTCGGAGCCGCCCTCGAAACTGGGCCTGCGCGCCGGGCAGAAGATAAAGCTGCGCTACCTGGTGCGCGCGGCGGCGGTGAAATCGGCCAATGACGCCGCCACCGCCATTGCCGAGGCGATCTCGGGGTCCGAGGCCGCCTTTGCCCGCCGGATGAACCGCACCGCCCAGGCGATGGGGATGAGCCGGACCACCTTCCGGAACGCCCATGGGCTGACCGAGGATGGCCACCTGAGCACCGCGCGCGACATGACCGTGCTGGGGCGCCACATGATCTACGATTATCCCATGTATTACAACCTGTTCTCGCGCCAGACCGCGGATGCGGGCGTGCGCAGCGTGAACCACACCAACCGCCGCCTGCTGGCCAGCTACAAGGGCGCCGACGGCATCAAGACCGGCTATACGCGGGCTGCGGGCTTCAACCTCGTCGCCTCGGCCGAGCGCGGCGGAGAGCGGGTGATCGCCACGGTCTTCGGCGGGCGGTCGACCGCGACGCGCAATGCGCGGGTGGCGGAACTGCTGGACCTCGGTTTTGACCGGGCGCCGACGCGCGTGGCGCTGGCGCTGCCGAAAAAGCCCCGGTACCAGGGCAACCGCGGGCTGATCGCCAGCGGCTCCGACGTCGCCGTGGCCTCCACCATGCCGGACGGCGAGGGCAAACCCGCCGCCGGCAAGACCATCGCCGTCGTGCTCGCGGTGCAGAAAAGCCCGCGGCCGCGAATGCGCCCCGTCGCCGCGCCGCAGATGCCCGAGGCCAGCGTCGTCGCCGCCATGCAGGAGGGCATCCGCGAAGCGGTGGCCGAGGCGACGGCGGAAAAGGTGGCCGCCGCCTCGCTGTTCGAGGCCGACCAGCCCCGCAAACGGCCCGCGGCCCGCCCCAAGGACCTGGTGCTGGCCAGCGTCGATGCCGGCGCGCCGGTCGCCCCCGACCCCGAGATCCGCGAGCAGGTGCAGGAGATCATCACCCGCGTCTCGACCTCCGGCGGCCGCCACTGGGGCATCAACATCGGCCGCTACGGCTCTCATTTCGCAGCGGAAAAGGTGCTTCTGAAAACCGCGCTGACCGAGATGTCGACGCTGGACGGCGCGCTGCGCAAGGTGGTCAAGCGCAAGGCCGGGTTCGACGCGAACTTCATGGGGCTGAACCGCGAAACCGCCGACCTCGCCTGCCGCCGGCTGCAAGCGCGCAATATCACCTGCTTCATGATCGGCCCGTCCTGACCGGATGGGCTGATGGGCCTGTGGGTAACTTTGGGTGGCTTTTGGTTTCAACCTGTTACAGGCCACGCATGATGTTCTGATCCTGGCGGTTTCGGCGCCGAGGCGTGGCAAGGCCGAACGGGGGCCAGAGTGGCTTTCACTTTTCTGATGTGCAAACGGATTTCGGAGTGGGATTTCCCGTATCTCTTGTCTTATTCCGGTGTTCAATGGGAAATCCCGGGGATAATCCGACCCTTGATTTCAGGCCCGCGTACCCGGCCCGGCGCCAAGGGCCAATCCGCCCCGGGATGACGGGGATTTATCCACGATTTCATCCACAGGGCGTCGTTGCGTCGCTCGGAAAACGCGGCGCAGCAAGAGCTTACAGCCAGGACTTCACATCCGTCCCGACAGCCTCGGACACCGAGGCAAAGCCGTCGCGCTCCAGCAGGCGGTCCAGCCCTTCGACGATCTCCTGCACCAGCGACAGCCCGCCAAAGACCAGCGCGGTATAAAGCTGCACCGCCGAGGCGCCGGCCTTGATCTTGGCATAGGCCTGCTCGGCCGAGCCGATGCCGCCGACGCCGATCAAGGGCAGGCTGCCGCCGGTCAGCTCATGCAGCTGCGCCAGCACCCGGGTCGACCTGGTGAACAGCGGCTGGCCGGAAAGCCCGCCCGGTTCGTCGCGCTGCGCCGAGGTCAGCCCGTCGCGCGACAGGGTGGTATTGGTGGCAATGATCCCGCCGAGCGCGCCCTGCTGCGCCACATCGGCGATTTCCGCCAGCGCCGCGGCCTCCAGATCCGGGGCGATCTTCAGAAACACCGGGATCGGCCTCGGCAACTCCGCCCGCGCCGCCATCACGCCATCCAGCAGCGCGGTGAGCGCGGCGCGGCCCTGAAGATCGCGCAGCCGTTCGGTATTGGGCGAACTGACGTTGACGGTCGCGAAATCCACCTGCGGCCCGCAGCAGGCCAGCACCCGGGCGAAATCGGCGGCGCGGTCCTCCGAGGTCTTGTTGGCGCCGAGGTTGAGCCCGATCACCGCATCGCGCGGGCGGGTTTTCAGCCGGGCGGCAATCGCCTCCATGCCGTCGTTGTTGAAGCCGAACCGGTTGATCGCCGCGCGGTCCTCGGTCAGGCGAAAGAGCCGTGGGCGCGGATTGCCGGGCTGGGGCAGGGGCGTGGCGGCGCCGACCTCGAGAAAGCCGAAGCCGGCGCGCGAAAGCCCCGAAAGCGCGGTGGCATTCTTGTCGAAGCCGGCGGCCAGCCCGACCGGGTTGGGCAGGGCGAGCCCGGCAACCTCGGTGCGCAGCCGCGGCGAGGTCAGCCGCCCGGGCGCGGGCGCCAGCCCCAGGCGCAGCGCCCTTATCGCCAGCCCGTGGGCGGTTTCCGGGTCACAGCGATAAAGCGCGGCCAGGCCCAGCCGCTCGACAAACCTCATGCCAGGGTCACGGGAAAGACATGGCCGTCCCGGTCCAGCGGCAGGGGGCAATGCCAGGCCACGTCCTCGAGCCGCAACTCGCGGTAAAGATGCGGAAAAAGCGCGCCGCCGCGGGATGGCTCCCAGGTCAGGTCACCGCCCAGGGCCGCGGCGTCGCAGGCCAGCAGCACCAGCCCGTCCTCTGCGGCAAAATGCTTGGCGGCGGTCTCGCGGACCTGTTCGGCGGTGGAGAAATGCACGTAGCCATCGGCACGGTCGATCGGCGCGCCGGGGGTCGATCCCCTGGCTTGCAGGCTGGCCCATTCATCGGCCCGGAAAATCTTGTAGATCAGCATGACGGCTGCATGACGCGCCCCGGGCGCGCGGTCAAGGGGCGGATGCTGTCCCTTGACCGCGCGGGATTTGCCGCCTCCTCTCGCGTAGGCTTTGACAAGCCCCCGGTCCCGTTGCAGCATCGCGGACATAACGACAACAGAGAGGATTCCCGATGTCCCTGCGCCTTTTGACAAGCGCTGCCGTGCTGGCGCTGAGTGCCGGCGTTGCCAGCGCCGAGTATTCGCTGACCATCCTGCATACCAACGACTTCCACGCCCGCTTCGAGCCGGTGAGCAAGTACGACGGCCCCTGTTCGGCGGAAGATGACGCCGCGGGCGAGTGCTTTGGCAGTTCCGCCCGGCTGATGACCGCGATCAACGCGGCCAAGGCCCGGTCGAACAACTGGATCCTCGTCGATGGCGGCGACCAGTTCCAGGGCAGCCTGTTCTATACCTATTACAAGGGCAAGCTGGCCGCCGAGATGATGAACCAGATGGGCTATACCGCGATGACCGTGGGCAACCACGAGTTCGACGACGGGCCCGAGGTGCTGCGCGGCTTCATCGATGCGCTGGATTTCCCGATCCTGATGTCGAACGCCGATGTCTCGGGCGAGCCGCTGCTGTCCGACGTGCTGATGAAATCCACGGTGATCGAGCAGGGCGGCGAGAAGCTGGGCTTTATCGGGCTGACGCCGCAGAACACCGATGAGCTTGCCAGCCCCGGCAAGAACGTCATCTTCACCGATCCCTCGGACGCGGTGCAGGGCGAGGTCGACAAGCTGACCGAGATGGGCGTGAACAAGATCATCGTGCTGTCGCACTCGGGTTACGGCGTCGATCAGACGGTTGCCGAGAACACCACCGGTGTCGACGTGATCGTCGGCGGCCATACCAATACCTACCTCGCCAATAATGACGACAGCGCCGATGGCCCCTATCCGACCGTGGTCAACGGCGTGCAGATCGTGCAGGCCTATGCCTATGGCAAGTACCTGGGCGAGTTGAACGTGACCTTCGATGACGCGGGCAATGTGATCGAGGCCAAGGGCGATCCGATCGTCATCGACGCCTCGGTCACGGCCGACGAGGCGGTGAAGGCGCGGATTGCCGAGGCGGCAAAGCCGCTGGACGAGATCCGTACCAGGGTGGTGGCCGAAACCTCGGAGATGATCGAGGGCGACCGCTCGGTCTGTCGGGCGATGGAATGCGCGATGGGCAACCTGATCGCCGATGCCATGCTGGCGCGGGTGGCCGACCAGGGCATCCAGATCGCCATTCAGAACAGCGGCGGCATCCGCGCGTCGATCGACGCGGGCGAGGTGACCATGGGCGAGGTGCTGACGGTGCTGCCGTTCCAGAACACGCTTTCGACCTTCCAGGTGACCGGGGCGACCATGGTCGAAGCGCTGGAAAACGGCGTGAGCCAGGTGGAAGAGGGCGCCGGGCGCTTTCCGCAGGTGGCCGGCCTGACCTTTGCCTTTGACGCCAGCAAGCCCGCGGGCGAGCGGGTGTCGGATGTGATGGTGGGCGGCGCGCCGATCGAGGCCGAGACGGTCTATGGCGTGGTCTCCAACGACTACGTCCGCAATGGCGGGGACGGCTACCGGATGTTCGTCGATGCGATGAACGCCTATGACTACGGCCCGGATCTGGCCGATGTGACGGCGGAATACCTTGCGGCGCAGGGGCCGTTCAAACCCTATGTCGAAGGGCGCATCACGGCGAAATGAGCACCGGGGGCGGCGCTTTTTGCTAGGCGCCGCTCCTCGCCCCCTTGCGGGGGCTCCTCGCATCGGGGAAAATGGCCGCATGGACCATCCTCTGATCGACCTGATTTCCGCCCGCATCCGCGAGGCCGAGGCGCGCGGCGAGTTTGACAACCTGCCCGGGGCGGGCCAGCCTTTGCCGCCCTGCGACGACCCGCAGAACGCGCTGCTGAACCGGCTGGTGAAGGAGAGCGGCGGCGCGCCGGAATTCGTCACCCTGTCGCGCGAATTGCAGCGGCTGCGCGACGAGTTGCGCCAGACCGACGTGCCGGTGCGGCGACGGGACATCCTTCGGGAGATGTCGATGATGGAGGCCCGGATCGCCATGGCGCGCAAGGCCTGACGCCAGGCGGAAATTTCATCGATGAAATTTGCAAAATTCCGTTGACGGAATTTTGCCCGCGCGGGAAACGGCGCGCCGGTCATCCAGAGGGGAAACAGATGGTCACGGTCAAGCAACATTACGAGGCCTATCCCTATCCCGAGCGGCACCCCGAGGATGAGCGCAAGCGGCTGATCACCGGCTCGCCCTCGCATCCGGTGGAGCTTGACCACTATCTCTTTTCCGGTCGGCGCGACTGGCGCCAGCCCTTGCGGGTGCTGGTGGCCGGCGGCGGCACCGGCGACGGGCTGATCCAGCTGGCGCATCTGCTGACGCAGGCCGAGCGCCCGCATGAGATCACCTATCTCGACCTGTCGCAAACCGCCCGCGCGGTGGCCGAGGCGCGGGCGCGGGTGCGCAGCCTCGACACCATCACCTTTCACACCGCCAGCCTGCTGGAGGCCGCCGATTTCGGCGAGTTCGACTATATCGACTGCTGCGGCGTCCTGCATCACCTGCCCGACCCGGACGCGGGGTTCCGCGCGCTGCGCGCCGCCCTCGCGCCCGGTGGCGGCATGGGCTTCATGGTCTATGCGCCTTACGGGCGGACCGGGGTCTATCCGTTGCAGGAGGCCTTTGGCGCGCTGTTTGACGGCATGGCGCCGAAAAAGCGGCTGCGCGCGGCGAAAGAGGCCTTCGCGCGCCTGCCCGAGGGCCATCCCTTCAAGCGCAACCCGCATCTGGGCGATCATCAGGTCTCGGACGCGGGGTTCTATGACCTGCTGCTGCATGGCCAGGACCGGGCCTATGACGTGGCCGCGCTGGTCGCCACCTTGCAGCGCACGGGCTGGGCGCTGCAGTCCTTCACCATGCCGGCGCGATACGATCCCGCGCGCTTTGCCCCGGTGCCGGGCGAGATGGACGCGGTCGGTCGCATGGCGGTGGCGGAAAAGCTCTGCGGGTCGATGCGGATGCATATTGCCTATGCGGTCGCGGCAGGGAGGGACGATGCGCCGCCGATCGCCGACGGACGCGCGCCCGATCTCGTGCCGCATCTCATCGGCGTGGCCCCGGCCGCGCTCGCCCGCGCCGTGGCCGAGGGCCGCCCGGTGCCGGTGACCTCCGGCGGCGAGCGGATCGAGCTGCGCCTGCCGCGCGAAAGTGCTGCCGCGCTGGCGCGGGTGGACGGCACGCGCAGCCTGGCCGAGATCGCCGGCGCCACCGGGCAGGAGATGGCGCGCTTTGCCGGTCCCTGGGGGCGGGCCTCGGACCGGCTGTCGGGATGGGGCTTGCTTCTTTACTCGGGGCTTTTACGCTGAGCCCATGTGCGGGCGTTTTGCAGTCACCCTTCCTTCCGATGCCATGGCGCAGCTTTTCGAGGCGGCGCCGGCCAATAACCTGCCGGATGTGCCGAATTACAACGTCTGCCCGACCACGCGGATCCACGCGGTGCGCGCGGAGGGCGGGCAAAGGCTGTTGCAGCCCATGCGCTGGGGCTTTCTGCCGCATTGGTACAAGACGCCGACAGACGGCCCGCTGCTGATCAATGCCCGCGCCGAGACCCTGGCCGAGAAACCGGCCTTCCGCGCCGCCTGTCGCGAACGGCGCTGCCTGATCCCGGCGACGGGGTTCTACGAATGGACCAAGGACGACGATGGGAAACGCCTGCCCTGGTACATCTTTCGCGCCGACGGGGCGCCCCTGGCCTTCGCCGGCATCTGGCAGGATTGGGAGCGCGAGGGCGAGGCGCTGCGGACCTGCGCCATCGTCACCACCGGCGCCAATGACCGGATGCAGAAGATCCACCACCGGATGCCGGTGATCCTGGAGGCCCGCGACTGGCCGCTCTGGCTGGGCGAGGGGGGCAAGGGCGCGGCGGCGCTGATGGGGGCGGCGGCGGACGACGTGCTGGCGTTTCACCGCGTCGACCCGGCGGTCAATTCCAACCGCGCCAGCGGCGAGGGGCTGATCGCCCCGATCTGACCCGCGCTAGTGCGCCCGCGCGTCCAGCTTGTCGGCGTCGAGCAGGATCAACTCGCGCCCGTCGCGGCGCAGCATCCCCTCCTGTTCCCAGGCGCGGATCTGACGGTTGACGGTCTCGCGGGTCAGCCCGGCCATGTCGCCCAGGTCGGATTGCGACACCGGCGGGGTCAGGCGCCAGCCCTCGGCCTCTTCGATGCCCCAGCGGTCGAACAGCCCGATCAGCACCTTGGCCAGCCGCGTCCCGCCATCGGCCATCGACAGATCCGCCAGCGCCTCGGTCGTCGCCTGCAGCTTGCGGCAGAGATCGGCAATCAGGCCCAGCGTGGTCTTCGGGTGCTCGGCCAGGAAATTCATCAGGTGCGTCCGGTGCACCAGCCGCCCGGTCACGTCATTGGTGGCCAGCGCATCCGCCGTGCGCTCGGAATTCAGCAGGATCGCCATTTCGCCGACGCTGTCGCCGGGGCCGAGATGCGCCACGATCGAGCGGTTGCCCGAGGCCGAGGTCAGGCTGATCTCCACCCGCCCGGTTTCGATCAGCATCATGGTCTCGCCGCGGCTGCCCTTGGAAAAGATCGCCTTGCCGCCGGGATAATGGCAGGGTTTGGACAGCGCCAGCAGGGCGGCGCGTTCGCCCGCGCTCAGGGCGCCGAGGATCAGGCTTTCGCGCCGGGCGGTATCGCGGAATTGCAAGGGCATCTGGGGGTCGGGGCCGATCCTGTCAGGTCTCGGACGGGCCAGGCCCGCCATGGGCCAAGCCTAGCCGCAAACCGGCGCGGGCAAAACGGGGCCGCGGCGAGATAGCAGCGCAATATGTGATCAGGGTCACAGTATCGCGGGGCGGAATCGGGCAATGGTCGACCGGCATTCGAAGGGAACTGGTGTCTTGCACTTGCACGATAAGCCCTTTTCGTCTCGGACTTTTCGGATGCGCACCCCTTCGCGGGGCGGTCCATTTCGACCGTGATCGCGGATTGCCGGGGGTCTGTGGAAGAGTGAGTGACTTCTGCGGGCCACATGGACAGATCATGCCGCCAGGCGCCGATGGTGACCTGCATTTCCCGTTCCCGGGGCTGGCATGACCCTGATCCGGCAAGATCAACCGCCGCCCGGGCAGTCGGGCGGCGGTTTTTTGTTTGGCCGGGTGGTCCCGGCGTTTACCTGGCGTAGCCGATGGTCTGCAGCGCGGTCTTGATCTCGTCGAGGATGGCGGGGTCGTCGATGGTGGCGGGCATCTTGTAGTCCTCGCCGTCGGCGATCTTGACCATGGTGGCGCGCAGGATCTTGCCCGAGCGGGTCTTGGGCAGCCGGTCGACCACCACCGCCAGCTTGAAGGCCGCCACCGGGCCGATCCTGTCGCGCACCATCTTGACCACCTCCTTGACCACCTCGGAATGGTCGCTGGCGCAGCCCGCGTTCAGGCACAGAAACCCCACCGGCATCTGGCCCTTGAGCTGATCGGTCACGCCGATCACCGCGCATTCGGCCACGTCGGGATGGCCCGAGAGCACCTCCTCCATGCCGCCGGTCGACAGGCGGTGGCCGGCGACGTTGATCACGTCATCGGTGCGCGCCATGATGTAGAGATAGCCGTCCTCGTCGATCATCCCGGCATCGCCGGTCTCGTAATAGCCGGGAAAGGTGGTGAGATAGGCCTTGCGATAGCGGTCCTCGGCGTTCCACAGGGTCGGCAGGGTGCCCGGTGGCAGCGGCAGCTTGACCGCGATGGCGCCCAGCTCGCCCGGGGGCAGGGGGTTGCCGCCCTCGTCGAGGATATGCACGTCATAGCCCGGCATCGGCACCGAGGGCGAGCCGATCTTGACCGGCAGCGGCTCGACCCCCATCGGGTTGGCGGCGATGGCAAAGCCGGTTTCGGTCTGCCACCAATGGTCGATCACCGGCACCTTGAGCTGATCCTGCGCCCAGACGATGGTGTCGGGATCGGCCCGCTCGCCGGCCAGGTAGACGGTCTTGAGGCACGACAGGTCGTATTTTCGGATGAAGTCGCCCTTGGGATCCTCGCGCTTGACGGCGCGAAAGGCGGTGGGGGCGGTGAAGAAGCTCTTGACCCCATGGTCCGAGATCACCCGCCAGAAGGTGCCGGCATCGGGGGTGCCGATCGGCTTGCCCTCGAAGACGATGGTGGTATTGCCGTGGATCAGCGGCGCATAGCAGATATAGCTGTGGCCCACGACCCAGCCGACATCCGAGGCCGCCCAGAACACGTCACCGGGATCGACGTTGTAGATGTTCTTCATCGTCCAGTTCAGCGCCACCAGATGCCCGCCGGTATGGCGCACCACGCCCTTGGGCGCGCCGGTGGTGCCCGAGGTATAGAGGATATAGGCCGGGTGATTGCCCTCGACCGGAACGCACTCCGCCGGCTCGACCCCGTACTGAAAGCCGTGCCAGTCGAAATCGCGGCCCTCTTCGAGGCGGGCAACCTCCTGTTCGCGCTGGAAAACCACGCAGAAATCGGGCTTGTGGCGGGCCATCTCGATGGCGCCGTCGACCAGCGGCTTGTAATGCACCACGCGCCCCGGCTCGAGCCCGCAGGAGGCGGCGATGATCGCCTTGGGCTTGGCGTCGTCGATCCTGACCGCCAGTTCGTTGGCGGCGAACCCGCCGAAGACCACCGAGTGGATCGCGCCGAGACGGCCGCAGGCCAGCATCGCCTCCAGCGCCTCGGGGACCATCGGCATGTAGATGATGACCCGGTCGCCCTTTTCGATGCCCTTGGCGCGCAGCGCGCCGGCCAGCCGGGCGACGCGGTTGCGCAGCTCGGCATAGGTGATCTTGTGCAGGGTGCCGGTGATCGGGCTGTCGTGGATGATCGCCACCTGGCCGCCGCGCCCGGCCTCGACATGGCGGTCGACGGCGTTCCAGCAGGTGTTGACCCTGCCGTCGGCGAACCACTCGTACATGTCGTTGCCCCTGTCGAACAGCGCCTTCGAGGGGGCCTCGTCCCAGTCGATCGCGCGGGCGGCCTCCATCCAGAAGGCCTCGGGGTCGGCTTTCCAGCTTGAATAGACGTCTTTGTATCCCATTGCATTCCTCCTCCGGGTGCCTGTCAAACGGGATACGGGAGGGCCTGCCGTTCGGGCAAGTTGCTTGGCGCTACCAGCGTCAGATTATCGCAAGATCTTTGCAGACTTCGCCAAACCGGCTTGCAAAATTTTGCAAACCGCAGAGATTATCCGAATATCCGCGGAAATACCCCCGGGTTTGCAAAGTTTTCACCGCTCGCCCGGGGCCGGGCGGGAATCACCGCCCCCCGCATCACACCCCGTAGGCCAGCCGCAGCCCGCCCCAATGGCGCCCCTGCACGAGGATCGGCGCCGAGACATCCTTCATCAGCCGGAAGGTGCCGCCGCCCATGTCGCGGCGGTAGACCTGCAGCAGGAACGGCTCGCGGTTGCGCCCGGCCTTGCGCCCGACCCGGTCATCGAAGATCCGGCGGTTGCGGCAATGGGCGGCGTTCCACTCCGGGTCCGGCCCCTGGGGATGCGAGACCCGCAGGTTGTGGGTGGGCAGATAGCCGTCGACATTGACCGCGGCACAGAACACCACCTTGTCCGACAGCGACAGCGCCGCCTCCTGCACCGGCGGAAAAAGCTGATCGGTCAGGCGGGTGAAGGGCGCCATGACCTGTGGCGGATCGCTGCCGCGGATCGGGCGGTAGTCGCGCGAAAACAGCGCCTGCAGGCTGATCCGCCCCTGCGCCACCGCCTCCTCGAGCACCTGCGACAGGGTCGTCGCATCCTGCATCACCCGCCGGATATAGGCCGCATCCTCGACCTCGCCGCCCATCGAGGCGGCCTTCTGCACGATGAACTCGGCCCGGTCGTTCAGGCCATTGACCCGTTCCATCGCGGTCTTGAGCTGCTCGGTCGTGCCCTGCACGCTGGTGGTGACCTTGGCAAAGGCGGGCAGGAAGCCCTCGGTCGCGATCTGCACCTGCTCGGCCTCGGTCAGGATGCGCCGGGCATGGTCCTGCACGCCGCTGATCTGTTCGGAAATCGCGGCGAGATTGGCATCGGTCTGGCGGCTTTCGTCGATCACCCGGTCGGCATCGCTCTGGATGTCGCCGGTCTCCTCGGCCAGGCGGGCGACCAGCTGGTTCAGCGCGTGCACGCTTTCGCGGATGTCTTCGGCGGTGTCATTGGTGCGGTCGGACAGCTCCTTGATGGTCTGGGCGATCACCGCGAATCCGCGCCCGGCCTCGCCCGCGCGGCTGGCCTCGATCCCGGCATTGATCGCCAGGACGTTCACCTGGAAGGCGATGTCCTCGATCATCGCGGACTTGCCCTGGACCCGGCTCAGCGAGTCGGTGATGGTGCCGATCTGGGTCGAGACCGAGGCGACCCATTGCGCCAGATCGCGCGACTTGTGCGCCGACAGGCGGACCTTGCCGGCCGAGAGATCGACCCGCGCGCGGGCATCTTCGGCCTCGTCCGAGACCGCGCCGATGCCGCGGCACACGGCGTCGATATCCGCGATCAGCCGGTCCGAGGTGTCGCGCGTGCGCGCGAGGATCTGCATCTGGCCATGCGACTTCTTGCGCAGGGTAAAGAGGAAGGCGGCAATATCGACCAGCCCGAATCCCAGTTTCGACGCCGCCTGCGCCAGTTCGGTCATGCGCGGGCCATGATCGGGGTCGGGCGCATCATAGGGCGCCGCCGGATCGGGCACGAGATCCGCCGCCGGATCCTCGGGCGGGGGGGCGCGATCGCCCGAAGGTTTGCGCCAGGAACCGAATCTGGCGACCATGTTTCGCATCTGGCCTGTCTCCTGCTTGCAGCGGAGTCATGCCGTGAAATGATGAATTTTCGGTAAGTCGCGGCGACACGCGCATGCGTCCGAAAGCGACATGGCCCAGGTCGAAATCCGGCGAGATTCCCGGCAGATTCGCGGGCAACCTGATGTCACGGGCCGGCATGGGGCCGTCCCGGTTTTCAGGGCGATGTTGCCATGGGCGACAAGAAACAGAAGCCGGCCAAGCCCGGCGCCAAGACCGTCAAGAAATAACCACGCGAGAAAGCAGCACCGTGCCGCAGCATCTGCGGCACGGTGTTGATTCAGCCGTAATGCGCCACCGGCGTTCCGGCAATCGCCGCCATGTTCAGCAGCCCGCGCGCCGTGATCCCCGGCGTCACCACATGCGCCCGGTTGCCCATGCCCATCAGGATCGGTCCCACCTCGAGCCCGCCGGCCTTCATCTTGAGGATGTTGCGCGCGGTGCTGGCGGCATCGGCATGGCCGAAGATCAGCACGTTGGCCTGGCCCTCGAGCCGTCCGCCGGGCAGAAGCCGCTCGCGCAGGTCGGGGTCGAGGGCGGCATCGACGTTCATCTCGCCCTCGTAGGAGAAATCGGTCTCCATCGCGTCGAGCAGCTGGATCGCCTCGCGCAGGCGCTTGCCCGAGCCTTCGGCCTGGTTGCCGAATTGCGACTGCGAGCAGAAGGCCACCTTCGGCACCACCCCGAAGCGGCGGGCGTGGCGCGCGGCGCCGCGCGCCACCGCGGCCAGTTCCTCGGGCGAGGGCAGCGACCAGACATGGGTGTCGGCCAGAAACAGCGGCCCGTCCTCGAGAATCATCATCGACAGCGCGCCATGCGGGCTGTGGGTGCGATTGCCGAGGATCTGGGTGATGTAGTTGAGATGCCAGCGAAATTCGCCGATGGTGCCGCAGATCATGCTGTCGGCCTCGTCACGGTGGACCATCACCGCGGCAATGGCGGTCGAATTGGTGCGCATCACCGCGCGCGCCACGTCCGGGGTCACGCCGCGCCGGGCCATGATCTCGTGGTAGGTGCCCCAGTAATCGCGGTAGCGCGGGTCGTTTTCCGGGTTCACCACCTCGAAGTCGCGGGCCGGGCGGATGTTCAGCCCGTGGCGTTCGCAGCGCTGTTCGATCACCTCGGGACGGCCGATCAGGATCGGCTTTTCGGTGGTCTCCTCGAGCACGGCCTGGGCGGCGCGCAGCACGCGCTCGTCCTCGCCCTCGGCAAAGACGATCCGGCGCGAGGCGGTGGCCGCCGCGTGGAACACCGGGCGCATCAGCAGCGCCGACTTGAACACGCTGGCATTGAGCTTGTGGCGATAGCTCTCCATGTCCTCGATCGGGCGGGTGGCGACGCCGGTCTCCATCGCGGCCCTGGCCACTGCGCTGGAGACCACGGCAGAAAGCCGCGGATCGAAGGGCTTGGGGATCAGGTAATCGGCGCCGAAGGTCAGGTCTTCGCCCTGGTAGGCGGCGGCGGCCTCGGCGCTGGTGGTTTCGCGCGCCAGCGCGGCGATACCCTCGATGCAGGCGATTTTCATCTCGTCGTTGATCTCGGTCGCGCCGACATCCAGCGCGCCGCGGAAGATGAAGGGAAAACAGAGCACGTTGTTGACCTGGTTGGGAAAATCGCTGCGCCCGGTGGCGATGATCGCATCGGGATGCACCGAGCGGGCAACATCGGGCATGATCTCGGGCGTGGGATTGGCCAGCGCGAAGATGATCGGCGCGGGGGCCATCTTGGCCGCCATCTCGGCGGTCAGCACGCCGGGGCCGGAGAGGCCGAGAAAGACATCGGCGCCCGCGATCACCTCGTCCAGGGTGCGCTTGTCGGTCTTCTGGGCAAAGGCGGCCTTCTGGTCGGTCATCTCCTCGGTGCGGCCCTCGTAGACCACGCCCTTGATGTCGCAGAGCCAGACGTTCTCGCGCTTGACCCCCAGCTTCAGCAGCATGTTGAGACAGGCGATGCCCGCCGCCCCGCCGCCGGTGGAGACGATCTTGATGTCGGCAAAGGCCTTGCCCGCGACGCGCAGCGCATTGGTCGCCGCGGCACCCACCACGATGGCGGTGCCGTGCTGGTCGTCGTGAAAGACGGGGATGTTCATCCGCTTGCGGCAGATTTCCTCGACGATGAAGCACTCGGGCGCCTTGATGTCCTCGAGGTTGATCGCGCCGAAGGTCGGCTCGAGCGCGCAGACGATCTCGGCCAGCTTTTCGGGATCGCTCTCGTTCACCTCGATGTCGAAGCAATCGATGCCGGCGAATTTCTTGAAGAGCACCGCCTTGCCCTCCATCACCGGTTTCGAGGCCAGCGCGCCGATATTGCCCAGCCCCAGCACCGCCGTGCCGTTCGACACCACGCCGACAAGGTTGCCGCGGGCGGTATAGCGCG
The DNA here is from genome assembly GCA_006226775.1 of Paracoccaceae bacterium. Classification (GTDB taxonomy): domain Bacteria; phylum Pseudomonadota; class Alphaproteobacteria; order Rhodobacterales; family Rhodobacteraceae; genus Marinovum. Next base: position 5,339 of record SBGD01000066.1, on the reverse strand, counting down.
CGGCATTGGTCTGGTCCTTGACGATCTCGACACAGGCTTCGGCCACGCCGGGGGAATAGGCGCGGGCCAGGTCGCGGCCATTGGCCAGCGGCTTGGTGGCGCGGACCTCGAGCTTGCCCGGCTTGGGATGCTCATGGTAAAACAGGGCTGCTTCGCGCAGTGTTTCCTGGGCTTTGCTGTCGTTCATCGTCATCCCCCTCCGGCAATTAGTTTAATGTTGAACTATTTCTCGCGGCTTGAGTAGCCCTGTCGCGCCGATAGCAGTTTCCATCCAGAGCTGTAAATCCAGCTTAGCGGTAACAACAGGAAATGTGCGATTTTTCTTGTCCCGCGGGGGCCGGGCCCACGACGGGCTTGCATCGCGCCGCAAGCGGTCCGATCATTGGGCGCAGGTACCAAGTGGGAGAGTTCACATGTCCTTGGCCGAGACCGCCCGATCCGTCCGCGAAAACGCCTATGCGCCCTATTCCGGCTTCAAGGTGGGGGCGGCGCTGCTGGCCGCCGATGGCACGGTCTTCGGCGGCTGCAATGTCGAGAACGTGGCCTATCCCGAGGGCACCTGTGCCGAGGCCGGCGCGATTGCCGCCATGGTGGCCGCCGGCCAGACCCGGTTCCAGGCGGCCTATGTGGTGGCCGACAGCCCGCTGCCGGTGACCCCTTGCGGCGGCTGCCGCCAGAAGCTGGCCGAGTTCGCCGCCGCCAAGGACGTGCCGGTGACCATGGCCACGCTGGCGGGCGAGGAAACCACCCTGACCATCGCGCAGCTTCTGCCCGGCGCCTTCGACGCCGCCCAGATGGAAACCCCCGGCGCATGAGCGACGCAAGAAGCATCATCGCCACCCTGCGCCGGGGCGAGGCCCTGGGCGCCGAGGACCTTGCCTGGTTCGCCCGCGGGCTGGCCGATGGCCGGGTCAGCGATGCCCAGGCCGGGGCCTTTGCCATGGGCATCTGCCTGCGCGGGCTGGACGAGGCGGGCCGCGTCGCGCTGACCCGGGCGATGCGCGACAGCGGGCAGATCCTGAGCTGGGACCTGCCCGGCCCGGTGCTCGACAAGCATTCCACCGGCGGGGTGGGCGATTGCGTCTCTCTCGTGCTGGCCCCGGCGCTGGCGGCCTGCGGCGCCTACGTGCCGATGATCTCGGGGCGGGGCCTGGGCCATACCGGCGGCACGCTGGACAAGCTCGAGAGCATCCCCGGCGTCACCACCGCGCTGGAGGAGGGCCATTTCCGCCAGGTGGTGGCCGAGGCCGGCTGCGCCATCGTCTCGGCCACCGGCAATATCGCGCCCGCAGACAAGCGGCTCTATGCGGTGCGCGACGTGACCGCGACGGTGGAGAGCCTGGACCTGATCACCGCCTCGATCCTGTCCAAGAAGCTGGCGGCGGGGCTCGAGGGGCTGGTGCTGGACGTCAAGCTGGGCTCCGGCGCCTTCATGAAATCCGCCGGGGACGCGCGGGCATTGGCCGAGGCGCTGGTCTCGACCGCCACTGCCGCGGGATGCCCGACCCGGGCGCTGATCACCGACATGTCGCAGCCCCTGGCCCCGGCGCTGGGCAATGCGCTGGAGGTCGACGCGGCGATGCAGGTGCTGGTCGGCGCGCTGCGCGGGCGGCTCTTTGACATCACCTGCGCGCTGGGCGGGACATTGCTGGCCTCGGGCGGGTTGGCCGCGGACGTGGCGGCGGGCGAGGCGGCGCTGGCGCAAGCGATCACCTCGGGCCGCGCCGCCGAGCATTTCGGCCGGATGATCCGCGCCATGGGCGGGCCGGTGCGCTTTGCCGACGACTGGCAGCGGTTCCTGCCCGAGGCCCCGGTGATCCGCGAGATCCCGGCGCGCGCGGCCGGGGTGGTGAGTGCGATGGACGGCGAGGCGCTGGGGCTGGCGGTGGTGAACCTGGGCGGCGGGCGGCTGGTGGAAAGCGACGTGGTCGACCCGGCGGTCGGCCTGTCGGACGTGGTGCCGCTGGGCGCGCAGGTCTCTGTTGGCCAGCCGCTGGCGCGGGTCCATGCGGCGCGCGAAAGCCAGGCCGAGCGCGCGGTCCGCGCGGTGCAGGGCGCAATCCGCATCGGCGATCAGACGCCCGAGGCCCCGCCGCTCATCGTGGAAAGGATCGGCACATGACGCGCGCATTTCTGGTGGTGATGGATTCGGTCGGCATCGGCGGCGCGCCGGATGCTGCGGAGTATTTCAACGGCGACCTGCCCGACACCGGCGCCAATACGCTGGCCCATATCGCCCAGGCCTGCGCCCTGGGCCGGGCCGGGGAGGGGCGCAGCGGGGCTTTGCACCTGCCGCATCTGGATGCGCTGGGGCTGGGGGCGTCCTGCCGCCTTGCCTCTGGCGCGGAGGTGCCGGGGCTGGAGGCTGTGCCTGCGGGGCTTTGGGGTGCGGCGACCGAGCATTCGCGCGGCAAGGACACGCCCTCGGGCCATTGGGAACTGGCCGGGCTGCCGGTGCCCTGGGACTGGACGGTCTTTCCCAAGCAGATCCCGGCCTTTCCGCCGGATCTCACCTCGCTGACCGCCGAATTGGCCGGCACCGAGGGCATCCTCGGCAATTGCCACGCCTCGGGCACCGAGATCCTGAAGGACCTCGGCGCAGAGCATGTCCGCACCGGCAAGCCCATCTGCTACACCTCGGTCGACAGCGTGTTCCAGATCGCCGCACATGAAGCGCATTTCGGGCTCGACCGTCTGTTGAAGCTCTGCGCCGAGCTCGCGCCGTATCTGCACGCCATGCGCGTGGGCCGGGTGATCGCCCGGCCTTTCGTCGGCGAGGCGGGCGATTTCAAACGCACCAAGAACCGCCGCGACTTTGCCCTGACGCCCCCCGGCAAGGTGCTGACCAACTGGGTGCAGGAGGCGGGGCACCCGGTCCATGCCATCGGCAAGATCGGCGACATCTTTTCGATGCAGGGCATCGACAGCGTGTCGAAAGGCACCGATGCCGAGCTGATGCAGGATCTCGCACATCAGGTCGCAACCGCGCCCGAGGGCGGGCTGGTCTTTGCCAATTTCGTCGAATTCGACAGTCTTTATGGCCATCGCCGCGATGTCTCGGGCTATGCCCGGGCGCTGGAATGGTTCGACGCGGCACTCGGCCCGATCCTCGAAAAACTGCGCCTCGGCGACCTGATGATCCTGACCGCCGATCACGGCAATGACCCCACCTGGGCGGGCACCGACCACACCCGCGAGCGGGTGCCGGTGCTCTGTGCCGGGCTCGCGGGCGGCGAGATCGGGCTGGTGGATTTCACCGCCGTCGCCGCCTCGGTCGCGCAGCATCTGGGCGTCGCCCATCCTCAAGAATTGCGGAGTTTCCTGTGAGCTATCGAGATTTTCCCAAGGTCGAACTTCACCTGCACATCGAAGGTGCCGCGCCGCCCGCCTTCATCCGCGGGCTGGCGCAGGAGAAACACGTCGATATCTCCGGCATCTTCGACGAGCGCGGCAATTACCGGTTCCGCGACTTCCTGCACTTCCTCAAGGTCTACGAGGCAGCGACCCAGGTGCTGCAAAGCCCCGAGGATTTCCGCCGCTTGACCCTTGCGGTGCTCGAGGAAAGCGCGGCACATGGCGTGGTCTACAGCGAGACGTTTCTCAGCCCGGATTTCTGCGGCGGCAGCGATGTCGCGGCCTGGCGCGAATACCTGCATGCGATCCGCGAGGCGGCGAGCCAGGCCGAGCGCGACTTCGGCATCACCCTGCGCGGCATCGTCACCTGCATCCGCCATTTCGGCCCCGAGCAGGCGAAGAAAACCGCGCGCTGCGCGGCGGAAACCGCCGATGACTGGCTCTGCGGCTTCGGCATGGGTGGTGATGAGAACGCGGGCGCGCCCGGCGATTTCGCCTATGCCTTCGACATGGCGCGCGAGGCCGGGCTGCGGCTGACCAGCCATGCCGGCGAATGGCGCGGGCCGGACGAGGTGCGCGCCACGGTGCGCGATCTGGGCGTCGAGCGCATCGGCCACGGCGTGCGCGCCATCGAGGACCTCGCGCTGGTCGAGGACCTGGCGGAACGCGGCGTGGTGCTCGAGGTCTGCCCCGGCTCGAACGTGGCCCTCGGGGTCTACCCTGCGCTCTCGGCGCATCCGATCGAAAAGCTGCGCGAACGCGGGGTGAAGGTCACCGTCTCGACCGACGATCCGCCGTTCTTTCACACCACCATGACGCAGGAATTCGACAACCTCGCGCGGGTCTTCAAATGGACCGAGGAGGATTTCGCCGCCCTCAACCGCATTGCCATCGAGGCCGCCTTCTGCGACGAGGACACCCGCAGCGCCATCCTGAAAAAGCTGGAAACCACATGACCGAACATCTGACCGTCGTCACACATCCGCTGGTGCAGCACAAGCTGAGCCTGATGCGCGACAAGGCCACGCCGACCTCGGAATTCCGCCGCCTGCTGCGCGAGATCAGCCAGCTTCTGGCCTATGAGATCACCCGCGACCTGCCGATGACCACCCAGCGGGTCGAGACGCCGATGGAATGGATGGATGCGCCGGTGCTGGACGGCAAGAAACTGGCGCTGATCTCGATCCTGCGGGCGGGCAACGGGCTGCTGGACGGGGTGCTGGAGCTGATCCCCTCGGCGCGGGTGGGCTTTGTCGGGCTTTACCGCGACGAAGAGACCCTCAAGCCGGTGCAGTATTACTTCAAGGTGCCCGACGCGCTCGAGGATCGGCTGGTGATTGCCGTCGATCCGATGCTGGCCACCGGCAATTCCTCGGCCGCGGCGATCGACCTGCTGAAAGCCGCCGGCGCCACCAATATCCGATTCCTCTGCCTGCTGGCCGCGCCCGAAGGGGTCGCCCGGATGAAACAGGCGCACCCGGATGTTCCGGTGGTCACCGCCGCGCTCGACAGCCATCTGAATGAAAAGGGTTATATCGTTCCGGGCCTAGGTGATGCGGGTGACCGGATGTTCGGCACAAAATAGGCTATTACGGGTTTACTTAAGAAATCGCTTTTGTCATTCTGATCCGGAACCTGTGGGGACTGGTTATGACAAGACTGAGTGGTTATGCGGCCTTGACGGCTGCAATCGGATTTTCGTTCCTGGCGCATACCTCCTTTGCCCAGATCAGCGACGACCTGGCGCAACCGGCCGAGATGCCGCCGAGTTCGTACAGCGGGCGGCAATATGTCGACAGTCGGGGCTGCATCTACATTCGCGCCGGAATTGACGGCAATGTCACATGGGTGCCGCGGGTCGACCGCGACCGCAAGGTGATCTGCGGCCAGACCGCCTCGGGCGGCGGCGGCAGCCGCGTGGTCGAGGCGCCGAAACCCGCCCCGCCGCCGGTGCGCAGCGAGGCACCGGCCCCCGCGCCGGTGGT
>SBGD01000049.1 GCA_006226775.1 Paracoccaceae bacterium | reverse complement strand
GCCGCCGTCACCTGGCCGGTGAAGAAGCGGCCGAAGTTGTTGCCGGCCTCGATGACCGCGCGGTAGCCGGCGATATTGGCCATCGACGACAGCGCGTCCATCTTCTGGGCGCGGCTGATCCGCGGCACCATTTCCATGGCGATGACATTGGCGCCCTTGGTCTTGGCGATCTCCATGCCGTCTTCGTTGCCGGCCGGATTGAAGAAGGAAATCAGCGTCTTGTCAGCCGTCAGATGCTCAAGCTCGGCGGTGGTCGGGATGCGCACCTTGGCGATGATGTCGGCCTCGGCCCAGAGCGCCTCGGCGCTGTCAAGCACGGTGACACCGGCCTCGCGGTACAGGTCGTCGCTGAACCCGGCCTTTTGCCCGGCGCCGGTCTCGACCAGGCAGTCATAGCCCAGTTTCTGCAATTGCCTTGCGCTGTCGGGCGTCATGGCGACGCGCGCTTCACCGTCCAATATCTCTTTTGGCGTCCCGATTTTCACGTTTGCGTTCCCTTCGTCGGCTACGTCATTTCGCGGCGCCCTTCACGGCGCGCAACTTCATTTCAACGCGACCAATGGCCGGCGTCGCGAAAAAGGTGGCGATTCCCCCGCGTCACTTCCTAGATGTTGCGCTGCGGCATGTCCATTGCCACGCGATTCAAAGCCAGCGTCGGGTCTTCTGGCAATAGCGCGCAAAATCAGCGCGGAACTTGCGCCGCATCCGGTTTTCCTCGGGGATGATGAAGCGGATTTCCAGCACCCAGACCAGCAGCGGGATCAGCGGCAGCGACAGCACCGCGTCCCAGCGGAAGATGAACCCGGCGAGGATCAGCACATCGGCGAGGTAGATCGGGTTGCGGCTGCGCTTGAAGATGCCCGAGGTGACCAGCCGCGCCGGGGTTTCATGCGGCATGACCGTGGTCTTGAAGCGGCGGAACTCGTAGAAGGCCAGCAGCATCAGCACGATGCCCCCGCCCACCAGGAGCCCGCCCAGAAGATCCGCCCAGGCGCCGCCGAAGCCGAGCCCGGCGTCGAAAAGACGGCTTTGCAGCAGGGCAAGGCCCAAAGCGCCGATCAGCCAGACCGGCGGCAAGTCGATCCATTTCACACTCCGTCCTCCCGCTATGCCGCGACTTGGGTGCCACCGCACGACCCGCGGCGCAAGCCCGCTCGCACGGGCGAAGAGCGGCCGCAAGGCCCGATGAGCCGCTCCTCAAGCCCTTGCGGGCTTTCCTCGCCGCTCACCCGGCCAGCATCCGCGTCACCATCTCGGTGGTGTCGCGGCTCAGCCCGTCGGTCGCCGCGATCCGCTCGAGCGCCGCCCTGGCATGGGCCTGCCGCCCCGCGTCATAGCGCCGCCAGGTCTGGAACAGCGCGCACATCCGCGCCGTGGTCTGTGGGTTCCTGGCATCCAGCGCGATCAGCTTGTCCGCCAGAAGCGCATAGCCCTTGCCCGAGGCATGGTGGAACCCGGCATGGTTCATCCCCAGCGCGCCCATTACCGCGCGGAAGCGGTTGGGATTGGTCATGCTGAAGGCCGGATGCCCGGTCAGCCGCCGCGCCACATCCGCCGCCTGCTCGGGCTTGGCATGGGCCACCTGCAACCCGAACCACTTGTCCATCACCAGCCGGTCGTGCTGCCACTGGTCATGGAAGGCCTGCAGTTGCTCCGCGCCCTTGCCCGCGATGAGCAGGCTCGAGAGCGCCGAGAGCTGCAACGTCATGTTGTCGGCCCCGGCATATTGCGCCGCCGCCTGGGCGCCGCCGTCGATCCGGCTGATCAGCCCCAGCACCGCCACCGCCAGGTCGCGCTTGCCCGCCTGCGCGAAGTCGGGGCTGTAGGGCGCGTCGACCTGGTTCTCGGCGTAGAGCGCCGGCAGCAGGTCCCGCAGATGCGCGGCCAGGCGCTGTTTCAGCGTCTCATGCGCCGCGTAGATCGCATCCGGGTCCGGCGTGATCCCGCGATCCTGCAGCACCTGGGCGATCTCGGATTGCGGCGGCAGCGCCAGCATCTGCGCGCGCAGCACCGGATCGAGGGCGCGGTCGCGCAGCACCGCAGTGATCCCCTCGAGCCAGGCCGCATCCGGCCGGGCACCCTCGGTCACCATGTCGAGCAGCGTCGCGCGGGCAAGGTTGCGCCCGGCTTCCCAGCGGTTGAACGGATCGGTGTCATGGGCCAGCAGGAAGGCGCTTTCGGCGCTGCTCAAGGCCCGGTCGAGGATCACCGGCGCCGAGAAATCCCGCAGGATCGACGGCACCGGCCTTGTGGCCAGCCCCTCGAAGCGGAAGCTCTGCTCGGCTTGCGTCATCTCCAGCACTTCCGTCGGTCGCACCTCGTCGCCATTCGGCCCCAGCAGCCCCACGGCAATCGGGATCACCTGCGGCAGTTTCTCGTCCTGCCCCGGCGTCGGCTTGGTCTCCTGGCGGAAGGTCAGGGTAAAGACACCCCCGTCCCGGACCTGATCCGGGACCTCACCGTCAGCCACGAGGTCCCGGCGCGGGGGCCGGGACGCGGCATCGCCCGGCTCCCAGGTCTCGTCCACCGTCAGCCGCGGCGTGCCCGATTGCGCATACCAGCGCTTGAACTGCGTGAGGTCGCGGCCCGTGGTATCCTCGAAAACCTTCAGCCAATCCTCGATGGTGCAGGCCTCGCCGTCATGCCGCTCGAAATAGAGGTCCACCGCCTTGTAATAGGCGTCATCCCCCACCAGCCGCTTGAGCATCCCGATCACTTCGGCGCCCTTCTCATAGACCGTCGCGGTGTAGAAGTTGTTGATCTCCTGGAAACTTTCCGGCCTGACGGGATGCGACAGCGGCCCGTTGTCCTCGGGGAACTGCCGCGCGCGCAGGTCGTTGGCGTCGTCGATCCGCTTGACCGGACCCGAGCGCATGTCGGCGGTGAACTGCGCGTCGCGGAACACCGTCAGCCCCTCTTTCAGGCACAGCTGGAACCAGTCGCGACAGGTGATCCGGTTGCCGGTCCAGTTGTGGAAATACTCATGCGCGATGATCGCCTCGATGCGCTCGAAATTGGCGTCCGTGGCGGTCTCGGGGCTGGCCAGCACGGCGGAGGAGTTGAAGATGTTCAGCCCCTTGTTCTCCATCGCGCCCATGTTGAAATCGTCCACCGCGACGATGTTGAAGATCTCGAGGTCGTATTCGCGCCCGTAGACCTCTTCATCCCATGTCATCGACTTCTTGAGCGCGTCCATGGCAAAGGCGCATTTGCCCAGGTCGCCCTTGCGCACCCAGATGTTCAACTCGACCTCGCGGCCCGAGCGGGTGGTGAAGCTGCCCGGATGGTTCACCAGGTCCCCCGCCACCAGCGCAAAGAGATAGGCCGGTTTCGGCCAGGGATCGTGCCATTCGGCCCAGCCCGCGCCCTGCCCTGCCTTGTTGCCATTGGACAGAAGCACCAGCAGATCGCCCTCGATCCGCACGGTAAAGACCGACATCACGTCGGGCCGGTCGGGGTAATAGGTGATCTTGCGGAACCCTTCCGCCTCGCATTGGGTGCAGTACATGGCACTCTTGTCCTGCCGGCTTTCGCGTCCGGCGTCTTCGCCGCCTCCCACGTCCAGCGGCGACATGTAGAGCCCTTCCAGCGCGGTATTGCTGGCCGGGTCGATCTCGACCTCCGCTTCCCAGGTGAAGGTGCCCTCGGGCACCGCGCAGGTCAGGCCCTTGTCGGTGATCTCGGGGGTGACCTCGGCGCCGTCGATGCGGGCGGAGATGAGTTTCAGGTCCTCGCCATGCAGAAAGAAGGTCCGGTCAGAGGCCTCGGGGTTGGGCGCGAAGCGGATCTTCGACAGGACGCGGGTGGCCGAGGGGGCCAGCCGGAAGGTCAGATGGACGCTTTCGACGGTGAAGCCGAAGGGCGTGTAGTCGGCGAGGTGGATGGTCTGGGGGGATGCGTCTTTCATGGCGAGCCTGCTCCGCGATGCTGTTTCGCGGAACCTAGGCCTTCGGCAGGCCGTCCACAACCGGGGCGTCGGGTGGCAAGGGGCACTGGCCCGAAGCGCATGCGCCGCACGCGCATCGCAAGCCGGGCCAGCGCCGACCCGCGGGGTGGCGCTGCAACGGTGTTTCGGCGCACTTTATGCCAGCCAAGTCACTCCCAAATCAGAACGACGCGCTTACGGAAGCGGTAGCGCCTCCCCGGTGGGGCGGGTCGGCGCTGGCCCGGCGCCTTCGGCTTGATTCCGGGCCACACATGGGCCCCAACGCAGGTCAGAAAATGCTGCACCTCGCCCGCACGAATCACGGCCCCGCCCCCACGAATCTCGCCAGCTTGCCCAGCGTCTGATACCCCAGCTTTTCGGCGCCAAACCCCTTCGCCGCCTGGTACTCCGCTTCCGTCGCAAACTCCATCGCCAGGGTCACCCGCGTGCCGCCCTCGACCGGCGCAAACATCACTTCGACCTCCGCATGAGGCCGGTCCACCGTGGGATCGTCCAGCGTGTAGACGATCCTCTCCTGCGGCGCGTAGACCCTTATCCGGTGCCGGTTGGGATAGACCGTGCCCTCCGGCCCGATCATGTCGAACACCCACTCCCCGCCTTCGCGCAGGTCGATGTGGCTGGTCTCGCAGGTGAACCCCTCCGGCCCCCACCACCGCTGCAAGGCCTCGGGCGAGGTCCAGGCCTGCCAGACCACCTCCACCGGCGCGGCGATCACCCGGGTCAGCACCATGGTGCGCGCCGCATCCATCACTTCAAACCTTTCGCATAGTCGACCAACTGGTCCACCACCGTGCCCCAGCCGTCATAAAACCCCATCTGCTCATGCGCGCGGGCCTTCTCGGCGCTGCGATGCCGGGCGGTCGCGGTATAGATCGTGCCGCCGTCCGGCCCCGCCTCCAGATCGAGGATCGCGGTCATGAAGGGATCGGGCGCGGGCTTCCAGCCCTCGGTATAGGTGTCGGTGAAGACCAGCCGCCGCTCGGGCACCACCTCGAGGTAGACGCCGCGATTTTCCATCTCGTTGCCGTCGACGTGGAAGGTGGTGTTGAACCGCCCGCCGACCCGCAGGTCGATCTCGCAGGCGATCACCCTGTGCGGGCGCGGCACGAAGAAATGCGGGATATGCTCGCAAGAGGTCCAGCATTCCCAGACCAGCGCGGGCGGCACCGGCAGGGTGCGGGTGAATGTCAGGTCGGTGTCAGGATCGAGGTCCATTGTCGCGTTCCTTCATCAGGTTGAGTACATAATCGTCGAACCGGTCGAGGCGGCCCTGCCAGAGCCCGCGCTGCTCCTCCAGCCAGTGCACCGCGGGCGTCAGCGCCTCGCCCTTCATCTCGCAGATCCGGCGGCGCCCCTCCTTGCGCGTCGCGATCAGCCCGGCGGCCTCGAGCTTGCGCACATGGTCCAGGAACGACGGCAGCGCCATGGCATGTCCGGCATGAAGCTCGGTCACGCTGGCCGGGCCGCGGGCCAGGCGGGCCAGGATGTCGCGCCGCGTCGGCTCGGCCAGGGCGGTGAACAGGGTGTCGAGGGACGGATCAAACTTAGCCATGCAGCTAAGTAATCCCGCCTGCCCGAGTCGTGCAAGCAAAACTTAGGGCATGACCTAACCGATTTCGCGCGCCTTTGGCCCGGATGGAAACCCCGCGCCGCCGCCCTAGGTTTTTGCCTGCACGGCGCCCCGCGCGCCCGAAACCGAAACCGAAACCGAACCCGAAGCCAAGGAGAGCGCCATGTCTGCCCCCGACACCAACCTCGAAAAACAGAAACGCCGCCACAAGGGCCCGCTGGCCGGCATCAAGCTGGGGCTGGCGGTCGTCGCGCTGCTCTTTGCCGGTTTCCTGGTCTGGACCTTCGCGCAATCGGATGGCCCCGAGGGCGCCGAGACCCAGATCGACGGGCGCACCGGCGCGGAGACCGGCTCCGAATAATACCGCCCTATTGTTCCGTTTTCCCGAAAGGTCCCTTCGGGCCAAGGCACGGGGCAAACCCCCTCGGCTGGCTTCCCAAAGGCGCAGGAGAGTGTATACCATTGCGCACAAAGCAGCGGAGAGACAACATGAGCACACGCGTGGATCGGGCTGGCCTGGCGGTGGACCAGGTGCTGGCGGATTTCATCGAACAGAAGGCCCTGCCGGGCACCGGAGTCGAGGCCGGTGCCTTCTGGGACGGGCTGTCGGCGCTGGCCCATGAGCTGGGGCCGAAGAACCGCGAGTTGCTGGCCAGGCGCGAGGATCTGCAGGCCCGGATCGACGCCTGGCACAAGGGCCGCGCCAACCAGCCGCATGATGCCAAGGCCTACAAGGCCTTCCTCGAACAGATCGGTTACCTTCTGCCCGAGGGCGGCGATTTCCGGATCGAGATCGCAAATATCGATCCCGAGATCGCGCTGGTGCCCGGCCCGCAACTGGTGGTGCCGATCACCAATGCCCGTTTCGCGCTGAACGCCGCCAATGCGCGCTGGGGCTCGCTCTATGACGCGCTTTACGGCACCGATGCCATGGGCTCGGCCCCGCCGAAGGGCGGCTATGACAAGGGCCGCGGCGCGCGGGTGGTGGCGCGGGCGCGGGTGTTTCTCGACGAGGCTTTCCCGATCGAGGGCGGCAGCCATGCCGACGCGCGGCGCTATCACGTCCAGGGCGGCGCGCTGCTGGTCGACGACATGCCGCTGGTCGATCCGGGCAAGTTCGCCGGCCATACCGGCCATCCGAAAGCGCCCGACACCATCCTGCTGCGCAACCATGGCCTGCATGTCGAGCTGGTCTTCGACCGCACCCAGATGATCGGCGCGCGCGACCAGGCCGGGCTGGCCGACGTGGTGATCGAAAGCGCGGTCTCGGCCATCATGGACTGCGAGGATTCGGTCGCCTGCGTCGATGCCGAGGACAAGGTGCTGGCCTATGCCAACTGGCTGGGCCTGATGAAGGGCGACCTGGAAGCGGAATTCCGGAAGGGCGGCAAGACCATGACCCGCCGTCTGAGCGAGGACCGGGTCTATACCGCCGCCGATGGCTCGGACCTGGTGGTCAAGGGCCGCGCGCTGCTCTGGGTGCGCAATGTCGGCCACCTGATGACCAACCCGGCGATCCTGACCCGCGACGGCGGCGAGATCTACGAGGGCCTGATGGATGCCATGGTGACCACGCTGATCGCCATGCACGATCTTGCGCGCGAGGGCGGCAATTCGCTGCACGGCTCGGTCTACGTGGTCAAGCCGAAGATGCACGGGCCCGAGGAAGTGGCTTTCACCAACGAGATCTTCGACCGCGTGGAACAGGTGCTCGGCCTGCCGCAATATACCGTCAAGATCGGCATCATGGACGAGGAGCGCCGCACCACGGTCAACCTCAAGGAATGCATCCGCGCGGCGAAACACCGGGTGGCCTTCATCAACACCGGCTTTCTCGATCGCACCGGCGACGAGATCCATACCTCGATGGAGGCAGGCCCCTTCAGCCGCAAGGATTTCATCAAGCGCAAGGCCTGGATCGGCGGGTACGAGAACCAGAACGTCGACATCGGCCTGGAATGCGGGCTTCAGGGCAAGGCCCAGATCGGCAAGGGCATGTGGGCCATGCCCGATGCCATGGCCGCCATGCTGGAATCGAAGATCGAACATCCCAAGTCCGGCGCCAACTGCGCCTGGGTGCCCTCGCCCACCGCCGCCACGCTGCACGCGTTGCATTACCACAAGGTCGACGTGATCGCGGTGCAGGACCGGCTGAAGCGCGGCGGGCGGCGGGCCTTTGTCGAGACCATCCTCGACATCCCGCTGGCCAGCTACCGTGCCTGGACCGACGACCAGATCGCCCGCGAGGTCGAGAACAATGCCCAGGGCATCCTCGGCTACGTGGTGCGCTGGATCGACCAGGGGGTCGGCTGCTCCAAGGTGCCCGACATCAACGACGTGGCGCTGATGGAGGACCGCGCGACCTGTCGCATCTCGGCCCAGCACATCGCCAACTGGCTGCATCACGGCGTGGTGAGCGAGGCCGAGGTGCGCAAGGCGATGGAGAAGATGGCCGCGGTGGTGGATGGCCAGAACGCGGGCGACCCGGCCTATCGCCCGATGGCGCCGGGGTATGACGGGATTGCTTACCAGGCGGCTTGTGACCTGGTGTTCAAGGGGCGCGAGCAGCCTTCGGGGTATACCGAGCCGGTGCTGCATGCGCGGCGGCTGGAGTTGAAGGCGGCGCAGGGGTAGGTGCAGCGCGATGTAGAGGCAAGGTGCGACGCAGAGGCACGGCGCGAATTGGAGGACCGTCATCCTCGGGCTTGACCCGAGGACCTCCTTGTCCACCGCGCCACCGTCAACCTCGGGCTTGACCCGAGGACCTCCCCGTCCACCGTTCCACCGTCATCCTCGGGCTTGACCCGAGGATCTCAGCGTCACGAGATCCTCGGGTCAAGCCCGAGGATGACATCGGTGGAGCCCTCCCACCAACAAGGACTCAACCCCTTACCATCTAACGTAAAATTAGCCTTCGGCCCCAGCGCCAAACCGCGCTATACTCCCCCGCACAAGACACCACCGAAGGCCACCCCATGTCACAACTCGATTTCTGGGTCTCGATCGGCAGCACCTACAGCTATCTCTCGGTCATGCGCATCGACGCTCTGGCCAGGGCGGCCGGCGTCACCTACCGCTGGCGGCCCTTCAACGTCCGCCACGTCATGATCGAGCAGAACAACATCCCCTTCAAGGACAAGCCCATCAAGACCGCCTACATGTGGCGCGATATCGAGCGGCGGGCGGCGGGTTACGGGCTGAGCCCGCAGATCCCCGCGCCCTATCCGCTGGCCGGGCTGGTGCTGGCCAACCAGGTGGCGGTGCTGGGGGCCGAGGAAGGCTGGGTCGGGGACTACATGCGCGCCACCTATCGCCGCTGGTTCGACGAGGGCCAACCGGCGGGCGAGGCGCCGAACCTGCCCGACAGCCTGACCGAGATCGGCCAGGACCCCGACCGCGTGCTGGCAGAGGCGCAGTCGGACCGCATCGAGGCGGCGCTGGCGCGGGTGACCGAGGAGGCGATGGCGCTGGGGGTCTTCGGCGCGCCGAGCTTCGTGGTGGGGGGCGAGGTCTTCTGGGGTGATGACCGGCTGGAGGATGCGCTGACCTGGGCCGGGCGCCACTGACGCAGCCGTGCTGCAAACTCAAAAGGGTGGGCGCGAGGCCCACCCTTCGACCCGATCCGGGCTACGAGGTCTTACCGGGATCGGGAATAAACCGATTACCATTTACCGAAAACCTGGCGTCGCTCAGGACTTGTTGATCTCCGACACCGCGAGGTTGGTCAGCTTGCTGTTGGCGGCCTTTTCCTGATCGAGGATCTGGGTCAGCAGGTCGTGCGCCTCGTCATGGCCCAGCACCTTGGCCCATTCGCGCAGCGTGCCGTAGCGGGCGATCTCGTAGTGCTCGACCGCCTGGCAGGCGGCCAGCAGGGCGGCGTTCTTGGCCTCGCCGGTCATCTCGTCCATGATGCCCTGGGTCTCCTTGATCAGCCCCTCGATGGCATCGCATTTCTCGCCGCTGGCGGTCTTGCCGATGCTCTTGAAGACCTTCTCCAGCGTCTTGACCTGGCCCTTGGTCTCTTCGAGATGCTCGGCCACCGCGTCTTTCAGCTTCTTGCCGTTGGCGGCCTCCTGCACCTTGGGCAGCGCCTTCACCAGCTGGTTCTCGGCGTGGTAGATATCCTTCAGCGTATGCTCGAAAGCGTCGGACAGCGTTTTCATGGGGCACCCTTTCAATGATGACTGGCAATGATCCCTGCACCTCCAACGCGGCGCGGGGCGGAAGGTTCCGGGCGCATGTGGCACGAACCGGGTTCGGCGTTGTAAAGCCGGGCGCCGCCGCCCTATATTGGCCCGGAAGGCGCATACGAGGATAGTCATGGCCCGCCCCATCGTCGGCATCATCGGCAACCAGTACCTGCTCCACGACCAGTATCCCGCCCATGCCGGCGGCACGATGAATTCCGAGGCGGTCTCGGGGGTCTCGGGCTGCATGCCGCTGCTGATCCCGGCCGATCCGCGCTTTGTCTCGGTGGCCGAACTGCTGGAGACCTGCGACGGCTTCCTGCTGACCGGCGGGCGGCCGAACGTGCATCCGGCGGAATACGGCCACGACGCGACCGAGGCGCATGGCGCCTTCGACCGCGCCCGCGATGCCATCACCCTGCCGCTGGTGCGCGCCTGTGTCGAGCGCGGCCAGCCCTTCCTGGGGATCTGCCGCGGCTACCAGGAGGTGGCGGTGGCCATGGGCTCGACGCTGCATCCCGAGATCCGCGACCTGCCGGGGCGGATGAACCACCGGATGCCGCCCGACGGCAGCCTCGAGGAGAAATTCGCCCTGCGCCACACCGTGCGCTTTGCCGAAGGCGGCGTCTTTCACCGGCTGATGGGCGCGCAGGAGGTGATGACCAATACCCTGCACGGCCAAGGCGTGATGCAGGCCGGGCCGCGGTTCGTGATCGACGGCTGGGCGCCGGACGACACCCCCGAGGCCGCCTTCATCGCCGATGCGCCGGGCTTCACGCTCTCGGTGCAATGGCACCCGGAATACGACGCGGCCAATGATCCGGTCTCGCGGCCCCTGTTCGCCGCCTTTGGCGAGGCGGTGCGCGCCTGGGCCGCCTCCAGGACACCGATGCGCGCAACCGCTTGATGCGGCGCCGGTTCCTGGCGATACCTTGTGGCAGCAGATGCCCCCGGGGCGGCAGGTTCCCCGCCGCCTGGATCACCACGCAAGGAAAGCACAGATGGACCTGATCAAGAACCATTTCAAAGCCCGGCTCAAGGCCGGCGAGCGCCAGATCGGGTTCTGGAACACCCTGCCCGACAGCGGCCTGGTCGAGCTTCTGGCCAATTGCGGCTTTGACTGGCTGCTGATCGACAGCGAGCATTCGCCGCTCGACCCGGCGGCGGTGATGCCGCTCTTGCAGGCCAGCGACGCCTATCCCACCGCGGCGATTGTCCGGCCCGGCTGGAACGACAAGGTCGAGATCAAGCGGCTGCTCGACATCGGCGCCCAGACCCTGCTGGTGCCCTATGTGCAAAACGCCGAGGAGGCGCGCGCGGCGGTGGCGGCGGTGCGCTATCCGCCCCGCGGCGTGCGCGGCGTCGCGGGCGGGTCGCGGGCGGGCCGCTATGGCGCCATCGACGACTACGTGGCGCGGGCCGAGGAGGAGATCTGCCTGCTGGTGCAGGTCGAGACCAGCGAGGCCGCCACGAAGATCGACGAAATCGCGGCGGTGGACGGGGTCGACGGCATCTTCATCGGCCCGGCCGACCTGGCCGCGTCGATGGGCCATACCGGCGCTCCGGGCCACCCGGAGGTGCGCCAGGCGGTCTGCGACGCGGTGCGCCGGATCGCGGCGGCGGGCAAGCCGGCGGGGTTCCTGTCGGGCGACCAGGACTACGTGCGCGAGGTGGCCGAGGCCGGGGCGACATTCCTGGCGGTGGGGGTGGATGCCGCGCTGATGCGGCGGCAGGCGGTGGCGTTGCGCAAGAGCTGGGGGTGAGGGGGGAGGTGCTTCTCCGTCATCCTCGACGGCGCTGCTTCCACGTCATCCTCGGGCTCGACCCGAGGATCTCCCGCCCCAAAGGTCCTCGGGTCAGGCCCGAGGATGACGGTGCGAAGCGGGACCGAAAGCACCAGCCCCCTCCGCCTGAGACCCTG
>SBGD01000065.1 GCA_006226775.1 Paracoccaceae bacterium | reverse complement strand
GGCCCGGGCCACCCTGCGCGGCAGCCCCGCATCGCGCGGCACCCCGATCCGCGCACCGCCCCGCGCCCTGTGAAACGCCCCGCGACACATATGGCCGGAGCAATCACGTCTCCGGCCCGGTTCGGTTTGCAAAGCTGGAAGCACGCAGATGAAAGACAATTCCCTGGCGCATGTGGTGGCGTCCTGGATCCTCACCATCGGGGTGACGGCCGTCCTGGTCGGGATCGGCTACCTCGTCCTGCACGTTCTCTGACAGGTCTCTTGCGGCCGCGGCACAGGCGCCGCGGCCCTTCCCCCTTCGGCGCCCCGGCGCCTATCGCACAAGGATACCCCATGCCCCGCGGAGCTTTGCCAACCACCCGCCCCCCTGCCCGGCCCGTGCTGGCGCTGGCGCTTTGCCTGCTTGCCCTGCCGGTCCTGGCCGCCGACATGCCCGACTGGTGGCCCGCGCAGATGGTCATGCCCGAGGACAGCCAGATCGACGATGTCCGCGAGATCGGATCGCGAATCAGGATGCTGGCCTTTCGCACCGACCAGGACGCCGAGACCCTGCTCAAGGACTGGGCCGACCGGCTCGAGGCCGCGGGCTATACCGTCGACTGGAACCCCAGCAACCACGGCCAGCCCAGTTTCGAGTTCGAGGGCGAGGCGGTGCTCAATGGCCAGGCGGTCTCGACCCGCTGTCACGAGGCCTGCGTGACCCGGCTCCAGGTCGACATGACGCTGGAGTGACGGGCCTCCCCGCCGCTTGGGCCCGGGCGGCTCAGCCCGCTTCTTCCGCCCTGTCCGACCAGGCCGCGACCTTGCGGTCGATGGTCTTGCGCGACACGCCCAGCCGGCGCGCCGCCTCGGCCCGGTTGCCGCCGCAGAGGTCGAGCACATGCAGCACATGCCGCTGCACCACCAGGTCGAGGTCCTCGATGGCGCGCGGGCCGGTCACCGCCCCCTGGCCGGCGAATTCCTCGGGAAAGGCGCCGAGGATGACCGAGCGTTCGATCAGGTTCTTCAACTCGCGCACGTTGCCGGGCCAGGCGTAGCGGCGCAGCTTCAGCAGCGTCTCGGCGTCCAGCGCCAGCCCGGGCATCCCCAGCAGGGTCGAGAACTGCGCCATGAACAGCGCGGCAAGCTCGACGATATCCTCCGAGCGGTCGCGCAGCGGCGGCATCTCGATCTGCATCACGTTGATGCGGTGAAAGAGGTCGGCGCGAAACCGCCCCTCGTCCACCGCGCGCGGCAGATCGGCATTGGTGGCGAACAGGAACCGCAGGTTCAGCGGGATCTCGCGCTCGGCGCCCTCGGGGCGGATGCGCTGATCCTCCAGCACCCGCAGAAGCGCCGCCTGCAAGACCTCGGGCATCTGCGCCACCTCGTCCAGAAACAGC
The DNA here is from genome assembly GCA_006226775.1 of Paracoccaceae bacterium. Taxonomy (GTDB): domain Bacteria; phylum Pseudomonadota; class Alphaproteobacteria; order Rhodobacterales; family Rhodobacteraceae; genus Marinovum. The sequence continues at coordinate 56,905 of SBGD01000065.1, read as the reverse complement.
GTGCCGCCATCGGCCAGCAGCAGGAGCCCCGGTTTCAGCCGCCCGTCGCCCTCGACCGCGCCGAACAATTCGCGCACGATGCGGTCGACCGCGATGGCGGCGCAATTGACCGCGACAAAGGGTTTCTCGGCCCGGTCCGACAGGGCGTGCAACTGCCGCGCCGCCAACTCCTTGCCGGTGCCGCTTTCGCCGGTGAACAGCACCGGCGTCGGCAGCGGTGCCAGCCGGTCCAGCAGCCCGCGCACCCGCCCCAGCGCCGGCGAGGCGCCGAGCAGCTTGCCCAGCCCCGCGCCCGCGTGCAACTCGCGGCGCAACAGCACATTGTCGCGGCGCAGGTGGGTGCGGTCGAGCGTGCGCGCCATGGCGCCGAGGATCTGGTTGGTGCGAAAGGGTTTCAGCACGAAATCCGACACCCCGGCGCGCAGCGCGGCAATCGCGGTCTCGAGGTCCGCATAGGCGGTGATCAGGATGGTATCGGCAAAGAACCCCTTGCGCCGCTGCTCGCACACCCAGTCGAGCCCGGTGCCGCCCGGCATGATATTGTCGAGGATCACCAGGTCGAAATGCGCCGCGTCCAGCGCCCTTGTGGCCTCGGCCGGCGAAGCCGCCTCGGCCACCCGCTTGACCCGCGGCCCCAGGGTCTTGACCAGGAAATTGCGCATCCCCGGCTCGTCGTCGATCACCAGGACCTGCGCCCCGGCAAGGCGGCCGCCGTATTCGTCCCGCGCTGTCATCAGTTCAGACGGACGTTCGCCCCGGAATAGGCCTCCTGCGCGGAAAACCCGAGCTGGTGCAGCCCGACAAAGGCCCCCACCGCGATCAGGACAATGGCGGCAAAGCCGGCCAGCATGGCTTTCATTGGTCTGCCTCCCCTTTGGTGGCGGTTTTCAGAAAGGCGATCAGGTCGGCGCGATCCGCCGCCGCCGCGATCACCTGCATCGGCATCTTGGACCCCGGAATGTAATGGTCCGGGCCCGCGTCGAACAGGGCATCAATGGTCGCGGCGCTCCAGGTGATCTCCGAGCCGTCGAGGATGCCGGAATAGGGATAGCCCGGCACCGTCCCCGCACGCCGCCCGAAGACCCCGTGCAGCGTCGGCCCGGCCTTGCGCGAGGGGCCGGGATCGAGACTGTGGCAGATCGAGCATTTGCGCATGAATTGCCGCTCTCCGTTGCCCATCTCGTTTGCCGCGCGCAGGAAGGACCGCTCGCCGGTGATGCCCGGCGCGTACCTGTCAAGGCTCTCGACCGGCCAGCCGTAGGCCACGTCGTCGATCCCCCCGGCATAGATCATCGCGCCCTCCGGCCCGAAGCCCAGCGCCCAGACCGGCCCGTTGCGGGTGGCGCGGAAATCGCGGGCGATCCGCCAGTCCTGGGTGTCGACGAGCATGATATAGCCCTGGCCGTCGCCCACGGCGAGCCTCTGGGTGCCGCGGTGCCAGTCCATCGCCAGGATCGGCCGCCGGTCGAGGGTGAAATCGGCGATCTCGCGGCCCTCGCGGTCGACAACCCGCGTGCCGCCATCCACCGCGCCATAGGCGATCCAGCCATCGCCCAGGGCCAGCGTATTGACCCCGAAGCCATGCCGGACCAGCCGCACCGGCGGGCCGTCCCCGGTCAGGTCGAACACCAGCACCTCGCCCGCCGCGGTCGCCGCCAGGAGCCGGTCCTCGCCATCGAAGGCCAGCGCGTTCACCGCCGCCCCCGGCGCCGCCAGGTCCCGCGCCGCGCCGCCCTCCAGCGGCCAGAGCCGGATGCTGCCGTCCCAGCTTCCACTCGCCAGCCAGCGCCCCGAGGGCGCAAAGGCCAGGGCCGCGACTTTCCCCAGATGCCGCCCGACTTCCCTTCCAACGTCGTCCCGGACTTGATTGAGCTTGCCCCGGACTTGATCCGGGGGGACCTCATGGCCAACTTCCCCCACATCCCAAACCCGCACCGCGAAATCGTCCCCGCCCGAGGCCAGCATCCCGCCCGGCCCCCAGGCCAGCACCGTCACCGCCGCCGCGTGGCCTTCCAGCCAGCGCGGCACCCGGCCCTGCCAGAGCCCGACCGAATTGTCGAAACTGGCGCTGGCCACCTGGCCCCGGGCCGAGACGGCAATATCCATGATCGGCCCGCCATGGCCCTTCAGCGTGGTGAACTCCTGCGCCTGGGCCAGCCCGGCCCAGAGCAGCAGCGCTGTCAGCCCGGCGCGCATTATTCCGCCGGATGGGCCTCGGCGCCCCCGGCCTCCGCCTCGCGCGCCTTGACCTTCTCGTACCAGATCGAATGGTGCTGCTCGGCCCAGGCCTCGTCGACCTCGCCCGAGCCCATGGCGTCATAGGCGCCCTCCATCCCCAGCGAGCCGATGTAGATATGCGCCAGGATCACCGCCATCAGCCCGAAGCTGACAATGGCGTGCCAGAGCTGGGCGAACTGCATCTCCTCCTGCGGCGACAGCCCGGTGGGGAAGGGCCGCATCCCGAACCAGTCGTTCACGCCCCAGCCGTTCAGCACCTGGAAGGTGGCATCGAACAGCGGCAGCTGGAAGGGAAAGAGCAGCGACAGCCCCGACACCGAGATCGACCCGCCCAGCAGGATCACCGACCAGAAGATCAGCTTCTGCCCGGCGTTGAACTTCTTGGCCGGCGGGTGCTTCTTGCCGAAGATGCCCCCGGCCTGGGCGAACCAGGTCAAGTCTGTGCGGTCGGGCAGGTTGTGCCAGACCCACATCACGAAAACCATCACCAGCCCCAGCATGAAGGCCCAGGCGACATTGTTGTGGATCAGCTTCGACACGATCAGCAGCTGCGCGTTGAACTCCAGCCCGAACCAGTCGATGAAATACTTGCGCCCGAAGAGCGTCATCAACCCGGTCAGCGCCAGCAGGATGAAGGCCCCGCCCATCATCCAATGGGCAAAACGCTCGATGAACCTGAAGCGCGTGACGGTGCGCCCGGTCTTGCCGCCCTCGATGCGGATGCGGCCGCGCAGCACAAAGAACAGCGCCAGCAGCCCCAGCGTGCCCAGCAGCAGCCAGCCGCCATAGGTGGCCAGCGGCCCGCGGCGGAACTCGAGCCACCAGATGCCGCCGTCCTGGATCAGCACCGCGCCGCCGGGCTGGGCATTGCTGACGGTCATCTCGGCCTCGTTATAGCGCAGCGCGCGCCACAGGTCGGGGTCCGAAGCCCCGCCCAGGGTGCCAAGCTGCGGCACCCCCGGCGGCGGCGCGCCGAGGTTGCCGCGCCGGAAGGTGTCGTCGACCGGCAGGCCCTTCTGGCGGCGCAGGATGTCCTCGAGCGTCTGCGCGCCGCCGGTGGCGGAACGGTCGATCGCCGGGACCGCGCCCGGCTCCGGTGCGCCGGCGTCCTGGGCGGCAAGCGACAGCGGCAGGACAAGCAGGAAAAGGGCCATCAGATGGCGCAGCATTGAGGGTCTCCATCGGAAATCGGGGGACGGGACGCGCATCGCCTGCGCGCCCCGCGCCTTGTCGGTGAGGGCAAGGTGCGGCACGCGCCCGCCCCCCGCGGCCGCAACCGCAGGGGACGGGCCCGCACGCACCGGTCAGCCGCCCTTCTGGTCGTAGGCGGTGCCCCAGCCCCAGGCGCCCGAGCCGAAGCCGCGCGCCACGACCCGCTCGCGGTAGATGCCCGACACCACGTCGCCATCCCCCGCCAGCAGCGCCTTGGTCGAACACATCTCGGCGCAGAGCGGCAGCTTGCCTTCCGCGATCCGGTTGCGCCCGTATTTGACGAACTCCGCCTGGCTGTGGTTCTCCTCCGGGCCGCCGGCGCAGAAGGTACACTTGTCCATCTTGCCGCGCGAGCCGAAGTTGCCGGCCTGCGGGTACTGCGGCGCGCCGAAGGGGCAGGCATAGAAGCAATAGCCGCAGCCGATGCACAGGTCCTTGGAGTGCAGCACGATGCCCTCCTCGTTCTGGTAGAAGCAATCCACCGGGCAGACCGCCATGCAGGGCGCATCCGAGCAATGCATGCAGGCCACCGAGATCGAGCGTTCGCCCGGCTGGCCGTCCTGGATGGTCACCACCCTTCGTCGGTTGATGCCCCAGGGCACCTCGTGCTCGTTCTTGCACGCGGTGACGCAGGCGTTGCATTCGATGCAGCGCTCGGCGTCACAGAGGAATTTAGCTCTGGCCATATCCTTTTCTCCTTACGCTGGCATGATCTTGCAGAGAGTCGCTTTGGTCTCCTGCATCTGGGTCACGCTGTCATAGCCATAGGTCTGGGCAGTGTTGGACGACTCGCCCAGCACATAGGGGTCGGCCCCGTCGGGGTATTTCGACCTCAGGTCCGCGCCCTGGAAGTGCCCGCCGAAGTGGAAGGGCATGAAGGCCACGCCCTCGCCCACCCGCTGGGTCACCATCGCCATGACCTTGACCTTGGCGCCCTCGGCGCCCTCGACCCAGACCTGCGACCCGTCGCGCACGCCCAGGTTGTTGGCGTCGCGCGGGTTGATCTCGACGAACATGTCCTGCTGCAACTCGGCCAGCCAGGGGTTCGACCGGGTCTCCTCGCCGCCGCCCTCGTATTCGACCAGCCGGCCCGAGGTCAGGATCATCGGGTAGTCCTTCGAGAAGTCGTTCTTCTGGATCGAGGCATAGAGCGTCGGAACCCGCCAGAAGTGCTTGTCCTCGTAGGTCGGATAATCCGCCACCAGGTCGCGCCGGTTGGTATAGAGCGGCTCGCGGTGGATCGGCACCGGGTCGGGGAAGGTCCAGACCACGGTGCGCGCCTTGGCATTGCCGAAGGGCGCGCAGCCATGGGCGATGGCCACCCGCTGGATGCCGCCCGAAAGGTCGGTCTTCCAGTTCACGCCGCCGACCTTCTCGGCATAATCCGAAGGCCGTTCGCCGGTCTGCGAGGTTTCGCCCACCTCCTGGCCACCGTCATCGGCGGTTTCCACCGGCTGATAGCCCGCGACGGATTCGATCACCGCGCGTTCCTCGTCGGTCAGGTCGCCGTCCCAGCCCAGGTCCATCAGCATCTGCATGGTGAATTCCGGGTATCCGTCCTGGATCTCGGACCCCGCGCTGAAGACGCCATCGGCCAGCAGGTTGTCGCCATTGTGCTCGACCCCGAACCGGGCGCGGAAGGTCAGCCCGCCCTCGGCCACCGGCTTGGACATGTCGTAAAGCACATGGGTGCCCGGATGGTTCATCTCGGGCGTGCCCCAGCAGGGCCAGGGCAGACCATAGGTATCGCCATCCGCCGGCCCGCCATTGGCGCGCAGGGTGGTGCGGTCGAAGGTATGCTGGTTGGCCATGTGCATCTTGAGCCGTTCCGGGCTCTGGCCGGTATAGCCCACCGTCCACATGCCGCGGTTGAACTCGCGGGTGATGTCCTCGACATTGGGCTCGCCGCCGTCGTCGATGGCGATATTGCGGAACATCCGGTCATGGAAGCCGAACTTCTCGGCGAACTTGGCCATGATCGTATGGTCCGGCAGGCTCTCGAACAGCGGCTTGACCACCTGGTCGCGCCATTGCAGCGAGCGGTTCGAGGCGGTCACCGAACCGCGGGTCTCGAACTGCGTCGCGGCGGGCAGCAGGTAGACCCCGTCGGTCCGGTCGTGCAGCACCGCCGAGACGGTCGGATAGGGATCGACCACCACCAGCACGTCGAGCTTTTCCATCGCGCCCTTCATCTCGGCCATGCGGGTCTGCGAGTTGGGCGCGTGGCCCCAGAGCACCATGGCGCGGGTGTTGTCGGGCTGATCGAGGTTCTCCTTGTCCTCGAGCACGCCGTCGATCCAGCGCGAGACCGGGATGCCGGTCAGGGTCATCATCTCCTTCTGCTTGCCGTCCTTGCCGGTATGGCTGTCGAAACGGCCCTTGAGCCAGTCGAGATCCTCTTCCCAGACGCGCGCCCAATGGGCCCAGCTTCCCGCCGAGAGGCCATAGTAGCCCGGCAGCGTATCGGCCAGAACGCCAAGGTCGGTGGCGCCCTGCACGTTGTCATGGCCGCGGAAGATATTGGCCCCGCCGCCCGAGCGGCCGATATTGCCGAGCGCCAGCTGCAGCGCGCAATAGGCGCGGGTGTTGTTGTTGCCGTTGCTGTGCTGGGTGCCGCCCATGCACCAGATCAGCGTGCCGGGGCGGTTGTTGGCCAGGGTGCGCGCCACCCGCTTGAGCTGGGCGGCCGGGGTGCCGGTCACGCGCTCGGTCTCCTCGGGGGTCCACTTGGCCACCTCGGTGCGGATCTGATCCATGCCCCAGACCCGGGTGCGGATGAACTCGCGGTCTTCCCAGCTGTTGTCGAAGATGTGCCACAGGATGCCCCAGATCAGCGCCACGTCGGTGCCGGGCCGGAAGCGGACATATTCATCCGCATGGGCGGCGGTGCGGGTGAACCGCGGATCGCAGACGATCAGCGGCGCATTGTTGCGCTCCTTGGCCCTGAGCAGATGCATCAGCGAGACCGGATGCGCCTCGGCCGGGTTCGACCCGATCAGGAACATCGCCTGGCTGTTGTGGATGTCGTTGTAGCTGTTGGTCATGGCGCCGTAGCCCCATGTATTCGCCACGCCGGCCACCGTCGTCGAATGGCAGATCCGCGCCTGGTGATCGACGTTGTTGGTGCCCCAGTAGGCGGCGAACTTGCGGAACAGGTAGGCCTGTTCGTTGGAATGCTTGGCCGAGCCCAGCCAGTAGACGCTGTCGGGTCCGCTCTCGTCGCGGATCTGCATCATCTTGTCGCCGATCTCGTTGATCGCCTGGTCCCAGGAGATGCGGACCCATTCGCCGCCCTCTTTCTTCATCGGGTACTTCAGCCGCCGCTCGCCATGCGCGTGTTCGCGCACGCTGGCCCCCTTGGCGCAATGGGCGCCGAGGTTGAACGGGCTGTCCCAGCCGGGCTCCTGCCCGATCCAGACGCCGTCGCTGACTTCGGCGATGACGGTGCAGCCGACCGAACAATGGGTGCAGACGGATTTCCTGATGTCGACCTTGCCCATCGGCGCGGTCTGGGCCGAGGCGGGCTTGACGGTGCCGCCGGTGGCGGCAATGGCGGCCAGGCCGCCGATGGCCAGGCCGGATCCGCGCAGGAACGCGCGGCGGTCCACCGATGCCCGGGCCACGTCAGACAGGATCGAAGTCCGCTGGGGGCGTCGCGCAACCCCGTTGGTCTTTTTCCTTAACATGGGTCTTCCTCCCTTGGCTCGCGGCCTGGCCCCTCGGGGCGATCCGCTCGCTTGGTACGCTCATGGCCAGGGGCAGTCGGGCGTCACGCAACCAGTCGCTCATGGCCTCTCGCCGGCCCGGTGTCCCGGGCCGCGCCGTGGTGTCAGAACTTCGCGCTGGCGAAGTAGGCCCGGGTATGGGCCGTGTCCTGCATCCGCTCGGATGCCAGGTCGGGCTCGGAGGCTTCCGCTTCCGTCCCGCCGACCGCCACCGCAACCGCCGCAAGCGGCGCCGTGGTTCCGGCCAGTTTCAGGAAATCGCGGCGGCTGGCCTCTTTTTCCTCGGACATGTGTGTCTCTCCCTGATCGTGTTCCGGCGATTGCGCGCCGCTCGTCTGGGGCCCCTCGCGGGCCCCGGTTCATCCCAGGCGAAAGGCTTCCGCCTCGACGCCCATGAAGGCCCGGCCCACCGTGCCCACGGGGGCATAGAAGACGCTGTTCCTGGCGCCCTCCAGGTCGGCAAAGAAATGGCTCGCCCAGGGGGCGATGTGCCTGGCAAAGAACTCCTTCTGCTGGCCCAGATCGGCCGGCGCGCGGAACCGCCCGGCGATCACCGCGCCCATCATCTCCATCAGGCTGGCGATATTGTCCTCCGGCTCGAAGACATCGTCGGCCCGCTCGAGGCCCAGCCGGCCCATGTCCTGGCGCAGCAGCGCCAAGGGCTTCTCGTTGAGAAAGCCGGTCAGGTAATAGGAGGCATAGGGCAGAAGCTCGCCCCGCCCGAGGCCGATGAAGAGCTTGTTGTACTCGCTTTGCACCGCCCGGGGCTTGCTGACCTTGGCCAGCCTGGCCAGGGTGGAGATCGCCTTTCCCAGCTCGCTGGCATCGCCCGAGAGCCCGGCGGTCTGCGCCAGCAGCATCTCGTCGGGCGGCGCCGAGAGGATCAGCCCGAGGAAATTGTAGAGATCCGCGCGCAGGCGGTCTTCTTCGGGGATCGTGGGGGCGGGGGCTGGGGTCATCTGGCTTCCTCGAAGGTGAAACGCATCCGGCGGGTGGTGGCGGGCGGGTCGGCCTCTGGCTCGGGCGCTGTCTCGGCAACCTGGTGCTCCGCGTCCCGGACCTGCTCCTGCCTGTCCCGGACTTGATCCGGGGGGACCTCATCGCAATCCTCGGGCGTGGAGGTCCCGGAGCAAGTCCGGGACTGCGTTGTCCCGACCTCGGATGTCACCGCGTCAGACGCCTCCTCCACCTTCTCCGGTTCCACGAAGGCCTTGAACTGCGCCGCCATGCCCTTGCCCACCACATAGGCGGTCTGTACCGGACCGCCGCCTGCCGCATCGGTGTAATCGTCGTCGTAATCGTTCAGCCCGTCAAGACAGGCCAGCACCGGGTTCGTACCCCAAAGCCGCCGCAGCGCCCGGCGCTTCAGCCGCTCGGGCAGCGCGTGGCGCAGGAAATCGCGGATCTCGGCGGCATCGACCAGGTCCTCGGGCGCCTTGACCCCGGCCTCGGCCAGAAGCTCCTCGTCCGAGCGCTCGGCCAGCGCCCGGTCCTCGGCCTGCCGCGCGGCCTCGGTCCGGGCTTTTGCCTCGGCCTCGGCCTCCGCCGCCACCGCCGCCTTGCGCTTTGACCAGAGAGTCATGCCGCCCTCCCGCTGAACCGCTGCCCACTTCTGCCGGGTGCGCCGGTTTGTCCGTCGCGCAGCCGGACGCAAGACCGGTGCCCACTTCTGCTGGCTGCGCCGGTTTGACTGTCGCGCAGCCGGACGCAAAACCGGTGTCCACTTTTGCTGGCTGCGCTGGTTTGCCTGTCGCGCAGCCGGACGCAAAACCGCTGCCCACTTTTGCTGGCTGCGCTCATGACAACCGCCTCCGCTTCAACGCCGGCGAGGCATAGATATCCCCCGCCTTGCCGATCCGCGGGTCGCCGATGCCGTCCTGCACCCGGTCGATCCGCTCCTTGTCGCGGCGGCGCTTCACGAAAACCTCGTCCTGGTGGAAATCCTCGACGAACGCCGCCACCCAGCCCAGCAGACCGGGCGGCATCGGCACCTTCTCCACCAGGTCCTCGCCGCTGTCGGAATAATCCTGCGCCTCGTAGGGCGAGGCGGTGACCAGGTCGACCGCCAGCGGCGGATCGCCCGCCACATGCCGCATCACCACGTAGAGGCTGGGCACCCGGGCGGTGATGCCGTGCAGATAGGCCTCGGTCTCGGCGCCGTGCAGTTCCAGCGTGCAGGTCGCGGCGTGGTATTCCACCGCCTCGCCCTCCTGGCGCAGCACCCGCCAGTCGGCCGGCCCGGCGCCGGGCAGCACCGCGCTGGCGGTCCAGTGCCATTTCGCCCAGCGGGTCACGCCGGGCGTTTTCCGCAGCACGACGCCGACCGGCATCGTTCGATACATGTCCGGATTGTGGATCACTTTGACGTCTGCCTCCCCGACCCCAGATTGGTACGCCGACCCCCGTGCCGCCAAGCGCTTTCTTCGCCAACCCGGTTTTTCCCCCGCCCGCGGACATTTTGTCCGGGCAATTCGGGGCCCGGTGCGACGCCGGGACGTTTTGTCCAACCCGACGATTTCACTCGGCATCCGCCACCATGGCGATGCGGCGAATCACCCGGCGCGATTGCTGCCCTGCAGCACAGGTGCGCCGGGCGGGGTGCGTCAGAAAACCGGTTGCCGTGGCCGGCGCATCGCGTTTAGCGTAAGTCCGCGCATGGCCCTCGACGGGGATGGACAGGGCCCGCATCCGAGGGGAGAATTCATGTCCAAGCGTTTGATAACCTGCGATTGTCAGGGGTCGATGACACTCGATTCGCAAGCCCTGGCCAAATCCGCCGGCCTGACCCCCACGCCGCCCTGTTCGGCGCTCTGCACCAGCCAGATCGACCGCGCTGCAGAGGCCTTGACAGGGGGGGACACGATTTTGTGCTGTACCCAGGAGGCGCGCACCTTCGAGGCCCTGGCCGAGGAGTTGGGCACCGATCCCGCCCCCCTGCTCGACCTGCGCGACCGGGCCGGATGGAGCGACGATGCCACCGACAAACTGCCCAAAATGTCCGCGCTGCTGGCCGAGGCGCTGCTGCCCGCGCGCCCCGACCGCACCATCGACGTGATCTCGGAAGGGCTCTGCCTGATCCTCGGCCCGGCAGAGGTGGCGCTGGAGGCCGCGGCACGGCTTGCGCCCTACCTCGGGGTGACGGTGCTTCTGGAAACCCCCGAAGACCTGCCCGACAGCCGGGATTTCGACGTGGTGGTCGGGCAATTGCGCCGCGCCACCGGCGCACTGGGGCAGTTCGAGGTCAGGATCGACGCGCTGCAGATGATCGAGCCCGGCGGGCGCGGCGCCCTCACCCTCACGCCCCCGCGCGACGGCGGCGCCAGCGCCTGCGACATCCTGCTGGACCTGCGCGGCGCCACGCCGCTGTTTCCGGCGCATGAAAAACGCGAAGGCTACCTGCGCGCCGATCCCGCCCATCCGCCTTCGGTCGCCGCTGCGGTGCTGGCCGCTTCACACCTCGTCGGCACCTTCGAGAAGCTGCTGCATGTGCGCACCGAGCCCCTGCTCTGCGCCCATTCCCGGGCCGAGCAGACCGGCTGCACCCGCTGTCTCGACCTCTGCCCCACCGGCGCGATCAGCCCCGCGGGCGAGTTCGTCACCGTCGATCCGATGATCTGCGCTGGGTGCGGCGCCTGTTCCGCGGTCTGCCCTTCCGGCGCGATCAGCTATGACGCGCCGCCGGTGGACATGGTGATGGCGCGGGTGCAGACCCTGGCGCGCGCCTACCTGGACGCCGGGGGAGAATGCCCGCGCCTGCTGGTCCACGACAGCCACGGCGCCGAGATGATCCGCCTTGCCGCCCGCCATGGCCGCGGCCTGCCCGCCAACGTGATCCCGCTGGAATTGCCCGCCCTGGGCGCCTTTGGCCATGCCGAGGCGCTGGCCGCGCTGGCCGCGGGCTTTGCCGATGTGACGCTGCTGCCCGGGCCCAAGGCCGACCTGCCGCCGCTCGAGGCGCAGGTGGCGCTGGCCCGCGCGCTGACCAGCGAGGGCGCGATGACGATCCTCGACACGCCCGACCCCGACGCCATGGCCGACACGCTTTACGCCGGCACGCCCCCGGCGCCGCTGGCCCGCCCGGTCCGGCCCATGGGCACCCGCCGCCAGATCACCCGCCAGGCCGCCCGCGCGCTCAACCCCGGCGCCGAGGTGCTGCCGCTGCCGGAAGGCGCGCCCTATGGCGCGGTGCTGGTCGATACCGAGGCCTGCACGCTCTGCCTCTCCTGCGTCTCGCTCTGCCCCTCGGGCGCGCTTGGCGACAATCCCGACATGCCGCAACTGCGCTTTCAGGAGGATGCCTGCCTGCAATGCGGGATCTGCGCCCATATCTGCCCCGAGGATGCCATCACCTATGCGCCGCGCCTCGACCTGACCGATGCGGCGCTGTCGCAGCGGGTGCTGCACGAGGAGGAACCCTTTGCCTGCGTCGACTGCGGCGCGCTCTTCGGGGTGAAATCCTCGGTCGAGCGGATCATGGCCAAGCTGGAAGGCCATGCCATGTTTGCCGGCGACAAGCTGCGGATGATCCAGATGTGCGACAATTGCCGGGTGCAGGCGCAGTTTCACAGCGCCGACAACCCCTTTGCCGCCGGCGAAAGACCCAGGGTGCGCACCACCGACGATTACCTGTCGAAACGGCGCGATCACTGATGTTCGATCGGCGCCCCCAGGTCGGCGGCGGGGATCCGCGAGACATAGGCGAGCATCGCCTCAAGCTCGTCCAGCGTCAGTTCAATGGGCACGATGGGCGGCGGGCTCTGGTCGCTGAAGGGATCGGTGACGCCGTCGATGATCATGAAGGAGGGATGCGGGTTGAGCAGGTAGAAGCCGGCGAATCGCGTGCTCCAGTCGGTCAGGCTGCGCAGCACGCCGAAGGAGGGGGTCGAGCCGATCGAGGACATGTGGCTGGCGTCATCCACCGCGTGACAGCGGCGGCACTTGGCGCGCGACACCTCGTGCCCGCGTTCGGCATCGCCGTCGAAACGGACCTCGACGGGCGCTTTCGCCACCTCGCGCGGCGGCGCGAAAAGCGGCGTGCCCTCGGGCGCATAGGCCAGCACGGTGCGGCGCCCGACCTCGCCCGCCAGCCAGTCGGCAAAGCGCGCGGCGTCGACATCGTCGGTCGCCAGCGCCATGTGCCAGACCTGCCCCGCGCCCTCGAAGAGCGCGCGGCCCTCGTCGCCCAGCACCAGGTCGGCGGCACCCGGCTCGGGCACCTGTTCCACCTTGACCCGGGTCTTGAGCGTGAAGCGCGGCAGGATATAGTCCAGCAGCCCGGTGTCGCGCAGCGCCGCTGGCGCGTTGAGCCGCAGCAGACGATCCTCGGCCCCTGCCCCGAGGGGCAAAAGCGCCAGCACCAGACACATTATCGGCAGGCGGTGGACCATGTGCCATGCTAAGCCTACCCCTGCCCGCAGGTCAAACCCCAGAAAGGAGATCCCATGTCGGATGATTTCAACATGTCGATGCGCAAGTTCCTCAAGCAGGTCGGCGTCACCTCGCAACAGGCCATCGAGGACGCGATGCGCGACGCCGAAACTGCGGGCAAGACCTATGCGGTCAAGGCGGTCGTCACCATCGAGGAGCTTGACCTGACCCACGAGGTCACGGGCACCATCAAGGGACAGGAGTAGACCTTGCCGGATCGCGAAGCGGTACTGGCCGCGCTGAAGACCGTCACCGACCCGGTCTCGGGCGGCGACCTGATGGCCTCGGGCGTGGTGCGCGCGCTCAGCGTCGAGGGCGGCGCGGTGCGCTTTGTCATGGAGATCCCGCCCGCCCGGGCCGAAGCCTATGGCCGCGCCAAGGCCGAGGCCGAGACGGCGCTGAAGGCGGCGGGGGTCGAGAGCGTCTCCATCGTGCTGACCGCGCATGAGGAGAAGGCCCCGCCCAGCCTCAAGCCCCAGGCGCCCAAGCCCGCCGGGCAGGAGCGGGTGCCGGGCGTGGCGCATATCCTCGCCATTGCCTCGGGCAAGGGCGGGGTGGGCAAGTCCACCGTCGCCGCCAACCTCGCCTGCGCACTGGCGCAGCAGGGGCGCAAGGTGGGGCTCTTGGATGCCGATGTCTACGGCCCGTCGCAGCCGCGGATGCTGGGCATCTCGGGGCGGCCTGCCAGCCCCGATGGCAAGACCATCCTGCCCCTGCGCAACCACGGCGTGACGCTGATGTCGCTGGGGCTGATGACCAACGACGACCAGGCGGTGGTCTGGCGCGGCCCGATGCTGATGGGCGCGTTGCAGCAGATGCTGTTCCAGGTGCAATGGGGGGCTTTGGATGTGCTGATCGTCGATCTGCCGCCCGGCACGGGGGATGTGCAGATGACGCTGGCGCAGAAAACCCATGTGGACGGCGCGCTGATCGTCTCGACGCCGCAGGACGTGGCCCTTCTGGATGCGCGCAAGGGGATCGACATGTTCAAGCAGTTGAAAGTGCCGATCCTCGGCATGATCGAGAACATGTCGACGCATATCTGTTCCTCCTGCGGCCACGAGGAACATGTCTTCGGCCATGGCGGCGTCGCGGCAGAGGCGCGCAAGCTCGGCGTGCCGCTGCTGGCCGAGGTGCCCTTGCACATCGACATCCGGCTGGCGGCGGACGGCGGCGCGCCGATCGTGGTGAGCCAGCCCGACAGCGCCCAGGCCCGCGCCTTTCGCGACCTGGCCAATGCGCTGGTCGCCGAGGGGGTGGCATGAGCGAGACCCCGTGCTTCCCGCCGCTGATGTGGGGCGAAGCCGCCAATGGCCCGGCCTTCGACCACGCGGTGATGCGGGCGGTGACGGGATGCGACGCCGGGCTGATCGCCCATCGGCTGATGCCCGAGGCGATGGAGGCCGCGCTGGTGCTGGCCCCCGAGGTGCCGCTGGCGCGCGCCATGGCGATGCTGCCGGCCTGCGCGGTGGGCCTGCAGAACGCGCTTGGCGCGCTGGCCCCGCCCGAGGTGGCGGTGCATCTCGACTGGGACGGCGGCATCCGCGTCAATGGCGCGGGCTGCGGCGGGTTCCGGGTGATGGCCGCCGGGGCCGATCCTTCGGCGGTGCCCGACTGGCTGGTGGTGGGCTTCACCCTGCAACTGCTGCCCGGGGTGGCCGAGATGGGCGAGACCCCCGAGATCACCGCGCTTTACGCCGAGGGCTGCGCCGATGTCACCCCCCCTGCCCTGCTGGAAGCCTGGGCGCGGCACACGCTCAACGCCCTCACCCGGTGGGAGAGCGACGGCCCCCGCCCGCTGCACACCGAATGGCGCGGGCTGGTGCACGGGATCGGCGAGGAGGTGACGCTCTGCGGTGTCACCGGCACCTTTCTCGGCGCCGACGAGGATTTCGGCGCCCTGCTGCGCCTGGGCGAGGAGACGCGCCTGATCCCGCTGACCGAACTGCTGGAGGAGGCACCATGACACAGGCCACGGAATTGGCCACGAAACTGGCGCGCGCGATCCATTTCGATGAAAGCGACATGCGCGTCTATGCCTCGCCCGCGCGCACCGGCGAATGGTGCGTCTCGGGCGGATTCGAGTTTTCCAACTGGTCCGGCGGCGACCTGACCGGCAAGGCGCGGCAGGCCTTTGCCAATGGCTGGCTGGGGCTGGAGACCTTCGGCCGGGTGACCTTTGTCGCCGTGACCGAGGCGCAGCCCGAGGAAGTGGCGCGGCTGACCGAGGCGCTTGCGGCGCATTTCGTCAGCTACTACGGCGCGCCCTCGGTGGAGGCCGCGACGCCCGTGGCCGCCGAGGAAATCGCCCATATGGCAGAGCTCTGCGAGGACCACGCACCCAACACGCTCTTGACCGTCGCGCGGGAATTGACCGAGGCCGGGGTGCGCGAGACGTTTCGCGTGATCGAGGCGCAGGAGGCGGGGCTGGAGCAATTCGCCATCCATGGGTCGCTGGACGAGGGGTGAGCCTCGCGGACCGCGGATGTCCGGTTCCGACCCGACGCGAGCATCCGCGCGACATTCGCCCCGGACCTGATCCGGGGCCTCCTGGGCGACGTGGGCCGTGAGGCCCCAGAGCAAGTCCGGGGCTTCGGCGTCTCTTACTTATCGGGATGCCCTGCCCCGCTATTCCCCCGCCTCGGCATTGAAGACAAACAGCGTCTCGCCATTGATCCTGTAGCCGTCGATCAGCGCCCTGGCGGTGTCCGACACCAGCCACTCCTCCAGCTGCATCGCCAGGTCGGTCTTCACATGGGCGTGCAGATCCGGGTTCACCGGCAGATAGGCATACTGGTTGAACAGCACCGGATCGCCGGCATAGGTCAGCGCCATCCCGGTCTTGTTGCCGAAGTTCAGCCAGCTGGCCCGGTCCGACAGGATATAGGCCCCCATGCCCGCCGCGGTATTGAGCGCGGCCCCCATGCCCGCGCCGACCGGCTTGTACCAGTCGCCCAGGGCGGTCGGATCGAGGCCGGCCTCGGTCCAGAGGCTCAGCTCCTTCTTGTGGGTGCCGCTGTCATCCCCGCGCGAGACGAAATCGGCC
This sequence comes from Paracoccaceae bacterium, assembly GCA_006226775.1. Taxonomy (GTDB): domain Bacteria; phylum Pseudomonadota; class Alphaproteobacteria; order Rhodobacterales; family Rhodobacteraceae; genus Marinovum. The sequence goes on along the minus strand of SBGD01000065.1, from coordinate 41,257 downwards.
TCGGCCTCGGCAATCTTCTGCAGCGCCTCGGTGGCGCTGGCGGCACTGGCGGTCTCTGCCGGGTCGTCCTCGGGGCCGACAAAGACGAAATCGTTGTACATGATCTCGCGCCGATGGGTGCCGTAGCCGCCCGCGACGAAGGCCTCCTCGGCGGCGCGGGAATGCACCAGGATGGCATCGACATCGCCCGCCTCGCCCAGCCGCAGCGCCTGGCCGGTGCCGACCACCAGCAATTGCACCTCGATGCCCAGGTCCTCGGCGATCTGCGGCAGCAGCACCTCCGAGAGGCCGGAGTTGTGGAACGAGGTGGTGACCGCCATCTTCATGGTCTCCGCCGCCGCGACGGCGGTGCCGCCGAGGGCGAGTGCGATACTCAGGATCAGGTGTTTCATTCGACGATATCTCCGTTGAGAAAGGCCCGTGCCTGGGCCGTTGCAGGATGGGTGAAGAAATGCTCGGCCGGGGCATGTTCATGCACCTTGCCGTGCAGCAGGAAAAGCACCTCGTCGGCCAGCCGCCGCGCCTGGCCCATGTCATGGGTCGACAGGATCAGCCGCATTCCGGCGGCGCGGGCCTCTTGCAGATGCTCCTCGATCTCGCGCATGGCGCGCCCGTCGAGCGAAGCACAGGGCTCATCGAGAAACAAGAGCTGCGGCGCGGTGATCATGGCGCGGGCCAGCGCCAGCTTCTGCCGCTCGCCGCCCGAGAGCACCGGCGCCTGGCGGTCGAGCATCTCCGACAGCCCCACCTTCGCCGCCCAGTCGCGCGCACGCGCCTCGGCCTCGGCCCGCGCCACGCCGCGCAGGCGCAGCGGATAGACCAGGTTCTGCAGCACCGTGCGCCGCAGCATCACCGGCTGCTGGAAGACGAAACACTGGTGATGGCGCGCTTCCTCGGTGCCGCAGTGCCAGTCGATGCGCCCCGAGCCCAGCCGCGCGGTGCCGTGCAGCATGCGCAGGAAGGTGGTCTTGCCGGCGCCATTGGGGCCGATCACCACCGTCGTCCCCTGCCCGCCCAGCACCAGGTCCACCGGCCCGACCAGCGTCTTGCCGCGCCGCGTGGCGCGCGCATCGGTCAACCTGACGGGGAACAATTGCATCACCAGCGCCCCTCCCGCTCGGTCTGGCCGAGGGCGTGAATGGCGAGGTTGACGGCGATGGCCAGCCCGATCAGCACGAAGCCCAGCGCCAGCGCGAGGGCGAAATTGCCCTTGCCGGTCTCCAGCGCGATGGCGGTGGTCAGCACCCGGGTGGCATGGTCGATATTGCCGCCGACGATCATGATCGCGCCGACCTCGCCGATCGCCCGGCCGAAGCCGGCGAGCGAGGCGGTGAGCAGCGCGCGGCGGCTGTCCCAGAGCAGGGTGCGGATCTTCTGGCCCTGGGTGACGTTCATCGAGATCAGCAGGTCATGGTACTCCTGCCAGAGATCGCGGATCGACTGATGCGCGACCGAGGCGATGAGCGGCACGATGATGATCACCTGCGCGATGATCATCGCGGTGGGGGTAAAGAGCAGCCCGAGCACGCCGAAGGGCCCCGAGCGCGACAGGAAGACATAGACGATCAGCCCCACCACCACCGGCGGCAACCCCATCAGCGCGTTCAAGAGTGCAATCACCGTGCGGCGGAGGCGAAAGCGGCGCACCGCCAGCAAGGCGGCCAGCGGCAGGGCGATGAGGCTGGCGATCACCAGCGCGCTCAGCGTCACCTGCAACGAGCGCAGGGCGATTTCCACCAGTTCCGCGTCGAGCGTGATGACCAGCCAGAAGGCCTGGGCCAGACCGCTCCAGATATCGACCATGGCCCGCTACTCCCCCGTGCCCCGGGGCAACCTGCCACCTGCAAGTCACGGTTTCCAGCCCGTTTTTTGCCTCTGGCGGGGGTCGGGACATTCTGTCCGGGTGTGCGGGCCCGCCGGCGCATGGGCTGGTCAGAATGACCCGGGGCAAAAATTGCCCATGGGCAAGCGACGGCCATGAGGTCCCGGCGCAAGGCCGGGACGGCGGCGGTCTTGCCCATGGGCAATTTCCCCGAGATCAGGCCGGGAACCGGTCCTTGAGGTAGGCCAAGAAGGCCGCCTCGAGCTGCGGGCGCGACAGGGAATCCTCGAATTCCATCACCACCTTGCGGCCCTTCTGGCGCACCTCGATGCCGCGCTCGGCGCCGCTGCGGCGATAGACCTTGCCCTCGGGCGGCGCCTTGGCCTGCGCGGGTCTGCCTGCCCGCAGCAGCCGCCGCATCACCGCCACCCCGTCGAGATAGGCGCCGCGCCCCTGCCGCGCCTGGGCCTGCTCGCGCGCGATGGCGCCGGCCTCCTCGGTGATCCGCGCCGCGGCCTCGGCATCGGCCAGCAGCGGCTTCAACTCGCGCGCATTGCGCTCGCGGATGTCGCGCACCGTGGGGAAGGCCGCGACAATCGCCGCGGGCAGTTTCGCCAGTTGCAGGTAGCGCGAGAGCCAGGGCTGCGAGACCTCCAGCCGCTCGGCCATGGCCTTCTGCTTGCCGCCGTAATAGCGCTCGACCGCGTCAGCATAGTCGATGGCGCGCTCGTAGTCGGAGATATCCTCGCGGTCGCGGTTCTCGATATCCGCCAGGCGAAAGGCCTCTTCGTCGGAAAGATCGCGGACCTCGACCAGGTACTTGAACTGGGTGTAATTGTTGGCGCGCAGCCAGCTGACCGCGAAATGCCGCCGCGCGCCGCAGATCACCTCGTAATCGTAGGCCGGGTCCGCCGAGGCCCGCACGATGGCGGCGAATTCCTGCCGCCCCTGGCTGCGGATGCCGTCGATCAGGTCGCGGCAGTTCTCTTCGTTGAGCAGCGCGTATTCGCGGTTGTGCCGGTCCCACATCCGGCAGCGCGCCGGGTCGATCCAGCGCAGTGTCTTTTCCTCCAGCTCGCCCGACATGCGCTCGGAAATCGCGCTGGTGCGTTTGAGAAACCTGGCACCGGCCCGTTCGTCGGCGGGCGCAGGCGCGTCGAGCCCCGAGAGGACATCGTCGAAGATCGCATCGTGTTTGCGGGTCATAGCACTCCTTCCTTGCGCAATTGCGCATGATGGCTGGGCCAGGTCTTGCGGATCAGCGTCTCGATCTCGCGCCCCACGGCATCGAGATAGGCGCGGCAGCGCTTGTGCGTCTCGGTCCGCGTGGCCGCGCCGGTAAGTTCGTAGACGGTGGAAAGATTGGCGGTGGCATTGTCGATCTCGGCGCTGTCCTTCTGTACGGCAAGCAACATGTCCATCGGGAACACCGCATCCATCATCCGCTTGATGGCGACATGCGCCGATTTCGTGTCGTTCATCTTTGTCGCGAGAATTTTAACAAAAGCATAATCGCGCGCGCCGCCGGCGGCGGCCAGTTCGTTCAGCGTCGCGCCCAGCATCTTGAGGAAATGCGCGGTGGAGCCGAAATCGATGTTGTTCGGCGGGGCCGGGATGATCAGCGCCTCGGCCGCGCGCAGCACCGAGAGCGACAGCATCCCCAGCGCCGGGGGCGGATCGAGCAGGATGATGTCGAAGCGGTCCTTGATGGTCTCGATGCCGTGGCGCAGCCGGTCGAGCACAAAGGCCTGCTCGCGCGCCATGCGGGCGGCGAATTCATACTCGGCGTCATAAAGCCCGAGGTTGGCGGGGATCAGCGCGATATTCGGCCAATAGGTCGCCCGCAGCGCATAGCTGAGATCGGGCGGCCCGCCATGGCGGAAGAAGGGATAAAGCGTATCCTCGTCCTCGTCGACGTCGACATCGGGGTTCAGCCCGAACATCGAGGTGGTCGAGGCCTGGCTGTCGCAATCGATGACGCAGACCCGGTAGCCCTTGAGCGCGAGGAATTGCGCCAGGTGGCAGACCGTGGTCGACTTGCCGACACCGCCCTTGAAGTTCTGCACCGCCAGCACCATCGCCGGATCGCCCGGCGCGCGGTGCGGCAGGGTGCCGAAGACCTGGCGCATCCGGTTGACGTCGGTCAGGCTGTAGCCGGTGCGCCGCCCGGTGTCGGGGTCTTTCTCGGGTTCGGGCAGGCGGCCATCGGCCTCGGCATCGCGGATCGCCTTTTCGCTGCGGCCCACCATCTCGGCGGCGCGGCGGACGTTGAAACGCAGCTCAAGCTGCTTCTCGGTGCCGGGCGCATAGAGCCGGTCGCGCAGGCGCGCGATCACGGTCGAGGCGCGGGTCGACAATTGGTCAAGCTCGCGCAATGTCACGGGGGGAAGGGCTGACTGCTCCATATCCTACCTCTCAAGGGTGGTTTGCGCGAATCATGGACCCTGCGGGCAGGGGTCTCAAGTGCGAAGTTTTGCGCAGAGCACCGAAAAAAGCGGAATTTGACGGGATGTTGCAAAATGCCGGGAATATGCCGCCTGGTCCCGGGATTTCCGAACTCTGCCTTGCTCGCGCGCGGCCAACCACCCCAAAAGTAAGTGTAACGCTTCGGGGCTTTAAGCGCGCCGGTCTCTTGGGGGCAAACCTCCCCCGAAACCCAAAAATGAAAAACCCCTATGTTCTGGATTCTAGGATTCCCTGTTCGGCCCGGACAATCCCTTGGAAGCCTTGGGCTTTTCTCCCCTGCGCTTACCTATCGGGACGGCTTGGCCTACGCTTGGGGATGGCAAGACTTACGCTTCGGGGCGGCTCGACTTACGAATCGGGCGGGGCTCAAACCTTACGTTTCGGGTGAGGGCCACAGGGCGGAAAAACCGCGGAAAAAAGCCTTGCAGGGCAGGGCGTTGCGAATCACCCCTCCGCGATCCCCGGTCTCAAACCTTACGTTTCGGGTGATGGACGCGGGGGCCGGGCTTTGATACCTTACGCCCGAAGGCCTACAAAAGTAAGAGCAGTCAGGTAACGCAAGTGGCCACAGGAAAACCATACCGCACCATCGAGGCGCGGCCAAATGCCGAAAGCCTCGTCAAGCCCGGGGAGCTGGTCGACCTTGTCGAGGTCACGCCGCTGACCCTGGCCGACCGGCGGATCTACAACCAGCTTCTGGAAAACGCCTGGGACGCCATCGACAAGCCGGTGACCCATGTGATCGCCAAGGCCGACCTGCGCGGCTCGCACAATTCCAACGACCGGGTCGGCGAAAGCGTCGAGCGTCTGATGTCGTCGATCGTCAAGGTACGGGTGACGCGCGACGGCGAGGAGGCGATCGAGCGGGTGCAGCTTCTGGGCGGCAATATCGAGACGACGCGGCGCGACGGGCTTCTGGAATACGAGATCCCGCAGCGGCTGCGGCGGATCATCAAGGACAGCACGGTCTTTGCGCGGCTGCAACGCGAGGTGATGTTCGCGCTGTCGTCGAAATACGCGCTGACGCTTTACGAGATGATCCAGAAGCGCGGGAACCTGCGGTATCGCTCGTCGGAACGCTTCAGCCTCGATGACCTGCGCGGCATCCTCGGCGTGGCCAAGGGCAAACTGACGTCGTGGTCGAACCTCAAGCTGCGGGCGATCGATCCGGCGGTGGTCGAGGTCAATGCGCTGAGCGACTACATGGTCGAGATCGAGCCGATCAAGACCGGCCGCCGCGTGACCCATGTCGAGCTGCGCTGGTGGCGCAAGGACAGCGGCACAAGTGCCCAGGCCGAGCGGGAACTGACCTTTTCCAAGGTCGGGCGCAAGGCGCGGATGACCGGCAAGGACGAGCCCTTGGTGCCCGAGGCCAAGCCGCGGCCGGTCTGGCTGCAATCGCGGGGCGAGGCGCTGCGCTCGGAAACCTACGAGACCGCGCGGCTGCGCCATCCCGGCTATGACATCTATCACGTCGAGGGCGAATGGCGCGACTGGGCCAAGGGCAAGGAGCCGGCGCGCGATCCCGACCGGGCGTTCCTGGCGTTCTTCCGCAGCTTTGCCGAGAAGAACCCGATCTGAGCCGACAGGGCAGGGCGCCCTGTTCCCGCCCCTCCCGGCCGGGCTCATCTCGCGCGGGCGTCCGGCGTGACAGCCCCGCGCGCCCTCGCTAGGGTCGGCGTATGACATCCCCGATGGAATCCGTGCGGCTGCGCCTGCTGATCCTGGCGCTGGCGCCGCTGATCGTGCTGATGCCGCTTGTGCTGGTGCTGGGTGTCACCCGCTGGAGCGCGGATTACGACAAGGTGCTGATCGCCAATGTCGAAAGCGACCTGCGGATCGCCGAGCAATACCTCAACCGCCTGATGACCGGCACCGGCGAGGAATTGCACGGGCTGGCCGGATCGGTGGCCTTCGCCGAGGTGCTGCAAGCGGGTGAGCCCGCCGCTTTCTTCCGAGCGCGGCAGGCGGCGCTGGGGCTCGATTTTCTCTACTACCTGCCCCGCGAGAGGGCCGAGCCGGAAGCCGCGCGCTGGCCGGTGATCGCCGCCGGGCTGGCCCGGCCCGAGACCCGCATCGACATCTTCCCCGCCGAGAGGCTCGCCGCGCTGCCCGGCGACCTGGCCGCACAGGCGCGCATTCCGCTGATCGCCACCGAGGCCGCGGTGCCCACAATGCGCGAGGTCGAAGACCGCGGCATGGTGGTGCATTCGGCCAGCCCGGTGACGCTGCCCGGGCACGAGGGCGTGTTGGTGGGCGGCATCCTGCTCAACCGCAACCTCGGGTTCATCGACGAGATCAACGCGCTGGTCTACCTCAACGCCGTCACCGGCGGCGCGCGGCAGGGCACGGCGACGCTGTTTCTGGACGATGTGCGGATCAGCACCAATGTCCGGCTGTTCGAGGATGTGCGCGCGCTGGGCACGCGGGTCTCGGCGGCGGTGCGCGGCGCGGTGCTGGGGCAGGGCCAGACCTGGCTCGACCGGGCCTTCGTGGTGAACGACTGGTATATTTCCGCCTACATGCCGCTGAGCGACAGCTTCGGCGCGCGGGTCGGGATGCTCTATGTCGGCTTTCTCGAGGCGCCCTTCACCGCCGCCAAACGCGCCGCCCTGCTGTGGAGCCTCGGCGCCTTTTTCGCGGTGCTCCTGCTCTCGGCGCCGGTGTTTCTGTGGATGGCGGGGGGGATCTTCGCGCCGCTGGAACGCATGACCCAGACCATGGCGCGGGTCGGGCAGGGCGATCTTTCCGCCCGCCTCGGCCCGATGAAACGGCGCGACGAGATTGCCGCCGTGGCCGGCCATCTCGACGACCTGCTCGACCAGGTGCAGGACCGCGACCGGCGGCTGCGCGATCATGCCGACCAGCTCAACACCCGTGTTGATGCGCGCACCGCCGAACTGCGCGCGGCCAATGCCAAGCTGGAACAGACCTTCCGGCAGTTGGTGATGAGCGAGAAACTGGCCTCGATCGGCGAGATCACCGCCGGGGTCGCGCATGAGATCAACAACCCGGTGGCGGTGATCCAGGGCAATCTCGACCTGGTGCGCGAATTGCTGGGCGAGGCGGCGCAGCCGGTCGAGACCGAGTTGAACCTCATCGATGCCCAGGTCGGGCGCATCCAGGCCATTGTCGGCAAGCTGTTGAAATTCGCCGCCCCCGGCGAGATGGAGGCGCTTGATGGCGGCGCCGACCTGGCATCGGTGGTCGAGGATTGCCTGGTGCTGGTCGACCACGTGATCGGCAAGGCCGAGGTGACGGTCGCAACCCAGCTGGAGCCGGTGCCGCCGGTCGCGATTGCGCCGGGCGAGATGCAGCAGGTGGTCGTCAACCTGATCGTCAACGCGGTTCAGGCGATGGGGCAGGGCGGGCGCCTGACCCTCGGCCTGCGCGAAGAGGAGCGCGACGGCGCGGCGGGCGTCTGCCTGCGGGTGTCCGACACCGGGCCAGGGGTGCCCGAGGCGGTGCGCAACAGCGTCTTCGATCCCTTCTTCACCACCAAGCGGGGCGAGGGCACCGGGCTGGGCCTGTCGATCTCGCAGACCCTGATCCAGCGGGCGGGGGGCCTCATCAGTGTCCGCAACCGGGCGCGCGGCGGCGCGGAATTCACCGTCTGGCTGCCGCTGGCGGAGCCGGACCGGGCCGGACCCTGAGCCGGAATTGCCCATGGGCAATTTTCGCCGCTCAGCGCCTTCTTGCCCGCAGGGACTGGCCCGAGAACAGCGCCAGCCGCTCGGGCTCGGCCAGGTCGGCGCGGATGCCCGAGGCCAGCACCGTCTTCTTGACCAGCCGGGCGACATGCCGGTCGTTCAGCCGCCCCGGCATCACCCGCTTGCCGTCGCGGGTGGTGCGGCGGAACACCGGGCCGGCGGTGATCTGGGCAAAGCCCAGCCAGCGCTCGAGCGTCTCGACCGGGCAGGTGGCTTTCACCGCTTCGCGCGGGATCGAAACCTCGCGCCCGCCGGCCAGGTGCAGCAGCAGGCCGGTGGCGCCGATCTCGACCCAGCCCTGCGCATCGGCAGCCTCGGCCTGGCGCAGGTCAAGGCCGACGATCTCGGAGCGCCGCAGCCCGGCGGCATGGCCGATCAACAGGATCGCCCGGTCGCGCAACCCGCGCAGGTCATAGGCCAGAGTCCCCGCCATGGCGCGGACCTCAGCGTCCGTGATCGCTTCCTTGCGCGCGGGCGGGCGGTCGAGCGCGCGGCGGATCTCGTGCAGGGTGGCGGCAATCTCCGGCGCGCCGCGGTCCAGCGGCAGGCCGCGCTGCGCGAGGTTCCAGGCCAGGCCCGAGAGCCGCCGCTCGATCGTGGCGCGTGACAGCGGGCGCGGGGGCGCGGCCAGCGCGGCGAGGTAGCGCGCGATCAGATCGGGGCGCGGCGGTAGCGGCGCCTCGCCCTGCATCCGGCACCAGCGGGTGAAATGCGCCCAGTCGGCGGCGTAGGCCTTGCGCGTGTTGCGGGCAGAGGCGGCGGGAGGATCGGGTGAAGCGCTCATGCCGACCAGCCTAGCGCCCCTGCGCGGCCCTGGCAATTATCGGACGTCACGAAAACCACAGCAGGGCGGCGCTGCGCACAGTATATTGTGGCACAAAGCGCCGCCATGCGCTATCCTAGTGGGATGACATATGCTCCGCCCGCTTTCCCCGAGGCCCTGCCGCCTCTGCCCGACTGGATCGCCCGGCCCGGTCCGCAGGGCGATGCGGTCTTTGGCGCCGGTGCGGCGCTGGGCCATCTGCACCTGGTGTTGCGCGCGCCGGATCTGCCGCTGGCGCTCTTGCGTCAAAGGCTGGCACTCCGGGCGGCCGAGGCGGGGCTGGCCCGCGCCGGACGGCCCGAGCGGGCGGCGGATCTGCGCGACGCGGTGCACCTGCTGCGGCCTGGCGACCGGCCCGGCCCGGCGGGCGCGGTCTGTCTTTCCTGGATGCGCGCGGTCGAGCGGCCGATCTCGGCCAAGGCACTGCACCGCGCGCTGCCCGATCATGCGCCCGAGCAGATCACCGCCTGGCTGGCGGCAGGGCAGGGGTCGCCGGTGGCGCGCGCCGCCCAGGTGTTCGAGGCGATGCGCGCCGATCAGCCGCGGGCCGGGGCCGAGGCGCTGATCCTCGCCGATGCGGCGCTGGCGCGGGGCTTGGGCTGGTCGCATGTGCTGCCGCTGCTGGCGCTGGGGCTCACCGCGCGTGACCTGGGCAAATCCGGCGACGACCTGCAAGGCGCCTGCCACCGCGCGCTTGTCGGCGCGGTGCGCGAGGTCCTGACCCTGGCCGATGACCTGACCCGCCGCGCCGCGCGGCTGGGCGCGGTGGCGCCGAAGCTGCGCGCCCGGGGGGCCGCGCCGGCGCTGGCGCTGTTTCTGTCCAGCGATGCGCTGGCGGCGGCGGCGCTGAGCGGGGTGATGTCGGGCCGGGCGGCGCGGCGGCTCTGCGACCGGCTGGTCGGCCTCGGCGCGGTGCGCGAGTTGACCGGGCGCGACACCTTCCGGCTTTACGGTCTGTGACCATGAAGGACAGCGCAGATTTCGACCGCGAGCTGGGCGATCTGCCGCCCGAGATGCGCTGGCGCGAATGGATGCGCCGGATCGAGGCGGTGCTCTTTGCCTCGGCCACGCCGGTGGCGCGGCGCGATCTGGCGCGGGTGGTGGGGCAGGGGGTCTCGGTCGACCTTCTGATCGACGACCTGGCCGCCGACCTTGCCGATCGCCCCTACGAGGTGGCGCGCATCGACGATGGCTGGGGCCTGCGCACCCGGCCCGCCTATGGCCCGGTGATCCGCGCGGCGGCGGACCTGCGCGACCTCGGGCTCGACCTCGGATCCTATGAGACCGCGGTGCTGGCCGCCATCGCCTATTACCAGCCGGTCACGCGCGAGGGGCTGAAGGAGGTCTTCGGCAAGGAGATCAGCCGCGACCTGATCGGGCGGCTGCATGCCCGCGGGCTGATCGGCACCGGCCCGCGCGCACCGCGCCGAGGCGCGCCCTATACCTTTGTCACCACCGAGGCCTTCCTCGCCGCCTTCGGGCTGGAAAGCCTCAACGACCTGCCCGACCGCGAGCAATTGGAAGATGCCGGGCTGATCGGCGCCGGCGCGCCGGGGCAGGGCGCCCGGCTCACACCATGAGGCCGCGCGGATCGGCGAGCAGCCCGGCGTAATGCGCCATGAACCGCGCCGCCTCGGCGCCGTTGATGACGCGGTGGTCATAGCTCAGATCCAGCGGCAGCACCGGCACCGGGCGCGGCGTCTCGCCCTCCCAGCGGGTCACGACCTGCGCGCGGGTGATGCCGAGGATGGCGACCTCCGGCGGGTTGACGATCGGCGTGAAGCCCAGCCCGCCGATGCCGCCCAGCGACGAGACGGTCATCGAGGCGCCGCCCATCTCGTCGGGCGCGATCTTGCGGGCCTGCGCGCGGGCGGCCAGGTCGGCGATGTCGCGGGCGATCTGCCACAGCCCCTTGCGGTCGACGTCGCGAATCACCGGCACCATCAGCCCGTGCGGCGTGTCGACGGCAATGCCGATGTGCACGTAATCCTTCAGCACCAGCGTCGCGCCATCGGCGCTGAGCGAGGCATTGAACCGTGCAAAGGCCCGCAGGCTGCGCGCCAGCGCCAGCACGTGAAAGGCCAGCGCGGTAAGCTTGACGCCGCGCGCCTCGGCCTCGGCGCGCAGGGACGCGCGAAACGCCTCGAGCGCGGCAATCTCGGCCTGGTCGTGGTGGGTGACCTGCGGGATCAGCGCATTGGCGGCGGCCAGGTTGGACGCGGCAAGCCGGGCAAAGCGGCTCATCGCCTCCTCGCGGACCGGGCCGAAGGCGCCGTGGTCGACCTGCCACAAGGCGCTGTCGCCCGCGGGCGCCTCGGGGCTGCGCTCGAGATCCTCGCGGGCGAGGGTGGTGCGTCCCAACTCGCGCGCCAGGGTGGCAAGGTCGATGCCCTTTTGCGCGGCAAGCGCGCGGACCGAGGGCGCGGCGATCACGTCTGTCATGTCTGCCTCCTTACCAGCTGGCCGAGATATATTGCGATTCCATGAACTCCAGCATCCCCTCGTGGCCGCCCTCGCGCCCCAGCCCGGATTGCTTGGTGCCGCCGAAGGGCGCCGCCGGGTCCGAGACCAGCCCGCGGTTGAGGCCCACCATGCCGTAATCCAGCCGCTCGCAGACCTGCAGCGCGCGCCGGAAATCGCCCGAGAAGACATAGGCCACCAGCCCGTATTCGGTGGCATTGGCACGGGCGATCACGTCTTCCTGGTCGGTGAAGGTCTGGATCGCGGCGACCGGGCCGAAGATCTCGTCATGCACGCACTCGGCGGTCTCGGGCACGTTCGACAGCACCGTCGGCGGGTAGAAAAACCCCGGGCCTTCGGGCGTGGTGCCGCCGCATTCGACCCGGGCGCCCCTGGCCACCGCGTCGGCGACGAAAGCGGCCACCTTGTCGCGGGTTTCGGCATTGACCAGCGGGCCGACATCGACATCCGGGTCGCTGCCATCGCCCAGCTTCAGCGCCGCCATCCGCCCGGTCAGCCGCCGGGTGAACTCCTCGGCAATGTCGGCATGGACATAGATGCGGTTGGCGGCGGTGCAGGCCTCGCCGAGATTGCGCATCTTGGCCAGCATGGTGCCCTCGACGGCGGTCTCCATCTCGGCATCCTCGAAGACGATACAGGGCGCATTGCCGCCCAGTTCCATCGCCGGTTTCAGCACCTGGTCGGCGGCGCCTTTCAGCAGCTTGCGGCCCACCCCGGTCGAGCCGGTGAAGCTGACCACCCGCACCCGCGGATCATGCAGCATGTGATCGACCAGCGCGCCGGTCCGGCGCGAGGGCAGCACGTTGACCAGCCCCGGCGGCACGCCGGCCTCTTCGAGAAGCGGCATCAGCGCCAGCATGGTCAGCGGCGTCTCCGAGGCGGGCTTGATGATCACGCCGCAGCCCGCGGCCAGCGCCGGGGCGATCTTGCGGGTGCCCATGGCGGCGGGGTAGTTCCAGGGCGTGATCAGCACCGCAAGCCCGGCGGGCTTGTGCTGCACGAGGATGCGCGCGCCCGAGGCCGGGGCATGGGTGAGCAGGCCATCGGCGCGCACCGCCTCCTCGGCGAACCAGCGAAAGAACTCGGCGGCATAGGTCGCCTCGCCCATGGCATCGGCGCGCGCCTTGCCGTTTTCCAGGGTGATCAGCCGGGCGAAATCCTCCAGCCGCGCGGTCATCAACTCCCAGGCGCGGCGCAGCACCTCCGAGCGCGCGCGCGGGCTGCGCGCCGCCCAGTCGGCCATCGCCGCCTCGGCGGCATCGAGCGCGGCATCGGCATCGGCGATCTCGGCCGAGGCAACCGAGGCCAGCACCGCCTCGGTGGCGGGGTTGATCACGTCGAAGCGCGTTTCGGTCTTGCGCCAGGCGCCGTTGATATAGAGATCGGTATGGTCCATGTCGGTCTCCCGGAGGGGTCAGAGCAGGTGGCGGAGCGGTTGCTCCACCCGGCCCGCGACGTCGGAAAGAAGCTGGATCGCGGCGCCGGGCGTCATCCCCGCGGCGGCGCATTCCAGGGTGAGGGTCAGCGCGCGCTCCGGCCCGCCGGGGGCCAGGGTCAGCACCGGGGTGGCCTCGCCGCCGATCTCGACCTGGCGCAGCGCGGTGCCGCGCAGGTCGCGCAGCACCAGCACCGGGGGCGCGTCGGTTTCGGTGATGGCGCCCAGTTGTCGGCTGGCGGGCAGCAGGTAGCTGCGGGACCGGCCCAGGCGTTCGACGGCCACCGGGCCGGGCTCAAGCCCCGCGTCCGGCAGGCAGGCCGCGGCAAGACCGGCGAGCAGCGCGTCGGCATCCTCCAGCCCGTGTGTCTCTGCCGCCCACGCGGCGAATTCCGGCAGGCCATCGCGGGCGACCTCGGCCAGCAGGCGGCGGCTGGCTTGGGTGGGGCTTGTGTCTGCGGAGGGCGCGGGCAGGGCGCGCAGCACCTCGAGATCGCGGACGTGATAGGGCTGCGGATGGCCGGCCTCGACCAGCCGCGCGAGATCCAGCCCCTGTTCCAGCGCCAGCCGCCGCGCCTTGGGCGAGGCCAGCACCGGGCCGCCCGGGGCGGGTTTGGCCACGGGGGTCGGCGGTGTCTTCGGGGCAGGCTTGGGCGCGGGTTTCGGGTCGGGTTTGGCGTCGGGCTCTTCCGCCGGGGCCTCGGCCTTCGCCGCCTCCGCCATGGACCGCGCCACCGGGGCGTCCGATGCTTCGGCACTGATGATCGCCACGGGGGCACCGACCGGCACCGCCTCGCCCGCCTCGGCCAGGGTCGCGGCGAGCCAGCCGTCGTGACCGGCCTCGACCTCCATGGTGGCCTTGTCGGTCTCGACCTCGAAGAGCACATCCCCCGCCGCCACCGCTTCGCCCGGCGCCTTCTGCCAACTGACCAGGATGCCGCTGTCCTGCGCCATGCCAAGCTGCGGCATGGTCACCGGCTTGCCCATGGGCAAGGTCTCGGCGGCGGGTGCGGGTTTGGCGGGCGGGGCCGCGTCCTCCTCGACGCTTTCGCTGATCCGGGCGATCACCGCGCCGACCGGGATATCCTCGCCCGCCGCGGCGGAAACCGCGGTCAGATAACCGTCGGCCTGGGCCTCGACCTCCATGGTTGCCTTGTCGGTCTCGACCTCGAAGAGCGCCTCGCCGCGGGTCACCGGCGCGCCGGGCGCCTTGAGCCAGGCCACCAGGCGCCCGGCGTCCTGGGCCATGCCAAGCTGAGGCATCGTCACGTCATGCGGCATGGATCAGGTCCCCCGAACAGAGCTTGCGGGCCCGGGCCGCCACGCCCTCGGGCGTCGGCACCGTCAGATCCTCGAGCGCGGGCGAGAAGGGCACCGGCACATCCATCGCCCCCATGCGCAAAACCGGCGCGTCGAGGTGATAGAAGGCCTGTTCGTTCAACCGGCTGGCGATCTCGGAGGTCACGCCGTAGCTTTGATGGCCCTCGTCAAGCACGATGGCGCGGCTGGTCTTCTTCACGCTGGCCACCAGGGTGGCCTCGTCCAGCGGCACCAGGGTGCGCGGGTCGATCACCTCGGCCTCGATCCCCTCGGCGGCGAGGATCTCCGCCGCCTTCTCGGCCACCTGCACCATCGACGAGGTGGCGATCAGCGTGATGTCCGAGCCTTCGCGGCGGACATTGGCGACACCGAAGGGGATCAGGTATTCCTCTTCCGGCACCGGCGCCTTGTCCTGGTACATCAGCTTGTCCTCGAAGATCACCACCGGGTTGTTGTCGCGGATCGCGGTCTTCATCAGGCCCTTGGCCTCGTAGGCCGAAGAGGGCAGCGCCACCTTCAGCCCGGGGACATGCGCCACCAGCGCCTGCAGGCTCTGCGAATGCTGCGCCGCGGAACGCCGGGTCGCGCCGAGGTTGGTGCGCAGCACCAGCGGCACCTTGAGCTTGCCGCCGGACATGTAATGGATCTTGGCGGCCTGGTTGCAGAGCTGGTCCATGACCAGGAACAGGAAATCGCCGAACATCAGGTCGACGATCGGCCGCGCGCCGGTCATGGCGGCGCCCACGGCCAGCCCCATGAAGCCCGGCTCGGCGATCGGCGTGTCGATCACCCGGGTGGTGCCGAATTCCTCGACCAGCCCGGAGAGCACCTTGAAGGGGGTGCCGGCCTCGGCCACGTCCTCGCCCAGCAAAAAGACCGTCTCGTCGCGCCGCATCTCTTCGGCAATCGCCTCGTTCACGGCCTGGGACAGGGTAATCTCTCTCATATCATGCGCTCCTCAACCGGCGTAAACATGCATGTCGACCTCGGCGGTGTCGGGGTAGGGCGCGGCCTCGGCATGGGCCACCGCCGCCGCGGCATCCTGCTCGATCTCGGCGGTCATCGCGGCGATCTCGTCCTCGCTGGCGATGCCCTGGTCCAGCAGCCAGGCGCGGAACAGGGTGATCGGGTCGCGGTTGTCCTTCCACTCCTGTTCCTCGGCCTTGTCGCGGTAATAGCCGCGGTTGATGTCGCCGACGTGGTGGCCGTGATAGCGATAGGTCATCAGTTCGAGAAAGAACGGGCCTTCGCCCTTGCGCGCCCGCGCCACCAGCTTCTGGGTCAGGCCGTTGACCGCCAGCACGTCCTGGCCATCGACCTGGTGCGCCTCGATGCCGAAGGCCTCGGCGCGGGCGGTGATCGACCCGGCGGCGATCTCCGCGGTTTTGGTGTACTCGGAATAGCCGTTGTTCTCGCAGGCATAGATGACCGGCAGCTTCCACAGCGAGGCCATGTTCATCACCTCGTAGAGCAGGCCCTGGGCGGTCGCCCCGTCGCCGAAGAAACAGACCGTGACGTCATCGCTGCCCTGCAGTTTCGCGCGCAGGGCCGAGCCGGTGGCAATGCCCATCGAGCCGCCGACAATGGCATTGGCGCCGAGGTTGCCGTGGCTCTGGTCGGCGATATGCATCGAGCCGCCCTTGCCGCGGCAATAGCCCTCTTCCTTGCCCAGAAGCTCGCAGAACATCTGACTGAACTCCGCGCCCTTGGCGACGCAATGGCCATGGCCGCGGTGGGTCGAGGTGATCTTGTCGTCATCGGTCAGCGCCTCGCAGATGCCCACCGCCACCGCCTCCTGGCCGGAATACATATGGGTCAGCCCGGGCATGCGGGCCGAGAGGTACAATTGGTTGGCATGGTCCTCGAAGGTGCGGATGCGCACCATCTGGCGGTACATGCGCAGATAATCTTCGGTGTTGGTTTTCGTCATGCTCTGCGCGCCCCGGACGTGATCCGGGGCCTCCTGGGGTGAGGTCCCGGGGCAGGCCCGGGACGGGTTTCGCGAATGGGCCCGCGTCTCAATAGCGGTTGGCAATCGGCAGATCCTGCGCCGGGAACAGCGAGATCACCTCGCAACCGGTGTCGGTCACCACCACCTCCTCCTCGATCCGCGCGGCGGAAAAGCCGTCGGTGGCGGGGCAATAGGTTTCCAGCGCAAAGACCATGCCGGTCCGGATCTCCATCGGGTTGTCGAGGCTCACCGCGCGGGAGATGATCGGCCGTTCGTGCAGCGCCAGCCCCAGCCCGTGGCCGAATTGCAGGCCGAAGGCGCTGAGCTCATCGGGAAAGCCGAACTCCTCGGCCCTGGGCCAGAGTTTCGCCACCTGGTCGGTGGTCACGCCGGGCTTGATCGCCTCGATCGAGGCGTCGATCCATTCGCGCGCTTTGACATAGGCGTCCTGCTGGGCCGGCGTCGACATGCCGATGTTGAAGGTCCGGTAATAGCAGGTGCGATAGCCCTGGTAGCTTTGCAGGATGTCGAAAAACGCCTGGTCGCCCGGGCGGAAATAGCGGTCGGTGAAATTGTGCGGATGCGGGTTGCAGCGTTCGCCGGAGATGGCGTTGATCGCCTCCACGTCGTCCGACCCCATCTCGTAGAGCATCTTGTTGGACATCGCGACGATGTCATTCTCGCGGATGCCGGGTTTCAGTTCTTCGTAGATCATGTGGTAGACGCCATCGACCATCGAGGCCGCCTGGGTCAGCAACTGGATCTCGTCCCAGTTCTTGATCTCGCGGGCGCTCAGCATGATCTGCTGGCCGTCGACCACGTTGATCCCGGCTTCCTTGAGGGCATGGAACATCGCGGTTTCGGCATAGTCGACGCCCACCGGCATGTCCTTCATGCCCGCGTCCTCGATCAGCCCGGCGATCTCCTCGGCGTATTTCTTCATCAGCCCGAAGCTGGGCGGGATGGTGCCGCGCATCCCCACCACGCCGGCGTGGCAGTGATCGGGGATCAGCCAGTCCGAGAACTTGCGGTGATGTACCGCCGCCGAGCCGAAATCCCAGACATGCGGCGCGTCATCGCCGGTCAAAAGGCAGAAGCGGCACATCTTGTCACGCTCCCATTCGCCGATCTTGGTGGCGCTGACATAGCGGATGTTGTTGACGTCGAAGAGCAGGAGCGAACCCGCGTCGCTGTTCTTCAGCGCCTGCTGCGTGCGGCCAAGGCGGTAGCGGCGCAGGCGGTCATGGTCGATCCGGCGTTCGAAATCCACCGAGGAAAAGCCCCAGGCGGGCAGGCGGCCCTCCCATTGCCAATTGGGTTCGAGGTCCTGCGGGGTGAGAAGATTGGGGGTCAGGGCGCGGTTCATGGCACTACTCCGTCGGGCGCGCGGTATCGGCACCGGGTTTCACGTTGGTCTGGGGGGTGGTGCGCAGTGAATGCGCACCCTACGGCGTCACTGGATGCACCAGCCGCCGTCGATATGGATCATCTGGCCGGTCATGTAGTCGCTGTCGTCGCTGACAAGGAAGGACGCGGTGCCGGTGATGTCCTCGGGATAGGAGACGCGCTTGATCTGCAGCGCGTCGCGCACGATGTCCTCGTAGGCCTGGCCTGCCTTCTGCTTGAAGCCGATATCCACGAGGTCCTTGTCGAGTTGCTCCCAGAGCGGGGTGACCACCACGCCGGGCGCATAGCCGTTGACGGTGATATTGTGCTCGGCCAGCCCCAGCGCGCCGCAATGGGTCAGCGCAAGACAGCCGTATTTCGAGGTGCAATAGACCGTCACGTCGACCAAGGGCTTGCGCGAGGCGATACTGCCCACGTTGACCAGCTTGTAGGGGTGATCCGCCATCGGCCCTTGCGCGATCATCTGGCGGGCGACCTCCTGCATGCCCAGCCACATCGCCTTGGTATTGACGGTCATGATCATGTCCCAGTTGTCTTCGTCGATATCCATGAAGAACCGGGGCTTGTTGAGACCGGCATTGAACAGCCCCACGTTGATCGAGCCGAAGGCCTCGACCGTGGCGGCGACGGCGGCGGCATTGTCTTCGCGCCGGGTCACGTCGCAGGTGACGGCAATCGCCTTGCCGTTTCCGGCGGCGTTGATCCGCTCGGCCATCTTTGCGGCCTCATCCCCGTCGAGATCGGCAATGCAGAGATTGGCGCCCTGGGCGGCAAAGGCTTCGGCATTGGCGGCACCCATGCCGCGGGCGGCGCCGGTGATCAGGATGTTCTTGCCTTGCAGGCGGGTGGGGTCCATGGATCTCTCCTCCTCGGATCATGATGGATCTGGTGTCTCGAGCAGCGCCTCGGCCCGGTCCTGGGCGCGGCGCAGCGCGTCGCGCGGGGATATCAGCCCGCGCAGCATGTCGTGGAATTCCTCGCCGCAGACCTGGATGATGCCGGTGATCTCGGGCACCGGCGGGCGCGGCCAGAATTGCAACTCGTCGCGCCAGGACATGGCGTCCACCGCCTCGAAGATCGGCGAGGCGCGGCGCACCTCGGCATCGGCGGCGACGGAATAGCGCGGATTGGTGCGGCTGCCGTTCTGGACGTAGAGCTTCTGCGCCTCGGCGCTGGTAAAGACCCGCAGGGCTTCCACCGCGGCGGGAATGCGCTCGGGCGCGAGGTTGGCGGGAAGGCCCATGACATAGCCGCCGACCGGCGCGACATTGCCCGCCCCCGGCCCATGCGGATGCGGCAGATAGCCGGTCTGGTCATGGGCGGGCGACGAGGGGTCAAGCTCGAAATAAGGCGCCAGCAGGGTATAGCCATAGGCCATGGCGATCCTGCCCGCCGCATAGGGGCGCACCCGCTCGTACCAGGACATCGACAGGATGTCGGGCGGCGAATATTGCAGCAATTCCAGCAGGTACTCGGCCGCCATCAGCCCCCTGTCGGTGTCGATGGTGACGCGGTAGTCGCGCCGGGACAGGCCGTCGCAGTCAAAGCCCCCCGCGGCCTCGGGCAGGTCGAGCACGGGCTGGCCGAAATCCGCCAGCGTCATCAGCACCGTATGGCCCAGCGCGGTGCCGCGCGCGGCGTTCCAGGCGATGCCATAGCGGCCTTTCTGCGGCTGGTGCATGTGGCGCGCGGCCATGAGCAGCTGGTCGGTGGTGGCCGGCGGCTCCAGCCCGGCCTCGGCAAAGAGATCGCGGCGATAGAACAGCAGCTCCGGCGTGGTCTGGGCCGGCACGCCGTAGGGCCGCCCGCCCCAATGGGTCGCCTTCCAGCCGGCGGTGTGGAAATCCGCCGGGTCGAACCGCTCGGGGTCGGTGACCTCGTCCAGCGGCAGCAACAGGCCCTTGTCGGCGAACTCGCCCACCCAGGGCAGGTCGAGCGCGATGATGTCGTAGCGGCTGAGCTTGCGCTCGGCATTGCGCAGCGCCTCGTCGCGCAGCCGGTCGATGGAAAAGGCGCGCTGGTGGATCTGGGTGCCGATCACCTGTTCGAACTGGCGCTTGAGGTTTTCCATCACCATGAAGGTCGGATCGCCATGCACCAGCACCCGGATGCCGCCCGCCACCTTCAGCGGTTCGGGCAGCACCTGCATCGGCGGGATCGAGCGCGCGGTCATGTAGGATCCGCCGAAATAATAGTCGCGGTCCTCGTCGGTCCCGGCCTCGGTGGCCAGGTGGGTCTCGGCCAGGCGGCGCACCCGGCCGGACACGCGGGTCCATTGGTCCAGCAGCTTCTCGCTGGGGTGCATCGAGAAGCTCTTGCCCGAGCGGGTGCGCGGGCGCTGGTCGATCAGCCCGGCGTCGATCATGTCCTTCAGGCGGCGACTGGCGGTGGCATAGGGCACCGTCGAGGCGGCGATCAGCGAGGTCGGCGTGACGATCTTGGCCTCGAGATGGCCGCGGATCACATGCAGCGCCATGCGCAGCACCGGGTTGGGGGCGCAAAGCTCGATGGTGGCCTCCAGCTCGTCGCTGCATTCCTCCAGATAGGCCAGGATCTGCAAGGATTCGCCCGCGGCCAGCGCTGGCTGCATCCTTGCGTCCTTGTGTGCGCCCATGGCATTCATCTCGGAGAGCCTCGCCTTTCCCGGCTGTCGCGGCGTGCTGGCTGCGGTTTCATTCGATCTGGATGATCTGGACGTGCCCATGTCATCGCTCCTTCAAGCATCTGCGGATTGACCGGGGCAGCGTACCGCCGAAATATCCGAAATGGATAATCGTTTATCCAGATTGAACAGAATCGATACATTCCGAAACCGGCAGGCAGCGCACCCTGTCCCCAGTCGTCCGGCATGCCGGAGGATGATTCCCCAAGGAGGCGGGGGATCGGAAAGACCAGGAACAACCCGGGAGGAGACCCAAATGAAACTTCGTACCGCTCTCGCCGCGACGGTGGCCTGCACCGCACTTGCCGGCGCCGCATTCGCGGAAAGCCATGGCGGCTACAAGATCGGCATCACCCAGAACAACGTGGGCGTCGACAGCTACCAGACCACCTATGAACAGGCCTTCATCGCCGCGGCCGAGGCCAATGACATGGTCGATACCGTGGTGCTGGACGCCGGCGGCGATGTCGCCCGCCAGATCGCCCAGGTGGAAGACCTGATCCAGCAGGAGGTCGATGCCATCATCATCTGGCCGACCAATGGCGAGGCGGTGATCCCCGCGGTGCGCAAGGCGCACAAGGCCGGCATCCCGGTGATCGTCACCAATTCCAACATCGCCGAGCAGGGCTTCGAGTTCGTCGCCTCCTTCTCGGGGCCGGACAATATCACCCAAGGCTCGCGCGCCGCCGAGATCATGTGCGACAAGTTCAAGGACATGGGCATCGAAACCGAGGCCCGCGTGGTGCAGATTTCCGGCCAGCCCGGCTATACCACCGCCATCGAACGCGCCAAGGGCTTCGAGGATCGCCTGCCCGAGGTCTGCCCCGAGGTGACCCTGGTCGAGACCCAGCCCGGCGACTGGAACCGCGAGAAATCGCAGAAGGTGATGGAGGCCTTCCTCGTCAAGTACGATGACATCGACGGCGTCTATGCCGGCGATGACAACATGGGCGTGGGTGCGCTGAACGCCGCCAAGGCCGCCGACCGCGAGGGCATCATCTTCGTCGGCGCCACCAATTTCTCGGTCGGCTACGAGGCGATGGAACGCGGCGAATACTGGGGCTCGATCTACCAGTCGCCGGTGGATGACGCCGAGGCCGCGCTGCAGACCGCGATCGACGTGCTGGAAGGCAAGGAGGTGCCCTTCCTGAACTACTTCGACACGCCGAAGATCACCCAGGACAACATGGGCGACTACACCAAGCCGGTCTTCTGAGACCGGGCCCCTGCGACCGGGCGCGGCATCGTTCCGCGCCCGGACCCCGAGAGACAAACCACCAGGGAGGCGACCATGGGCCGAGTGTCGGGCCGTTCCTGCATCGTGACCGGCGCCGCGCGCGGGATCGGCAGGGCCATCGGAGAAGCGCTGCTCGACGAGGGCGCGGATGTCTGTTTCGCCGATATCAACGGCGCGCTGGCCGACGAGGTGGCGGCGGCGAATGCCGCGCGCGCCAGGGCGGGCGGGGGCCGGGTGATCGGCGCCGCGGTCGACGTGGCCGAGCGCGCCCAGGTCTGCGCCATGATCGACAAGGCGGTCGCGGCCTTCGGCAAGATCGACGTCAAGTTCAACAATGCCGGCGTCAACAAGCCGATGAATTTCCTCGACGTGACCGAGGAGAACTGGAATTTCATCATGCGGGTCAACGGCTTGGGCTGCCTGATCGGGATGCAGGAGGCGGCGCGGCAATTCATCCGCCAGGGCACGCCGGGCAAGATCGTCAATACCGCGTCGATCGCCAGTCGCCAGGGGTTCGACAATGTCGCGCCTTACTGCGCGTCGAAATTCGGGGTGGTCGCGCTGACCCAATCGGCGGCGCGGGATCTCGCGCGGCATGATATCACCGTGACGGGCTTTGCGCCGGGCGTGGTGGCCACCGAGATGTGGGAGGAGGTCGACCGCGACCTGCTGGCCATCGGCGCGGCGCAACGGCCGGGCCAGGCCATGGCGGAGTTTGCCGCCGATATCCTCAGGGGCCGCGTGGCGACCCCGGCGGATATCACCGGCACGACGACCTTCCTGGCCTCACGCGACAGCGACTACATGACCGGCCAGATCGTGATGATCGACGGCGGCATGACTTTGGTCTGAGCGCCAAATCCGCGGGGGGGCGGAGGCGCGGAGACATTCACAGCCACGGCGCGCCACCCGCGCCGCAGGGGGAGGACGGCATGACAGCCTTGTCGAAACAACGGATCGGGGGATTCCTGGCCCGCCAGGGCATCCTGGTGGCCTTTGCGCTTTTCATGATCGGCTTCACGCTGGCCAACCAGCGCTTTGTCGATCCCGACAATATCATGGGGGTCATCCGGTCCTCGGCGATCCTCGGGGTCATGGCGCTGGGGGTCACCTTCGTGGTGATCAGCGGCAATCTCGACCTCTCGGTCGGCTCGATGATGTCGTTTTCCACCATCGTGGTGCTCGACCTGCACGACAAGCTGGGCCCGACGCTGGCCATTCCGGCGATGTTTGCCATGACGCTCTGCCTTGGCGCCTTCATCGGCTTCCTGGTGGGCTACCTGAAGCTGAATTCGCTGATCGTCACGCTGGGGATGCTCTCGGCGATCCACGGGCTGACGCTGACCTGGTCGGGCGGGCAGAACATGGACATCGACGACAAGGCGGGCACCTGGTTCTCGGTCTTCGGCCAGGGCGAGGCGCTGGGCATCCCGGTGCCGATCCTGATCTTTCTGGCGCTGGCGGCGGTGCTGGGCACGGTGCTGGCCCGGACACCCTTTGGCCGCAAGGTCTATGCGGTGGGCGGCAATGGCACGGCGGCGACCTTCTCGGGCATCCGCCGGGCGCGGGTGGTCTTCACCTGCTACCTGATGTCGGCCTTCTGCGTCGCCACTGCCGGGCTGATCCAGGCCAGCCGGTCGCTCGGCTCGCAGAACACCGTGGGCCAGGGTCTGGAGCTCGAGGTGCTGGCGGCGGTGATCCTGGGCGGCGCCTCGCTGCTGGGCGGGTCGGGGACGATCTTCAAGACGGTGATCGGCGTGCTGATCCTGGGCTTCATCCAGAACGGCCTGCTGCTCGTCGGGTTGCAGTTCTACGTCCAGTACGTGGTGACCTGGGTCATCATCATCCTTGCGGTCTGGCTCGACGTTGCGGCCAAGCGCGGCAAGCTTCTGTCGCCCATCGCGTAACCCGGAGGAATGACAATGCAAGCCGGAACCCTGTCCACCTTTCTCAAGCGCGGCGCCATCTGGGGCTTCATCGTGCTCGAGCTGATCTTCTTCACCGTCGCGGGCGAGTTTCTCTCGCTCAGCGAGACAGCCTTCATGGACGCGGGCAACATGCTGCTGCTGTTCAAGCAGTCCGCCCCCATCGGCATCATCGCCATGGGCATGACCATCGTGATGATCAACGGCAATATCGACCTTTCGGTCGGGGCGATCTACGCGCTTTGCGCCGTCGTCCTGCTGGACAGCATGACCTGGCCGATGCTTGCGGGGCTGGGCGATGCGGCGATCCCGCTGGCCTGGGCGCTGGCGCTTCTGACCGGGGTGGCGCTGGGGGCGCTGAACGGGCTGATCGTCTGGAAGACCGGGGTGGATGCCTTCATCGTCACGCTGGGCTCGATGCTGGGCTACCGGGGGCTGGTCTTCATGTACAACGGCGAACAGCCCACCAGCCATCTCAACTGGACGCTGGTGGATTTCGCCGAGGCGCAGTTTCTCGGCCTGCATACCGCCACATGGTTCCTGCTGGTGGTCACCGCCGCCATCTGGTTCCTGATGAACAAGACGGTGCATGGCCGCAACGCCTATGCCATCGGCGACAACCGCGAGGCGGCGGTCAATGCCGGCATCCGGGTCGGGCCGCACATGATGATCAACTTCATGATCATCGGCTTTCTCGCCGCGCTCTCGGCGGTGGTGTTCTACTCGGAGTCGGGCTCGGTCAATCCCAATGACGGCGAGCTCTACGAGCTCTGGGTGATCACCGCCGTCGTGCTGGGCGGCACCAAGCTGACCGGCGGGGCGGGGTCGATCGTCTCGACCTTCGGCGGCGTGGTGGCGATCCAGCTGCTGCGCAAGGGGCTGGCGCATATCGGGGCCGATACCTCGACCGTCAACCTGGTGATCGGGCTGATCCTGATCGCGGTGCTGTTTCTCGACCGGCAGTTGAACGTGAAGGGCAAAGAGGAGCTGAAGATATGACCGATCAAACCCCGGCCCTGCGGCTGGAAGGCATCGTCAAGACCTTCCCCGGCGTGCGCGCGCTGGACGGCGTGTCGTTCTCCGTCATGCCCGGCGAGGTCCATGCCCTGATGGGCGAGAATGGCGCCGGCAAATCCACCCTGATGAAGGTGCTGGGCGGCATCCACCAGCCCGACGAGGGCCGGATCATCGTCAACGAGGTGCCGGTGGTGATGTCCGGCCCGCTCGAGGCCAAGGCCAAGGGCATCGTCTTCATCCACCAGGAGTTGAGCCTCGCCGAGGAATTGACCGTGGCCGAGAACATCTATCTCGGCGAATTGCCGCGCAAGCGCTTCGGGCTGGTCGACTGGCACAAGCTGGACGCGATGACCAATGTCATCCTGAAGAAGCTGAAGGTGGGTTTCGACGCCAAGACCCGCGTCGGCGACCTGTCGATTGCCAACCAGCAGATGGTCGAGATCGCCCGCGCGCTGACCGTCGATGCCAAGGCGGTGATCTTCGACGAGCCCACTGCCTCGCTCACCGATGCCGAGAAATCCGTGCTCTTCGACGTGATCGCCGATCTGCAGAAGGCCGGGGTGGGCATCATCTACATCTCGCACCGGATGGAGGAGATCTTCAAGATCACCGATCGGATCAGCGTGCTGCGCGACGGGCAGTACCGCGGCACGCTCGACACCGCCGAGACCAGCGAGGAGGAGGTGACGCAGCTGATGATCGGCCGCACGCTCGACCTCAGCCGCAGTGCCAGCCGTCACGAGCTGGGCGATGTGGCGCTGGAGGTGCGGGGGCTGTGCTGCAAGCCGCTCTTCGAGGACATCAGTTTCGAGGTCCGCGCCGGCGAGGTGCTGGGGTTTTACGGGCTGGTCGGCGCCGGGCGCACCGAGATTGCCGAAACGCTTTTCGGGCTGCGCGACCCCTCTGCCGGGCAGATCCTGCTGGGTGGCGAAGAGGTGCGCATCCAGTCGCCCGCTGATGCCATCGCGCGCGGCATCTCGCTGGTGCCCGAGGACCGCAAGGGCCAGGGGCTGATCCTCGGAATGAACTGTCGTGACAACATGACCCTGCCGCAGGTCGACGACCTCACCGCCGGGCCCTTCGTGGCGGAAGGCTCCGAGGTGGCGATCTTCGACCAGTACCGCGACAAGCTGGATATTCGCACGCCGGGTTGGAAACAGCTTGTCGGCAACCTCTCGGGCGGCAACCAGCAGAAGATCGTGATCGGCAAATGGCTGTCGATGCACCCGCAGGTGCTGATCGTGGACGAGCCGACGCGCGGCATCGACGTCGGCTCGAAATCCGAGATCCACAACCTGATCCGCGACCTGGCGGCGCAGGGCTACGCGGTGCTGGTGATCTCGTCCGAGATGCCCGAGGTCTTGCATGTCTCGGACCGGATCGTGGCGATGTACTCGGGCCGGATCATGCGCACCTTCACCGCCGGGGAGGTGACCGAGGACAACCTGATCCAGGCGATCTCGGGCATCGGCGGCGCGACGGCGGCCTGACGCGCCGCGCTCACTGTTGCGGCAAGCCCATGGCCCGGGCCGGAATTCCGCCCGGGGCGTTGTGATTCGCGGGCGGGTGGTGTCTATCTCGGCGGAAATCGCAAAGGGATGCTGCCGATGATCCGAACCACATTGATCCTGCCTGCCGGGCTGCTGCTGCTGGGCGCCTGTACCGAACCCGGAGCCGGCCAGGGCCCGGCGGTGATCGCCCCGACGCTGCCCGAGGCGGTGCGCGAGATTGCCGATCCGGCGCAGGACCTGACGCGGGCCTATTACCGGACCGAGGATGGCTGCTACTGGTATCGCTATGACGGCCCGGTCGAGGTCACCGACCTGCCGCTGCGCACCTCCGGCGGCGCGCCGATCTGCACCCGCCCGCGCGAGGTGGCCGAAGCCCCCGCGGCGGGCTGAGACAGCGCCGCCACGGGGGACGCACGGCGTCAGCTCGTGGCGGTGATCCGCTCTTCGGGGGCGTAGAGATAGGCGGTCACCCCGGTCGCGACATTGGGGTAGAGGTCGATGATATGCGCCATGACCATGCGCACGCAGCCCGAGCTTGCGCGGCCCCCGATCGACTGCGGCAGCGGCGTGCCATGGATGCGCAGATAGGTGTCGCGGTTGCCGACAAAGAGGTAAAACGCCCGCGCGCCCAGCGGGTTGCGGGGGCCCGGATCCTGGCCATCGGCATATTTCGCATAGCGCTCGGGCTCGCGCGCGATCATGTTGTCGGTGGGCCGCCAGCCCGGCCATTTCGCCTTGCGCCGGATGGTATAGGTGCCGGGCTCGTAGAGGCTGCCCTTGGCGATCGCCACGCCATAGCGCATCGCGGTGCCGTCATTGCCGATGTGATAGAGATAGCGCGCCACCGCGTCGACATGGATGTCGCCGGGGGTCAGCCCTTCCTTGTGCTCGACGCGCTGTGGCAGCAGGCGCGGGTGCAGGCCCCAGGGGTTGGTGGTCGCCGGGTCATAGCCCGCCGGTGTCACCTGTCGGTCCCAGGCGTCCCACTTGGACTCCTGGGCCTGGGCCGCGATCGGGACCGAAAAGAAGGCCGCCCCGGTGGCGATGAAATGGCGTCGGGTCAGCATCTGAAATCCCCCTCATGACTGGACCTTAACGCGCACCTGATGCCACGGGTTCCCGGCGGATTGAAGAGATCCGGTGTTTTTTTGCCGCAAGCGGCGCATCGGCGCCCGTTTTCGGCCCGCCTGTGCCCCATTCGCCGCGCAATCGCGGCGGGTCGGGGGCTTAGCGGGTCGGTGGAGCCAGGCGATTCGGGGGGCGGCGATTTGACATAATTGCTCTTCTGCCGTTCCGGCGTGCATCCGGGGCCCACCTACCCTCACGCCCGGTCGCCGAACAGGCTGTCCCAGTCCGGGGCGCTCTGGTGGCCGGTCTGCAGCGCCGTTTCGCGGCGTTCCATCCAGGCGGCGATCTGGGCGGGCGTGGGGTCGACGGCCTCGATCCAGCGCAGGCACCACTCCAGTTCCTGCATCAGCGCGGCGCCGGGCACATCGGCCAGCGACCGCTCGGGATCGTCCCAGCGCGGCCCGCCCAGGTAGACGGCGGCATACATCACCCGGGCGGTGCGCGGCGCGGTGCCGTTGACCAGAAGCGCCTCGTAGAACATCCGGTGCACCTCGGGCCAGGGCCGGCTGTGGTAGCTGTCCCGCCGCTCGTTGCCGATGCCGCAATAGGCGTCGTGCAGCGCGGCGGCGAGCAGGTATTCGCGGCTCTGCCGGTCGCCCATGAGCGCGGCAAAGATCGCCGGGATCGAGGCGCCATCGGTCAGGGTCTGCGGCGGCGCCGTCCAGAGCGTGCCGCGGGCATCGACGAAGCCCAGTTCCGCCCGCGTGGGAAACAGCGCCTGCGGGCGATCGGCGACGAAAACCGGCGCGCCCTCGACCTCGAGCGGGCCGCCGATGAAGCGGCAGACCTCGCCGGTGCCGGCCAGCGTGAGGCAGGAGACCTCCTCGGCATCGTGGCTCATGGCCAGCCAGCCCAGCGCGGCGGCCCCGGCGGCAAGCGCGGCAAGGCCGGCGACAAGACGGCGGCGGTGCGGGTGATCTGTCATGCCGGGACCTCCTGCGCCGAGCCTACCGTATTTCGCAAGACCCGTGAAACGCCAAACCCCTGCCCCGGCTCAGGACATATGCGCCGCGACCTGGCGGACCTGCGGCGTGGTGCGATGCTCGAAGACGAAGATCCCCTGCCATGTGCCGGTGCGCAGCCGCCCGTTGACGATCGGGATCGACAGCGAGACCGGCAGCAGCGCCGCCTTGATATGCGCCGGCATGTCGTCCGTGCCTTCCTGGGTATGGGTCAGGAAGTCCATCACCGGGTCGTCGGCAGGCGGCACCATGCGGTGAAAGAACTCGCAAAGATCGGCGCGCACCTCGGGCGAGGCGTTTTCCTGGATCAGCAGGCTGGCCGAGGTATGGCGGATCAGCAGCGTGACCAGCCCGGTATAAAGCCCGCCGCCCAGGCCATCGACCCAGCTTTCCACCTTGCGGGTGAACTCGTACAGGCCGGGGCCATTGGTCTCTATGGAGAATGTGGTCTGCACGGGCATCCTCAGCTTTCGGCCAGGGTCTTGAGCCGCGCCAGACCCTTTTCGTAATCCGACCCGACCCAGCCATCCATCATCAGCCCCATCCAGCGCAACAGCGGGTTGCGGCCGGTATCGGTGACAAACCCCCAGGTGACCTCGGTGCCGCTGTCGTGCGGCGCGAGCAGGACATGCGCCTGCGCCGTGCCCATCTCGCCGAAATCCAGCGCGGTGACGACGCGCCGGTCGGGCTCGGAGTCGATGATTTCCTGGCTGCCGCTGCCCACCTGCGGATGATCGGAACGCCACTCCATCCGGTTGCCGACACCGGCCTCGGGGCCGGAATAGCTCAGCGCGACATCGGGGTCGAGCTCGAGCCAGGGCGACCATTTCCCGGTCTCCTGCATCGAATTCACGTAAGGAAAGATTTCCGCGGCGGGCGCATTCACCGTGGTGCTGCGTTCGACCCTGACCTCGCGCGGCAGGAGAAAGGCGCCCAGCAGGAAGACGGCCACCAGAAGCACGATGATGCGGACAAGGATTTTCACGACGGCCATGGGACTCTCCCCCTTCCCGCGCACGATAGCACCAAATCCGCGGGCTTCCAGCGGCCATCTCGGGCGGCGGTGCGCGCCCCTCGCAAAGCCTCACGCGGATGTGCATATTTGCCGACTTCCCAGCCGCCCGGCAGCGCGTATCCTTGGCCGATCGGGCCCGCGGCCCGACGGATCAGGGAGAGATCAGCCAATGAATGAAATGACACCGCAACCCCGCATGACGGCGAAGGACTTCGATCAGGGCCTTCTGGACCTTTACGATTTCTATGCCCACGGCAAGATCACCAAGCGAGAATTCCTTGACCGCGCGGGGAGATTCGCGGTGGGCGGGGTGACGGCGCTGGCCCTGCTGAATATGCTCAGCCCGAATTACGCCATGGCCGAACAGGTGAAATTCACCGATCCCGAGATCGACCCGGAGTATGTCACCTATCCCTCGCCCAACGGCCATGGCGAGGTGCGCGGCTACCTGGTCAAGCCCACCGGCATCGACGGCCCGGTCCCGGCGGTGGTGGTGGTGCACGAGAACCGCGGCCTGAACCCCTATATCGAGGATGTCGCCCGGCGGGTCGCCAAGGCCGGCTTCATCGCGCTGGCGCCGGACGGGCTGACCAGCGTCGGCGGCTATCCCGGCAATGATACCGACGGGCGCGCATTGCAGCAGACGGTGGATGGCACCAGGCTGATGAACGACTTCTTCGCCGCCTTCGAGCATCTGGCGGGCAGCGACATGACCACCGGCAAGGTGGGCTGCGTCGGCTTCTGCTACGGCGGCGGGGTCTGCAACGCGATGGCGGTGGCCTACCCCGAGCTTGGCGCCTCGGTGCCCTTCTACGGCCGCCAGGCCAGCGCCGCCGATGTGCCGAGGATCGAGGCGCCGCTATTGCTGCACTACGCCGAGCTTGACACCCGCATCAACGAGGGCTGGCCGGCCTATGAGGCGGCGCTGAAGGACCATGGCAAGACCTATGAGGCGCATGTCTATCCGGGCGTGAACCACGGGTTTCACAACGACAGCACGCCGCGCTATGACGCCGCCGCGGCGGACCTGGCATGGGAGCGCACCATCGCGCATTTCGACACCCACCTGCGCTAGGACGCAGGGTCCGGGGCGATCCCCACGCGCCCCGGGCGTCACCGCACGACGCAGACCACTCGCGGCAGGTCGGAGGTGTCGTGAAACAGCATGGCCGAGCCTTCGTCGTTGACCACCGGCATTCCGGCCACATCGCGCAGGGTCTGGCGGCACTCGGCCAGCCGGTCGGCAGAGACCTCGATCTCCATCACAACATCATTGCCGCCGAAGATGGCGTCATCGGTCGCGGCAATCACGCCTGCAGCGGCAAAGATGGCGGCAAGGGCAAGAACGATCAGGCGGGGCATGGCAGTCTCCTTCGCGAGCATGCCACCCCAACGCCCGGCCCCGCGAGAGGTTCCGCCCTGCGCTCAGTTGCAGCTGCGCGACCAGCCCTGTCCCGGCGTGAAACAGGCGCCGGCGGCCTCCTTCGCCTCGAACAGCGGATAGAAGTCATGCGCCGACACGCTGCCCCGGTCGCAGGTCAGCGCCGAGATCTCCTCGCCGTTGCGGGTGACCACCAGCGTGCCGACGACCGGCTCGTTCGGGGCCATCTTGTCGATCGCATAGGACAGCCGGTAGCCATAGGCGCCATTGCCAAACGCGACCTCCTCCCAGATCGTGCGGCCGATGCCGGGCCAGGGCGCCATGCCCACGGCGGCCACGTCGCGCGCCAGCACCACCTCGGGGGCGGACCCCTTCGGGCCGAAGGCGTAATAGGCGGCGCCGTCCTGCAGGCAGACCCGCGCCTCGGATCGCCCGCCCTTGAAGGTGCAGTGGAACAGCGTCTCGCCCACCGCGCCGAAACAGGCCAGCGCCGGGGCGGGCGCGATCAGGCAAAGGGCGGCGACAAGGGTTTTCATGGGGCGGATCCTCGCTGTGCTGGCCACAGCATGGCGCAGCGCGGCGGTCCGGGCAAGAGCGTCGAGGGCGCCTCGGGGCGCTCAGTCGAAGAGCTTCTCGCCCTGTTCGCGGATCATCTGCTCGGCCTTGCGTACAGACATCTGCGCCGCCTCATCCGCATCGCTGACCACGTCGGCGCGGATCAGCTCGTAGTCCTTCACCTCGCCGCCGATCTCTTTTTCGATCCGCGCGCCGATCCGGTAGCCGCCGGATTGCTTGACGGGGGTCGGATGGATCACGAAGCCTTCGTATTCGACCGGATCGGGGCCCGGGTCGGCCTGTTTCGATCCGCCGCCGAAGAGTTTGGAAAACAGTGACATGCGCGCGCTCCCTTGCATCGGGCGCCCTCCTAGCACGGGCGGAGGGGAAATTCCATCTGGATGACGGGGATGGTCAGTAATGATAGCGGCAGGCGACGATCACCAGTTCGGTTTCTGTCGCCTTGTAGACCAGCCGATGTTCATGGCTGATCCGGCGCGACCAATAGCCCGCAAGATCGCCCCGAAGCGGTTCGGGCTTGCCGGTGCCGGCAAAGGGATGGCGCTGGCATTCCCGGATCAGAGCATTGATTTTCTTGAGGATTTTCCTGTCGCGGGTCTGCCAGTGCTGGTATTGCGCCCAGGCCTCGGCGGAAAAGGCGACATTCATTCCTCCGACAGGCTGTCGAGCGCGTCGGCAGAGGTCTGGACGACCTGGCCCTGTTCGATCTGATCGATGGACAGGCGCAGGCGGCGGGCGTTCTCGGGACTGGCCAGAAGATAGGCGGTTTCGTCCATCGCCTGGTAATCCTCGACCGAGAGCATGACGACTGCCTTGCCGCTGGCGCGGGTGACCAGCAGCGGCTCGTGATCGTCGTTGACCTGATCCATCAGGGTGGACAGGTTCTTGCGCAGGTCGGTGGAGGAGGTGTGTTTCATGGGGGTAATGTACGCGAAGGCGTACGCCACTTCAAGCCCCGCCGCTTCACCGCGCCAGGTCGCGTCTCACCGCGTTGAACCAGTCAAAGGCGCCGCGGATCTGTGCCACCAGGTGATCCGCCCCCGGCTGGTCCTCGGGCGGCAGGTCGAGCGCCATCACCGGCGCCGGCCAGCGGTACATGCGCCAGCCGGTCTTCGAGACCTCGCATTCCGCCCCCTCCGGCACGTCGCCGTCGGGCACCAGCGCCCGGGTTCCCGGCGTGGTCAGGCCGAGGGTCAGCAGCCCCTTGTGCGCCGCGTACCAGACCTGGACGCCGTCGATCGCGGTGCGGGTGATGACAAGGCCCCAGGCATCGTCACCATCGCTTATCTTGTAGCGCGCCGGGCGCGGCTCCAACATCTTGTGGAGCCGCCGCCGAAAGATGACCGCTGGTTCCACGCCCGGCCGCTCTTATTGGTCCAGGAACGACCGCAGCTTCCGCGACCGGCTGGGATGCTTCAGCTTGCGCAGCGCCTTGGCCTCGATCTGGCGAATCCGCTCGCGGGTGACGCTGAACTGCTGGCCGACCTCTTCCAGCGTGTGATCGGTGTTCATGCCGATGCCGAAGCGCATCCGCAGCACTCGTTCCTCGCGCGGGGTCAGCGAGGACAGAACCCGCGTCGTGGTTTCCTTCAGGTTCTCCTGAATGGCGGAATCCAGCGGCAGCACCGCGTTCTTGTCCTCGATGAAATCGCCAAGCTGGCTGTCCTCCTCGTCGCCGATGGGCGTCTCGAGCGAAATCGGCTCCTTGGCGATCTTCATCACCTTGCGGACCTTCTCGAGCGGCATCTGCAGCTTCTCGGCCAGCTCCTCGGGCGTCGGTTCGCGGCCGATCTCGTGCAGCATCTGGCGGCCGGTGCGCACCAGCTTGTTGATCGTCTCGATCATGTGGACCGGGATGCGGATGGTGCGCGCCTGGTCGGCAATCGAGCGGGTGATCGCCTGGCGAATCCACCAGGTCGCATAGGTCGAGAACTTGTAGCCGCGGCGGTACTCGAACTTGTCGACCGCCTTCATCAACCCGATGTTGCCTTCCTGGATGAGATCAAGGAATTGCAGGCCGCGGTTGGTGTATTTCTTGGCAATCGAGATCACCAGCCGCAGGTTGGCCTCGACCATTTCCTTCTTGGCCTGGCGCGCTTCCTTTTCGCCCTTCTGGACCTGGCCGACGATGCGGCGGAACTCGGGGATGTCGAGGCCGACGTATTGCCCGACCTGCGCCATTTCCGAGCGCAGTTCCTCCACCTTGTCGGCAGAGCGTTCGATGAACATCTGCCAGCCGCGTCCCGGTTTCTCGGACATGCGGTCCATCCAGGCCGGATCAAGCTCATACCCGCGATAGGCGTCGACGAATTCGCGGCGGTTGATGCGCGCCTGGTCGGCCAGTTTCACGATCGACGAATCGATCGCCATGATCCGGCGGTTGATGCCGTAAAGCTGGTCGATCAGCGCCTCGATGCGGTTGTTGTGCAGGTGCAGCCCGTTGACCAGTTCGACGATCTCGGAGCGCAATTGCTGATAGGTCTCCTCGTCCGAGGAACTGAAGGATCCGTCCTCGTTCAGCGTCGCCGAGATCCGGCTGTCCTGCATCTCCGACAGCAGGATGTAGTCGTCGGCGATCCGGTCGAGCGTCTCCAGAACCTGCGGCTTGAGCGCGGTTTCCATCGCCGCCAGCGACATGTTGGCCTGCTCGTCCTCGTCATCGTCGTCGTCCTTGACGATGGGGTTGCCGTCGGCGTCAAGCTCGGGGCCGTCTTCCTTCTTCGGCGCCGAGGTGACATTGGCGGCCTCGACCACCGGCTCGCCGACGCCGCTTTCCTCGTCCAGCTGGCCGGAAAAGGTGGTCTCGAGGTCGATCACGTCGCGCAGCAGGATGTCTTCGGACAGAAGTTCGTCGCGCCAGATGGTGATCGCCTGGAAGGTCAGCGGGCTTTCGCAGAGCCCGAGGATCATGGTGTTGCGCCCGGCCTCGATCCGCTTGGCAATGGCGATCTCGCCCTCGCGGCTGAGCAGTTCGACCGAGCCCATCTCGCGCAGGTACATGCGCACCGGGTCATCGGTGCGGTCGAGTTTCTCGGCGCTGCCCGAGGACAGCGCAAGCTCGCCGGGTTTCTTGGTCTCGACCAGGTCGGTGGCGCCCTTGGTGTCGTCCTCTTCGGCGTCCTCGTCCTCTTCGGTGACCTGGATGCCCATTTCCGACAGCATCGACATCACGTCCTCGATCTGGTCGGACGAGACCTGGTCGGGCGGCAGCACCGAGTTGAGCTGATCGTAGGTGATGTACCCACGCTCGCGCGCATCGGCGATCATTTTCTTGACCGCGGTCTGGCTCATGTCGAGCGAGGCGTCTTCGCTGGACTCTTCGGTCTTCTGATCGTCGGTATCTTTGGCGGCCATGCGGGGCTCCTCATCAAGGCGCGGCGGTGATTCGAAGTGACGAATCAATATCGGATCAATGCGATTCGTGCAGTGGTTTACCGGGAATTTTCTACCAATTCCTCACCAAAGCGCGCTACTTTCGCCGCTTGTCATAGCTGATTCGGCCCAAAAGCGCGTCCAGGGCGTTACGTTCGTCCCGATTGATTCGCGCTCCATTTGGTCCGGTCTCATATTCCGTCCTGTCTTCGTGTGATCCATGGGCGGCAAGATTGCGCGCCTGGGCCGCCTGTCCCAGACGCCAGGTCACCGCTTCGTCGGCGACATCGCTCAGGTCCTCGGCGGCCTCTTCGATCTCGGCCTGCAATCCCTGGTGCGCGGTGAGTTTTGCGAATTCCGCGGCCAGTGTCATGCGGGCCATGTCGATATCGCCGGGTCGTCGGACGCAGGGAGTGATTGCCACATGGCGCAAGGACAGCAGGTTTTCAAGGGCATCCGGCCCGAGAGCATGGTCTATTTCGCGCCGCAGCACCTCGGGATCGGCGCCGGCATGGCGCAACAACAGGTCGCGCAGGCGGGCGTGATCGGGGTCGGCGCAGTCCAGCCGCTCGAGCGCGTCCTCGAAATCGGCGACCACGTCGGGCGTGGTGGCGGCGGTGGCCAGGATCACCGCCTCGCGCATCACGGCCTCGACGCCGTCGCCCGCGGCCACCAGCGTCGACTGGCGGGCTTCGTCCTTGGCGCCCTTCTCGACCTGCCAGGGTGGCGCCCCGAACCTGCTGAACCTGCCGGGCGCCCGGCGAAAGGCGCCCGCGCCTTGCCGCGCCGGGGCCTTGCGTCGCCCGGCGGTAAAGAGCTGCCAGCGCAACTCCTTGATTTCCTGTCCATAATGGCTGCGGATCGAGGGGTCCTGAATGGTGGCGATCCGCGCGCGCAGCGCCTTGTCCAGCGCTGCCTTGCGCTCGGGACTGTCCAGCACCTTGCCCTCGGTCTCGCGCCGCCAGAGCAGGCGGACCATGGGCCAGGCCTGGTCCAGGAGCGCCTGCACCGCCTTGGGCCCCTTGGCGCGGAGCAGGTCGTCGGGGTCCTGGCCTTCGGGCATCAGCGCAAAGCGCAGGCTCTTGCCCGCCTCCAGGAGCGGCAGCGCCAGGTCGATCACCCGGTGCGCGGCGCGCAGGCCCGCGGTATCGCCGTCGAGTGCGACAATCGGCTCGTCGCAGATCCGCCACATCAGCCGCAACTGCTCTTCGGTGACGGCGGTGCCCAGGGGGGCGACCGCGGCGCCGAAGCCGGCTTCGGACAGCGCGATGACATCCATGTAGCCCTCGGCCACGATCAGCGGCTGGCCCTTGCCACAGGCCTCGCGCGCGGGGCCGAGGTTGTAGAGGTTGCGGCCCTTGTCGAAAAGCTCGGTCTCGGGCGAGTTGAGGTATTTCGCATTGTCGCCCGGGTCCATCGCCCGCCCGCCGAAGGCGATGCACTGGCCGCGGCCATCGCGGATCGGGAACATGATGCGGCCGCGGAAGGTGTCATAGGGCCGCCCGCCCTTCTGGCTGGGTCGGGCGAGGCCCGCGGCAAGGATCAGATCCTCGGGCACCTCCTTGGCGCGCAGGTGGTCCCAGAGCCCCTGCCAGGCGTCGGGCGCAAAGCCGATCTCGAAGCGTTCGAGCGCCGGCGGCTCCAGCCCGCGGCGGGCAAGGTAGGCGCGCGCCGGCGCTGCGGGGCCGGTGCGCAACTGCAGGCGGAAGAACTGCACCGCCTGCTCCATCACCTGCGCCAGCAGCGTGCGGCGGTCGGCCTTTTCCTGCGCGCGCGGGTCGCGCGCGGGCATCGGCATCCCGGCCTCGCCGGCGAGGATCTCGACCGCCTCCATGAAGCCCACGTTCTCGGTGTCCTTGACGAAGGATATCGCGTCGCCCTTGGCGTGACAGCCGAAGCAATAGTAGAAGCCCTTGCGGTCATCCACATGAAAAGACGCGGTTTTCTCGTGGTGGAAGGGGCATGGCGCCCACATGTCGCCCTTGCCCTGGTTGGACTTGCGCGCATCCCACATGACCTTGCGCCCGACCACGTCGACAAGCGACAGCCGGGTGCGCAATTCGTCAAGGAAACCGGGGGGCAAGCTCATGGGCGCCAATATCGGCCCGCGGGCGGCAAGAGTCGAGTCCCGGCTATTGCCCGGCCTTGGCCTCGCATTGTTCCAGCACGGCCTTGCCGATCATCGGCCCAAGCTCGTCCTCGGGCAGCGAATAGATCCAGTCGGCAAAGCCCGGAATGATCTCGACATAGGCCTTCTGCTTGCCGGTGTAAGCGCCCGCCACGGTCTCCATCGCGGTGTAAAGCGCGGTGCCGTTCTGCCGCTCGGCGACCAGCTTGTCGGCGATTTCCCCGGCGAGGGCACAGCCCTGGTTGGCCGCGAAGGAAGCGGCGGGCAGAAGGCAAAGGCAGCTTGCCAGAAGGATGCGCATGTCAGATCTCCCGTATTGCGTCCCCAGATAGGGCATCACCGCGCAATCCTCCAGCCCCCGGATGATGCACGACCGCGTGATCGGCGCGAAAGGCGCACAGGAAAAAGGCACCCCGAGGGGCGCCCTTTCCGACCTGCGGGAGGGCGGCTCAGTAATCCGCCCAGACCAGCTTTGGCGCAAAGCGCGGCCGGGTGAAGGCGAAGTTGTACATCTCCTGCTCGCTCAGCCCCGGGACCTTGAAGATCGGGTTATAGGTGGTCGAGGTCTCGACCACGATCACCCGCTCGTTGTGCAAAAGCGTCGGCAGGTTGTCGGCCAGCGCGCTGTTCACGTCGCGGTCCTTCAGCGGATAGAGCGGCCCGCGGGTCTTGGACCAGTCGATGCGATATTCCGCGTTGGGTTCGTTCCAGTGCACCATCGTCACCCGCAGACCGACCTGGTCGGTGGAATGGGTCAGGAACTCCAGCATCTCATGCAGCCCGTCGAGGTAGTTCGGATTGATCTCGTCGGTCTCGCGCGACAGCGCGTCCGAGATCGTGTAGGCGGCATTGATGTTCACCGCCTTCTGCCGAAAGGCGTCGAAATAGACATAGCCGGCGGCCAGCAGGGACAGCAGAAGCGGGGTGAAGATCGCCAGTTCGATCGAGGCCTGCCCGCCGGTGTCCCGGGCGAAGCGGCGCAGTGTTTTGCGTAGTCCATTCAGCATGTCTGTTACCTCGGTTCCTGGACAAAGGCCGACGTGGCGACCATGGGAATGTAGCCATCGCCATCCGCCGGCAGATGCGCCGCCAGCCCGGTGGTGGGAAAGAGCGGCTCGAACATCAGGCAGGCGCGGATCAGCATCATCTCGTTGTCCGCGCCGGACTGAAAGCTGCGCAGCGGGCGCGGCACCTGCACCGCGTTCTGGCAATCGGCGCCGGCGGGGATCGGGTCGAAATCACGCGGATCGACCACCTTCATCTCGAGCCGCAGGTTCTCCTGGCAGTTGCCGATGATCGAGGCGCGCTCGCAGATCGAGGCCCGCAGGTCGTCGTAGTCGGGCACGGTTCCGGTCGACAGGCGGATGTCGCGCACCGCCATGTCAAGCCCGCGCTCGAGCATCCCATGGCGGACGTTCATGTAGCCCATTTCCACGCTGCCGCCCAGGATCAGGGCCATGGCCGACATGACGATCACGAAGTCGACGGTGATGACGCCGCTTTCATCCTTGGCAAAGCGGGAGACCGTGTTTTTCAGAAAACCTATCATTGGATCAGCCTCAGGTTGTTGATTTGGCGTGCGATGACGTCGAAGGTATCGGCGATCTCCGTGCCTTCGGTGCGGAAGAAGTGGCTGTCGGAGGAGGCGCAGGTGCGCAGGACGTCGGCGGCCCAATTGTCGGTCTCATAGGCCACAGTGAATATCTTGACGCCTTTCGACTTGGCCAGGGTGCATTGCTTGTGCAGGTTGGCGATGTTGGTGTTGCGGTTCGAGAAGTTGTAGGACTTGTCGGAGCTCTGGTTGTCGAGTTCCACCTCGCCGTTGATAGCGGCGCGCGGATCGTCGGGCCGGAACTGGTCGGTCACGATCCCGTCGGACATCAGGATGATGAACTTCTCGGTCTCGGGGTCTTCCCAGGCGATCGGGCGGCCCTCGAACTTGGAGGCGACGACACCCTCTTCGATCATGAAGCTGACGGCATCGCTGGTTGCCGGATCGAGCAGCGACAGGGCATATTTCATGCCGTATTGCGTTCCGGTCCCGTCGTGCATCCGCATGTTGTCGATGAAGGCTTTCAGCGCCACCGCATCATCGGAATAATACTGGATCTGGGTATCGTCTTCCGGGCACCAGCCCCAATCCATCACCGCCAGGTCGATGTCCCAATACATGAAGTGGGGCACGTAATCGTCCGAGGCCGGCATGTCGGTGGTGTTGAAATCGGCGTCATAGATCTCGACGCAGGACGAGGTCATGTTCACCTTCTGGTTCGGTGCCTTGGTATTGGTTTCCGAGTTGTTGGTGGTCTTGCCCTTGGGGGCGACATAGAGAGGTTCCCAGAGGGCATTGAGGGTTGCGCTGTAGGAATAGGTCTTGCCGGGGATCTTGCCCTGGTTCTTGGTGGGACCGATGTCGCTGTCCGGGCCGTTCTGATCACCCTTCACCTGGAAATACTTGTTCTTGGACCCGCCGCCCTTGATCGAGGCGCCGAGGAACATGTCGGGGTCCGACAATTCCGGGTGGAGGGAAAACAGATAGGCCACCTGCCCCTTGAAGAAGTCGTCGGCGTCGCGCGGCGCAGTCTCCGGGAAATCCTCGAACTTGTGCGCGACATCATAAAGATCGTCGTCGTCGAGATCGAAGTAGTAGACCACGTTCGAGATCGCCTGCGGCCAGGGGGTAAACCGCCCGCCGGGCTGGTTGGTCGGCAGGCCCTCGGCGCAATTCGGGTCCTCGGCGCCCTCCTCGGCGTTCTCGGCGTTGTTGTGGCACAGCGAGTTGCCGGGCGCATCCTGGTCGCCATTGCCCCAGCCATTGTTTTCCCAGACCTTCGGGCGCTTGCCCTGGAAGTACAGGTACATGTCCTTGCCCGGGTTCACATGGCCGGCATAGGGCACGAGATTGAGCGTGGTGATGCCGTTGGATTCGTCGGTCATCACCTTGTCGACAAAATTCTTGGCGGCGGGTTTCAGATTGTTCATCCGGTCGTTCCACCGCATCGACCCGGATATATCCAAGACCAGGGAAATCTCCACGTTGGAGATCTTTTCCTCGGCGGTGCTCAGCGCGGGCGCGGTCAGCTTGTCGATCCCGGTCATGCGCATGAAGAACGTGTCCACGTCGGATTGGCCCGCGGCAGACACGGTGCGATAGTTCGCGCCGTCGTCCACCGTCACGCCGGTCAGGGCGGCGCCCAGCCCCGCGGTGGCGACATAATCGAGTGCAACATCGCTCGGATCCGCTTCCTGGTCGAGATCGGCGGCGGCCAGAACCGCGCGGTCCAGAACGTGCTGCATCTTGGTGCGCACGGACTCGTAACGCATCACATCGATCGCGCCACCGGTAACCAGGAGAATCGCGAGGCTCATATAGATGCAGACGATCGTGGTGTTCCCGTCCTCGGACCGCCAGAATTGGCGGAGGGCGGCGGCGGATCGTTTGTCAAATCCAGTCATCTCGGTTTTCCCTCTTCGGACGCAGAACACACATCTGCGCAATGTTTACCTTTGAGGGGGAAATCGCGCCGGAGCGGGGCGCAATCGCGGCCAGATAATGGATTTTGAACGGGAATTAAGGAAAGTTAACGGCAGCTGCCATATTTCCGCCGCGGCCCCGGGGCCTGTGACAGCGGGGTTTGGGCGTGGTTTCGCGGTCTTTTGCAGGGCAAAAACACCATCGGCGGCCCGCAGGCCGCCGAGGTCGAATTAAGGCAATGTCTTGCGCCGCGGCTCAGAGCCCTTTTGCGCGGTAGCTCGCCGCCACCTTGTTGATCGCCACAAGATAGGCCGCGGTGCGCAGGTCTTCCACGTCCTCGCGCGCGTGCCAGACATCGCGCATCGACTGGTAGGCGATGCGCATGGTGTCATCGAGCCCCGAGCGCACCAGCTCCAGCTCGTCGGCGCCGCGCAGGTACTTGGCCTTGAAGTCCGGCGTCATCGACCAGGCATCGCCGAGGTGGCGGTCCAGCCGCTCGAGTTCATTGACGATCAACTCGTGCCGCGCCTCTTCCTGGCGGCGCTGCATCCGGCCGAAGCGGATGTGCGACAGGTTCTTGACCCATTCGAAATAGGACACCGTGACGCCGCCGGCATTGGCATACATGTCGGGAATGATGACGGTGCCCTTCTTGCGCAGGATGTCGTCGGCCCCCGCCGTCACCGGCCCGTTGGCCGCCTCGATGATCAGCGGCGCCTGGATACGCTCGGCATTGGACATGTTGATCACCCCCTCCAGCGCGGCGGGGATGAGGATGTCGCACTCCTCCTCCAGCACGCCCGCGCCCTCGGCGTGATGCGCGGCATCGGGAAAGCCGGTGACGCCGCCATGCTTGACGATCCAGTCGCGCACGTTCTCGACGCTCAGCCCCTGGGGATTGAACAGCGCGCCGTCGCGCTCGATGATGCCGGTGATGATGCAGCCGTCTTCCTCCTGCAGGAACTTGGCGGCGTGATAGCCGACATTGCCCAGCCCCTGGATGATGACGCGCTTGCCGTCGAGCTTGCCGGTCAGTTTGGCCTTCTCCACGTCGCGGGCATCGCGGAAGAACTCGCGCAGGGCATATTGCACGCCCCGGCCCGTCGCCTCGACCCGCCCCGAGATGCCGCCGGCATTGAGCGGCTTGCCGGTGACGCAGGCGCGCGCGTTGATGTCGGTGGTGTTCATCCGCGCGTATTGATCCGAGATCCAGGCCATCTCGCGCTCGGAGGTGCCCATGTCGGGGGCGGGCACGTTCTGGGACGGGTTGATCAGGTCGCGCTTGATCAATTCATAGGCGAAACGGCGGGTGATCAGCTCAAGCTCGTATTCGTCGTATTGCCGCGGATCGATGCACAGCCCGCCCTTCGAGCCGCCGAACGGCGCCTCGACCAGCGCGCATTTGTAGGTCATCAGCGCCGCCAGCGCCTCGACCTCGTCCTGGTTGACGGCC
>SBGD01000039.1 GCA_006226775.1 Paracoccaceae bacterium | reverse complement strand
AGCAGCGTGCGCGCCAACAGGCATGACGATCAGGCGATCCGCCACCGACGGAAGAAATCCATTCCGGCTCGGCAACTATTTCAGCAACCTGCTAGCAGTGTGCTGTTGCCATTCGAGCGCTGCGACGATCTCCTCGATGGTGGCGCCGTCCGGCGCGCGCAGCATGGCGATCAGCGTTGCCTGCTTGGTGCCCTCGCGCGGTGTCCGTGCCTTGGGCGCGGCCTCTGTTTCGGTGGGGGTGTCTGGCGTGGGCTCCTCAGTCGGCGCGTCCGCGTCGCCCTCGGGCGCGGTGTTCGCGTCCTCGGGCTCGATGCCAATGGCGGCAAGCCCTGCGTTGGTGGCGGCTAGCGTGACACCGTGGCCGTCGCCGGTCTCGCGCCAGACGGGTTTGCCCTTGCGCATGTCGGCTTCGACCTCTTCGAGGAAGCCCTTGGTGAGCATCGCGCCGACCACCTTGGCGGCGGCTCCGCCCCGCAGGCTGTCGGGCAGCGGCAGGGCAATGCGGTCCTCGTTCTGGGCCGCGCGTGACAGGATGATCGTCTGGGTGTCGGATAGCTTGGTCATGGGGTCGTCTCCGTGTTCGGACCGCGACCGTCGCGGTCTTCTACGACCCCAAGCCGCGCAGGGCGCGCGGTCGGAGTTTGGGCGGGGGCCCGAGGTCATATCAGCCCGAGGTCTTTCAGGCAGGTGGCCGCATCCATCAGTTGATCGGTCGGAACCTCGATGGTGATCGTCATGCTGTCGGCATGGGCGCGAACATAAACGCCGCCGTCATCCATCAGGGCGCCTTCGATTTCGTCGAGGACCGTGGTGATGCGGCTTCTGTCCAAGTGATCGGGCAGCTTGCGGATCGGCAATCGGATGGTGCTGGTTTCCATGGCGTTCACTCCGCGTGCTCACCCTCGCTGAAGGCGCTGTCGGTGATGCGCTTCAGCAGGCTGGCGTAATGCTCAAGGGTGCCAACATGGCCCCAGTTGATCTCGTCGGGGTGGGCGTTGAAGTGGTCGTCGCTGAGGTTTGCCAAGCGGGCGAGCATCTCGTCGATTTCGGCTTTCTTGCCGATAAAGGCGTTCAATGCCGCCTCCCGGTTCCGGGCAGCCTTCTCGGCGCGCAGTTGGTGGCGAGGCGTTGTCTGGGGATTCAGGCGGGTCATCGTGGCGGCTCCTTGGTTTTGCGCTACCGCTGCGCTGCTTGAGCGCGGCGGTGAGTTGCATCGGTCTCAACGGACAGGTTCGCTCTGCTTCGGAGGCTTATCAACACCATAAGCACATGATTTTGAATGATAATCGGAGTGCGCAATGGAGGGTCTGAGCGAGCGCCAATACGCCGCCCGCGTCGGCCTCTCGCGCGGTGCAATCCAGAAAGCCAAGGCGACGGGGCGGCTGGTTCTGCACGGCGATGGCAGCATCGACGCGGTCGCCAGCGATGTCCTGCGGGCTGAAGCGACCGACCCGTCCAAAACTCGTAAAGCCCCGCAGCCGAAACTCAAGCCCGTCCCGGAGGCCGCAGTATCCGCGGTTGGCGAAACCCTGCGCGAACAGGGATTGGCAGCACCACCAGTCGGCAGCGGCACGACCTTCCTGCAGGCCAAGACGGCGAATGAGGTGCTGAAAGCGCAGGAACGCCGGATCCGGCTGCAGAAGCTGAAGGGCGAGTTGATCGACCGGGCGCGCGCGCTGTCGCTGGTCTTCCGACTGGCGCGGCAGGAACGCGACGTCTGGGTCAACTGGCCTGCACGGGCGGCTGCGCTGATGGCGGCCGATCTGGGCGTTGAGCCTGCAGCCATGCAGAAGGTTCTGGAGAAACATGTCCGTGCCCAGCTCGACGATCTTGCCGAGGTCAAACCCGATCTCCAGTGACACCGACGATATGCTGGATTTCGACGGCGCGGCAGAGATCCTGCGTGCCTGGCGCGCAGGCCTCACGCCGGATCCGGACCTGACGGTGTCGCTATGGGCGGATCGACACCGGATGCTGTCCGGTCGCGCATCGGCCGAGCCGGGCCGGTATCGCACGGCGCGCACGCCCTATATGGGCGAAATCATGGACCGGCTGTCGCCCGGCGATCCAACGCAGCGGATCGTGTTCATGAAGGCGGCGCAGGTCGGCGCGACCGAGGCAGGCAACAACTGGATCGGCTTTGCGATCCACCAGGCGCCGGGGCCGATGCTGGCGGTCCAGCCGACCGTAGAACTGGCGAAGCGCAACTCGCGCCAGCGGATCGACCCGCTGATCGACGAGAGCCCGGAGCTGCGCGAGCGGGTCAAACCGGCCCGGTCGCGCGACGCGGGCAACACCATGCTGTCGAAGGAATTCGCGGGTGGCATTCTGATCATGACCGGGGCGAACTCGGCGGTCGGGCTGCGCTCGACGCCAGCGCGCTACATTTTCCTCGACGAGGTCGATGCCTATCCGGCCTCCGCTGACGAGGAAGGCGACCCGGTCACGCTGGCAGAGGCGCGGTCGCTGACCTTCGCGCATCGGCGCAAGGTGTTCCTGGTTTCGACGCCGACGATCCGAGGCTTGAGCCGGATTGAGCGCGAGTTCGAGGCCAGCGACCAGCGGCGGTTCTTCGTGCCATGTCCGCATTGTGGCCAGGAACAGTGGCTGAAGTTCGAACGGCTGCGCTGGCAGAAGGGCAAGCCGGAGACGGCAGAGTATCACTGCGAGGGCTGCGAGACACCCATCGCCGAGCATCACAAGACGGCAATGCTGGAAGCGGGCGAATGGCGCGCGACCGCCACGGC
Organism: Paracoccaceae bacterium; assembly: GCA_006226775.1. Taxonomy (GTDB): domain Bacteria; phylum Pseudomonadota; class Alphaproteobacteria; order Rhodobacterales; family Rhodobacteraceae; genus Marinovum. The sequence goes on along the minus strand of SBGD01000039.1, from coordinate 9,849 downwards.
GGCCGATCCCAATACCGTCGGCTATCACCTTTCGGCGCTTTACTCGCCGATTGGCTGGCTGAGCTGGGAGCGGATCGTGCGGGCATGGGACGCGGCGCAGGGGTCAGACGAGGCGATCAAGGCGTTTCGTAACACGATCCTCGGCGAGACGTGGGTTGAAAGCGGCGAGGCGCCGGACTGGCAGCGCTTGGCGGATCAGCGCGAGACCTGGACTGCTGGCACCGTTCCTGCGGGCGGATTGTTTCTGACCGCCGGGGCCGATGTGCAGAAGGACCGGATCGAGGTCGATGTCTGGGCCTGGGGCAGGGGCCTGGAGAGCTGGCTCATCGATCATCTGGTCCTGGAGGGCGGGCCTGGCGATCCGGCGTGCTGGCAGCAGTTGACCAATCTGCTTGGCCAGACATGGGAGCATGCGTCCGGTCAGCCGATGACTTTGGCGCGGCTGGCGATCGATACCGGCTATGAGACCAGCGCCGTCTATGCCTGGTCGCGACAGGTCGGTTTCGCGCAGGTGGCACCGGTGAAAGGCGTCGAAGGGTTCAACCGCACGAGCCCGGTCACCGGCCCGACCTATGTCGATGCGACCATCGCGGGCAGGAGGCTGCGGCGCGGTGCGCGGCTTTGGACGGTCGCCACCTCGACCTTCAAGACCGAGACCTATCGTTTTTTGCGCCAGGACCGGCCGACGCGGGAAGAGCAGGAAGCGGGCATGATCTGTCCGCCCGGAACCATCCATCTGCCAAACTGGGCGGACAGCGAGTGGCTGAAGCAATTTACCGCCGAACAACTGGTCACGGTGCGTACCAGGCGTGGCTTCGCCCGGCTCGAATGGCAGAAGCTGCGCGAACGCAACGAGGCGCTGGATTGCCGGGTCTATGCCCGCGCCGCCGCGTGGATCCTCGGAGCCGATCGCTGGTCGGAGGCGCGGTGGGCCGACCTTGAAGCCCAACTCGGAGTCACGGCTCAGGACGTGGCTGATGGTGGCGCGGGAAACACCACGCCGATTGCGCAGCGAACGGCGCCACGACGGCGGACTGTGCGCTCAAATTACATGGGGTGAGTTGACCGATTTTAGTTGTCCCGCATACCGCGGCTGCGTTGGAAGGCATCGTAAGAAACCTTGCGCCGCAGAGCTAACTCGCGAACGCGCGATTTTATTTCTGCAGCGCCGAAATCGGTAGGGTGGAATGGGCCACCATACCAGCGGACCATGTTCTTGTACTGTGGGTGGCTGCGTTTGCTGATCGCCTCGACGAAATCCATGAATCCTGATGGCCCGCCGACGTCTTCGGGCGGTGCGCGTCGCTCACCGCCAACAAAGACTGGGTAGTCGACATCGGGTTCGGCGTCGACGACGCTTGCGATAAGGACGCGATGCCTCCAGTCGTCCCCGAAGTCGTAGGTATACAGGAATTCGTCGACGCCGCGATCAATCAGCATCCCGAGCCGCAGGGATTTCGCCTGATAGACCTTGCGGCCCCAGACCGCGTCTTCAGGGTCAGGTTCGCCGTAAGATCTGTCGCCAACAGTGAACTCGTAAAGATGATAGTCTTCCCAAGGCATAACCGTCTGGATCAGCTCATGCAGCGATCGCAGGTTGGTGCTGATCGGCACATCGATGATCCGGAAGATACAGGGCTCAATAGCCTCAAGCTCAATTCTGAGGCGGACAATTTTCTGGGTCATGGCTTTCGAAGCGGTTTCATTTCCGCTTGAGCATAGAAGGCGACTGGAATGGCGACAATCACAGAACTTCGCGCCCGCCGCGAGACCCTCTCTGCACAGCGGTCCTCCGGCGTGGCGCGGGTCAGCTATGACGGAAAGACGGTGGACTATCGCAGCGTGGCGGAGATCGACCGGGCCATCGAGGCGCTCGACTGCGAGATTGCGGCGGCCGAAGGACGGCGGATCGTGCGGCAGGTGCGTGTCACGACGACGAAGGGCCTCTGATCCATGGGGCTGTTTGATCGCTTTCGTCGCAGGGGCCCCGGCGGTCCCGCTGCTGTGTCCGCAAGGCTGGAAGGCGCCATGGCGAAACGGCGGCTTCGGGGCTGGAACCCGCCGCTCGAGAATATCAACGCGATGGTCGCCTCCGGCGGCCCGCGTCTCTTGGCACGGTCGCGAGAGTTGGTGGTCACCAACGGGTATGCGGCCAATGCCTGCGAGGCGTTTGCGTCGAACATGGTCGGCGATGGGATCAAGCCGTCGTCGCTGATCGAGGATCCGGATCTGCGCGATCAGGTGCAGCGGCTTTGGCTGGCCTGGACCGATGAGGCCGATGCCGATGGGCTGACGGATTTCTACGGCCTGCAGGCGATGGTCGCGCGCGAGATGTTCGTGGCGGGCGAGTGTTTCGTACGGCTGCGGCCGCGCCGGGCCGAGGATGGGATGCTGGTGCCGCTGCAATTGCAGCTTCTGCAATCCGAGATGCTGCCCTTCGACAAGACCGAGACGGCGGCCAACGGCAATCGCATCCGCTGCGGCATTGAATTTGACGGCATAGGCCGTCGCGTGGCCTATCACTTTCGCCGCCGCCATCCCGGCGACAGCACCGATCAGGGGGCGGTGATCCCCGAAACGGTCCGGGTGTCCGCCGACGACGTGCTGCATATTTACCGCCCCATCGATGCTGGTCAGATCCGGGGCTTGCCGCATGTTGCACCGGCCATGGTGCGGCTGTTTCTGCTGGATCAGTACGACGACGCCGAACTGGACCGGAAGAAGACCGCGGCGATGTTCGCCGGGTTCATCACCAAGACCGCGCCGGAAGACCCGATGATGGGCGAGTCCGAGGCGGATCTCGACGGGGCGGCCATCGCCAGCCTCGAGCCCGGCACCATGCAGGTGCTGCTGCCCGGCGAGGACGTGAAGTTCTCGAGCCCAGCTGACGTCGGTGGCGGCTATGAAGCGTTTCAATACCGGACGCTGCTCGCGGTATCGGCTTCGCTCGGGCTGCCGTACCATTTGGTGACCGGGGATGTGCGGCAGGCGAACTATTCGAGCCTGCGGGCAGAGCTGGTCGAGTTCCGCCGCCGCGTTGGCCAGCTGCAGCACGGTGTGATGGCGCACCAGTTGTGCCGCCCGATCTGGCGGCGCTGGCTGGAGACGGCCGCCTTGTCAGGTGCGTTGGAACTCGATGATCCCGCTGCCGCACGGGCGGTGCAGTGGATCCCGCCACGTTGGGATTGGGTCGATCCGCTGAAGGACATTCAGGCACAGGTGCTGGCGATGGAAGCGGGCATCACCTCGCGGCGCAAGGTGGTCGAGGCCACCGGCTATGACGTCGAGGAAGTCGATCGTGAGAATGCGGCGGATGCCAGGCGCGTCGCCGATCTCGGGCTGAGCTACCGCACCAGCCCGGGCGAGACACAGGGCGCGCGGGCAACGCCAGCGACGCGGCCGAACCCCGGTGCGGGCACTGGGGATAACGCAGGCGAAGACACAGGCGGTGGAGTCGCAACACCTGATCCGGCCACCGAACAGGAGTGACAGAATGGCAAACTGGTATGCAATCCGCGCCCGCGCAACGGGGGCGGAAGTCTCGATCTATGACGAGATCGGCGCTTATGGGGTCTCGGCAAAAGGGTTCCTTGCCGAGCTGGGCGCGCTGCCCGAGGGAGCTCCGGTCGATCTGCGGCTGAACAGTCCGGGCGGATCAGTGTTCGATGCGGTGGCAATCTATAATGCGCTGAAACGGCACGCGGGCCCGGTCACGGTCTGGATTGATGGCATTGCCGCCTCGGCCGCGTCCTACATCGCAATGGCGGGCGACGAGATCGTCATGCCGGAAAACGCCTTCCTGATGATCCACGACCCGTCGGGTCTGGCGATGGGCACAGCGGACGACATGCGCGCCATGGCCGAGGCGCTGGACAAGATCGCAGGCAGTCTCGTCCGGGGATATGCCGCCAAAACCGGCAAAGCCGACGACGAGATTGCCGCGCTGATGGCGGCCGAGACCTGGTTCGACGCGGGTGATGCGGTGGCGGCGGGCTTCGCGGACCGGCTGGCGGAACCGGTCCGGATGGCTGCACGGTTCGATATCGGCCGGTTTCGCAACGCGCCGCCGGACCTGATCGAGGCGGTGGCAGTCGCGGGCGAGGATGATGCAGAGCCAAGCCCAGAGCCGGAGAGCGGCGGGTTCGCGGACGGAGATGATCATCCTGGCGAGGATGCAGCGGACGGTGACACCAGCAACGCGGATGCTGCGCCCGACGGGCATGTTGAAGCCACCGACATGCCCGACCCCACGGCGCCAGATGCACCGCCTGATCCAGAAGCAACCCGGGCTTCGGGGATCGCCCACGCCCGCGCCATCGTCGATCTTTGTCGCCTTGCGGGCCAGCCGCAGATGGCCGGGCGGTTCCTCGAACAGGACACCAGCCTGGATGACGTTCGCACTGCGCTGCTCGCCGCCAAAGCCGAAGCCGAACCCGAGATCACCGGGCATCACGCGCAACCCGGCCGCAGCACCTCGGCACGCCCCTGGGGCGAGATTGTTGCCCGCACCTTCAAGCTGAAAGGATAACCCCATGACCACCCTCACCGAGACCACCCATCCCGGAGGCTTCCTCGTCTGGGAGGCGTTCCGCGACTACACCCGCGAAACCGTCACCGTTGCTTCCGGCACGCTCGATCCCGGCACCGTGCTGGGCAAGATCACCGCGTCCGGCAAATACGCCGCCCATGATCCCGCCGCCGTCGATGGCACGGAAACCGCCGTCGCGGTGCTCTGGGGCAAGGCTGACGCCACGGGCGGCGACGTGCCAGCCGTTGCACTGGTTCGCGGCCCCGCCATCGTCAATCGCCATGATCTCGTCTTCGCAGGCACCCCCAGCGCCGGCGAGATCACCGCCGCCCATGCCGCGCTGCTGGCGGTCGGCATCCTCGTCCGCTGATCGAACTCTCAAAGGAGGCATTCCCATGGCCACCATGGATATCTTCGAAGGCGATGCCTTCACCATCATCGAACTCACCCGCGCGCTGGAAAACATCCCCTTCAAGCCTGCGATCCTGTCCGGCGCGGGGCTGTTCTCGCCGCGCGGCGTGCGCGCGCGCACCGTCGTGATCGAGAGCCGGGACGGCACGCTTTCGCTGATCCCGTTCTCCGAACGCGGCTCGGCGGCCGAGCAACAGGTGCCGGAGCGTCGCGACATGCGCGCTTTCGTCTGCCGCCAGTTCAAGAAGCAGGACGTGCTCTGGGCCTCGGAAATCCAGGGCATCCGTGACTTCGGCTCGGAAAGCGCGACCCAGCAGGTGCAAAGCGAGGTCGCCCGCAAGCTCGGCCGTCTGCGCCAGGATGCGGAGGCGACATTCGAATATCATCTGCTGAACGGCATTCAGGGGCTCGTGAAGGATCCCAAGGACAACGCCACGGTGATCAACTACTTCACCGAGTTCGCCATCACGCCCGCCACCGAGATCGACTTTGATCTCGACAACGCGACCCCGGGCTCCGGCGCGCTGCGCAAACGCTGTCAGGCGCTGATCGAAAGCGTTGAGGACAGCATGGGCGGCCTCGCGGCCGGGGCCGTGCAGGTCCGCGCGGAATGTGGCTCAGCTTTCTTCGCTGATCTCATCGCCCACAAGGAGGTGCGCGAGACCTATCTCAACACCGCCGCTGCTGCCGATCTGCGGGGCAGGGTGGCCGACGAGGTCAGCTTTGGGGGCATTACCTTCCGCCGCTACAGGGGCGGGGCAGGCTTCGGCATTCCGACGGACAAGGCCTTCTTCTATCCCGAAGGAGTGGAGGGCCTCTTTGAGATTTACCATGCCCCGGCCGACACCTTCGAGACGGTGAACACCCTCGGCCTGCCGCTCTACGCCCGGACCATCCCCGATAGGGACCGTGACGAATGGGTCCGGCTAGAAATCGAAAGCAACCCGCTGCCGATCTGCACCCGGCCGCAGGTTCTGCGCAGCGCCCGGCGGACGTGATGTCTGCCTTTGCGGCCGCCGTGGAGTTGCTGTTCTGCGACAGCAACATCGGCGGCGAAGCCGTCTACATTGCCGACGGCGGCACGCCCACACTGGTGCGTGTCGTCTCCCGGCAGACGGATGCGGTCACCGACTTCGGCGACGCACGGCTCTGGTCGGAAACCACGCGGATCGACTTGCGCGTTTCAGAGGTTCCGGCACCGCGCCCGGGCGACCGCTTGGAAATTGATGGCGACGGCTTCCTCATTCAGGGAGAGCCGGTGCGGGATCGTGAGCGGCTGGTCTGGACCGTGGACCTGAGGCCGGCATGAAGCTCAAGCTCGACGTTGATCCGGACATCGTGGCCATGATGGCAGCAGAAGTGGCTGCAGGCGAACGCGCCGTGACCGCCGCCATGCGCGAGGCCGGGACCGGACTGAAAACCGCCTGGCGCGCACAGATCACCGGCGCGGGACTCGGACGGCGGCTCGCCAACTCGATCCGCAACCAGACCTTCCCGCGGTCTGGCGAGAGCCTGGATGCCGCGGCGCTGGTCTGGTCCAAGGCTCCGGTCATCATTGGAGCGCACGACACCGGCGCATTGATCCGCTCGAAGGACGGCTTCTGGCTGGCAATCCCGCTGCCAGCGGCCGGGCGCGGTCTGCGCGGCGGCCGGATCACTCCCGGCGAATGGGAACGGCGGCGCGGTCTGCGCCTGCGGTTTGTCTATCGCCGGACGGGTCCGAGCCTGTTGGTGGCAGAGGGTCGGCTGAACACGAAGGGTCAGGCGGTGGTGTCGCGCTCAAAGACTGGGCGCGGCAAGGTCACCGCGCCGATCTTCCTGCTGGTGCCACAGGTGAAACTGCCGAAGCGGCTGAACCTGGCGCGGGATGCAGACCGGGCGTTTGACAGCGTGCCGAGGCTGATTGTGGCGAAATGGGTAGGGGCAAGTTACAATGAGAACTTCCTTGGGGAGCAAGCGGACCTTGGCGGGGCTACTGCCGCGACGTGAAATTATTCCGGCTAGATTCAGTTTCACTTCTGGCACTATTGTTGTCAGGCGTCCTCGGGCGGAAGGGGGCCGATGTATTCGATGTCGTATGCTTGGCACGCTTTCATGATTGTCTCTTCGTCGATCGACTGTCCTGATCTTTCGCCACCGGGTCCCGTCGGCAAAGAAATCGCACGATAGAACTCGCCGTGGTTCGGGGTCGTGATCAGAAGGTAGCGCGCTGTTTCAGATACAACCCGAAAGCCATGCGCGGAGCCAGCAGGAATATGTGCGAAAGCCGCAGCGGACGCGCGTTGGCCGGGCGCGCCATCGAGGAATACAGTCAATTCGCCTTCGATCACATAGATCGACTCCAGGTCGCGCGGATGTCGGTGCAACGGAACGGTCTCGCCACGTCCTGCCGTTTCCTCCACGAGACAGAACGCGCCGTCCGTGGTCTCGCCGGTCGCAAGAAAGTAGGTGCGTGTATCACCGGACCAGCGCAATTCGGCATCGCCGGGAACGTAGAGATATGCTGCGGGCGCAGCGTCTTCACTTGACACTTTCGACATCGGAGACTCTCCCGGAAATTCTACGGAGTGACTACCGTTCGCCTCAGGAACGAAAGGCGATTCCAGTCGTAGAATATCATGGAGCAAACCGGCCGTCGCGATGATTCCTTGACCGTCGACAATAGCAGACATCTGGTGCGGCTTCCCATTCAGCATGGGGTCGAAGCCGAACTATTCTGCCTCCGTAGCACAGTGAAAACCAATGCCCACACCCCGTGAAACGATCCTCACCGCGCGGTGAGGTCCTGCCCGAGGGTATCCCGGCCGATAGCCTGCTGACCCTGCGCGACGGCGAGCCGGGATACCGGGAGGTTACGCTTTCGCCGCTGCGATATCATTATCAGCACCGCGCTGAGATTGAGGCCATTGTGCAGGGCGTCAACCGTGACACCGACTTCGACACGCTGAACGCCAGCATCGGCGTAGCGCTCGCCGCCGCCCGCACGTTGGGTGGCCTCTGCGACTGGGTCGAGGCGGAAGCGCCGCGGCCGGTCATTTTGCCTTTCCATGGTGCTGCCAGCCTGAAGGCCGCCGTAATCACCGTGATGCTGCATTGCACAACCACTGATCCGCTTTGCTGAAGCAGAACCGAAATGTGCTATCCTGCAGCGACCCCGAAGAAGAGGTAACATATGAAGCCCATCGACTTCTGCTTCTCGATCGGTAGCACTTACAGTTGCCTCACGGTGATGCGTCTGCCTGTCTATGCCCGCGAACATGGCATTGTGTTCAATTGGCGTCCGTTCAACGTCCGCACGATCCTTGTCGAAAAGAACAATTTCCCCTTTGCCAACAAGCCGGTAACGGCCGCCCACTGCGGACCTTCGTCGACGGTGCTAGCTATCGGCAGCTAAGAGCACTGATTCACCTTTTCAGGAACCCTGCTATCGCTGCATTTACTTCATCAGGGGCATCCTCCTGAACGATATGCGACGCATTGGCTATTATGCGGTGGATTGCATCGGGCAGTCTGTCAGCCAAAGCATCATTCAACCGCCGAAAAACGACCGGGCTCAAGCCTCCACTCAACAACAAGACGGGCATCGTGACACGCCAGAGCGGTGCGTCACGCAAATCGGGAAAACCATGATATAGCGCCTGCGCTCTGTCCGGCCCTCGATTGTCCCAGACCTGCTGGTAGCGCTCTTCAGAGAGAGCCTCAAAAGCTTTATCTCCCAAAATGCCCCGGCCAAAGCGCGCAATTGCGGCCTTGTCATCTCCCCTTCGGAATGCCTTTTCCGCAGGCCCAAATGTCCCTGCACCCAGCTTCGCTACCGCAAGGGCCAGTTTCGGATTCGAAAGAAAAAGCTTGAGCAATTGTGGCGGTTTCGGCGGGATTTCAAGATGAACGGTTACGGTCGGTGCTTCGATCATCACCAGCCTTCGACACATCTCGGGGTGCTGCGACGCAAGGACAAGTGCAATCAGCCCGCCCCATGAATGTCCGACGATATGGGTGGGAGCCATCTCAAGCCGGTCTATGAGTGCCGCCAGATCGTCCACGTGTGTTTGGAACGTATCCGGCTGGTCCGGCGGAATGAGTGCATTCGGTGCGTGAAAGCGACGGCTATAGCAGAGAACACGGAAACTCTTTGACAAGGCGGACATTTGACCGGTCCAGCTTCGCAGGTCCGAAACACCCCCGTGGACAAGCACGACAGGGTCCCCGCTACCTTGTTCGACTGTAGCAAGGCCGATTCCATTCGCCTTGATTGTGGTTGTCTCATTGAGATCAAGCATGCTGGACAATAGCACAAGCGCCCGAACTTTCCGAACGGCAGCTTGCGTCCGCACTGTATCAGTTAGGCCAAGGCGCAGCGAAGGGCAGCTTCCGCTCATCGCGTCGAACGCTGCGTTCGAGCTTTCGCGTCCTTCATTTGTCGCGAAGCTGCTGACCTGATTAAGAAAAACAGACTGAGCCAAAATGCCCACTAGTCGCGAAACCATCCTCACCGCGCTGCACGCGCGGCTCTGCGCGCTACCCGCATCCGTCCTGCGCGGTGAGGTCTTGCCCGAACGCGTGCCGACTGATGGCCTCCTGATCCTGCGCGACGGCGAACCCGGCGAGCCCGAGGTGACGTTATCGCCGCTGCGCTACCACTACCAGCACCGCGCTGAGATCGAAGCGGTCGTGCAGGGCACCGACCGTGACGCCGCCTTCGACACGCTGACCGCCCGCATCGGCGTGGCAATTGCTGGCGACCGCACGCTGGGCGGCCTCTGCGACTGGGTCGAGGCGGAAGCGCCCCGTCCCGTCGATCTGCCGGTCGAGGGTGCGGCCAGCCTGAAGGCGGCCGTCATTCCGGTGGTGCTGCACTATTCAACGACTGACCCACTCAGCTGATCCCGACAATCCGAGGAGAACACGAT
>SBGD01000001.1 GCA_006226775.1 Paracoccaceae bacterium | reverse complement strand
CAGCGCGGCATCAACATCATGGAATTCTGCAAGGCGTTCAACGCCAAGACGCAGGACATGGAGCCCGGCGCGCCGTGCCCGACCGTGATCACCTATTACCAGGACAAGTCCTTCACCATGGACATCAAGACGCCGCCGGCGACTTATTTCCTGAAGAAGGCCGCCAAGCTGAAATCCGGCGCCAAGACGCCGTCGCGTGAAACCGTGGGCTCGGTCACCATCAAGCAGGTGCGCGAGATCGCCGAAGCGAAGATGAAGGACCTCAACGCCAACGACATCGAGTCGGCGATGAAGATCATTGTTGGCTCGGCCAACTCCATGGGCATCGAGGTGAAGTAAGATGGCAAAACCCGGAAAACGCACCCGCGCCGCCCGTGACGCCTTTGTCGGCAAGGAAAACCTCACCGTCGAGGAGGCCGTCGCGCTGATCAAGTCGAACGCCAATGCGAAATTCGACGAGTCGATCGAGATCGCCCTGAACCTCGGCGTCGATCCGCGCCACGCCGACCAGATGGTCCGCGGCGTCGTCGGCCTGCCCAACGGCACCGGCAAGACCGTGCGCGTCGCCGTCTTTGCCCGCGGCGCCAAGGCCGAGGAAGCCGAGGCCGCCGGTGCCGATATCGTCGGCGCCGAGGACCTGATGGAAACCGTGCAGTCCGGCAAGATCGAGTTCGACCGCTGCATTGCCACGCCCGACATGATGCCGATCGTCGGCCGTCTGGGCAAGGTCCTGGGCCCGCGCAACCTGATGCCGAACCCCAAGGTCGGCACCGTCACCATGGACGTGGCCGAGGCGGTCAAGTCCGCCAAGGGCGGCCAGGTGCAGTTCAAGGCCGAGAAGGCCGGCGTGGTTCATGCCGGTGTCGGCAAGGCGTCCTTCGACGCCGACAAGCTGGCCGAGAACGTGCGCGCCTTCGTGGGTGCCGTGTCCAAGGCCAAGCCGACCGGCGCCAAGGGCACCTACATGAAGAAGATCTCGCTCAGCTCCACCATGGGCCCGGGCGTGTCGGTCTCGGTGGACTCGGCGAACGCCGAGTGAGCCGCCGGAAATGGCGATGAGAAACGCGCCCTCGTGGCGCGTTTTTTTTGTGCGGGAAAGGAATTATTAGGTGTTCCGCGCGACAGTTCCCCCTAGTCCAAACGGTATATTCAGGGGTACGTCATGTTCCGAGCCTTCTTGTCCATTGTTGCCCTGATCGGCGCATTTTCGGCCGCGGCCGGCGAGCTGTCCAGTCCCGAGGGACGCGTCGTTCTGACCGTGACCGGAGACGTCGAACACACCAATGGCGACGGGCGTGCGGAATTCGACCGCAGCATGCTGGAGGCGCTGGACTGGCGCGAGATCACGACCTTCACGACATTTACCGAAGGCCCTCGGGTCTTTGCCGGCCCGACGCTGGCCTCGGTCCTCGACGCCACGGGCGCGCGCGGCGCGCAGATCACGGCTACGGCGATCAATGATTACGCCGTGACCTTCCAAGCGCTCCTGGCACGGGATCATTTGGCTCTGCTGGCGATGGACATGGATGGCAAGCCGATGCGCATTCGTGACAAGGGGCCGATCTGGATCGTGTTCCCGCTTGCCGAGACCCAACTCAGCGATGCGCCGTTCGACCATGAAATGGTCTGGCAACTTGCGCGGTTGCACATTGAGCCGTGACAGCAGTCGCATGCGGCTGGGGTTCTTGCTGGGAAACGGGCGCACCATAAGGGCCATTCTGGCGATCCTGGTCATCGTCGTGCTGGCCATCCTGTTCGTGCAGCAACGCGCGCAGGAAACCCGTGACAGGGAACGGACCATGCACACGGTTTCGGCCTCTGCCTGGAAGGTGAGCGAGCTGGTTTTTGAAACGCTCCGGTTTTCCAACGCTCTCCGGCTGCACAGTTCGGGTGAAATTACCCGGTCCGAGGTGCAACTGAAGTTCGAGTTGCTGTGGAGCCGCGTTGACATCCTGTCCCAGGACCCGGTCGGGAGCGCAGCGCGCATCGGTGGCGTGCTGGAAGCGTTTCGGGCGATCCTCGCGGCCAACGAAGAAATCGTGCTGGACAAACCGCTGATTGCGCCGCGGGCGGCCTTGAGCATGGCCGCGGAATTGTCGGACACGGCCGCGGCGCTGCGCGCGGTCTGGATCAAGACGTTCCAGGCGCGATCCTTCGCGGACCTTGCGCTGAGCGAGACCGGGATCCATGACAACACGGGCCTGCAATACATGATCGTCGGCTTGATGGGCGTGATGGTGATCTATGTGGTGATCGAGATCGTCTTTGCCGGTGTCAGTCAGAAGCGCGAGGAACGACTGCATCTCGCCGCGGCCCAGGCCAGCGAGGCCAAGACGCGCTTTCTGGCCAATGTCAGTCACGAAATCCGGACCCCGCTGAACGGTATTCTTGGCATGGCCTGCGAATTGTCCGAATTTCGGCTGGGCCGGGAACAGATGGACTGCGTCGACGTGATCCGCCAATCCGGCGAAGTGCTGCTGCATACGCTCAATGACATTCTCGACCTGTCCAAGATCGAAGCCGGAGCGATGGCCATCGAGACGCGCCCCTTCAATCTGCGAGAGACCGTCACCTCGGCCCATGCCCTCTACCAGGCCGCGGCTCGCGACAAGGGTTTCCGTTTCGAGATGGCCTTTGCCCCCGGGGTGCCGGAGCATGTCGAGGGCGACAGCGTCCGCCTGCGGCAGGTGCTGCACAACCTGATCAGCAATGCCATCAAGTTCACCGCAGAGGGGGGCGTGCGGGTCAGCGTCACGCCATGCCCGGAGACAGGGCGCATACGTCTGTCCGTCCTCGACAGCGGCCCGGGCATCGCCGCAGACACCCGGAATAACATCTTCCGTCCATTCACCCAGGCCGATGCCAGCATCACGCGCAAACATGGCGGTACTGGCCTGGGGCTGGCAATCTCCAGTCAGCTGGTCTCGGCGATGGGCGGCAGGCTGGAGTTGACAAGCCAGCCAGGGCAGGGGGCGGAGTTCTGGTTCGAGCTTGATCTGCCGGAGGCGGCCGCCGAGGCGCGACCCGAGGTGGGAGCGGTCAAGACGTCCGGGTGCAGCCTGGATGGGCTGCGGGTCCTGGTCGTCGATGACAATTCGACCAATCGGCTGATCCTGAAACGGTTTCTCAAAGGTGCGCTTGGCGGGATCGAGGAAGCGAGCGACGGCGCATGCGCGGTGGATTTCGCCGAGCGGACGCGGTTCGACGTGATACTGATGGACATCCAGATGCCCGTCCTGGACGGGATCGGGGCCACCCGCCGCATCCGCGCCCTCGAGATCGAGCGTAATCATCCGCCCTGTCACATCATTGCCGTGACTGCCAATGTCATGGAGCATCAAAAGCAGGAATATCTGGACCAGGGCATGGACGACGTCATCGGCAAGCCGGTGTCGAAAAAGGATCTGTTTGCCAGGCTGTCGTTAGTCGGGGCGCGCAAGATCGCGGAAATGCAGACCGCGTGACGCCCGGCTGGTGGAAGGCCGGGGGGCACCGTCGCAAGAGGTCTTGGCTTTCGCGGCCGATTGGCCTATCGACCGGGCAGAGGGCTTGCGCACGATTCGTGCGGGCCCTCATGTCGTCCAAGACGGTGGGTCGGCCCCCAAGGCCAGTAATTCCTGCCTGAGACGGGAGAAGACCAGATTGGCCGGGGGCTTTACGCACCTCGGGCGCTCTTGGCGGACCCCCGTAAAAAGGACCTGAACGTCGGGCACATGCCCGGCAGAACGAGCCGGGGGGCAACCCCCAAACCTGGAGTGAAACTGTGGATAGAGCCCAGAAAGAGAAATTGGTCGAGGAACTCGGCCAGATCTTCGAAAGCTCTGGCGTCGTGGTGGTATCGCGCTACGAAGGTCTCACGGTTGCCGAGATGCAGACCCTTCGCGCGCGCGCACGCGACGCCGGCGGGTCGGTACGTGTCGCCAAGAACAGGCTCGCCAAGATCGCCCTTGAGGGGAAGCCCTGCGCAAGCATTGCTGACTATCTCTCGGGTATGACCGTGCTCACCTTTTCCGAGGACCCCGTGGCAGCAGCCAAGGTGGCCGAGGACTTCGCCAAGACGAACACCAAGTTCGAGATCCTTGGCGGGGCCATGGGTGAAAATGCACTGGACCGGGCCGGTGTCGAGGCCGTGTCGAAAATGCCGTCGCGCGATGAGCTTATCGCGACCATCGCCGGCATGATTGGCGCACCTGCTTCGAACATCGCCGGGGCCATTGGCGCACCTGCCTCGAATATCGCTTCCATCCTCACCACCATCGAGGAAAAGGCCGAAGCGGCGTAAGGCAAACCGAAGACTTTCGTGGGGCACAGCGCCCGCACGTTGGAACACATCTAGATACGGAAAGAGTCAAAAATGGCTGATCTGAAGAAACTGGCAGAAGAGATCGTTGGTCTGACCCTGCTGGAAGCACAAGAACTGAAAACCATCCTCAAGGACGAATACGGCATCGAGCCCGCCGCCGGTGGCGCGGTCATGATGGCCGGTCCCGCAGACGGCGCTGGCGCCGCGGCCGCCGAGGAGCAGACCGAGTTCGACGTGATCCTCAAGTCCGCAGGGGACAAGAAGATCAACGTCATCAAGGAAGTCCGCGCCATCACCGGCCTGGGCCTGAAGGAAGCCAAGGATCTGGTGGAAGCCGGTGGCAAGGCCGTCAAGGAGCAGGTCTCCAAGGACGAAGCCGAAGAGATCAAGGGCAAGCTGGAAGCAGCCGGCGCCGAAGTCGAACTGAAGTGATCTCCGCCCGGGGGCAGAGATCATCCCGGACCTGATCCGGGATCTCCACCCCCCCCCGCCGCGACGGTCATCCCGGACCTGATCCGGGATCTCCCGAGGCGCGCGGACAGGCACGACCAAGGACAGGCGCTCCCCGCGGGGGCGCCTGTTTGCGCAAGCTCACCGCCCGCGACAGGACCGGGCGATTTCGGCAACTGACAGGCCAGGGATTTCTTGCGTGATCCTCGCGGCTTGACCCAGGCTTCTCTTTTTGCCACACTCGCGACAGATCAAGAAAACGCCAAACCCTCCTGAGGGGTCTTGCGTTTGTGTCATTCACCTAATATTCCCTAAACTCCCACGGGTTCGACCGATTCGAAGCCGTGTTTGTTTCGTTCGGAATGTGAGGTGACCGCGACGCATTGAAACTTTCGTGACAAGCCCCATATTCGGATCTTTCCAGTCTTCAGGCACCGAAACGACCGGCCATCCGGCCCGTCTTGGCAAGCCCCCGCGCAGCGGGGGTTTTCCAAGGTAGGGAAACCGGGATCGAGTGACGCGCGGTGGGACGTGCGCCGAGAATGGATCCGTTTCACGCCGTCACTGACGCGAATGCGCCGCTGCAGCCCCGGCATTGCGCGCGTTCAGGCAGAGAAATCGAAAGGGCACTCCCCTCATGACGCAAAGCTTCCTTGGTCAGAAACGACTGCGCCGCTACTACGGAAAAATCCGCGAAGTTCTTGAAATGCCGAACCTCATCGAGGTTCAGAAATCCTCCTACGACCTCTTCCTGAAGTCCGGCGACCAGCTCGAGCCGATGGACGGCGAAGGCATCAAGGGCGTGTTCCAGTCGGTCTTTCCGATCAAGGACTTCAACGAGACCGCGGTGCTCGAATTCGTCGATTACGCGCTGGAAAAGCCGAAGTTCGACGTCGAGGAATGCCAGCAACGCGACCTGACCTACAGCGCGCCGCTCAAGGTGACGCTGCGCCTGATCGTGTTCGATATCGACGAGGATACCGGCGCCAAGTCGGTCAAGGACATCAAGGAACAGGACGTCTACATGGGCGACATGCCCCTGATGACGCCCAACGGCACCTTCATCGTCAATGGCACCGAGCGGGTCATCGTGTCCCAGATGCACCGCTCGCCCGGCGTGTTCTTCGACCATGACAAGGGCAAGACCCATTCCTCGGGCAAGCTGCTCTTTGCCTGCCGGATCATTCCCTACCGCGGATCCTGGCTGGATTTCGAATTCGACGCCAAGGACATCGTGTTCTGCCGGATCGACCGTCGCCGCAAGCTGCCGGTGACGACCCTGCTCTATGCGCTGGGCCTCGATCAAGAGGCGATCATGGACGCCTATTACGACACCGTGACCTATACCCTGCGCAAGGGTGAGGGCTGGGTGACCAAGTTCTTCCCCGAGCGGGTGCGCGGCACCCGTCCGACCTATGACCTGGTGGACGCCGACTCGGGCGAGATCATCGGCGAGGCCGGCAAGAAGGTGACCCCGCGGGCGGTCAAGAAGCTGATCGACGAAGGCAAGGTGAAGGAGCTTCTGCTGCCCTTCGAGCAGATCGTCGGCAAGTTCGCCTCCAAGGACATCATCAACGAGGAAAACGGCGCGATCTATGTCGAGGCCGGCGATGAGCTGACCTGGGAGGTTGACAAGGACGGCGACGTCACCGGCGGCACGCTGAAAGAGCTGGTCGACGCGGGCATCACCGAGATCCCGGTGCTGGACATCGACAACATCACCGTCGGCGCCTATATGCGCAACACCATGGCGATGGACAAGAATATGGGCCGCGACACCGCGCTCATGGATATCTACCGCGTCATGCGCCCGGGCGAGCCGCCCACCGTCGAGGCCGCATCGGCGCTCTTCGACACGCTGTTCTTTGACTCCGAGCGTTATGACCTTTCGGCCGTCGGTCGCGTGAAGATGAACATGCGCTTGGCGCTCGACAAGCCCGACACCCAGCGCACGCTGGACCGCGAGGATATCGTCGCTTGCGTCAAGGCGCTGGTCGATCTGCGCGACGGGCGTGGCGACATCGACGACATCGACCACCTCGGCAACCGCCGGGTGCGCTCGGTCGGCGAATTGATGGAAAACCAGTACCGCGTCGGGCTGCTCCGCATGGAGCGCGCGATCAAGGAACGCATGTCCTCGGTCGAGATCGACACGGTCATGCCGCAGGACCTGATCAACGCCAAGCCGGCGGCGGCCGCGGTGCGCGAATTCTTCGGCTCCTCGCAGCTGTCGCAGTTCATGGACCAGACCAACCCGCTGTCGGAAGTCACCCACAAGCGCCGTCTCTCGGCGCTTGGCCCGGGCGGTCTGACGCGCGAGCGTGCGGGCTTCGAGGTGCGCGACGTGCATCCCACCCACTATGGCCGGATGTGCCCGATCGAGACGCCGGAAGGCCCGAACATCGGTCTGATCAACAGCCTCGCCACCTTTGCCCGCGTCAACAAGTACGGCTTCATCGAAACGCCCTACCGCGTGGTCAAGGACGGCACGGTGACGGACGAAGTGCACTACATGTCCGCGACCGAGGAAATGCGCCACACCGTGGCGCAGGCCAACGCCAACCTCGACGAGAACATGAAGTTCGTCAACGACCTGGTCTCGACCCGCAAGAGCGGCGACTACACGCTCTCGCCCAACGAGAACGTCGACCTGATCGACGTCTCGCCGAAACAGCTGGTCTCGGTGGCGGCCTCGCTGATCCCGTTCCTTGAAAACGACGACGCCAACCGCGCCCTCATGGGCTCGAACATGCAGCGTCAGGCGGTGCCCACGCTGCGCTCGGAAGCGCCGCTGGTCGGCACCGGCATCGAGGAAATCGTGGCCCGCGACTCCGGCGCGGCGGTCATGGCCAAACGCGGCGGCATCATCGACCAGGTCGATGCGCAGCGGATCGTGATCCGGGCGACGGACAACCTCGAAGTGGGCGATCCGGGCGTCGACATCTACCGGATGCGCAAGTTCCAGCGCTCGAACCAGAACACCTGTATCAACCAGCGTCCGCTGGTGAAGGTGGGCGACACGGTGCAGAAGGGCGAGGTCATCGCAGACGGTCCCTCGACCGACATGGGGGAACTGGCGCTCGGCAAGAACGTCGTCGTCGCCTTCATGCCGTGGAACGGCTACAACTACGAGGACTCGATCCTGATTTCCGAGCGCATTGCGCGCGATGACGTCTTTACCTCGGTGCATATCGAGGAATTCGAGGTCGCCGCCCGCGACACCAAGCTCGGGCCGGAAGAGATCACCCGCGACATTCCCAACGTCGGCGAGGAAGCCCTGCGCAACCTCGACGAGGCGGGCATCGTCTATATCGGCGCCGATGTGGAGCCGGGCGATATCCTCGTGGGCAAGATCACGCCCAAGGGGGAATCGCCGATGACGCCGGAGGAAAAACTCCTGCGCGCCATCTTCGGCGAGAAGGCCTCGGACGTGCGCGACACCTCGCTGCGCGTCAAGCCGGGCGACTTCGGCACGGTTGTCGAAGTGCGGGTGTTCAACCGTCATGGCGTGGAAAAGGACGAACGTGCGCTGCAGATCGAGCGTGAGGAGATCGAGCGTCTGGCCCGGGACCGGGACGACGAACTCGCCATCCTCGACCGCAACATCTATGCCCGTCTCAAGACCCTGATTCTCGGCAAGACCGCGGTGAAGGGCCCGCGCGGCGTGCGCCCGAACTCGGAAATCACCGAGGAGCTTCTGGCCAGCCTGAGCCGCGGCCAGTGGTGGCAACTCGCGGTCGGCGAAGAGGAAGACGCCAAGATCGTCGAGGCGCTCAACGAGCAATACGAGGCGCAGAAGCGCCAGCTCGATGCGCGTTTCGAGGACAAGGTCGAGAAGGTCCGCCGCGGCGACGACCTGCCGCCGGGCGTGATGAAGATGGTCAAGGTCTTCATCGCGGTGAAGCGCAAGCTTCAGCCCGGTGACAAGATGGCGGGCCGTCACGGCAACAAGGGCGTGATTTCCCGCGTGGTGCCGATGGAGGACATGCCGTTCCTTGCGGACGGCACCCCGGTCGACTTCTGCCTCAACCCGCTGGGCGTGCCCTCGCGGATGAACGTCGGCCAGATCCTCGAGACCCACATGGGCTGGGCCGCGCGCGGCCTGGGCATCAAGATCGACGACGCCCTGGGCGAATACCGCCGGTCGGGCGACCTGACCCCGGTGCGCGAGGCGCTGCGCATCGCCTATGGCGACGCGGCCTATGAAGACGGCATCGCGGGCATGGAAGAGGACCAGATGATCGAGGCCGCGGGCAACGTGATCCGCGGCGTGCCGATCGCCACGCCGGTCTTCGACGGCGCCAAGGAGGTGGACGTCAACGACGCGCTGACCCGCGCGGGCTTTGACACCTCGGGCCAGTCGATCCTGTTCGACGGGCGCACCGGCGAGCAGTTCTCGCGTCCCGTGACCGTGGGCGTGAAGTACCTGCTCAAGCTGCACCACCTGGTGGACGACAAGATCCACGCGCGTTCGACCGGGCCTTACAGCCTCGTGACCCAGCAGCCGCTGGGCGGCAAGGCGCAGTTCGGTGGCCAGCGTTTCGGGGAGATGGAGGTCTGGGCCCTGGAGGCCTACGGCGCCGCCTATACCCTGCAGGAGATGCTGACCGTGAAGTCGGACGACGTGGCGGGCCGGACCAAGGTCTATGAATCGATCGTCAAGGGCGAGGACAATTTCGAGGCGGGCGTTCCCGAGAGCTTCAACGTGCTCGTCAAGGAAGTCCGCGGCCTCGGCCTGAACATGGAACTCCTGGATGCGGAGGAGGATGAGTAAGCGCAACGCGCCGGAAACCTTCAAGGTTTCCGGCCCGATTTCCTTCAAGGAAATCGGCGCCCTCCCAGCCCCGGCCGCCAGCTTTCAAGGATAGAAAATGAACCAGGAACTGACCAACAACCCGTTCAATCCCGTCGCCCCGGTAAAAACCTTCGACGAGATCAAGGTCTCGCTTGCCTCGCCCGAGCGGATCCTGTCGTGGTCCTACGGCGAGATCAAGAAGCCCGAAACCATCAACTACCGCACGTTCAAGCCCGAGCGTGACGGTCTGTTCTGCGCGCGTATCTTTGGCCCGATCAAGGATTACGAATGCCTCTGCGGCAAGTACAAGCGGATGAAGTATCGCGGCGTCGTCTGCGAGAAATGCGGCGTGGAAGTCACGCTGCAGAAGGTCCGCCGCGAACGCATGGGCCATATCGAACTGGCCGCGCCCTGCGCCCATATCTGGTTCCTCAAGTCGCTGCCCTCGCGCATCGGGTTGATGCTGGACATGACGCTGCGTGACCTGGAGCGTGTGCTCTACTTCGAGAACTACGTGGTGATCGAGCCGGGCCTGACCGACCTCACCTACGGTCAGATGATGACCGAAGAAGAGTTCATGGACGCCCAGGACGCTTACGGCATGGACGCCTTCACCGCCAATATCGGCGCCGAGGCGATCCGCGAAATGCTGGCCGCGATCGATCTGGAGTCCGAGGCCGAAACCCTGCGCGCCGACCTCAAGGAAGCGACAGGCGAGCTGAAGCCGAAGAAGATCATCAAGCGCCTGAAGGTGGTCGAGTCCTTCCTCGAATCCGGCAACCGCCCGGAGTGGATGGTCCTGACCGTGATCCCGGTGATCCCGCCGGAACTGCGCCCGCTGGTGCCGCTGGACGGGGGCCGTTTCGCGACCTCCGACCTCAACGACCTCTACCGCCGGGTCATCAACCGGAACAACCGCCTCAAGCGGCTGATCGAGCTGCGCGCGCCGGACATCATCGTGCGCAACGAAAAGCGGATGCTGCAGGAATCGGTCGATGCCCTGTTCGACAACGGCCGTCGGGGCCGCGTCATCACCGGGGCCAACAAGCGTCCGCTGAAATCGCTGTCCGACATGCTCAAGGGCAAGCAGGGCCGCTTCCGTCAGAACCTTCTGGGTAAGCGGGTCGACTTTTCGGGCCGCTCGGTCATCGTGACCGGGCCGGAACTGAAGCTGCATCAATGCGGGCTGCCGAAGAAGATGGCGTTGGAGCTGTTCAAGCCATTCATCTATTCGCGACTTGAGGCCAAGGGGCTTTCGAGCACCGTCAAGCAGGCCAAGAAACTGGTCGAGAAAGAGCGCCCCGAAGTCTGGGACATCCTCGACGAGGTGATCCGCGAGCATCCGGTGCTGCTCAACCGCGCGCCGACGCTGCACCGTCTGGGCATCCAGGCCTTCGAGCCCACGCTGATCGAAGGCAAGGCAATCCAGCTGCACCCGCTGGTCTGCTCGGCCTTCAACGCCGACTTCGACGGCGACCAGATGGCGGTCCACGTGCCGCTGTCGCTGGAGGCACAGCTTGAAGCGCGCGTGCTGATGATGTCGACCAACAACGTCCTCAGCCCCGCCAACGGCGCGCCGATCATCGTGCCGTCGCAGGACATGATCCTCGGGCTCTACTACCTCACCATCCAGCGCGATGGCATGAAAGGCGAGGGCATGGCCTTTGCCTCGATCGAGGAAGTCGAGCATGCGCTGGACGCCGGTGAAGTGCATCTGCACGCGAAGATCACCGCGCGGATCGCCCAGATCGACGAGGAAGGCCAGGAGATCATGCGGCGCTATGAGACCACGCCGGGCCGGCTGCGGCTGGGCGGGCTTCTGCCGCTCAATGCCAAGGCGCCCTTCGAGCTGGTCAACCAGCTTCTGCGCAAGAAGGACGTGCAGCGGGTCATCGACACCGTCTACCGCTACTGCGGTCAGAAGGAATCGGTCATCTTCTGTGACCAGATCATGGGCATGGGCTTCCGCGAAGCCTTCAAGGCCGGGATCTCCTTCGGCAAGGACGACATGGTCATCCCCGACACCAAGTGGCCGATCGTCGAAGAGACGCGCGACCAGGTGAAGGACTTCGAACAGCAGTACATGGACGGCCTGATCACCCAGGGTGAGAAGTACAACAAGGTCGTCGATGCCTGGTCGAAGTGCAACGACAAGGTCACCGAGGCGATGATGTCGACCATTTCGGCCGACCGCACCGACGAAAACGGCGCGGTGATGGAGCCGAACTCGGTCTACATGATGGCGCACTCCGGGGCGCGGGGCTCGGTCACGCAGATGAAGCAGCTGGGCGGGATGCGCGGGCTGATGGCGAAGCCGAACGGCGACATCATCGAGACGCCGATCATCTCGAACTTCAAGGAAGGTCTGACCGTTCTTGAATACTTCAACTCGACCCACGGCGCGCGCAAGGGCCTGTCGGACACCGCTCTGAAGACGGCGAACTCGGGCTACCTGACCCGCCGCCTGGTGGACGTCGCGCAGGACTGCATCGTGCGGATGCGCGATTGCGGCACCGACCGGGCGATCACCTCGGAAGCGGCGGTCAACGATGGCGAGGTCGTCTCGTCGCTGGCCGAGCGTATCCTGGGCCGGGTGACGGCCGATGACGTGCTCAAGCCGGGCACCGAAGAGGTCGTCCTCAAGGCCGGCACCCTGATCGACGAGCGCATGGCCGACATGATCGAGGACATCGGCGTGGTCAAGATGCGCATCCGCTCCCCGCTGACCTGCGAGGCCGAGGAAGGCGTCTGCGCCATGTGCTACGGGCGTGACCTCGCGCGCGGCACCATGGTCAACTCGGGCGAGGCGGTGGGCATCATCGCCGCCCAGTCGATCGGCGAGCCGGGCACGCAGCTGACGATGCGGACCTTCCACATCGGCGGCGTCGCCCAGGGTGGCCAGCAGTCCTTCCAGGAGGCCGGCACCGAGGGCATCGTCTCCTTCGAGGGCGCGAACACGCTGCAGAACAGCTCGGACGAGACGCTGGTCATGGGCCGGAACATGAAGCTGCTGATCAAGGACGAGCACGGCGCCGAACGGGCCAGCTTCAAGCTGGGCTACGGCACCAAGGTCTTCGTCAAGGAAGGCGCGAAAGTGGGCCGGGGCGACAAGCTCTACGAGTGGGATCCCTATACCCTGCCGATCATCGCCGAAAAGGACGGGATCGCGCGGCACGTAGACCTGATCAACGGTGTCGCCGTGCGCGAGGAAACCGACGA
>SBGD01000069.1 GCA_006226775.1 Paracoccaceae bacterium | reverse complement strand
AGGGCCCATGCCGACGCGCTGGCGGCGCTGCGCCGCGCGGGCGCGGCCCTGCAGGGCCAGCCGGTGCGGCGCGCGGTGCTGCATGGCGATCTGACGCTGGCCAACCTGCTGTTTCACGACGGCGGGGTGACCGGGATCGATTTCGAGAACCTCGCGCTGCATCCCGCTGCCCGCGATGTCGGCGAGATCTGGGCCGATCTGCTGCTCAACCTCCGGCGCATGCCCGAGACGCCGGGGCTGATGCCCGCGTCCTGGCAGGCGGCCTTTGCGGCGCAATATCCCGGGCTCGAGACCGGTATTGCCGAATTCTACACCCGCCACCGGCTGTTGCGCGCCTGGGCCGCGATCCCGCCCCGGGCGCAGGGCCGCGGGCCGGGGCGCGCGCGCCACCTGGCCAACCTGCGCGCGCTGCTGGCCAAGGGCGCCTTCGCCTGAGGCCCGGGCTTCAGGCCTTGGCCTGCAAGCGCCGGGCCACCCGCAGCGTGGTCTTTTTCAGCATCGCCACCTTGCCATCGGGCAACCCGCAGCGGTTGAGCGCGAGAAAGACCTCGTCCAGCCCCTCGGGCCGGACATTGGCCGGTGCGGCGGGCGCCAGCGCGGCGCGGATCTCGGGCGGGATGGCCAGCAGGTCGAGCAGCGGCGTCATCGGGCCCTGTGGCGCCTCGCGCAGGCCCTCCAGCGCCACCGGCTCGACCGGATAGGGCGCGACCGCCGCCGCGATCCCGGCCACCACCGGGTCGAAATCGGCGGCACCGGCATGCAGGCGGGCGAAGTCCTCGGGGCCTTCGGTGCGCCGGGCCGAGCGCAGGATCTGCCAATAGGCGCTGCGAAACCACGGCGCGGCGGCGCGGGTGGAAAGGTGAAAATGCAGCCCGACCTCCGGGCCCAGCACCGCGACCGCGGCGGCGGCCAGTTGCGCCATCAGCGCCGGGGCGGCGCCGTAGTCGGCAATGTCGTGGCGGCCCGGCAGATGCCCGCAGAGATCCTCGCTCAGCAGCGCGACGGGCCGCGGATCGGCGGGATCGAGCGCTTGGAAGACCGCCTCGGCCTCGGCATGGACCCGGTCCAGCGCGCGGGGCTTGCGGGTGACGGAATAGGCGCGCGTCGCCTCGGTCAGGGCGCGGAAATCGGCGCGCAGGAGGATGCGCGCATGCGGCTGCAACAGCGCGGCATTGGCGCGCGCCATGGACTGGACCGAACTGGTGCCGGTCTTGTGAAACCCGGCATGGATCACCACCCGCACCATGGCTCAGCCCTCGTCGGCGTTGGGAAACAGCCCGTCGGGCGGATCGGCGACGATGCGCCCGGCGCCCAGGTCCACCGTCGGCACGGCGGCGCGGGTGAAGGGCAGAAGCACCGTGTTGCGCAGGCCCGGCCCGTGGATTTCCAGCAGGTCGTCGGCGCCGTGGTTGTGCACCGCCTTGATCCGGCCCAGCGCGGCGCCGCCGGTGTCGAAAACCTCGAGCCCGATCAGGTCGGCGTGGTAGAATTCATCGTCCGGCAGGTCGGGCAGGCGGTCGCGCGGCGCGAAAAGCTGCACCCCGCGCAGGGCGTCGGCATCCTCCTTGGTGTGCACGCCGGACAGATGCGCGGCAAAGCCGCCCTTGACCGGACGGCCCAGGGTGACCTCGAAGGTCCGCGCGCCATCCTCGGTCGCAAGCGGGCCATAGCCGGCAATGGCCTGCGGATCGGCGGTGAAGCTTTTCAGGCGCACTTCGCCGTTGACCCCGAAGGCCCCGGCAATCGCTCCGACACAGACCAGTTCGGCCATGGCTGGTTCTCTCCGCAAATCCGGCGCGGCCCTGCCCGCCGGTGGCCGCGCAGGCGCTGCGCCGCGTCGACCCATCGAACAACATCCCCGCGCCAAAAGCGGCCGTGACGCGCCGGATCACCCGGATCCGTCGCCTCGCGCGCGCCTTTGCGCGAAAAGGCCCGGGCGTGACACCCGGGCCCCTGGTCGCCGGCGGCTTATGCCTCTGCCGGGGCCTCGGCGGCTTCGGCGGCCTTGGCGGCCTTCTCTTCGGCGCGGCTCTTGGCCTTCTCGCCGGGCACGCCCTTCTTGAGGTTGGCGCGCTCTTTCTTCTCGACGACGCCGGCGGCTTCGAGGAAGCGCGACACGCGGTCGGTGGCCTGGGCGCCCTGGCTCATCCAGTACTGCACGCGCTCCATGTCGATCTTGACGCGCTCTTCGCTGTCTTTCGGCAGCAGCGGGTTGTAGGTGCCCAGGCGCTCGATGTAGCGCCCGTCGCGCGGCATCCGGCTGTCGGCGACGACGATGCGGTAGAAGGGGCGTTTCTTGCTGCCGCCGCGGGCGAGACGAAGTTTGATGGCCATTTGGTTTTCTCCTTTGAATGGCGGGTAGGGGGCCGGTGAGCCCGGCCTACGTCTGATGTCGTTCGTGGTGCTGAATGACTTCGGCGATGATGAAGTTCAGGAACTTCTTGGCAAATTCCGGGTCGAGATCGGCCCGGCGGGCCAGGTCCTCCAGGCGCGCGATCTGTCTGGCTTCGCGGTCCGGGTCGGAGGGGGGCAGGTCGTGCTGGGCCTTGAGAACGCCCACCGCCTGGGTGTGCTTGAACCGCTCGCCCAGGGTATAGACAAGGATCGCGTCCAGCCGGTCGATGCTGGCGCGGTGATCCTTGAGAAGGGCGGCGGCGCGGGTCACGTCGTCAGTCAAGGGCGTATCCTTTCGGCTGAAACAGCGGGTCGGCGTAATGGCTGATCTCCATGTCGATGCCATGGGCCAGCTGGGTGCCGTCCAGTTGGGCCGGCGCGGGGTGGCGGTAGACCACGTCATTGCCATCGACACTGGGCGCGTCATGGTCCTTCTTCGCCCCCAGCCGTTCGGCCAGGCGGATGCTGTCGAGGTTCTTGGGGTCGAGGTAGCTGACCGCGCGCTCCCAGCCCAGGTGGGTATAAAGATACCGGCGCACGGCGCTCGTGGCCTCCAGCGCGAAGCCTTTGCCGGCCTTGTCGGGCCAGATGATCCAGGCGATCTCGGCCTCGGGCCATTTCGCCGGTTTCCAGCCGCCGGCCATGCCCAGCGTCTCGCCGCTGTCCTTGTGGTGGATCATCCACATGCCGTAGCCGCGGATCTGCCAATGGCCGATCTCGGCGGCATAGAGCATCCAGGCCTCGTAGGCATTCAGCGGCCCGCCCATGAAGCGCGACCGATAGGAGCTGAAGGTCGCCTTGAAGTCGGGGTAATCCTCGGCCTCGGGGCCGCGCAGGATCAGGCGGCGGGTCTCGATCACGGGAATCTCGGGCAGGGACATTACAGCGCCTCCGCCTGTTTGCGGTGGCGCCAGACCTGGCAGGGCTTGCCCAAGAGCGTGCCGTCGCGTTCCACCGCGGCGCCCAGCCGTTCGGCCAGCGCCGCCGAGCGGCTGTTGGCGGGGTCGATATAGGAGACCACGCCGTCAAGGCCGAATGTCACGGCGCCGGTTTGCAGGGCGGCCCTCGCGGCCTCAAAGACATAGCCCTTGCCTTCAAACCCGTCATAGACGTGCCAGCCAATCTCCGGCTCGTCCCAGCCTTCGTAGAAGATGAAGCCCATGCGCCCGATCGGCGTGTCATCGGATTTCAATGCCATGACCCACATGCCGTAACCGCGCAGCAGCCAATGCCCCAGCGACGAGACAAAGCCGCGCTGCGCCAGAAACCGGTCCTGCGGCCCGCCCACCATGGCCGAGCGCTCGCCCGCCATGAAGGCGATATGCGCCTCGAGATCGCTGTCGCGCGGTTCGCGCAGCCTAAGACGGTCGGTCTCGATCACCGGGATATCGACGGAGAGCCGCGTCATGCATAGGCCTCCGGCCCGCCGTCATCGTCCAGCGGGTAGGAAAACACCAGCGCGCCGTCCAATTCGCCGCTCTGCACGCCGCCCAGCTTGGTCACCAGCGCCTGGCTGGCGGTATTGGCGGGGGAGACGTAGCTGACAATCTCTGCCGCGCCGATGGCTTTCAGATGCGCCAGCGCGGCCTCGGCGGCCTCGAAAGCGAAGCCCTTGCGCTGATGCTCGGGCGCGATGAAAAAGCGCAGTTCGATCGCCTGGTCGCCCGGCTCGACGCCCGCAAAGACAAAGCCCACCGGCGCACCATGATGGCAGACGGTGAACATGCCGTCACCGCGGAGCACCCAGCCGGCCACGTAGTTGGTGAACTGCGCCCAGATCGTCTCGCTGTCCGGCGCTTCGCCCATGAACTTGGCCGAGGGCAGCGAGAACAGCCGCTCGAACAATTCGAAATCCGCCACCTCCGGCGCGCGCAGCATCAGCCGCGCGGTCGCCAGCACGGGCAGCGTGGCACGCGCGGCGGCGGCAATGTCAGCGCCGGGGCAGGGGAGGGTGACGGGCGAGACCATCGGTTACTTCTTCTTGCCGAAGCCGCTGAGGCCCGGCGGCAGACCCATGCCGCCACCCAGACCGGGCAAGCCGCCCTTGCCGCCCATCTGCTTGGCCGCGGCTTCCAGCGCCTTGGGGTCCATGCCCTGCGCCATTTCGGGCGGCAGTCCGCCCTTGCCGCCGAACATGCCGCGCATGGCCTGTTTCAGCATGCCGCCTTTGCCCATCTTGCCCATCTTCTTCATCATGTCGCCCATCTGGCGCTGCATCTTCAGAAGCTTGTTGAGCTCGGAGACCTCCATCCCGGCCCCCGCCGCGATGCGCTTCTTGCGCGACGCCTGGAGCAGCTTGGGATTGGCGCGTTCCTTCTTGGTCATCGAGTTGATGAGCGCGATCTGCTGGCGAATGGCGCGGTCGTCGAAGCCCGAGTCCTCGACCTGTTTCGCCATCTTGCCCATGCCGGGCATCATCGACATCATGCCCTCCATGCCGCCCATCTTGAGCATCTGCTCCATCTGCATCTTGAGGTCGTTGAAGTTGAACTGGCCCTTCTGAAAGCGCTTCATCATGCGCTCGGCCTGTTCGATCTCCAGCGTTTCCTGCGCCTTCTCGACCAGGGCCACGATATCGCCCATGCCGAGGATACGGCCGGCGATGCGCTCGGGCTCGAAGGTCTCGAGCGCGTCCATCTTCTCGCCCAGGCCCACGAACTTGATCGGCTTGCCGGTCACCGCGCGCATCGAGAGCGCCGCCCCGCCGCGCCCGTCGCCGTCCATCCGCGTCAGCACGACGCCGGAAATGCCGATCTTGCCGTCGAATTCCTCGGCGACCTCAACGGCGACCTGCCCGGTCAACCCGTCGACCACCAGAAGCGTCTCGCGCGGCTGCACCGCGTCGCGGACATCCTCGACTTCCTTCATCAGGACTTCGTCGATCTGGAGCCGCCCGGCGGTATCCAGCATATAGACGTCATAGCCGCCCAGCATCGCCTGCTGTTTCGCGCGCCTGGCGATCTGCACCGCGGTCTCGCCCTTGACGATGGGCAGGGTGTCGACGCCGACCTGCTTGCCCAGCACCGCCAGCTGCTCCATCGCCGCGGGGCGGTAGATGTCGAGCGAGGCCAGCAGCACCTTCTTGCCCTCGCGGTCCTTCAAGCGCTTGGCCAGCTTGCCGGTGGTGGTGGTCTTGCCCGAGCCCTGCAGGCCCACCATCAGGATCGGCGCGGGGGCATTGTCGATCTTCAGCGTGCCGGGCTCGCCTTCGCCCTTGAGCACTTCGATCAGCTCGTCATGGACGATCTTGACGACCTGCTGGCCCGGGGTGACCGATTTCGTCACCGCCGCGCCGGTGGCCTTTTCCTCGACCGCCTTGATGAACTGCCGCGCCACGGGCAGCGAGACGTCGGCCTCCAAGAGCGCCACCCGCACCTCGCGCAGCGCGGTCTTGACGTCATCGGCGCTCAGCGCGCCCTGCTTGGTGAGGCGGTCGAAGACGCCCGAGAGGCGTTCTGACAGATTTTCGAACATGGGCCGCCTGGCCTCCCGATCTCGTTTCTCTTGCCGCCCCACATAAGACGCGACCGCTCAAAGCACAAACGCTCCCACGGGCGCAACGCGCTGGTGGGAGGCGATCCCGGGCAAGGCCCAAGGGACCGGAAGGTCTGACGCTTCCGGGTGTTGGCGCGGGAAATAGGCGGATTTGCGCGGGCTGTCAAGCCGGTGCCATATTCACGGCAGTAGGTGTTCAAGGCGGTGGTTGATCCATAGACCGTACTGCCGTGAAATACGAAAGCCCCGCGCTAGCGGGGCTCAAGGACAGTGACAATATCTAGGCTGACCTGGACTTGTCATCGTCCCCTGGCCAACCTGCCTAGTACTCTAGGTCTTAAAGCCCGATAAACGGGATACAAGGCGTAGGTAGTACGCCGGGCTTGGCTTATCAAGTCACAAGTTATTACTGTTATCTCTTGTGCAGACCCAAGCCGTATAGCACACCAACCCTAACGGCGTGTAAATCCTCCGCAGTAGCTTGCGGCGTGTCCCATTTCCGTCGTCCGATCTTGAAGCCTTCCAGACGATGCAGTCCGACATTCATCACCATGTCACACTTTGCCCAACATGGCAGAGCGTCATCCTCTTGTGGATGATAGTTTTTGGAGAGCTTTACTACGAACTGATGATCGTGAATTGGTGCAGTGAGGCTAATCGGGACAATCGCTACGATCTCAGAACGGTGCGGTAACCTTGGTGAAATGACCATCACAGGTCTGACCTTTATCATTTCTGGTGCTTCGAAGCCCCTGAAATTACACATCAAAATTTGGCCCGCGCGAGGGTGGAAATTCAATGGCAATCAACTGTTCCGCTTCTTATTCGTTCTTTCCTTATTGTGACCGAGGCTCTTCGCTCTGCCGACGCCACGCTATTTTGATATTAGGGGTCGGTCAGAAAAGCCAGAGGTCATGAAAATCTCCCGAGAAACGAAACCTCAGAGCCGCGCAACAGACGCGGGTTTTTGGCTTTTGACCCCCAGCCAGGCGTTGACCCGGCGCGCCAGCCGCCCCTTGCGCCAGCCGCCGGTGGAATAGCCGCGGGTCAGCGGATGCTCGCCCTGGTGGGCGCCTTCGGGCACCCAGAGCACCAGGTGATAGAGCCGGCCGCTGCCGGTGCCCTTGCGGTGAACGTGCAGCTTGGCCACCTGGTCGAGCGGGATCGCCTGCCGGCTTTGGCCGCGCAGCCCGGACCGGGTGATCGTGGCGGTATTGGCGCGGCGGTCGAGCACCAGCCGCGTCGGGCGCAGCAGCAAAAAAGCTCCCAGCGCCGCCACGCCGCCGCCCGCCACCAGGATAATCGCGCCTTGCGCCTGGCCACCGGCCAGTGCCGCGCCGCCGATCAGCACGAAGAACGCGCCGAAGACGGCACAGAACACCCCGGTAAAGGTGGCCCGGATGCTGGCGCTCAGCCGGTCGGGCGTCTCTTCGGTCACGCGCATGGGGCAAGGGTTCCGCGAAATCCGCGCGGCGTCAAGGGGCCGGGGGCGCCTGGTCCCGCCGAATTGCCCATTGAACTGGCGAACGCAATGGCGTCATATCACCGCGTCTTGTGAGAATATGCACAGTGGTTTGCGGGTGAGAAGCAGCATGGACAATTGGGGCGAGGTGCGCACGGCCTTTCAGGTGGCGCTGCATGGCACGGTCAGCGGCGCCGCCGAGGCGCTGGGCGTGCATCATGCGACGGTGATCCGCCATATCGACGCGCTCGAGGCGCAGCTGGGCGCCAAGCTGTTCCAGCGCCATGCCCGCGGCTATACGCCGACCGAGGCGGGCGAGGATCTGTTGCGCGTGGCGCAGGCCACCGAGGACCAGTTCAACCAGTTGCAAGGCCGGATCAAGGGCCGGGGCGAAGGCGTCTCGGGCGAATTGGTGGTGACCTCGCTGGTCGGCATGGCCTCGCAACTGGCGCCGGTCATGGCCGCCTTCCAGCGCGACTACCCCGAGGTGGTGATCCGCTACCTGACCGGCGACCGGGTGTTCCGGCTGGAATACGGCGAGGCGCATGTGGCGATCCGCGCCGGGGCCGCGCCCGAGCAGCCCGACAACGTGGTGCAGCCGTTCTTTCGCCATTCCTTCGCGCTCTATGCCGCCGAGGGCTATGTCGCGGCCCATGGCATGCCCGAGCGCGACGCCGACCTGGCGCGGCACCGGCTGGTCGGGCATGACAACATGCAAAGCCGCGCGCCGATGTACCGCTGGCTGCGCGCGCAGGTGCCGGAAAGCGCCTTTGTCTTCCGCAGTTCCGACATGCGCGCCACCACCGAGGCGATCCTGGCGGGCGCGGGCGTGGGCTTCGTGCCGGTCCACGAGGCGCAGCGCTATCCGCAACTGGTCCAGGTCATGCCGCCGCGGGCCGACTGGGCCTCGCACCTGTGGCTGGTGACCCATGTCGACCTGCACCGCGCGGTCAAGGTCCAGGCCTTCCTGAAATACCTCAAGGCCCATGGCCGGGCCTGGGAAAAGGAATGCGCCCTGCATGACTGAAGCCGCCAAGGGGCATCTGGCGATGCTCACCTTCTCGGCCTTCGTCGCGGGGTCGTTTTCCCTCGGCGCGCTGGCCGCCAACGAGATCGCGCCCGCGGCGCTGCAGGTCGCGCGCTTCCTGCTGGCCGCGCTGGTGACCGGCCTGCTGTCGCTGGCCTCGGGTCAGTTCCGGCGCGAACACCTGGACGCGCCCTGGCGCTATTTCCTGCTGGCCGGCTTTTTCGGCACCTATTTCGTGCTGATGTTCGAGGGGCTCAAGACCGCCTCGCCGGTCAGCACCTCGGCCGTCTTCACCCTGATCCCGATCATGGCGGCGGGCTTCGGCTTTCTGCTTTTGCGCCAGATCATGACCCGGCGCATCGCGCTGGGGCTGGCGATCGGCGCCAGCGGCGCGCTCTGGGTGATCTTCGAGGGCGACCTGCAGGCCCTGCTGCGTTTCGAGATCGGTCGCGGCGAGGTGATCTTCTTTCTCGGCTGCATCTGTCACGCCTTCTATGCGCCGCTGCTGGCGCGGCTGAACCGGGGCGAGCCTGCGGTGGTCTTCACCACCGGCATCCTCCTGGCCGGGGTCGTGCTGATCGGGGCCTATGGCTGGCGGGACCTGATCGCGACGGACTGGGCGGCGCTGCCGGCCATCGTCTGGGTCGCGCTGGTCTACCTTGTCACCTTCGCCACGGTCGCCTCGTTCATGCTGTTGCAGGTCGCCTCGATGCGGCTGCCCTCGGCCAAGGTCATGGCCTATACCTACCTGACGCCAAGCTGGGTGCTGTTGTGGGAGGTGGCGCTGGGCCACGGCGCGCCGCCGGTGCTGGTGCTGGGCGGCGTGGCGCTGACCATCGTGGCGCTTGTGGTGCTGCTGCGCGAAGAGGGGCCGGGGGGCAGACTGCTGCGCTGAGCCTGTTGCGCCCGGATGAATGGGCAAGCGGCTGAGCAGCGTGTGAAAGGCTCACGAATCTCCCTGTAGTCCGGAGGTCTCGGGCCTGCGGGCGCAGCGGGTTTCGCCCGCCCTTTTCCGGTGATCGCCGCCAGCGCGCGGGGCGATCCGAGACCCGGATCACGCCACCAGTTTCTCGGCCTTCTTGAGGTCCACCGAGACCAGCTGCGACACGCCCTGTTCCTGCATGGTCACGCCGAACAGCCGGTCCATCCGCGCCATCGTCACCGCGTGGTGGGTGATGATCAGGAAACGGGTGTCGGTGCGGCGGCACATCTCGTCCAGAAGGTCGCAGAACCGCGTCACGTTGGCATCGTCGAGCGGCGCGTCGACCTCGTCGAGCACGCAGATCGGCGCCGGGTTGGCCAGGAACACGGCAAAGATCAGCGCCAGCGCGGTCAGCGTCTGCTCGCCCCCCGACAGAAGCGACAGGGTCGAGAGCTTCTTGCCGGGCGGCTGGCACATGATCTCCAGCCCGGCCTCGAGCGGGTCGTCGGATTCCACCAGCACCAGGTTGGCCTCGCCGCCGCCGAAGAGATGGGTGAAGAGCAGCGAGAAGTTGGAATTCACCTGCTCGAAGGCGGTCAGCAGCCTCTCGCGGCCCTCGCGGTTCAGGCTGGCAATGCCGCCGCGCAGGGTGCGGATCGCCTCTTCCAGGTCGGTCTTTTCGCTGACCAGGGTGTCATGCTCCTCCTGCACCTCGCGGGCGTCTTCCTCGGCCCGCAGGTTGACCGCGCCCAGCCCGTCGCGCTGGCGCTTGAGCCGGTTGACGGTCTCCTCGATGCGGTCGGCGGGGGGCATGTCCTCGGGGTTGGTGTCCAGCCGTTCGAGCAGCTTTCCGGGGGTGACCTCCTGCTCGTCCTCGATCCGGGCGGCGGCGGTGCGGGCATTCTCGGCGGCGGCCTCGGCGCGGGCCTGCGCACCGGCGCGGGCCTCGCGCGCCTCGGAGGCGGCGCGCTCGCAGTCGCGCTCCTGCGCCACGGCTTCGCGCAGGCGGGTCTCGGCCTCGGCCAGCACATCCGCGGCGCTGCGGCGGCGGTCCTCGGCGGTCTCGATCGCCTCGGCCAGCTCCTCGCGCTGGGCGGCAATGTCTGCGGGCACCTGGCGGGCGGCGGCAAGCTCGGCCTCGCCGGCCTGCTTGCGCTGGGTCAGCTCGGCGCTGCGCTTTTCGGCGGTGTCGAGCCGGTGGCGCCAGCCGGAGAGCTCCTTGGTGACCTGCTGGCTGCGCCGCGTGCGGGCCTCGCCCTCGCGGCGCAATTCGTCCAGGCCGGAGCGGCGCGACATCATCGTCATCCGCGCCGCCTCGACCGTCATCTTGACGTCATCGACCAGCGCGCGGGCGGCGTCGAGATCGGGCAGATCGGCGGCGGCGCGCTCGGCCTGGCGCAGTTGCAGCGCGGCGGCCTGGGCCTCTTCCTCGTGGCGGCGCACCGCCATGCCGAGGCTCTCCATCCGGCCCTCGGCCAGGTTCTTCTCGGCCTCGGCGCGGTTCATCGCGCGGCTGGCCTCGTTGAAGGCGCGGTCGGCGTCGCGGCGGGCCTCGCGGGCCTCGCGGTCGGCGCGGGTCAGGTCGGCCAGACGCGCGGTCAGCGCGTCATGGGCGGCGCGGGCGGCCTCCATCCGGGCGGTGGTATGCTCCAGCGATTGCTTGAGATCCTCCAGCCGGTTGAGCTGTTCCAGCCGCAGCGCGGCGGCCGAGGGCGCGTCTTCCGCCCAGGCGCGGAAGCCGTCCCAGCGCCAGAGATCGCCTTCGGGGCTGACCAGCCGCTGGCCGGGTTTCAGCAGGGGTTGCAGACGCGGGCCATCGTCGGCCTCGACCAGGCCGATCTGGCCCATGCGGCGGGCCAGCACATCGGGCACCGAGACGTGATGCGACAGCGGCGTCACGCCCTCGGGCAGGGGCTGGGCGGTGTCATAATCCGGCAGCAGGGACCAGCCGGAGGGGCCCTCGGCGCCGACCTCGGGCGCGCGCAGGTCATCGGCGAGCGCGGCACCGAGCGCCTTCTCGAAGCCCTGCTGCACCTGCAGGCGGTCCATGATCTGGCCACCCTCGGCGGTGTCGCGTTCGAGCAGCCGGGCCAGCGCGGTGGTCTCGGCGCGCAGGGCATTGGCCTCGCCCTCGGCCTCGGAACGTTCGGCGCGGGCCTCGGCCTCGCGCGCCTGGGTCTCGGCGCGGGCCTCGTCGGCGGCACTCAGCGCGTCATCGGCGCGTTCGGCCAGCTCGCGCGCGGCTTCCTCGGCGTCCCTGGCGGCGATTTCCTCCTCGGCCACGCGGGCCAGGCGGTCTTTGGACTCGGCGACGGCGGCGCGGGCCTTCTCGGCCTCACCCTCGCTGCGGGCCTGCAGCTTGCGGCTTTCGTCCAGCAGGCGCTGGGCCGACTGGTGGCGCGCGGCAAGGCGGGCGACATCCTCGGTCTGCAGGCCGAGATCGGCCTCGCGCTCGGAGAGCACGGACGCCGCCTCCTGCGCCGCTTCGGTGGCCTCGGCCATCAGGTCGTCGAAGCCTTCGCCGGCCTCGGCCAGCTCCTGCGCCTCCTGTTCCAGCCGCGCGATGGTGTCGCCGGCATCGCGGTTCAGCCCGGCTTCACGGTCGATGTCGTGGCCCAGCTGGGAGACGCGGTTTTCCAGCGTGGCGATCTTGTCGCGGGCGGCGGCCTCCTGGTCGGTCAGCGTGTCGCGCTGGACCTGCAGGCGTTGCAGGATGGCGGCGGCAATCGCCTCTTCCTCGCGCAGGGGGGGCAGGGCGGTCTCGGCCGCCTCGCGTTCCGTGCCGGCCTTGCGGGCGGCGGTCTCGGCCTGGGCGGCGGCGGTGACCACCTGGCGCAGCGCCTCTTCGGCCCGTTGCCGGGCCTCATCGGCCTCTTTCCAGCGGCGATAGAGCAAGAGCCCCTCGGCATGGCGCAGCTCTTCGCCGATGGCGCGGTAGCGGGCGGCCTGTTTCGCCTGGCGGCCCAATTGCGCCAGTTGCGCGGCCAGCTGTTCGACCACGTCGTCGACGCGCAGCAGGTTGGTCTCGGTGCTTTTCAGCTTCAGCTCGGCCTCGTGGCGGCGCTGGTAGAGGCCGGAGATGCCGGCGGCCTCCTCGAGGATGCGGCGGCGGTTCTTGGGCTTGGCATTGATCAGCTCGCTGATCTGGCCCTGGCGGACCAGCGCGGGGGAATGCGCGCCGGTGGAGGCATCGGCAAACAGCATCTGCACGTCGCGGGCGCGCACATCCTTGGCGTTGATCTTGTAGGCGGAGCCCACGTCGCGGGTGATGCGGCGGGTGATTTCCAGGTGGTCGCTGTCGTTGAACCCGGCGGGCGCCAGCCGGTCGGAATTGTCCAGATGCAGCGCCACCTCGGCAAAGTTGCGCGCGGGCCGCGAGGAGGCCCCGGCAAAGATCACGTCTTCCATGCCGCCGCCGCGCATCGCCTTGGCGCGGTTCTCGCCCATCACCCAGCGCAGCGCTTCGAGCAGGTTCGACTTGCCGCAGCCATTGGGGCCCACCACGCCGGTCAGCCCGTCCTGGATCAGAAGATCGGTCGGGTCGACGAAGCTCTTGAAGCCTGTCAGACGCAGCTTGTTGAAACGCAATGCTCGGCCCTCGGTCAGTCCTGGTGATTCCGGGTTTCCAACCAGTGTGCGGGTTGCGATTGCCCTCTGTCAACATGGGCGCACAGGATATGGGTTGGGCGGCGCAGTTATCCACAATATATTGGCAAAACCCCGCCGGATAGCGTGTGAGGCCATGACGAGGGGCAGGCGGGCCTCAGTCACAGGTGAACTCCAGGTCGCTTTCGCCGGTTGCATGGGGCGCCGAGACGGTGCCGGTGCAGATGCTGCGCCCCCGCGGCGGGCGCGGCACGGCGCGGCCATCGCCGCAGTCGAGACCGGCCAGAAGCACCGAAGGGTCGCCGCGCAGCCAGGCCACGCGGCACCCGGTCGCCCGTTCGATCGCGCGCCCGCCATTGCGGGCCACGTCGCGCATCCGCGGCAGCCACATGGCATTGCGGCGGATCGCCTCGGCAGTGCCGCGGCGCTGCCGGATGGAGAAGGACATGCCGCCCTCCTCGACGCGCACCGGGGCCACGCCGATGTGACGTGGCCCCGGTGTCGTGCAACAGGAGAGGAACAGAACCAAGGGAAACATTGCAAACCGTCCCATGCCCCGAGCCTAGACCGCCCAAGGTTAACAGGAGGTTACCGGGCGGACAGGCCCCCGTACAAAATGCCGCAGTTCACATTCACATATTTGCATGTATATTCACATTCATAAACTTGAATGCGAAAGGACAGGACATGCATCCCTCACGCCCCGCAGATACCTACAACCCGATCTATTTCCTTGGCTCGCTCGGAGCGGGCGGGATCGTGGTCACCTTCTTCATGTTCCTGATGTTCTGGGTGCCGCACCCGGGCCGGCCGGTGCCGGTCTTCGAGGACATCGCCGCGGTCTGGGCCAGCGGGTCGCTCTATACCCAGGCCGGCATCATCGCCGCCCTGGCCGGCATCGCCGCCTTTGCCTTTCTCAACCTCCAGAGCCTGGCCTGGAACCTGCGCGCTTTTGCCCGCTTCCGCTCGACCGAGGCCCATGCGGCGTTGACCGCGTCGAATGGCGAGGCCGCCGTGATGGCCATGCCGCTGGCGCTGGCGATGAGCGTCAACGTCGGCTTCATCCTCGGGCTGGTCTTCGTGCCGCAGCTCTGGACGGTGGTGGAATACCTCTTTCCGGTGGCCATGGTGGCCTTTGCGCTGATCGGCGTGCAGGCCTTTGCCCTCATGGGGCGCTACCTCGGCCGGGTCTTCGGCGAGGGCCGGGGCTTTGACCCGGAGGCCAACAACTCCTTCGCCCAGCTTCTGCCGGGCTTTGCGCTGACCATGATCGGTGTCGGCTTCGCGGCCCCGGCGGCGATGAGCACCTCGACGCTGACCGTCGCGGCCAGCCTGATCCTGTCGAGCTTCTTCGCGGTGGTCTCGGTGGTCTATATCCTGGCGGCCATGGCCACGGCCCTGCCGGCGATGGTCAAGCACGGCGTGGCGCGCGAGGCGGCGCCGACGCTGATGATCCTCGTGCCGGTGGTCACCGTGCTGTCGATCCTGATGCTGCGGCAGGACCACGGGCTGCACGCGGTCTTCGGCGCCCATGACTCGGCGGGCGAGACCATGTTGTTTCTCGCGCAGATGCTGTCGATCCAGGTGGCCTTCCTGCTGCTGGGCGGCGCGGTTCTCAAGGCGCAGGGCTACTTCCGCGACTTCGTGACCGGGCCCAAGACCTCGCCCGGGTCCTATGCGCTGGTCTGCCCGGCGGTGGCCTTCTCGGTGCTGGTGCAGTTCTTCGTCAACAAGGGGCTGGTGGGCGCCGAGGTGATCGAGAAATTCGGCGCCGGCTACTGGGCGGTGACCGCCATCGCGCTGGTGTCGCAACTGGTGGCCATCGCGCTGGTGCTGCGGCTGAACCGGCAGCATTTCTCGCGCCGGGCCGCGCGCATCGTTCCGGCCGAGTGACTGCCCCCTTTGATCACCCCTGGCCGTCACCCCTGGCCGAGACCGGGCCGCCCTGAAAGGGGCGGCCCTTTTGCTTGCTCCGCGGGGCGCGCCGGTCATATAAACTGACCAATTGCCGGAGGATGCCATGCCGTTCCAACCAGTGCAGTCCGAGAAACTGTCGATTGCCGTCACCCGCCAGATCGAGCTTCTGATCCTGCGCGGCATCCTGCGTCCGGGCGAAAGGCTGCCCTCCGAGCGGGAATTGTCCGAGCGGCTGGGCGTCTCGCGCCCCTCGCTGCGCGAGGCGATTGCCGAGCTGCAGCACAAGGGGCTGCTGGCCAGCAAGGCAGGCGCGGGGATCTTCGTGGCCGATGTGCTGGGCTCGGCCTTTTCGCCGGCGCTGGTGCAGCTGTTCTCGGCCCATGACGAGGCGGTCTTCGACTACCTGTCCTTCCGGCGCGACATGGAGGGGCTGGCGGCGGAGCGGGCGGCGCGGCTGGGCTCGGACACCGATCTGCGGGTGGTGGGCACGATCTATGACAAGATGGCGGCGGCCCATGCCAAGCGCGACCCCTCGGACGAGGCGGCGCTGGATGCCGCGTTCCACCTGTCGATCATCGAGGCCAGCCACAATGTCATCATGCTGCACATGATGCGGTCGATGTACCAGCTGCTGCGCGAAGGCGTGTTCTACAACCGCCAGATCATGTTCAAGCAGCGCATGACCCGCGATTCGCTGCTGGCCCAGCACGCGGCGATCAATACGGCGCTGCAGGCGCGCGACGGGGCAGGGGCGCGGGCGGCGGTCGAGGCGCATCTCGATTACGTCAGTGCCGCGCTGCATGAACATGCGCGGGCCGAGAAGAACGAGGCCATTGCGCGGCAACGCTTCGAGCATGAGCAGAACCGCAAGCTCTGAGGGCCGCAAAAGTCATCGATGACTTTTGCAAATTCCATCGATGGAATTTCCCCCGCGCCAACGACAAACGCCCGGGCGCGGACCCGGGCGTTGTCTTGTCTGATCGGGCAGGTTCCCCCGCCCGGGCGCCGTCAGTGCAGCTTGGCACCCACGGTCGAGATCGCGTCGTCGATCATGCGATCCGCGTCCTGCGCCGTCATCTGCCGGGCAAAGACCTCGCGCGCGGCGGCAACGGCCACGGTCGCGGCCCGGTCGCGCACATCCTTGACCGCCGCGGCCTGGGCCGAGGCAATCCGGTCCTCGGCTGCGGCCAGACGGCGGGCGATCGAGACCTCGATGTCCTTCTTGGCGGCATCGGCGGCCAGTTGCGCCTCTTCCTTGGCATGGGCCACGATCCGCTCGGCCTGGTCCTTCACCTCCTGCTGCTTGCGCTCGTAGGAGGCCAGCAGCTTCTGGGCGTCTTCGCGGATCGAGCGGGCTTCGTCCAGCTCGCTGCGAATGCCCTCGGCGCGCTTGTCCAGCATCCCGCCCAGCAGGCCGGGCACCTTGAAGTAGATCAGGACCGCGATGAACAGCAGGAAGGCCAGCAACACGATGAAGTCGGTGTTGTGCAGCGAGAAGAACGGGCCGCTCGCGGCCAGCGCCGGGCTGCCCGAGATCGCGGCGGAGGCGACCAGCGCCCCTGTCAGCAACTTGCGCATGGTTTATCCTTTCGTCCGCTCGGCAACCGCGGCGTCGATGGCGTCGGCGTCGGGTTTGCCACCGAGGGCGGTGACGATCTCGGCCGCGGTGTCGCGCGCCACGATGGCGACGTTTTCCAGGGCCGAGGCGCGGATGGCCTCGATTTCCTTTTCCGATTCCGCGGCCTTGGCGGCGATCTCGGCGTCGGCCTTGTCGGTGGCCACCTTCAGGTCGGCGGCAATCTCGGCCTTGGCTTCGGCGATGATGGTCTGCGCCTCGGCGCGGGCATCGGCCAGCGCCTTGTCATAGGCCGCTTCGGCATCGCCGGCCTGGCGCTTGAGGTCTTCGGCCTTGGCCAGGTCGTTGGTGATGGTGCCCTGACGTTCCGCCAGAACCGCGGCGATGCGCGGCAGCGCGACGCGGGACAGGACGAAATAGATCACGACCAGCGTGATCACGAGCCAGAAGATCTGGTTGCCCCAGTGCTCGAAGTTCAGCTGCGGCATACCGGCAGAATCGGCGGAATGCGTCGCGACGCCGGTGGCATCGGCCAGCCCGTCGCCGGTTGCATGGGTGTCTGTCGCCATGACGTCCTCCTTGGGAATGTCCGGTTACCGTGGGAATCTCCGGTTACCGTCGACCGGGCAGGGCGAGGCCCGCCCGGCCGAGGCGTAAGGATCAGTGTTCCGCGGGGCTCAGACGGCGAACATCAGCAGCAGGGCGACCAGGAACGAGAAGATGCCCAGGGCTTCGGCAAAGGCGATGCCGATGAAGAGGGTCGCGGTCTGGCCGGGGGCCGCCGAGGGGTTGCGCAGGGCGCCGGCCAGGAAGTTGCCGGCGACGTTGCCCACACCGATTGCGGCTGCGCCGGAACCGATTGCTGCGAGACCTGCGCCGATATGTGCGAGTTGACCTTCCATGGGGTATCTCCTTACGATTGGAAGTTGGAATTCAGAAGTTGTTTCGTAGGGTGCGCAGTCGCTGCGCACCGATCGTCAGTGCGACGGATGCAGCGCGTCCTTGAGGTAGACGCATGTCAGGATGGTAAAGACATAGGCCTGGATGAAAGACACCAGGATCTCGAGCCCGTACATCGCGGTGATCGCGACCACCGAGATCGGGCTGACCACGGCAATGGCGGCGAAACCGGCAAAGACCTTGATCACCGCGTGACCGGCCATCAGGTTGCCCGCCAGACGAATGGAGTGGCTCACGGGCCGGACGAAGTAGGAAATCACCTCGATGATCGCCAGCACCGGGCGCAGCGCCAGCGGCGCCGAGGCGACCCAGAACAGCCCGAGGAACTTCGAGCCGTTCTTGACGAAGCCGACGATGGTCACGGTGAAGAACACCAGCAGCGCCAGAACCACGGTCACGGCGAAATGCGACGTGGTGGTGAAGGACATCGGGATCAGCCCGAGGAAGTTGGCGAAGACGATGAACATGAAAAGCGTCATGATATAGGGGAAGAACGACAGCGCATCCTTGCCCGCCACGTCTTCGACCATCTTGTAGACGAAGCCGTAAGCCAGTTCGCCGATCGACTGGGTGCGCGAGGGCACGATGGCGCGGCGCGAGGTGCCCAGCACCATCAGCGCGATCACCGCCAGCACGGCAAGGAACATCCACAGCGTCGCATTGGTGATCGTGAACATGCCCACGTCGGTGCCGCCGAACAGCGGCTTGACGATGAATTGGTCCATCGGGTGGAAGACCAGCCCGCCGCCCTCGGCACCCTGCGCTTCAGTCGCCATTTTTGTCCCTCTCGTCCTCTCCGGCCGCATCGGCCGATTGCGTCACCTGGAACTCCTTCGCCGTGCGCATCATCGTCTGCACCCCGGCGGCAAAGCCCAGCAAAGTGAACAGCACCAGAAAGATCGGCAAGGTGCCGAACAGGCTGTCGAGCCCGTATCCGATGCCGAAGCCGATCCCCAGACCGGCCACAAGCTCGATCACCATCCGCCAGCCCTGCTGGGCCTGGGAATAGTGTTCCTCCTGGTGGGGCCTGGCCTCCTTGCCCTTGAGCTTCGCAATGCGCTGGTCGAGCGCCTCAAGCTGCTTGCGATGCTCCGGTGTTGGCAAGCTGTCCCCCGTCAGAAGTCTTGGCCTGTTGCTAAGGCGGGGGGGCAGGCGAGTCAATATGCTTGACCCGGCCCGGAACGGCGCGGCAAGTCACTGGAAACGAAGGGGAAATCCGGGGATGCCCGGGCTGCGGAAAAAGCGTCGCAGGGGCTGAGCGGCGGGGATCGCCGGATATGCGATATTCAACCTGTCGGTTGATCTTGGGTGCGCGCCCCGGATCGGGACGCGCTGTCTTGTGGTGCGACCGGCGCCCGGCGGCGGCGCCTGAAGTCTCGGGACCCGCGGGGCGGCCCTAGTCAGATGTCGGCGACACCGTGCCGGTGGGCGAACCGGTGGACGAGCCGGAGCCGGAATCGTCACCCAGCATGAGCAAGAGCCCGGCCAGACCGGCCGCGGGCGCAAGGAAGATGCCCGGTCCCAGATCGGTCACTTCGGCGGCGCAATCGTCGCGCACCACGTCGGTCCGCTGGTTCGAGGCGCCGGGGCCGGACTCGCCAAAGCCCTGTGCCGCCACCGCAGCGCCGGTCGAGGTGACCACGGCGGCGACATTCGCCGCCCGGGCCTGCGAGAGAACCTGGTTGCGGGCGGGCGAGCCGATGTCGCTGGCATAGCCGTTGATCGCGATGATGCCGGTTCTCGCGCCGCGCACGAAGTTGATGATCGATGTGGTCTGCGAGGCGTTGGGCGTCGACACGTTGATCGGGAAGTACACGCTGAGGCGGCAATCCTGTTGCTGAACGCTCTGAGCTTGCACGGAAGTTGTGGCAAACGCGGCCGCTGCGATACAGGCAGCCCCCGCAAGTCGGTAATATCTAGGCACGTCAATCCCTCCAGAAAATGTGTCACTCCCGAAAGTCGTGGCCTCGGTGGCAGGACCGAGTGTTATGCCAGGTTGTGGGCGCCTTCGGGATTCGGCAGTCTGGGAGTATGGTCCGAAATTAACCTTGCGTCAATATTTGCGGCCCCGGGGGCCGGCGGTGTTCCGCCACTTGACCCGGGGCGAGGCGCCCGCTAGCCACCGGATCCGTGAGCGACCCCATGCATCTTGACGCGGTCTTCGCCGCCCTGGCCGACCCGACCCGCCGGGCCATCCTGACCATGTTGCTGGAAGACGACATGGCGGTGACCGACGTGGCCGAGCCTTTCGCCATGTCGCTGGCGGCGATTTCCAAGCATCTTTCGATCCTGACCCGCGCCGGGCTGATCAACCAGGAAAAGCGCGGCCGGGTGAAATGGTGCAAGCTCGAGCCCGACGCGCTGCGCGGTGCCAGCGTCTGGATGCAGGGCTTCGGGCAGTTCGAGCCGGTCAACCTCGAGGCCTTCGAGCGGTTCCTGGCGCAGGAATTGCCCGAGACACTGCCCGAGCGGGACTAGTCCGCGGGCGCGGGGGCAGGGGGCCACCACCTTGCCCGCCTGCGCCCGCCGCCGTCCCGGACTTGATCCGGGACCTCATCTCCCGCTGGCCAGGAGGTCCCGGAGCAAGTCCGGGACGGCGAAGCGTGATTGACCGCCGTCACGCCACGGCCCGCCGGACACGCATCCGCCCTCTGCCACGCCGGACCGAGACCTTCGGACACAGGGCGCCGAGCGCGGCTTGCCCCTCGGGGCGGCATTCCGTAAACCCGTGCCGGAACCAACAGGAGAGCGTCATGCCACGGGGATTG
Source organism: Paracoccaceae bacterium (assembly GCA_006226775.1). Classification (GTDB taxonomy): domain Bacteria; phylum Pseudomonadota; class Alphaproteobacteria; order Rhodobacterales; family Rhodobacteraceae; genus Marinovum. Next base: position 42,118 of record SBGD01000069.1, on the reverse strand, counting down.
GGCCAACCGCGCGAAGAGCGGGACAAGTCGAAACGGATCGGCGCGCTCCGGGCGCTCTGGCCGTTCCTGAAACCCTATCGGCCGCTGGTCCTGGCCTCGATCCTGGCGCTGGTGGCCACCGCCTGCATCTCGCTGGCGCTGCCGCTGGCGGTGCGCCGGGTGGTGGACAATTTCGGCACCGAGGACGGCGCGCTGCTCGACCTCTACTTCGGCGCGGCGCTGGGGATCGCGGCGCTGCTGGCGGTGGGCACGGCGGTACGCTACGCGCTGGTCACCCGGCTGGGCGAACAGGTGGTGACCGATATCCGCAAGGCGGTCTTCGACCGGGTGATCGGCCTCTCGCCCGCCTTCTACGAGCGGATCATGACCGGCGAGGTGGTCAGCCGCATCACCACCGACACCACGCTGATCCTGTCGGTGATCGGCTCGTCGGTCTCGATCGCCCTGCGCAACCTGCTGATCTTCCTCGGCGGGCTCGGGCTGATGCTTCTGACCTCGCCCAAGCTGACCGGGCTGGTGCTCCTGATCGTGCCGGTGGTGGTGGTGCCGATCCTGACCCTGGGGCGGCGGCTGCGGAGCCTGAGCCGCGAGAACCAGGACTGGATCGCCGCCTCCTCGGGCAGCGCCTCGGAATCGCTGGGCGCGGTGCAGACGGTGCAGGCCTTCACCCACGAGGTGCTGACCCGCGGCAGTTTCGCCGCGGTGACCGACAAGTCGCTCGATGCCGCCAAGCGGCGGATCACCACCCGGGCGCTGATGACCGCCATCGTGATCTTCCTGGTCTTCACCGGCGTGGTCGGCGTGCTCTGGATCGGCGCCCATGACGTGCGCGCCGGCGAGATGAGCGCCGGGTCGCTGGTGCAATTCGTGATCTACTCGGTGATGGTCGCCGGCTCGGTGGCGGCGCTGTCGGAGATCTTCGGCGAGTTGCAGCGCGCCGCCGGCGCCACCGAGCGGCTGGTCGAATTGCTCCATGCCGAGGACCAGGTCGCCGATCCCGCCGCGCCGCTGCCGCTGCCTTCGCCGGTGACCGGGGCGATCCGGCTGGAGGATGTCTGCTTCACCTATCCGCAGCGCCCCGATGTCTCGGCGCTGGACCACGTGACCCTCGACATCGCCCCGGGCGAGACCGTGGCGCTGGTCGGGCCCTCGGGTGCGGGCAAGACCACGATCATCCAGATGCTGCTGCGGTTCTACGACCCGGCCTCCGGGCGGATCACCCTCGACGGCGTCGACATCAGCGCCATGCGCCGCGATGTCTTCCGCAAGGCCATCGCGCTGGTGCCGCAGGACCCGGTGATCTTTGCCGCCTCGGCCGCCGAGAACATCCGCTTCGGCCGCCCCGAGGCCAGCGACGCCGAGATCGAGGCCGCCGCCCGCGCCGCCGCCGCGCATGACTTCATCATGGCGCTGCCGCAGGGCTATGACAGCGGGCTGGGCGAACGCGGCGTCATGCTCTCGGGCGGCCAGAAACAGCGCATCGCCATCGCCCGCGCCATCCTGCGCGACGCGCCGGTGCTGCTCTTGGACGAGGCGACCTCGGCGCTGGATGCCGAAAGCGAGCGCGCGGTGCAAAGCGCCGTCGACGGGCTGAGCCGCGACCGCACGACGCTGATCGTCGCCCACCGCCTGGCGACGGTGAAGAAGGCCGACCGCATCGTGGTGATGGACCAGGGCCGCATCGTCGCCGTCGGCCCGCATGACGAGCTGGTGGCCCAGGACGGGCTTTACGCGCGCCTCGCCCGGATGCAGTTCACCGACGGGATCGCGGCGGAATAGCTTGCCTGCGCTTTCGGCAGAGGGGCGATGCGCGGCTTGCGCGCTGCCCCTCCGCCCGGAATGACAGGTTTTTCGGACCGCGCCCCGAAAGTTTGCCGCATTGAGGTTTTTTGCCGTTGACACTCCCGGCACCCAACTTTAAATCCCGGCTCAACGACACCTGCCCAGGTGGCGGAATTGGTAGACGCGCTAGCTTCAGGTGCTAGTATTGGCAACGATGTGGAGGTTCGAGTCCTCTCCTGGGCACCATTTCCCCCGAGACGAATGCGACGCAAGCGCCGGAAAGCATTGGCTTTACCGGCCTTTTCCACGTCCGGACCGCAGAGTTTCCGAGGGCGGCCGACCGGGCCGCCTTCACCTGCCGCGGACGGCAAGTCGGGGATAGGCGCGTGGCGCGGTGGTGGACAGGACGGCGGCTTGCGCGGACGCGGCGGACAGGACATCGCGCACCAGCGCGTGCCATTGGCCATAGTCCGACCGCAGGTTCAGCACCGGCCAGTCGCTGCCGAAAAGCACGCGCTCGGGGCCGAAGGCCTCCAGCACATGGGCGATGTAGGGCGCGAGGTCCTCGGGCGACCAGGTCTCGCCGGCTTCGGTGACAAGACCGGAGAGCTTGCAGAAGGTGCCCTCGACCGCGGCGATCTCGGCGATCGCATCGGCCCAGGGGGCGAAGGCGCCGTTGCGGATCTCGGGCTTGGCGCAATGGTCGACGACGACCCGCAGGTCGGGATAGCGGGCCAGGAAGGTCTTCAGATGGCCAAGGTGGCGCGGCAGGACCAGCGCGTCGAAGGTCAGGTCATGGGCGACCATCGCGGCAACCGCCGGGCGCAGGGCATCGCGCAGCATCCAGTCGTCCTCGGCGATGTCCTGGATCATCGGGCGCAGGCCGACCAGCCTGGGGTGCGCGGCAAGCCGGGCGATGGTGGCGGGGGCCTCGGCGGCCTCGAAATCGACCCAGCCGACGACGCCGAGGATCCAGGCGTGCCGGTCGGCCAGCGACAGCATGTACTCGGTCTCGGCCACCGTGGCAGCCGCCTGCACCACGATGGTGCCGTCGACCCCGGCCTCCTGCAACAGCGGTGCAAGGTCGTCGGGCTGAAAATCGCGGTAGAGCGGCGCGAGGTCGGGCGTCAGCCAGCCGTAATCGCCGCGGTCGAGTTTCCAGAAATGCTGATGGCTGTCGATGATCATCGCGAGGTCTCCAGGAAAGGGTTGCCCGTGGGGGTGGGTGCGGCCGGGTGCAGCAGGTCTTCGGCCTTGAGCGCCTCCCAGAAGGCGGCGGGGATGGTCAGCGCCGCCCAGGCCTGCGCCTCGGCCAGTTCGCGCGGGGTGCGCAGGCCCGGGATCACCGCGGCGACGCAAGGATGCGCCAGCGGGAAGTGCAGCGCGGCGGCGGGCAGGGGCACGTCGAAGCGCGCGCAGGTGGCCTTCAGCCGGGTGACGCGCTCGATGATGGACGCGGGTGCGGCGCCGTAGTTCCAGGTCTCGCCGCCGACCAGGATGCCGGAGTTGAACGGCCCGCCGACCACGATCGACACGCCTCGCGCGGCGCAGGCGGGCAGCAGATCGTCCAGCGGCGCCTGCTCGAGCAGGGTGTAGCGGCCCGCCAGCAGGAAGACGTCCCAGTCGCCGTGATCCAGCGCGGCGAGGCAGACCGCGGCCTCGTTGACCCCCAGCCCGATGGCCGTGATGCGCCCGTCGCGGCGCAATTCGTCCAGCGCCCTGTAGCCGCCGGAGGTCAGGTCGCCGAAATGCCGGGCGTTGCCGGCGCCATGGGTCTCTTCGCCGATGTCGTGGACGTAAAGGATGTCGATCCGGTCGAGGCCGAGCCGTTGCAGGCTGTCCTCGAAGGACCGCAGGATGCCGTCGTAGGAGTAATCGAAGTCCGGCGTGAAGGGCAGGGCGGCAGGCCAGCCCATCGCGCCGGGATCGTCCATGGCGCCGGGGGTCAGCAAGCGGCCGACCTTGGTCGAGAGCACGTAGTCCTGGCCGCGCAAAACGTCGCCGACCCGCCGCTCCGACAGGCCGAAGCCATAGAAGGGCGCGGTGTCGACATAGGTCATGCCACCGGCGAAGGCCTGTTGCAGCGTGCTCAGCGCGTCGCTTTCATCCACTGCCGCAAAGAGCCCGCCCAGCGGCGCGCCGCCAAAGCCCAGCGTGGGAACCCGCAGGTCGGTCCGGCCGATGCGCCGTGTCGCGAAATTCATGTCTTACTCTCCGATGCCGGGCGGGGGATGCCCGCCGTAAAGGTCGGTCAACTCGCGCGCCACGGCGGCGAAACGCGCGACCACCTCGTCCTGGGTGGCGACCTCCAGCTCGTCGACGCGCTCCAGGTAAGGGCAACTCAGCACCGCCTCGACCTGACCGCTGGGGCCGAAAATGGGAAAGCCCAGGTTGGTGACGCCGATGGCGGTCTCGGACGGCTGATGCTCGTAGCCCACCCGGCGAATTCGCGCGAGATGGGCGTCGAAGGCGGCGCGGTCCAGCGCAGGCTCGCCCAAAGCGCGGCGGTGCTGGGCGATCAGCAGGTCGATGTCCTCGGGCGCGCGAAAGGCCGCCAGCACCCGGCCGGTGCCGGTGTTCCACAGCCCGATCACCGTGCCGGTCTTGAGCGCCAGCCCCCAGTTGCCCGGCGCCTCGGCGGAGGCGACGATGACGATGTCGCCGTTGCTCTCCATCCCCATGTGGCACGACTGCCAGGTCTTGCGCGCCAGGCTGCGCATCCGCGGCAGGGCAATCTCGATCACCCGCCCGATCGGCGGATGGCGCTGGCTGATCGAGAACATCTTGAGGCTCAGCGCATAGCGGTCGCCGTTTTCCGAGCGCACCACGTAGTCGCGCCGCACCAGCGTGGTCAGCATCCGGTAGATCTCGCTCTGCGACCGGCCCAGCGCGCGGGCCACCTCGCCCTGGCTCAGCCCTTCGCCATGGGCGGCCAGCAACTCGATGATGTCGAGCCCCTTCTCAAGCGCCGGGGCGCGGTATTTGTCGGCGCTGTCGGTCATCCGGGTCCTCTTGCGATGCGGCTTCAGTCTTGCGCCGCTTCGCAAAAAGTCAAGCTTGATTTAAAAATGAATAAATGTTTTGTATATGAATACGTGCTGCCTGGGAGGCCGGCACAAGGTCATTGCACCGAGGGAGGAAAACATATGAAAAAGCAAAGTGTTAAGGGGCTTTTGCTGGCCGGGGCCGCCGTTCTGGTGGCCTCCGAGTCGGCGCTGGCCCAGGACTATGGCAGCTTCGATGGCGTCACCATCGAGGCCAAGCTGATCGGCGGTCAGCAATACGAGGCGCTCTATGGCCGCATCGCCGACTGGGAGGCCGCGACCGGCGGCAAGGTCGAGATCATCTCGAAGAAAAGCCACTTCGAGATCGACAAGGAAATCAAGTCGGACATGGCCGCCGGCACCACCAACTGGTGCGTCGGCTCGAACCATTCCTCCTTTGCGCCGCAGTACGAAGGGCTTTACGTCGATCTCAACGACCACCTCTCGGACGAGGAGATCGCAGGTTTCGTGCCCGGCACCATCAAGGCCTCGACCGTCGATGGCGAGCTGCTGATGCTGCCGCGGGCGCAGTTCGACGTCTCGGTGCTTTATTACCTGAAATCCAACTACACCGACGCGGCCAAGGCGGCGGCCTTCAAGCAGGAATACGGCTATGACCTCGCCGTGCCGGAAACCTGGGAGCAGGTGAAGGACCAGGCGATCTTCTTTGCTGATCCGCCGAACTTCTACGGCACGCAATACGCCGGCAAGGACGAGGCCATCGTCGGCCGCTTCTACGAGATGCTGGTGGCCGAGGGCGGCCAGTACCTCAACGACGACAAGAGCCCGGCCTTCAACTCCGAGGCCGGCCAGCGCGCGCTGCAATGGTTCGTCGACCTCTACGAGGCCAAGGCGGTGCCCGCCGGCACCACCTCCTATGTCTGGGACGACCTGGGCCAGGGCTTTGCCTCGGGCACCGTGGCGCTCAACCTGGATTGGCCGGGCTGGGCCGGGTTCTTCAACGATCCCGCCTCCTCCAAGGCCGCCGGCAATGTCGGCGTCGCGATCCAGCCCATGGGCTCGGTCACGCGCACCGGCTGGTCGGGGCATCACGGCTTTTCCGTCACCTCCGATTGCGACAACAAGGAAGCCGCGGTCTCGCTCGTCAGGTTCCTGACCAGCGAGGAAAGCCAGTTGGCCGAAAGTGCCGGCGGCTCGCTGCCGACGCGCAGCGCGGTCTGGGAGGCCAACGTGAAAGCCGCCGAGGCCGGCGGGGATGCCTACCGCGCCGAGGCGCTGGCGGCCTTTGCGGCGGGCGCGGAATATGCCTTTGCCGTGCCGCCGATCCCGGAATGGGGCGAGAGCGTCAATATCGTCTTCCCGGAACTGCAAGCGGCCATTGTCGGTGACAAGACCGTCAAGGAAGCGCTCGACGATGCCGTCGAAGGCGTGGACGAGCTGATGCAGGACGCCGGGTACTACTGACCCCTGCGACGATCCGGGGCGGGGCCACGGCCTGCGCCCCGGGTCTTCCGAAACTTGCCCCAAGGTGTAGAATGTTCCGTCGCCGCTTGCCGGAGTGGTTCGTCCTTCTGTTGCCTGCGATCCTCGTGATTGCCGCAGTCGTTCTGATCCCCTTGCTCTTTTCGCTCTATTCCAGCTTCACGCCCTACCGGCTGACGCGGCCCTCGTCGCTGTGGCGCTGGGTGGGGACCGCGAATTACGAACGCATCCTGACCGATGCCAAGTTCTGGTCGGCCTTCGGGCGCACGGTGCTGTTTCTGACCATCGTGCTGAACCTCGAGCTGGTCTTCGGCCTGGGCATCGCGCTCTTGGTCAACAAGGTGACATGGGGCCAGCGCACCCTGCGCACGGTGCTGATGTTCCCGATGATGTTCTCGCCCATCCTCGTCGGGTTCCAGTTCAAGTTCATCTTCAACGACAATGTCGGGCTGGTGAACAACGTGCTGCAATCCACCGGCATCTCGGACGCCGCGCTGCCCTGGCTGGTGGACGAGAAGCTGGCGATGTTCTCGATCATGTTCGCCGAGATCTGGATGAGCACCTCGGTCTTCGCCATCCTGATCCTTGCCGGGCTGTTCGCCATGCCGCGCGATCCGCTGGAGGCGGCCAAGGTCGATGGCTGCACCGCCTTTCAGACCTTTCGCCATATCACCCTGCCGTTCCTGATGCCCTTCATCTTCATCGCCATGACCATCCGCTCGCTCGACGTGGCGCGGGCCTATGACATCGTGCAGATCATGACCGGCGGCGGGCCGGCGCGGCGCACGGAACTGCTCTGGACGCTGATGGCGCGCACCGGCTATGTCGACGCGCGCATGGGGCTGGCCAATGCCATGGGCTATGTCTCGATCCTTTTGTCGATCGTCTTCACCGTCTATTTCTTCCGCAAGCTCAGCGCCGCGCGCGCCGAGCTGGGCATGGGGGGATAGGGCGCATGGACCGCAATCTCGCCCATCGCAACCGCCGCCGCGCGCTGAAAGTGGCGCATTTCCTGACGCTCTTCGTGGTGATGTCGATCATCTGCATTCCGGGGCTGTGGATCGTGCTCAACTCGTTCCGCCCGACGGTCGAGATCATGGCCAAGCCGCCGGTCTGGACCCCCTCCTTCACGCTCGAGCATTACCGCGCCATGTTCGGCGGCGCGGGCGAGGGCGGCGTGCCGGTGTTCAGCTATTTCCGCAACTCGCTGATCGTCTCGGTGGTCTCGACCGCCATCGCCATCCTGATCGGCATGTCGGGCGGCTATGCCTTTGCCCGCTACCGCTTCAGGGGCAAGGCGGGCTGGTTCGTCGGCCTGATGCTGTTTCGCGCCGTGCCCGGCGTGGCGCTGTCGCTGCCCTTGTTCATCGTCTTCGCGCGGCTGGGCATCATCGACACCCATTTCGGGCTGATCCTGGCCTATGTGGCGATGAACGTGCCGTTTACCATCTGGCTGACCGACGGGTTCTTCCGCCAGATCCCGAAAGAGTTGCACGAAGCCGCCGAGATCGACGGCTGCACAAGGTGGCAGGCCTTCTGGAAGGTCGAATTCCCCGTTGCCCGTTCCGGCATCGCCTCGGCCGCGATCTTTGCCTTTCTGACCTCGTGGAACGAGTTTGCGCTGGCCTCGCAGCTCACCCGCTCGGTCGGGTCCAAGACCATGCCGGTGGGCCTGTTGGATTTCACCGCCGAGTTCACCATCAACTGGGGCGGCATGTGCGCGCTGGCGGTGCTGATGATCGTGCCGGCGCTGATCCTGACCTTCATTGTCCAGAAACACCTGATTGCCGGCCTCACGTTCGGCGGCGTCAAAGGATGAGACCATGACCGAAGTAACCCTCTCGAATGTCGTCAAGAAATACGGGAGACACCAGGCGGTGCATGGCATCGACCTGGCCATTGCCGACGGCGAATTCGTGGTGCTGGTGGGCCCCTCGGGCTGCGGCAAGTCCACCACGCTGCGGATGATTGCCGGGCTTGAGGCGATCACCGGCGGCGAGGTCTCCATCGGCGGCCGGGTGGTCAATGATCTGCCCCCGCGTGAGCGCAATATCTCGATGGTGTTCCAGAACTACGCGCTTTACCCGCATATGACGGTGGCGGAAAACCTCGGGTTCTCGCTGAAGATCGCCAAGCGCCCGGAGGCCGAGATCGAGCGCTCCGTCGCCGAGGCTGCTGCCATCCTCGGGCTGGACGAATTGATGGAGCGCAAGCCGGCCGAACTGTCCGGCGGCCAGCGCCAGCGGGTTGCCATGGGCCGGGCCATCGTGCGGCAACCGGATGTTTTTCTCTTCGACGAGCCCTTGTCGAACCTCGATGCCAAGCTGCGCACCCAGATGCGGGTCGAGATCAAGAAGCTGCACCAGAAGGTCGGCAATACCATCATCTACGTCACCCACGACCAGGTCGAGGCGATGACCCTGGCCGACCGCATCGTGCTGATGCGCGACGGGTATATCGTGCAGGTCGGCACGCCGCTTGATCTCTTCAACCAGCCGGTCGATACCTTCGTCGCCACCTTCATCGGCTCGCCGCCGATGAACCTGCTGGCGGGCGAGGTTTCGGCGCCCGACAGGATCACCCTGGGCGAGGGTCTTGCCGTCCCCGTGCCCGCCTCGGCGCGCGGCGGTCTGCGGGTCGGCCAGAAGGTGCAGTTCGGCTTTCGCGCCGACAACCTGATGCCGGTGGGTCACGCGGTCGAGGAGGCGGGGCAGAAGGCGCAACTGCGCCTCACCGTCACCCTGACCGAACCGCTGGGCACCGAGACGCTGCTCTTTACCGAGATCGCGGGCACCGAGGTGCAGGCCAAGATGCTCAACCCCCGGCCCGTCACCCCGGGCGAGACCTTCGACTTCGAGCTGATGCTCGACAAGTGCCACATCTTCGACGCCGCTTCCGGCAATGCGATCAGGAGCTGAGCCATGGCCCATATCACCCGTATCGACCTGCAGATGATCGACCTCGTGCCACCGGTAAAGCGCGTCGACGCCATCCAGTCCTTCGTCAGCCAGGAAACCCCGATCGTCACCGTGCACGACAGCGACGGCGCGAGTGGCACAGGCTACAGCTATACCATCGGCACCGGCGGGCCGTCGATCATGGCGCTGCTCGAGAAAAGCCTCGCACCGGCGCTGATCGGCAAGGATCCGGACCGGATCGACGGTAACTGGCGCGATCTGCTGTTTCTCACCCATGCCACGGCGGTGGGGGCGATCACCTCGCTGGCGCTGGCCGCGCTGGACACCGCGCTTTGGGATCTCAAGTGCCGCAAGGCCGGGCTGCCGCTGTGGAAGGCGGCGGGGGGCAACCGCGAGAAAATCCCGCTTTACACCACCGAAGGGGGCTGGCTGCATCTCGAGCAATCGGCGCTGGTCGATGATGCGCTGGCGATGCAAGAAAAGGGCTTTCGCGGCTCCAAGATCAAGATCGGCTCCGAGCATATCAGCACGGATGACGCCCGCCTCGGCGCGGTGCGCGCCGCCGTGGGCGATACCTACGAGATCATGACCGACGCCAACCAGGGCTTCACCCTGTCAGAGGCGATCCGCCGCGCCCGCATCCTCGAGGATCACCGGATCGGCTGGTTCGAGGAACCCATGCCCGCCGACGATGTCGCGGCGCATGTGGAATTGTCGCGGCGCACCTCGGTGCCCATCGCGGTGGGCGAAAGCATGTATTCGCTGAGCCAGTTCAAGGACTACCTTCAGGCCGGCGCGGCCTCGATCGTGCAGGTCGATGTCGCGCGCATCGGCGGCATCACGCCCTGGCTCAAGGTGGCGCATCTGGCCGAGGCCTTCAACGTCATGGTCTGCCCGCATTTCCTGATGGAATTGCACCTGCCGCTGGTTTGCGCGGTGCCCAATGCCAAGTGGCTGGAATACATCCCGCAGCTTGACACGGTGACCGGCGCGGCGATGCGGATCGAGGGTGGCTTTGCCATCCCCTCGGAGGTGCCGGGCCTCGGCATCGACTGGGACCGCGCCGAGATCGCGAAACAAAGCCTGTTCGACGCCACGATCACGGAGGGCGCATAGATGCAACGCATGGGTATGGTGATCGGGATCCGACCCGAGAAGATCGAGGAGTACAAGCGCCTGCACGCCGCCGCCTGGCCCGAGGTGCTGGCGCAGATCCGCCAGAGCAATATCCGCAACTACACGATTTTCCTGCGCGAGCCGGAAAACCTGCTGTTCGGCTACTGGGAATACCACGGCACCGATTTCGCGGCGGATATGGCGCGCATGGCCGAAGACCCGAAGACCCGCGAATGGTGGACCCTTACCGACCCCTGCCAATCGCCGCTGGCCAGCCGGGCCGAAGGTGAGCAATGGTCGATGATGCAACAGGTTTTTCACACGGATTGAGATCATGACACAGACAACAGGCCGCTTGGCCGGCAAAAAGGCACTCATAACCGCGGCGGGACAGGGGATCGGCCGCGCCACCGCCGAGCTTTTCGCCCGCGAGGGTGCCGAGGTCATCGCCTCGGACATCAACGACGCCACGCTGGCGGAACTGGACGCCCTCCCTGGCATCACCGCGCTGAAACTCGACGTCACCGACGCCGCGGCGGTCGAGGCGGCGGTGGCCGGGATGGGCGTGCTCGACGTGCTGTTCAACTGCGCGGGCTTTGTCGCCAATGGCGCCATTCTCGACTGCGACGAGGCCGATTGGGATTTCAGTTTCGAGCTGAACGTCAAGGCGATGTTCCGGCTGACACGGCTGGCCCTGCCGGCGATGCTGGAGGGTGGCGGCGGGTCGATCATCAACATGTCCTCGGTGGCCTCGTCAATCAAGGGCGTGCCCAACCGCTTTGCCTATTGCGCCTCCAAGGCGGCGGTGATCGGCATGACCAAATCGGTGGCCGCCGACTACGTCACCCGCGGCATCCGCTGCAATGCCATCTGCCCCGGCACCGTCGACAGCCCCTCGATGCACCAGCGGCTGCGCGACACCGGGGATTACGACGCGGCCCTTGCCGCCTTCATCGCGCGCCAGCCCATGGGCCGCGTCGGCAAGTCCGAAGAGATCGCGGCGCTCGCGCTCTATCTTGCCAGCGACGACAGCGCCTTCACCACCGGACAGACCCACGCCATCGATGGCGGCTGGTCGGTCTGAGCCAAACGGAGCCGAACCCATGCCCCTTCCAAGCCTTGCCGCCGTGCCCCGGACCGGGGCCGGGTCCATCGCCCTGCGCCCTGTCCCGAGGAACGCCCGATGACCCGCATCACCGGCCTGACCACCTTTGACCTGCGCTTTCCGACCTCCGATGCGCTGGACGGCTCGGACGCGATGAACCCCGACCCGGATTACTCTGCCGCCTACGTGGTGTTCGAGACCGACGGCGCGCATGAGGGCCACGGGCTGACCTTCACCATCGGGCGCGGCACCGAGATCTGCGTCGCCGCCATCGAGGCGATGCGTCCCCTTGTCGTCGGGCTCGATCTCGACTGGATGCGCGCGGACATGGGCCGGTTCTGGCGCCATGTCACCGGCGACAGCCAGTTGCGCTGGATCGGGCCGGACAAGGGGGCGATCCATCTCGCCACCGGCGCGGTGGTCAATGCGGTCTGGGATCTGCTGGCCAAGGAGGCGGGCAAGCCGGTCTGGCAACTGGTGGCCGAGATGTCGCCGGAAGAGATCGTGCGGCTGGTCGATTTCCGCTACATGACCGATGCGCTCACCCCCGCCGAGGCGCTGGCGCTGCTGCGCGCCGCCGAGCCGGGCAAGGTGGCGCGCATCGCCACGCTGAAGGCCGAGGGCTATCCCTGCTACACCACCTCCGCCGGCTGGCTGGGCTATTCCGACGACAAGCTGCGGCACCTGTGCCGCGAGGCGCGCGCGGCGGGCTTCACCCATACCAAGTTCAAGGTCGGGCGCGATCTCGAGGACGACATCCGCCGCCTGACCATCGCCCGCGAGGAGCTGGGCGAGGAGATGAACATCATGATCGACGCCAACCAGGTCTGGGAGGTGGATCAGGCCATCGACTGGGTGCAAAAACTGGCCTTTGCCCGCCCGGTCTTCATCGAGGAGCCGACCAGCCCCGATGACGTTCTGGGCCATGCGAAGATCCGCGCGGCGGTGGCGCCGGTCAAGGTGGCCACCGGCGAGATGTGCCAGAACCGCATCCTGTTCAAGCAGTTCATCACCGCCGAAGCGCTGGATTTCGTGCAGATCGACAGTTGCCGCCTGGGCGGGCTGAACGAAGTGCTCGCGGTGCAGCTCATGGCGGCGAAATACGGCCTGCCGGTCTGGCCTCATGCGGGCGGGGTGGGCTTGTGCGAATACGTCCAGCACCTGTCGATGATCGATTATGTCGCCATCACCGGCGAGAAGGACGACAAGCGCATCGAATATGTCGACCACCTGCACGAGCATTTCCTCGACCCCTGCGTGGTGCGCGACGGCGCCTACCAGGCCCCGACGGCGCCGGGGTTCTCGATCCAGATGCGGCCGGAAACGCTCAGGGAATTTCGATTCGGCGCGCCTCGGGCGGCGCATTAACGGCGGGCGTCTCGAGCAGCAGCCGGGCCTCGGCCAGCGCCGCCTCCAGCGCGCGCCCGGCCTGCGCCTTTTGCCTGCGCGCCTCGAGCCGCTGGCGCGGCGGTGCGAACCTGCCGCAGCCCTCGGCCGCGGCGATCCGCAGCTGTGCGGCCTCCAGCCGCCGGGCGATCTCGGCGCCTTCTGGCCCGTGCAGGTCCAGTTGCCGCAGCAGGGCGGGCGACAGGGGGGCGCCGTATCGGGCCATGGGATGTCCTTTCGCGGCCCTCGGGGCGCATCCGCCCGCGATTCGGGCGATCTGCGCGGTCCGTGGAAAGCCGGCCCCTGTCTCTACGCTGCCGGGACAAAGCCGGCAAAACGACTTAAACTCCCGGTTCACCGCAGAAAAACTCATGGATCGACTCAATGGACATCGCGCTCATCCGAACCTTTCTGGAAGTCGCCGCAAGCGGGTCCTTCGTCAATGCCAGCGAGCGGCTCTTCGTGACGCAATCCGCCGTCAGCCTGCGGGTGGCGCGGCTCGAGGCCGACCTGGGCAAGGCGCTGTTCACCCGCTCCAAGGCGGGGGCGGAGCTGACCTCGGCGGGCCGCGAGTTCGAGCGCTACGCCCAGTCGCTGATCAAGATATGGGAGGAGGCGCGCCAGCAGATCGGCGTGCCCGAGGGCTATACCAAGTCGCTCAGCATCGGCGCGCAGCATTCGCTCTGGCCGCGGCTGGGGTTTCGCTGGATCGACCTGATGCAGGCCCGGATGCCGACGCTGAACGTCCGCGCCGAGCTGGGGATGCCCGAGCGCCTGACCCGGTTCCTGGTCGAGGGGATCGTGCAGATCGGGCTGATGTACACGCCGCAACTGCGCCCCGGGCTTGTCGCCACGCGGGTGATGGACGAGGAACTTGTGCTCACCGCCTCCTGGCCTGCGGGCCTGGACGAGATCGAAGGGCATTATGTCTTTGTCGACTGGGGGCCGGAGTTCGTTCATGCCCATGCGCTGGAACTGCCGCAACTGACCCATCCGGGCCTGACCATGGCGCTGGGCGCGATGGCCGCGGATTACATCGTCTCGCGTCGCGCCGCGGCCTATCTTCCGGCGCGCTACATCAAGAAATACCTTGACGCGGGCCAGTTGCACCTGGTGCCCGACGCGCCGGTCTTTCCCTATCCGGTCTGGTCGATCTGGCGCGAGGACCTGGACGCCGACATCCGCGCGACGGCGGAGGCCGCCCTTGTGACAATCCAGTCACAGATCGACGAGGATCAGACCGCGGTGATCGCCGAGCTGGCCGAGATCAGCAGCGGGGACGTGCTTGGGATTGCAGGAGAACCCGGGTGAGGCGAGTGATGGTCATGTCACCGGCGCTCGGTATCGACTTTCCCGATTGGCCCGCACCGATCATGTCGCCTCTCGGCAGGAGTTCTTTCGACCGCCAGAGGGCGGCCCAGCCACCCCTTGTTCATGCAAACGCCTAGGCGCGCGGGCTGCCCGCTGCCGGATGCCGCTCGAACCAGCGCCGCAGCCTCTGGGCATCCTCGGGGTTGACCGCGTCGGGCGGCATCTGGCCCGCGGCAAGGGCGGCGACCTGGCGGGCCACGTGCAGCGCCTGGCCCTCGATGGCCTCGGGGGTCTGGCCGCCGACATGCGGCGTGGCCACCACGTCGGGACGTGCCGCCAGCACCGGCGGCGGCCGCTGGTCCGGCGCGCTGCCGACATCCAGCGCCGCGCCGGCGATCTCGCCTTTGTCCAGCGCTTGGGCCAGTGCGGCCTCGTCCACCAGTTCCGCCCGCGCGAGGTTGAGAAACACCGCGTCGCGGCGCATCGCGGCAAAGGCTTCGGCGCCGAACATGCCCGTGGTCTCGGGGGTGACGCTGGCCAGGCAGGCGACGAAGCCCGATTGCGCCAGCAGCACCTCCAGCGGCGCGGGGGTGATGCCCTCCTGCGGGGCAAAGCGCTCCGGCGTGGTCACCAGCACCTGCATCCCCAGGCCCCGCGCCATAGTGGCCAACTCGCGGCCAATGGCGCCATAGCCGACAATGCCCAGCGTCTCGCCGCGTAACTGGCGGCCCATGGATATCTGCGGCGCGTCACCGGCGGCATAGGCCACCGCGGCGCGGCTGATGCCGCGGGCGGTGTCGAGCATCAGGCCCAGCGCCAGTTCCGCCACCGAGACCGCAAAGCAGGGGATGGCGCGGGTCACCAGCACCCCGGCCTCGCTCGCCGCCGCGACGTCGATATTGCGGATGTCCACCGCGCAGCGCAGCACCGCCAGAAGACCGGGCGTCTCGCGGAACACCTCGGCGGGCAGGGCGGTCCGCCGGTCGGCCACGATCAGGTCGCAGCCTTGTGCCGCGTCCACCAGCGCCCGACCGCGCAGCACCGCGCCCTGGTTCAGCACCACCTCGCCATGCTCCGAAAGGGCCGCAAGGGCGCGCGCGCCGAACTGCAGGGCGCGCGCCTCCTCGGTATGGGTCAGCAGAAAACGCAGCCCGCTCGGGCTCATGGATCGAGCAGCCCCGGCAGGGTCAGCGAGATCGCCGGCACGAAGGTGATCAGCATCAGCGCCACCAGGATCGCAAGGTAGAAGGGCCAGATTGTCCGCACCGCCTTTTCCATCGGCAGCTTGCCCACCGCGCAGCCGACAAAGAGGCACGACCCCACCGGCGGCGTGCAGAGCCCGAGCCCGAGGTTGACCAGCAGGATCATGCCGAACTGGTAGGGATCGACGCCGATGCTGGTGGCCACCGGCAGAAAGATCGGCGTGCAGATCAGGATCAGCGCCGCCATGTCCATGATCATCCCCAGCATCAGCAGCACGAGGTTGATCATCAGCAGGATCAGGATCGGGTTGTCGGTCAGCCCGGTCAGGAAGGCCACCGTCAGGTTCGGCACCCGGTAGAAGGTGAGCATATAGGCAAAGGCCCCGGCACAGGCGATCAGGATCATCACCATCGAGGTGGTGCGCACCGATTGCAGCACCGCGATGCGGAACTTCTCCCATGACATGTTGCGATAGACGATCAGGGTGACGAGGAAGGCATAGATCGCGCCGAAGGCGCCGGATTCGGTGACCGTGAAGATGCCCGAGAGCACCCCGCCGACGATGATGACGGCGGTCATCAGCCCCGGGATGGCGCCGAAAAAGGCGATGGCCAGCGCGGTCCAGCCGGGAAACTTCTCGGCCCGGTAGCCGCGGCGCACCGCGACGATATAGGCCGCCAGCGCCAGGCACAGGCACATCAGCACGCCGGGCACCACGCCCGAGAGAAACAGCTTGGAGATCGAGATGCCGCCGCCCGCGGCGATGGCATAGATGATCATGTTGTGGCTGGGCGGGATGATGATCCCGGCAATCGACGAGGTCACGGTGACATTGACCGCGTAATCCGCGTCATAGCCCTTGTCCTTCATCACCGGCACCAGGATCGAGCCCAGCGCCGAAATGTCCGCCACCGCCGAGCCCGAGATGCCGCCGAAGAGCATCGAGGAAAAGACGTTGACGATGCCGAGGCCACCGCGCACCGCGCCGACCGCGGCCGAGGCGAACTTGACCAGCCGCATGGCGATGCCGCCGTGGAACATCAACTCGCCGGCGAAGATGAAGAAGGGGATCGCCATGAGCGAGAAGACGTTGATCCCCGAGATGATCCGCTGAAAGCCGATCATCAGCGGCAGGCCCTCGTACCAGAAGGCGGCGATGGCCGAGATCCCCAGCGCGAAGGCCACCGGCACCCCGATCACGACACAGAGGGCGAAGAGACCGAGCAGGACAAGAAGACCCATGGACGTTCCTTATTCTTCGATGGAATCGCGGCGCAGATCGCGGCGCAGGACAATCCGCATCAGGTGGCCGAGCGAAAACAGCATGACCAGCGCGCCGCCGATGGTCAGCGGCAGCGACCGCAGGCCCTCGGGCATCTGGATCAGCGGGATCATCGAGCCCCACTTGAAGACCGTGAGCTGCGCGCCGTAGACCAGCATCAAAAGGCCGAAACCCGCCAGCAGAAGATCGGTGGTGACGATGAAGACCAGCCGCATCCGGGCCGAGACCGCGCTGCGAAAGGCGGTCACCGCCAGGTGGGAATGCTCATGCACCCCGACCGCGGCGCCGAGGAAGGCGATCACCATGACCAGCAGCAGCGCGACCTGCTCCACCCATGTGGGCGTCGCGTTCAGCACGTAGCGGCCAAAGACCAGCCAGCCGAAGATCACCGTCAGCACCACCAGAGAGACGCCGGTGATCACCCGGCAGAGGCTGGCCACGCGGTCCAGCAATCGGTCGATCGCGTTGAAGGCGCTTGCCGGATCGCCGTGGTCTTGCCTGTCGGTCATGAAGCCTCTCCCGGGGCATGAGCGCGCCCCGGCGGTGCCTCCGCCGGGGCAGGGTGTCGGATCGGGCCTAGTCGGTGGCCTGGATCAGCTCGACCAGCGGCCGCAGGTCGGGGTTGTCCGCGAGGTAGCCCTCGTAGACCGGCACCATGGCATCCTGGAACGGCGCCTTGTTCTCGATGGCGTTGGTCTGGACGCCGGCCTCCTCGACGAGCTTGCGGCTCGCGGTCTCGCGCTCGTTCCAGAGCTGGCGCTGCAGGTCGGCCGATTCCATCGCCGCCTCCTTGACCGCCGCCTTCATGTCGTCGGTGAGGGCATTGTAGGCATCGGCATTGACGCAGACGCATTCCGGGATGATCAGGTGCTGGCTGAGCGAGTAATAGCCCGCGACCTCGTAATGCCCGGTGGATTCATAGGACGGCCAGTTGTTCTCGGCCCCGTCCACCACGCCGGTCTTGAGCGACTGGTAGACCTCGGCAAAGGCCATCGGCGAGGGGTTGCCGCCCAGTTCGGAAATCATCCCCGAATAGAGGTCGTTGTTCATCACCCGCACCTTCATGCCGGCCACGTCCTCGGGGGTGTTGATCGGCTTGGCGCCATTGTAGAACGACCGCGCGCCGGCATCGTACCAGGCCAGCGGCACCAGGCCCTTGGCGGCCATGCCCTCGGCGATCTTTTCGCCCGCCTCGCCGTTGAGCACGCGGAACATGTGGTCCACGTCCTTGAAGATGAAGGGCAGCGAGACGACATTGGCCTCGGGCGCGATCGGGCCGATGGGTCCGAGGTTGAAGTTGCCGATCTCGAGCCCGCCGAGGCGGACCTGCTCGATGGCATCGGGCTGGCTGCCCAGGGTGCCGCCGTGGAACATCTGCAGGGTGATCTCGCCGCCGGTCTTCTCGTCGAGCAGCTCGGCGAACTTGTCCATGGCGACGGTATTGGGATAGCCGTCGACGTGGATGTTCCAGCCGCGCCAGTTGGCAGCATCCGCCGCCGAGGCGAGCATGGACACCGCGGCGACGGTGGCAAGAAGCGATGCGATTGGTTTGTGGTACATATGTGGTCCTCCCTTGGGTTTCGTAACTTGGGTTTCGTAACCGGTCGTCGAATGGGCCGTCCCGGTCGGTCTCGTGCCGGCCTTCGGACGCTTCGTTGAGATGTGTCGATGTCGCGTGCCGCGGCACCCGACGCCTCGCCGTGTCGCGGCAATGGGGTGTTCCTGCGGTGCGGCGCCCCCATCCCGTGGTGCGCCGGCGATCCCGCCTGCCGTCCCGTCGTCGCATTTCCTTTCCGTGTCGCGTGCCCCGGCCCGGGCTTTCGCGGATTCTGTCTTGAGCGTTGACTTGCTCCTAAAGGGGACTAGTATCCCAGGCATGTCAAGAAAAAATCTGCACCCGGAACGCAATGGGACATCCCGCCGCAGCGGGGGCAGGGGATGCAGACAAGCGCCCTGGCATGTGCAACTGCGCCAGGGATGTTGACCGAAAGGTGGCCTGGGAGGGAACACATGCAGACAACCATCGATCCGACAGAACAGCGCACCACGACGGACATGGTCTTCGACAGCCTGTACAGCGCGGTCCAGAGCCTCGAGCTTCTGCCGGGCACGCGGATTTCCGAGGCCGAGGTGGCCAGTCGCATGGGCGTGTCGCGCCAGCCGGTGCGCGATGCCTTCAACCGGCTGGGCAACCTCGGGCTGCTGACGATCCGCCCGCAACGTGCCACCGAGGTGCGCGGATTCTCGCTGCCGGAGATCGACAATGCCCGTTTCATCCGCCTCGCGGTCGAGCTCGAGGTGGTCGAGCGCGCCTGCGCGGTCTGGGACGCGCCGCGCCATGAGCGCTTGCAGGACAACCTCGCCCGGCAGGTCGAGGCGATCGACACCGGCAAGCCCGACGCGCTTCATGCGCTGGATTACGAGTACCACCGCCTGATCTGCGAGCTGGGCGGCAATGCGCTGGCCTTCACCACCATCGAGCAATGCAAGCGCGTGGTCGACCGGCTGTGCAAGCTCAGCTTCGGCCGGGTGAACGAACCCGCGGCGGTGCTGTCCGATCACCACGCCATCGCCGCGGCGCTGGAGGCGGGCTCGGTGAAAAAGGCGCGCTCGGCGATGAAACGCCACCTGGCGCGGCTTGACGATACGGTCCGCGAGATCCACGAGACCCATTCGGAATACTTCGAGTAGGGCAGGGCGCCCGCCGCGCGGGCGGACGCCGGGCGCCGGATCAGCCGGCGGCGTGGTAGTCCCTGAGCCGCTCCACCTCGTCCTTCGAGCCGAGGATCACCGGCACCCGCTGGTGCGGCCGCTCGGGCTGCAGGTCGAGCAGGCGGGCGTGACCGTCCAGCGCCGCGCCGCCGGCCTGTTCGATCAGGAAGGCCATCGGGTTGGCCTCGTAGAGCAGCCGCAGCTTGCCGCCGTCGTGGCGGTTGTCGGTATCGGCGGGATAGATGAAGATGCCGCCGCGGACCAGGATGCGGTGGACGTCGGCCACCATCGAGGCGGTCCAGCGCATGTTGAAATCGCGCTTCCGCGGGCCTTCCTTGCCTGCGCGTACCTCGGTGACATAGCGGCGCACCGGCTCGTCCCAGAGCCGGAAGCGCGAGGCATTGATGGCAAATTCCGAGGTCTCGGCGGGGATCGTCATCTCCGGGTGGGTCAGGCGGAAATCGCCGGTGCCGCGTTCGCTGGTGAAGCCGTGGACGCCCTGGCCGGTGGACAGCACCAGCATCGTCGTCGGCCCGTAGGCGGCATAGCCCGAACAGATCTGCCGGTTGCCGGGGATCAGCACCTCGCGGTTGCCGTCACGGTCGACCTGGCAGATCGAGAAGATCGAGCCGACGGTCAGGTTGACGTCGATATTGGACGAGCCGTCCAGCGGATCGTAATAGAGCAGGTAATCGCCTTCCTCGGGGTCCTTGAGCCAGGTGACCTCCTCGACCTCCTCGCTGACCAGCGCGGCCAGCCGCGGCGAATTGGAACAGATCCGGGCAAACTCCCGGTCGGCGATGACATCGAGCTTCTTTTGCACCTCGCCCTGGACGTTGGTGCTGTCCATCGCGCCGCGGTTGCCCTCGAAGGCCGCGTCGCGGATGTGCCGGGCGATCACCCGGCAGGCCGCGGCCACGTCTTCCAGCAGGAAGATCAGGTTGGGATCGAGCGCGGGCTGGGCCTGGCTGGTCAGAAAGCGTCTCAGGGTCGGCATGGTCATGGTCGAAGGGTCCTCGGCTTGACAGGAAGCGGTTTCGGCAGGGCGCGGGGCCTCGGCCGGCGCCACGGGCGGCGGGCACCGGGGGCAAAGACCCCGGCGGCGCTCGGCCCGGCGATTGGCGGCGGATGGCACATTGTTTGCGGTATCTGTCCCTTTTGCCTGCCCTATAGCATGGGGGTCGCGGTCTGTCGCGCGCATCCTCGGGCTTTCTGCGTTGTGCCCGTCGCCGTGGTGCCCGATGCGATCAAAACCGCGCGCAATCGGGTCATCGCCATTGACGCGGCGGGCAAATTGGGATGGATCTCCCCTGTAACCCGCCAAAGGGGCGCGGATCGGCACCCGCGGACGCAGCCGCGCGTTCCGCCGACCGGCCTGCCCGGACCACATGCAATGGCTGATGCCACAGGGGAGATCGACATGACCAATGTCCTGGACCAACTCAGAGAGATGACCGTGGTGGTCGCCGATACCGGCGAGGTCGCCGCGGTCCGCAAGTACGAACCGGTCGATTGCACCACCAACCCCTCGCTGGTGCTGGGCGCGCTGAAGGATCCGGCCTCGGCCGACCTGATCACGCGCGAGATCGAGGCCGGGCGCAAGGCCGGCAAATCCCCCGAGGCGGTGACCGAGACGCTGACCGTCGCGGTCGGCGCGGAACTGACCCGGCTGGTGCCGGGCCGGGTCTCGACCGAGGTCGACGCCTGCCTGTCGTTTGACACCCAAGCCTCGGTCGCCCGCGCCCATGCCATCATCGCCGACTACGCCGCGCGCGGCATCGGGAAAGAGCGCATCCTGATCAAGCTGGCCTCGACCTGGGAGGGCATCCGCGCGGCGGAAGTGCTTCAGAAGGAGGGCATCGACTGCAACCTGACGCTGCTGTTCTC
Source organism: Paracoccaceae bacterium (assembly GCA_006226775.1). Lineage (GTDB taxonomy): Bacteria > Pseudomonadota > Alphaproteobacteria > Rhodobacterales > Rhodobacteraceae > Marinovum. The sequence continues at coordinate 20,929 of SBGD01000069.1, read as the reverse complement.
CATGGCCCAGGCGGTGGCCTGCGCCGATGCCGGGGCTTTCCTGATCTCGCCCTTCGTGGGCCGGATTACCGATTGGTACAAGAAGGCCGAGGGCGTCGAGGGCTATGCGCCCGACGAGGATCCGGGCGTCAAATCGGTGCGCGCGATCTATGACTACTACAAGTCGAACGGCATAAAGACCGTGGTCATGGGCGCGTCCTTCCGCAACACCGGCCAGATCAAGGCGCTGGCGGGCTGCGACAACCTGACGATCTCGCCCAAGCTGCTGGACGAACTGGCCGCCGATACCTCGGACCTGCCGCGGGTGCTCTCGCCGGACAAGGCCAGCGGCATGGCGCCGGTCACGATGGACGAGGCCACTTTCCGCTGGGAGGTCAACGCCGATGCCATGGCGACCGAGAAACTGGCCGAGGGCATCCGCAACTTCGACGCCGACCACAAGAAGCTGATCGCGCTGGTCGCCGAGAAGATGGGGTAGCACGGCTGCGCACAACAGGCCGCGCGATCTCGCGCGCCTTATGCAAGGGAAGGGGGGCGCTGCGTCGGATCACGCAGCGCCCCCTTTTCGCAGGCTGCCGTCAGAGCGGCGTGAACTCGCTGCGGAACTGCTTCATCCGCGCCACGTAGCCTTCGGCGGATTTGCGCAGGCCCTCGATCGCTGCCTCGTCGAGCGTCCGCACCGCCTTGGCCGGGGCGCCGACGATCAGGCTGTTGTCGGGGAACTCCTTGCCTTCGGTCACCAGCGCATTGGCACCGACGATGCAGTTCCGGCCGATCCTTGCGCCGTTGAGGATGGTGGCGCCCATGCCGATCAGCGAGGTATCGCCCAGGGTGCAGCCATGCACGATGGCGCCGTGGCCGATGGTGACGTCCGAGCCGATGGTCAGCGGCGATCCGGGATCGGAATGCAGCACCGCGCCGTCCTGGACATTGGTGCGGTCGCCGATGGTGATCGGATCGTTGTCGCCGCGGATCGTGGCGGCGAACCAGACGCCGACATCGCGCCCGAGCGTCACATTGCCGATCACATAGGCATTGGGCGCGATCCAGTGATCGTCCGCGGCATAATTCGGCGCATGAGGGCCAAGTTGGCAGACCGGCATCTGTTCCTCCTTCTGTGCAGGGCTTGGCCTGTCTAGCCCTCCCGCCCGCGGAAGGCCAGATGCCGCGCAGAGCGGCGGGCGGGGGAGATCCCGGATCAGGTCCGGGATGAGGTTCCGAGCGGGCGGAGGGGGCGGGGTGCTGCGGGTTTCGCGGGTGGCGCGTCGTTTTCAGGCGGGACGGGCCGGGCGCGGCGGGCATGAACTGCTGGCAGGGCGCGGCGTCTCGTGTCATCCATGCCCTGTCCTTCGGTCCGGCCCCTGCCGGATTCCACCTTCGCCGCGAAAGGGGTGCCGAGATGTTCCTGTCGGTCTTCGATATCTTCAAGCTGGGCATCGGCCCGTCCTCGTCGCATACCATGGGGCCGATGCTGGCCGCGGCGCGCTTTCTCGACGACCTGCGCGGCGGCGCCGAGAAGATCCCCGGCGCGGGGCAGTTGCACCGGCTGGAGGCGCGATTGCATGGCTCGCTGGCCTTTACCGGCAAGGGCCATGCCACCGACCGGGCGGTGATCCTGGGGTTCTGCGGACTGCGGCCCGACACGCTCGACCCGGCCGAGGCCGATGCGCTGGAGGCCGAGGTGCGGCGCGACGGCCTGGTGCGGCCCGAGGGCCTGGGCGATCTGGTCTTCGATCCGGCGCGCGATCTGGTCTTCGACTACGGCCCGCCGCTGGAGGGCCATGCCAACGGCATGGTGCTGCGGGCCTTCGACGCGGCGGGCAACGGCTATCATCAGCAGACCTATTACTCCGTCGGCGGCGGCTTTGTCGTGACCGCCGCGGAACTGCAGGCGCAGCACGACGATCCGGTGAACCTGGCCGCGCGGAAGGAGGCGCATGACTTTCCCTATCCCTTCGGCTCGGCCCGCGCCATGCTGGCCATGGGCAAGGCCTCGGGGCTGAGCATTGCCGAGATGAAACGCGCCAACGAGACCGTGCTGCACGGCGCCGGTCTGGCCGCCGGGATCGACCGGATCCTCGGCGCGATGGACGCCTGCATCGACCGCGGGCTGGCGCAGGAGGGCATCCTGCCCGGCGGGCTTCAGGTCCGGCGCCGGGCCAAGGCGATCCATGACCAGCTTCTGGCCGAGCGCGGCCGCAACCAGGCCCAGCCGCACCAGGCCAACGACTGGATGAGCGTCTATGCCATGGCGGTGAACGAGGAAAACGCCGCCGGGGGCCGCGTCGTCACCTCGCCCACCAATGGCGCGGCGGGGGTGGTGCCTTCGGTGCTGCGCTATTACCGCGACCATTGCGTCGGCGCCACGCGCGAGGGCTGTCGCGAGTTGCTGCTGGTGGCCGCGGCGATCGGCGGGCTGATCAAGCACAATGCCTCGATCTCCGGCGCCGAGGTGGGCTGCCAGGGCGAGGTGGGATCGGCTTCCTCGATGGCCGCCGCCGGGCTTTGCGCCGCGCTGGGCGGCAGCAACGAACAGGTCGAGAATGCCGCCGAGATCGCGCTGGAGCATCACCTCGGCATGACCTGCGATCCGGCGGCGGGGCTGGTGCAGGTGCCCTGCATCGAGCGCAATGCGCTGGGCGCGATCAAGGCGGTCTCGGCGGCCAGCCTCGCGCTGCGCGGCGATGGCCAGCATTTCATGCCGCTGGACAATTGCATCCGGGTGATGCTGGAAACCGGGCGCGACATGAGCGAGAAATACAAGGAAACCTCGCAGGGCGGCATCGCGGTCAACCTGCCGGAGTGCTGAGGCGGGGCGCCGATCTGTCGACAGATCGGCACCGATCCATTGATGGATCGGCGCCCGCCCCTGATCCATTGATGGATCGGCCCCCCGGAGCTAGGCGAAATCGATGAAGCGGCTGAAGGGCATCTCGCGCAGGCGCAGGCCGGTGGCGGCAAAGATCGCCCCGGCCAGCGCAGGCGCCGCGGGCGGCACCGGCGGCTCGCCGATGCCGCGGAGCGCCGCGCCGTTTTCCAGCCCGCGCACCGCGATTTTCGGCGCCTGCGCCAGGCGCATCCCCGGATAGCTGTCGAAATTCGCCTGTTCGGCGATGCCGCCCTCATAGGTGATCTCGCAATTCATCGCATGGGCCAGGCCGAAAATCACGCCGCCCTGCACCAGGTTCTCGAAATTCACCGGGTCGACCACGAGGCCCACTTCCGCCGCCACCCAGACGTTTTCGATGCGGATGCCGGCGTCGGTATGGCGCACCTCGATGACCTCGGCGCAGGGCACGCCGAAGCTGGTGGTCAGCGCCACGCCGCGCCCGCGCCCGGCACTGAGCGGCCCGGTCCAGGCCGACATCTCGGCCACCGCCTCCAGCACCTTGCGCGCCAAGGGGTCGGAACAAAGCCTGAGCCGCTCTTCCATGGGATCGGCGCCGGCGGCATGGATCAACTCGTCCAGCGCGGCATTGTGAAAGAACCCGGCATGCGAGGCCCCGACCGAGCGCCAGGACGAGACCGGCGCCAGTTCCGGCGCCCGGTAGCCGGTGACCCGGTGATGCGGGAAGGCGAAGGGCGCGTTCCAGGCGCCGGCGACGATCTGGCTGTCGGGGCCGGGGACCGGCATGTCCTGGCGCCCCATCTGCGAGGCCATGACCGAGGGGCAGGCGACGCGCAGGTCCATCGCCTCGACCCTGCCTTCAGCCACCCGCCCGCGCAGCCGCGCCATGGCGATCTGGCGGGGGAAGTCGTGGGTCATGTCCTCTTCGCGCGAATAGGTCAGCTTGACCGGCACGCCGGGCCTCTGCACCGCGATTTCGGTGGCGCGCCGGACCACCTCGTCCTCGAGCCTGTGGCCGAAGCTGCCGCCCATCATCTGGGCATGCAGCGTCACCGCCTCCGGGTCGATCCCGGCGATGCGCGCGACGTTCTTCTGCACGAAGCGGGGGATCTGCGTGCCGGTCCAGACCTCGGCTTTTCCATCATCCACCCGCACGATGGCGCTGACCGGCTCGAGCGGCGCATGGGCGAGGTAGGGCGCGCGGTATTCGGCTTCGATCACCTCGCCCCCGGCCAGCGCCGTCTCGACATCGCCGTCATCGCGCTTGCGGCTGTCGCGTCTGTCCTCGGTGAAGGCCTCCGAGAGCGCCTGCCAATGCTGCGCCATGGTGGCGGGCATGGGCGCGGGGCCCCAGTCGACCTCGACCGCCTCGGCCGCCTGCATGGCGCGCCAGGTATTGTCGGCCAGCGCCGCGATGCCGCCGGTGACCGCCACGACGCCTTGCACGCCGCGCATCTGCAGCGCCCGGGTCGCGTCGAAGCCCGTCATGGCACCGCCCTGCGCCGGGTTGAGCCGGATGGCGGCGTGGACCATGCCGTCGATCTCGAGGTCGATGCCATAGGTCTGGGTGCCGGTGCATTTGGCCACCATGTCGATGCGCGCCATCGGCTGGCCGATATAGCGCCAGGCCGAGGGCGGGCGCAGGGCCACGTCCTGCACCACCGCCACCCCGGCCAGGTCCCCGGCCAGCGCGCCATAGGGCAGGGCGGTGCCGTCGGGCAGGATGACCTGCCCCGCCTCGGTGCGAAGCGCGTCGCGCGCCACACCGGTGCGCGCGGCGGCGGCCTGTTTCAGCGTCTCGCGGGCCGAGGCGGCGGCGGCGCGCAGCTTGACGAACTGGTCGGGCACGGTGGTCGAGCCGCCGGTGATCTGCAACCCGATCACCTTCATCGCCGCGCCCAGCGCGCTTTCGGCGAGATCGCGCATCAGCCCGCCGGAGGGCACGGTGAACTCCGCCGCCTCGCCGGCCAGCGCGGTGTTCCAATAGGCGGCGCCGGGCGGGCCGGGATCGACCCGCACGGCCTCGAGGTCGACATCCAGTTCCTCGGCCAGAAAGGCCGCCTGCACATGGGCGACGCCTTGCCCGCTGTCGGCGCGCGGGGTGATCAGCGTGACGCCCTGCGCGTCGATGCGCACGTAGGGTGTCAGCGCGGCCTCACCGGGGCCGAGGGTGGCCTCGAGCGGGTTGTCATGCGGTTTGCCGAGCATGTAGACGCCGAAGGCCGCGCCGCCCGCCACGGCGACGGACCCGACGACAAAGGCGCGGCGGGTGAGGCTCCTGCGGGACATCTCAGGCCTCTCTCAGCCGGTCGGCGGCGTCATGGATGGCGGCGCGGATGCGCGGATAGGTGCCGCAGCGGCAGAGGTTGCCCGACATCGCCGCGTCGATCTCCGCGTCGGAGGGGGCGGGGTTCCCCGCCAGCAGCGCGGCGGCCTGCATGATCTGGCCGGACTGGCAATAGCCGCATTGCGCCACCTGCCGCGCGATCCAGGCGGCCTGCACGGCGTGCAGCGCCTCTGCCGTGCCCAGCCCTTCGATGGTGGTGATCTCGGCGCCCTCGGCATCCTCGGCCCAGATCTGGCACGACCGCACCGCCTCGCCATCCAGATGCACGGTGCAGGCGCCGCATTGGGCGATGCCGCAGCCGTATTTCACGCCCTTGATCTTCAGTTCGTCGCGCAGCACCCAGAGCAGCGGCATCTCGGCCTCCACATCCGCCTCGTGCCGCACCCCGTTGACCGTGAATTTCATGCCATCCTCGCCCGTCTGCCCCGTCTTTCCGCAAACCTAGGGGATCCGCGGGCGGATGCGAGCCCGCAGATCGCCTGTCGCCACGTCACGGCGGCGCCGAGAACAGCCCGGTGTCGCGGGCGATGATCGCGGCCTGGGTGCGGTTGCCGACCTCGAGCTTGCGATAGAGCGTCTTCATGTGCAGCTTGATCGTCGGTTCGGTCAGGTTCAGATCGCGGGCGATCTCCTTGTTGGACTTGCCCAGGGTCAGCCCTTCGAGCACCTGCAATTCCCGCTCGGTCAGCTTGCCGGTCAGCGGGTGGCGCGCCCTGTCGGGCCCGGAGGTGAAGAAGTCGATCGGCGCATATTGCTCGCCCATGGCCATGAAGCGGATGGCGCTGACCAGCGATTTCGCAGCCAGCGTCTTGGGCACGAAACCCGCGGCGCCAAGCTCGAGCGCCTGTTCGGCGATCTCGCGGGTGGCCTCGCCCGACATCAGGGCCACCCGGGGCCCGCCCCGGAGGGCCAGCGCCTGTTCCAGGCTGGCCAGCCCGTTCATCCCGGGCATCTTCAGGTCGAGCAGCACGAGGTCATAGGCAGGCTGGCTCTCGATCTTGCGGCAGACCTCCTCGAAACTCGCGGCCTGGTCGGTGTCGATGCCGGAATCGGCGCTGAGAAACGCGACAAGCGTGTCGCGCAACAGGTCATGGTCATCTGCAATCAGGATACGCACGTCGATGATCGCTCCGCAAAGCGGTATTCTGCGCCGCGTCCGGGGGCGGTGCAAGGGCCTTGGCCCGCGCGCCGGTTGCCGCCGCCGCGCCAAAGCGCTACCGCTGGCCCGCACCGATCGTGAAAGAGCCCCGCATGTCCGACATCCTGCTGACCCTCTGCCGATCCTGCGCGCCCGAGACCGTCCCGGCGCAACTCTCCGCGCTGGAGAGCGCCTTTGTGAAGGCCGGTCTTCCGGTGCGCCTGCGCGGGCAGGAGTGCCTGAACAGCTGCGCCAGGCCACAGGCCATGGCGCTGCAGGGCGCGGGGCGGGCGACCTATGTGTTCCACGCGGTCGACCCGGCGGCGGATATCGACGACATCGTCGCCACGGTGCGGACCTATCTTGCGGCCGAGCAGGGCTGGATCACCGATGCCATGGCCTGCGGCCGGTTGCGTCTCTGCCTGCGGGCGCGGATCGCGGCACCCTAGGGATCGGGCGTGGCGCTACCGTCGGGCAGGGTTTTCGCCACGTCTCGCACGTGTCGCCCGACCGTGGCCAGCCGCGTCGTCTATAGGGCTCAACCCAATGGCGCCACATTCACCGCCCCGCCTGAGTTTATTTGGCAAGATGAAGTTTAGGACCGTCCCGCTGCTTCATCTTGCCAGCTAAACTCCGGGGGTGAGGCCGAAGGCCGAGGGGGCTGGCCCCCTTTTCTTCGGCCCTCCGCGTCAAGCCGATGCGCGCTCAATGGCCGGCGTGATCCTTCGGCGTCACCGAAACGACGACCTCATCGCCCACCGGGGTGCCATCGACCACCAGCGGCCGGTGATCGTTGGCGAAAAGCGCCGCGCCTACCGTCACCTCGCCGGCGGGCAGGGCGTCGAGATGCACCCATGTGCCGTAGGCGCGCATCACCTTGGTGCCGTTGACATGGACATGGGCATGGCCTTCGCCCGCGACATGGCCGCCGCTGGCATGTTCCGGCGCGAAGCGGAAATTCGCCGGCGTCATCTGCAGGTTCCAGCCTGACATCGGGTCGGGCGTCAGCGCGATGGCCAACCGCGGGGCATCGGGGCCGGGGGCGATCTCGACCGGCGTATCATGAGCGTGATCGGCGGCGTGGCTCGCCGGGGCGCCATGGGCGCCGTGGTCGTGCCCGTCGAGGGTGACGCCATAGCCTGCGGCGGTCACGAAGCCTGCGCCGCCGCCGAACACCAGGCCGATCAGCAGCATGGCAATCGAACGATCCATCTGTCTTCCTTTCCCCATTTCATGGAAAGGGCCGCGCTGGCTGGCGCGGCCCTGAAGCTTGCGTGGTGCGGGATCAGGCCGTGCTGGTGGCCAGCGCGTGCCGGGCCTCGCGTTGCCAGAAATGGCCGGCGAAGCTGCCCAGCAGCACCCAGGCCGCCATGCCGACGCCGAAGGCCCGCGCGGCAAAGAGCGCGCCAAGCTCGGTCGGGACCGGGCCGGTAAAGACCTCGGGCTGCGGCGCGCCGATCACATGCGGCGCCAGCAAAAGCACCACGGCCAGCCCCCACATCGGCCAGCCCTTGCCAAAGGCGATCAGCCACATGGCAATGCCCGCCGCGGCCACGGTGGCGAACCACCAGACCTGGCGCGCGGCCACATCCGCCGCCGCCACGCCGGGCACTTCCGGCGCCAGGGTGATCCCGGGGGCGAGGTGGAAGGCGATGAAGCCCGCCAGCCCCCAGAGGATGCCGCTGCGCCCGTCGATGACCGCGCCGCGCTCTTCGGCCAGCGCCATGCCGGCGACCAGCAGCAGGGCGTAGCCCGAGTAGGTCAGCATGGTGAACAGGATGCTGAGCCCGTCGCGCATCGGGTCGATGCCGCCGAGGTCCTGCACCGCGGATACCGTGGCGTCAGCGCCGAAATGCACCAGTGTGCCGCCCTCGTAGAGCTCGGCATGAAGCAGCACCGGCTGCACGAAGACCAGCTGCAGAAGGGCGGCAATCAGCCCCGCTGCAGCGCCAGCGAACAGGGCGCTGGTCAGAATACGGCTGAACACGGGTTCAGTGGCAGGGAAAGCCGGTGGCGTGGCGCACGTCATGGGCCGCGTCATGCAGGGTCGAGGCCTGCACGTGGCCGGTGACGGTGATCAGGCCGAGGCCCAGCACCGCGGCAAGGATCACCGCGACAAGCGGGCTGCTGGCGGATGCGGCGGTGGTCTGTGTCTGCGTGGTCATGTCGTCTCTCCTTTCGCTGTCTCACCCGACAGCGTCGATCGGGGTTTCACTTGCGGCAGGTCTCCTGGCTCGTGGATCGGCGCTGGCCCGTCCCCTTCCCCATGCAAGGCATGAGTGGATCATGACGACAGCTACCCACTTACAGTCGCGGGGGCGGCTCCGGAGTCCGCTGCAGAGGCGCAGGCGTCACCGAATTCCCTTTTAAGCCTGGCCCGCGGACGGACATCGGCACCGTCCCATACCTACCAGAAGTCGGGGGCGGTCCGAAAGCCCCAAAAGCGACCCCGGGCGGGGATTTGCGCCGCCCCGGGCCGGCGCGGTGCCGCAAGGGGCCGCCGTATGACCACGCCTCAGAGGCTGCGTCCGGCCTGGCGCGGCTTGACCTGCAACGGATAGCCCGCAACGCAGAGATGCACCTCGTCGCAGGCCCCGGCCAGGCGCTGGTTGACCAGCCCGGCGGCATCGCGGAACTGCCGGGCGAGGCGGTTCTCCGGCACGATCCCGGCGCCCACCTCGTTGGTGACGAAGATCACCGGCGCGTGCTGGCGGGCCAGCGTGGCCAGCAGCGCCTCGGTCCGCTCCTGCCAGTCGATCTCCGCCAGCATCAGGTTGCTCAGCCAGAGCGTCAGGCAATCGACCAGCCGCGGCGCCGTGCCATCGCTGCGCGCCAGCGCCTCGGCCAGCTCGAACGGTTCGGCAATGGTGCGCCATTCCGCCCCGCGCCGGGCCTGGTGCTGGGCGATCCGCGCCGCCATCTCGGGGTCCTGCGCCTGGGCCGTGGCGATATAGACCGCCGGTCGGCCCAGGGCGAGCGTCAGGCGCTCGGCCAGCCCGGACTTGCCCGAGCGCGCCCCGCCGGTAATTAGGATCGACTTTCCCATGGCCGCGTGACAAAGCAGATTTCCGATGCGGAAGGAAGCGACAAATCCCCCCATGACAGCAGGCCGCGCCCCGGTTTCGGTGCGCGTCGCCGGGCATTTCGGCGAGTGGCTGCAAGGGCGGATCGGCTCCGGCGGGCCGCTGGTGCTGGTCACCGTGGCCTGCCCGGCGCTGGGCGTGACCGCCTGCCGTCTCGGCGACGGGCCGCTGGAGGTGCAGCAGGCGCGCGAGGTGCTGAGTCTGGCGCGCGCCCGCGATTTCCTCGCCCGGATCGGCGCGCCGCCGGGGGTGTTCCGCCTGCGCGCCGAGATGCCGCCCGGCGGCGGCGCGGGCGTCTCGACCGCCGCACTTGTCGCCCTGGCCGGGGCGGTGGGGCAGGGCGGCGCGGCGCTGGCCGCGGCCTGCCTTGCGGTCGAAGGCGCCAGCGATCCGCTGATGCTGCCGCAGCCCGACGCGGTGCTCTGGGCGCCGCGCGAGGGCCAGGTGGTGACGCCGGTCGCGCCCTTGCCGCTGGTCGAGGTGGTGGGCGGCTTTCGCGGCGCGCCGCAGGTGACCGATCCGGCCGACCTCGATTTTCCCGATGTCGCCGACCTCGTGGCGCGGCTGGCGCGGCCTTGCGATGCGGCGACGCTGGGGCAACTGGCCAGCGAATCGGCGCGGCGCTGCACGGTGCTGCGCGGGCCGGCGGACGACCCCTGCGCGGCGCTGGCCGCCGACTTGGGCGCGCTGGGCTACCTGCGGGCGCATACCGGCTCGGCCCGGGGGCTGATCTTCGCGCCCGGCACGGTGCCGCCGGGCGCCGAGGCGGCGCTGGCGCGCGCCGGGCTGACCGGGGTGCTGCGCTTTCGCACCGGGCACACGGCATGAGCCTTGCCGCGATGATGCTGCTGGCCTGCGGGATCGACGCGGCGATCGGCTGGCCCGCCTGGCTCTATGCCCGGATCGGCCATCCGGTGACCTGGATCGGCGCCGTGATCGCCGGGCTGGAGGCGCGCTGGAACCGCGGCACGCCGTCCCAGCGCCTGCGCCGGGGGGCGCTGACCACGGGGGTGGTCACCGGCGGCGTGGCGCTGCTGGCGCTGATGGTGCACCTGGCCTTGCCCGAGGGCTGGATCGGCATCCTGCTGGGCGGGCTGCTGGCCTGGCCCTTCGTCGCCCTGCGCGCCATGCACGACCATGTGGCGGCGGTGGCGGCACCGCTGGTGCGCGGCGATCTGGAGGCGGCGCGGCAGGCGGTGGCAATGATCGTCGGCCGCGACCCGGCCCGGCTTGACGCGGCGGGCGTGGCGCGGGCAGCGCTGGAAAGCCTGGCCGAGAATACCTCGGACGGGATCGTCGCGCCGGTCTTCTGGGGCTGCATCGCCGGGCTGCCGGGGATCGCCGCCTACAAGGCGATCAACACGCTGGATTCGATGATCGGCCATCGCAACGCGCGCTACGCGCAGTTCGGCAAGGTGGCGGCGCGGCTCGACGACCTGGTGAACCTGGTGCCTGCGCGGCTGACCGGGGTCGGCTTCGCGCTGGTGGGCCCGCGCCCCGGCGCCAGCCTGCGGGTGATGTGGCGCGATGCCCGCCATCACCGCTCGCCCAATGCCGGCTGGCCCGAGGCCGCCCTGGCCGGGGCCCTCGGCGTGCGCCTCTCCGGCCCGCGCCGCTATGGCGACCGCGTGGCCGAGGAGCCCTGGCTGAACGGCGAAGCACCCGACCCGGAGGGGGGCCAGATCAAACGGGGGCTTGTGCTCTACATCCGCGCGATGGTTCTTATGGCGGGGCTGCTGGCGCCGCTGGCACTGGTCTGAGGAGGCAGGATGCGCGATCACGGCGGAGATCTCGACCGGGCGCAGGCGCGCTACGGGGCGGGCGACTGGCTGGACCTCTCCACCGGCATCAACCCGGTGCCCTATCCGGTGCCCGATCTGCCCGCCCGCGCCTGGACCGCGCTGCCGACCCGCGCCGAGATCGCGGCGCTGGAGCGTTGCGCGCAGGCGGTCTGGGCCGCGCGGCAGGGCTGCGTCGCTGTGGCCGGGGCGCAGGGCGCGATCCAGCTGGTGCCGCGGCTGGCGCGCCCGGGCACGGCGCGGGTGGTGGCCCCGACCTACAACGAACACGCCGGGGCCCTGCGGGCGCAGGGCTGGACGGTGGAGGAGGTCGCCACGCCGGAGGATCTGCGCGGCGCGGCGCTGGGCGTGCTGGTCAACCCCAACAACCCCGACGGGCGAAGCTGGACGCCGGAGGTACTGCTGGAGGTGGCGCGGAACGTGGGCCTGCTGATCGTCGACGAGAGCTTTGCCGACCCGCTGCCCGAGGTCTCGCTGCTGCCGCGGCTGGAGGCGCAGAACGTGGTGGTGCTGCGCTCCTTCGGCAAGTTCTACGGGCTGGCCGGGCTGCGGCTGGGCTTTGCCTTCGCGCCCGAGGCGCTGATCGCGCGGCTGCGGGCGCTGGCCGGACCCTGGGCGGTGAGCGGGCTGGCGATTCACCTGGGGCAGGCGGCGCTGACGGATCGCACGTGGCAGGCCGAGACCTGCGCCCGGTTGGACCGCGACGCAGCGCGGCTGGACGGTCTGGCGGCGGCTGCCGGCTGGCGGCTGGTGGGTGGCACGCCGCTGTTTCGGACCTATGACACCGCCGATGCCGCCGCCACGCAGGACAGGCTGGCCGGCCAGCGCGTCTGGTCGCGGATCTTTCCCTATTCCCGAGGCTGGATACGGCTGGGGCTGCCGGGGGATGCGGCCTCCTGGCAGCGGTTGGAAGCGGCGATGGCGGGCTGAGGCCTGTCGGCAAGTCCCGTGATGCGGACTGGACGGGTGGTGCTGGCGCGCCCTTGGCGCAACGCGCGCCGCAGTCCCGGACCTGCTCCGGGACCTCTTGTCGACGCGGGGCGTGAGGCCCCGGATCAGGTCCGGGGCTGCGTATCGCGGGGGTGACGGGCGGGGTCACGGAACGTCCGGGGTAGGGCCGGTTACACCGCCACCGACAGCAACTCCTCGACGTCGAGATGCGCTTCCAGATGGTCGGCCAGCGCGTCCAGCACGGCCTCCACCGTCGCATCATAACCGAGATCGGAGGTGACGCCGAACCCGCGCAGCCATGCGGCGCGAAAGCCGTCGTCGCGGAACATCCCGTGCAGGTAGCTGCCGTGCACCCGACCATCGCCGCTGACCGCGCCCTCCGGGGCGGCGTCGACAAAGGCAAAGGGCCGCGCCCGGTCGGCGCCGTCGCTTTGCCCGATGTGGATCTCGTAGCCGCGAAAGCCCTGGCCGGTGGCGGCATGGCGCGCGGTGACCTCGGTCAGCCGCTTGTCGGCGGTCATCACCGTGTCGATCTCGAGCAGCCCCAGCCCCGGATCGGTGCCCGCGGGGCCTTCGATGCCCTCCGGATCAGCCACCGTCCGGCCCAGCATCTGGTAGCCGCCGCAGATCCCCAGCACATGGCCGCCACGCCGGTGATGCGCGGCCAGGTCGATGTCCCAGCCCTGCGCGCGCAGAAAAGCCAGATCGCCGCGCGTGGACTTGCTGCCCGGCAGGATCACGAGGTCGGCATCGCCGGGGAGCGCCTCGCCCGCGTTCAGCATGGTCAGCCGCACGCCGGGCTCCTGCGCCAGCGGGTCGAGGTCGTCGAAATTGGCAATCCGCGAGAGGCGCAGGCAGGTGATGTGAAAGCCGGTCTTCGCCCCGGCGCTGCGGATGTCCAGCGCATCCTCGGCGGGCAATCTCCAGGCCTCGGCAAACCAGGGCGCCACGCCGAAACCGCGCCAGCCGGTGCGCGCTTGGATCAGCGCGTAGCCGTCGTCAAACAGCCGAGGATCGCCGCGGAACTTGTTGATCACAAATCCTTTTACCAGCGCCGCATCCTCCGGGTCGAGCACCGCCTGGGTGCCGATGATCTGGGCAATCACGCCGCCCCGGTCGATATCGCCGCAGAGCACCACCGGCACCTCCGCCGCCCGCGCGAACCCCATGTTGGCAATGTCGCCTTTGCGCAGGTTGACCTCCGCCGGACTGCCCGCGCCTTCCACGATCACCAGGTCATGGCGCGCCTTCAACCGCCCGAAACTCTCCAGAACAGCGCCGAGTAGGCCGGGCTTCAGCCCGGCATAGTCCCGCGCCTTCACCGTGGCGCGCCGCCGACCCTGCACCACCACCTGCGCGCCGACATCCGTCTCGGGCTTCAACAGCACCGGGTTCATGTCCGTATGCGGCGCCAGCCCGCAGGCCAGCGCCTGCAGGGCCTGCGCCCGCCCGATCTCGCCGCCGTCCGCGGACACCGCGGCATTGTTCGACATGTTCTGCGGCTTGAACGGCGCCACCGACAGACCCCTCCGCCGCGCCGCGCGGCAGAGCCCCGCCACCAGCATCGACTTGCCGACGTTCGAGCCGGTGCCCTGGATCATCAGCGCGCGGCTCATCCCTGTTTCGGCAGGAACGCCTCGACCGCGGCCTGGGCCACCACGGTGACCTCGCCGGTGTCGGGGTTGGTGACGTTCAGCCCGCCCAGGACGGCCCGCACCTCGGCGCGGCCGCGGGGCAGGGTGGCGGCAAGCGCCGCGCAATCCACCGCCTCGGGCTCCTGCACGCCGACGGTCACCTTGACGCGCATCTCCTCATGGCTCAGCCCCAAAGCGCCGAAGAGCGGGATCGAGGAATGGCGCAGCGCGTCCTCGATGGCCCGACCGGCGGCCTTGGTGTAATCCTGCCCGTGCAGATCGTTGCCCATGCCCATTTCGATGATGAACCGCTGCATCACGCGCCCTCCACGTCGAGGGCCACGGAAATGGCCACGTTGGCCATCACCGTCGGGTTGCCGTCGCCATCCGGGCGCGCCACGTCGAGCCCACCCCGGGTGACATTGACCGTGACCTGGCCGTAGGGGAAGACCGCCTTCACCGCGTCCCTGTCCACCAGTTCCGGCTGGGCCACCCCGACGTCGACGGTGATCCGCATGTCTTCCCTGGCCTTGCCGAAAAGCTCGGCGAGGTTGATCGAGTTGTGCCAGAGCGCGTCCTTTACGGCGCGGGTGGCGGCCTCGGTATAGTCCTGTCGGCGGAGCGAGGTGCCCATGCCGAATTCGGTCAGCAGGCGTTTGACGGGCATGCGCGGCATCCTTCTTGTCGTGTTTGCCAACGAATGACGCGTGCAGCGGCCGGATGTCCAGACGGAAAAAGCTGCACATGCCGCCCCCTGGTGTTGAGCACAAGCCGCGCATCGACGGGCCGCGGTGCGGCGATGCAACGGTTGTTCGGCGCACTTTATTTTTGCCAGATCCGCGAGACCTCGGATCGGAGCGCTTGGGGCAGAGGTATCGCCGTGCCGGGGGGCGGCCCGGCGATGCGCGGCGGCCTGCGGCCTTGACTCCGCGCGGGAACACGGCTCGCCGCGTCCTCTTCTGGGGTGACTGGGCGCGGTCGCTAAAACTCCACCCCCTTCTGCGCCTTCACCCCTTCCCGGAACGGATGCTTGACCAGCGTCATCTCGGTCACCAGGTCCGCCGCTTCGATCAGTTCCGGCTTGGCGTTCCGCCCGGTCAGACACACATGCGTCATCGCCGGTTTCTCCTCCAGCAGGAACGCCACCACCTCGTCGATATCGAGGTAGTCATAGCGCAACGCGATATTGATCTCGTCCAGCAGCACGAAGCGGATCTCCGGGTCGAGGATCTGCTCCTTCGCGATCCGCCAGCCGTTCTGCGCCGCGGCGATGTCGCGCGCCTTGTCCTGCGTCTCCCAGGTAAACCCCTCGCCCGAGACGAAGAACCGGCACTCTTGCGCAAACCGCCCCTTCAGGAACTCCGCCTCGCCGGTCAGCCAGGCGCCCTTGATGAACTGCACCACCGAGCACGGCATTCCGTGGGCGATGCAGCGCAGGATCATGCCGAATCCGGACGAGGACTTGCCCTTGCCCGGCCCGGTGTGGACCATGATCAGGCCCTTCTCCTCGGTCTTGGTCGCCATCATCCGGTCGCGGGCGGCCTTGATCTTCTTCATCTTCTCGGTGTGGCGGGTGTTCTCGGCGTCCGACATGGGGCTCCCTTTCGCTTGACAAGACCGGGCGATCCGGCGCATCTGCATCCCTGCTGGTGCCTGTGTAAAACAGGTGAAAAGGGAATGTGCCAGCCCTGTCGACACAGGGTCAAGCGCAGCCGCCCCCGCGACCGTGACCGGAGAGGTCGTCCGTTTCGCCACTGGGTCCGCCCGGGAAGGCAGGACGCCCGCGAGGCAAACGCCCTCACATCCGCAAGCCGGGAGACCTGCCAGCCCGAGAGACGTGACGTAACCGGACGGGGTGTTCCGGTGTCGGGATCTGGGGCGTTTGCCGCCCGCTTCCCGCCATCCGACCCGCGTTCGCCCGAAGGGTGGGACAGATGAAGGACACAAGCCTGGCCGAGGTCGACCTCATGGTCTGCGTGACCTGCCGTCGTGGGCGGGATCTGCCCGAGGACGCGCGGCGTCCAGGGCAGCGGCTCTACGACGAATTGAGCGCCCAGGGCCTGCCCCAAGGGGTGCGGCTGCGCGCCGTCGACTGCCTGCAGAACTGCGATCACGGCTGCACCGTGGCGCTGCGCGGGGCCGGGCGCTGGACATATGTTTACGGAAATCTGGACGAGACCTCTCACGCCGACATGCTGCTCGAGGGCGCCGCGCGCTACCTTGCCACGGACAACGGGCTGATCCCGTGGCGCGAACGCCCCGAGCACTTCAAACGCAACTGCATCGCCCGCATTCCCCCATTGGAGTCAGAGACATGACCGACCTCGCCAAGCTTCCCGTCACCGTGATCACCGGCTTTCTCGGCTCCGGCAAGACCACGCTGATCCGCCACCTGATGCAGAACCCCGGCGGGCGTCGCCTCGCCGTGGTGGTCAACGAATTCGGCGACGTCGGCGTCGATGGCGAGATCCTCAAGGGCTGCGCCATTCCCGACTGCCCCGAAGAGAACATCATGGAACTGGCCAACGGCTGCATCTGCTGCACCGTGGCCGATGATTTCATCCCCACCATCGAGGCGCTCATGGCGCTTGAGCCGCGCCCCGATCACATCCTGATCGAGACCTCCGGTCTGGCGCTGCCCAAGCCGTTGCTCAAGGCCTTCGACTGGCCCGATATCCGCTCGAAGATTACCGTCGACGGCGTGATCGCGCTGGCCGATGCCGAGGCGGTGGCGGCGGGCCGTTTCGCGCCCGACGTGGCGCGGGTGGATGCCCAGCGGGCGGCAGACGACAGCCTCGACCACGAGACGCCGCTGTCGGAGGTCTTCGAGGACCAGATCTCCTGCGCCGACATCATCCTGCTGACCAAGCCGGATCTGGCCGGGCCCGAGGGCGTGGCCAGGGCCAGGGAGGTCATCGCCGCCGAGGCGCCGCGTGTGCTGCCGGTCATCGAAGTGGCCGAAGGCGTGGTCGACCCCCGGGTGATCCTCGGGCTGGAAGCGGCGGCCGAGGACGACATGGACGCCCGCCCCAGTCATCACGACGGCGACCACGATCATGACCACGAGGATTTCGAGTCGATTGTCGTCGACCTGCCGGAACTGGCCGATCCCGTCGACCTGGTGCGCGCCATCGAGGGGCTGGCCCGAAGCCACAATATCCTGCGGGTGAAAGGCTATGCCTCGGTCACCGCCAAGCCGATGCGGCTGCTGGTCCAGGCGGTGGGCGCGCGGGTGCGTCACCAGTACGACCGTGCGTGGAAGATCGGCGAGGCGCGGCAGGGCCGTCTGGTGGTGATCGCCGAGCACGACGACATCGACCCGCAGGCCATCCGCGCGGCGCTTGGCGCGATCTCGGCCCAGGCCGCGGAATAACCCCGTAGGGTGGGGGCCAACCCACCATTGGACCAAAGCCCATGCACGTCATCTTCCGCGAAAGCCACGGGTTGGAGGAAACCGACACCCCCCGGGACCTGGGCCAGAGCCCGGCGGACCTGGTGGTGCTGTCGTTTTCCGACAGCGACCTCGGGGCCTTTGCCGAAGCCTGGCATAGCGGCGGCGGGAAGGTGGGCAAACTGCCCACGCTGCGGCTGGCCAACCTGGCGGCGCTGAAACATCCATTGTCGGTGGATACCTATGTCGAGCAGACGCTGGCCGGCGTGCAGGGCATCCTGATCCGGTTGATCGGCGGGGTGCCCTACTGGGCCTATGGTCTGGGGCAGGTCAAGGCGCTGGCCGAGGCGCAGGGGATCGCTTTGGCGGTGCTGCCCGCCGATGGCCGGGTCGATCCGCGGCTGGACGAGTTTTCCACGTTGCCGGTGTCGACATTGCGGCGGTTGCAGCACCTGTGTGATGCGGGCGGTGTGGTGGCGGCCCAGGCGGCGCTGGCGCAGATGGCGCTGGCGGCGGGGCATTACGCGGGGCCGGTCGTGGGCTCCAAGGTCTTGCCGGTCGTTGGGGCCTGGACGGAGGCGCAGGGGGTCTGTTGCCCGGCCGTGGCGTCGTTTGCTGGCGTCGGAGGGGGGCTGTCTGCCCCCCGCTCGGCGCTGCCGAGCCCCCCCGAGGATATTTGTGAACCAGAGAAGCCCAGGGTGCTGGTGGCGTTTTATCGGTCCTACCTGGTGGCCGCGGACCTGGGGCCGGTGGCGGCCCTGGTGCGGGCTTTCGAGGCGCGGGGCTGCGCGGTGCTGGCGCTCTTCGTGCCGTCGTTGAAGGCGGCGGCGGCGGCGGGGTGGCTCGCGCGGCAGGTGGCGGGATTTGCGCCGGATGCCATCGTCAATGCGACGGCCTTCAGCGGCAAGGGGGACGGCGGGGCCTCGCCTCTGGATGCGGGCGGGGTGCCGGTGTTTCAGGTGGCGCTGGCGACGTCCTCGCGGGAAGCCTGGGCCGAGGCGGAGCGGGGGTTGTCGCCGGCGGACCTGGCGATGCACGTGGTGCTGCCGGAGGTGGACGGGCGTATACTCGGCGGGGTGGCCTCGTTCAAGGAAGCCGGGGTGCGCGACCCGGACCTGCAATTCGCGCGGGTGGCGCATCGGGCTGACGAGGAGCGCGTCGCGGCGATTGCCGAGCGGGTGATGGGCTGGCTGCGGTTGGCGGGGTTGGCCGCGGCAGAGCGGCGGGTGGCGCTGGTGCTCTCGACCTATCCGGGCAAGGACTGGAACATGGGGCACGCGGTGGGCCTCGATGCGATGGCCTCGGCGCGGGCGATGCTGGAGGATTTGCAGGGCGCGGGGTATGATGCGGCGGGGCCTGGCGCCGCGCTGGAAGAGGGGCTGCGGGCGCGGGAGGTGTGCTGGCCCTTGGGCGCGTACAAGGCGGCGCTGGCGGGTTTGCCGCGCGCCCTGCAGGACGATCTGGCGGAGGCCTGGGGCGCGGCGGAGGCGGACTTTCGCTTTGCCGTGGTGCGCTGCGGCAAGGTGCTCGTGGCCTTGCAACCCGAACGCGGCACGCCCGAGGCGCGCGACGACGAGTATCACGACCTGAGCCGGGTGCCCTGTCACGCCTATGTCGCCTTTTACCTCTGGCTGCAGGGGCAGGTCGATGCTTTGGTGCATGTGGGCGCGCATGGCACGCTGGAATGGCTGCCGGGCAAGTCGGTGGCCTTGAGTGCCGCCTGCTGGCCCGAGGCGCTGACCGGGGCGCTGCCGGTGATCTATCCCTTCATCGTCAACGACCCGGGCGAGGCGGCGCAGGCCAAGCGGCGCATCGGGGCGGTGACGCTGGGCCATATTCCGCCGCCCCTGCGGGAAAGCGGGACGCCGGATCGGCTGGTGCGGCTGGAGGCGCTCTTGGATGAGTTTTCCAATGCCGACGGGCTGGACCCGCGGCGGCGCGAGCGGTTGCAGGCGGATATCCGGGCCGAGGCGCAGAGCCTCGGGGTCGAGGACGACCTGGGGTTGGAGCGTGCGTCGAGCACGGCGGAGGCGATCACCCGGATCGACCGCTTCGTCTGTGACATCAAGGAGAGCCAGTTCGGCGAGGGCCTGCACATCTGGGGCCGCCCGGCGCGCCCCGGTGCGCCGTTTGACACGACGGCGGCCACCGAGAACGAGCAGCACTCGCTGCTGGATGCGCTCGACGGCAAGCGAATCGCGGCGGGGCCGTCGGGGTCGCCCTATCGCGGGCGGACGGATGTGCTGCCCACGGGCCGCAACATCTACACCACCGATCCGCGCGCGGTGCCGACGCGGGCGGCCTATGCGCAAGGTGTGAAATTGGCCGAGGAACTGGTGCGGCGGCATCTGCAGGACGAGGGCGACTGGCCCCGCGGGCTGATCGTCGATCTCTGGGGCTCGGCCACCATGCGCACCGCGGGCGAGGAATTCGCCATGGCGTTGCATCTGCTGGGGGTGCGGCCGGTCTGGGACAAGGGATCCGAGCGGGTCACGGGGATCGAGGTTCTGCCGATTGCCGAGCTGGACCGGCCCCGGATCGACGTGACCTTGCGGGTCTCGGGGTTGTTCCGCGATGTCTTTCCGACGCTCTCGGCGCTGTTTGCGCAGGCGGTGCGGGCGCTGGCGGAGCGGGACGAGGCCGCCGACTGGAACCCTTATGCCGGGCGGTCTGATCTGGCGCGGGTCTATGGCCCGCGGCCCGGGTCTTTCGGGCTGGGCATGGGCCATGCACTGGAGGACTACAGCGACGCGGGGCGCAGGGTTGCGGGTGAGGCCTGGCTTGCGGCCTCGGCCTGGGCGCTGGATGGCGAGGCGGCAGAGCGTGACGAGGACGGCGTTCGCGCGCGGGTGGCGCAGGCCGACAGCTTCGTGCATCTGCAGGATCTCCCCGAGACCGACCTGCTACTGGCCGCCGATTATGCCGCGCATGAGGCAGGCTTCGCCGCGGCGCAGGCGGTGACGGGGGGCAAGGCGGCGCTTTATCACCTCGACAATACCGATCCCGAGCAGCCGCGTGCCCGGGCGCTGCCCGAGGAGATTGCCCGCGTGGTGCAGGCCCGTGCCGCCAACCCGGCCTGGATCGCGGGCATGCGCGCGCATGGCTTTCGCGGCGCGGCCGAGATCGCGGCGACGCTGGAGCATTTGGCGGCCTTTGCCCATCTGGCCGGCGCGGTCAGCCCGCATCTCTTCGACCTCTACCACGAGGCGACGCTGGGGCATGACGAAACCGTGGCTTTCCTCGAAGACGCCAACCCCGAGGCCCTCGCGGCAATGCGCGACCGGTTCGCGGCCTTGCTGGATGCAGGCCTCTGGCAGACGCGGCGCAATTCGGTGCTGGCCGGGTTGGAGGCGGGACGTTGAGCGGGCGGCAGGTCAAGGGCTGGTGTCCTGGCGCCTGGGCGCCGATGATGTCGGGCGACGGGTTGATCGTCCGCGTAAGACCCCGGCGGGCGCGGTTGAGCGTGGAGCAGGCGGTGGGCCTTAGCGACCTGGCGCTGCGCCATGGCAGCGGGGTGATCGACCTGACGCGCCGCGCCAACCTGCAGATCCGGGGCGTTTCCGAAGCGGCGCACGCGGACCTGTTGCAGGGGCTGGCGGCGCTGGACCTGCTGGATACCGACCCCGAGACCGAAAGGCGGCGCAACATCCTGATCACGCCCTTCTGGCAACGCGGCGACCGCACGGCGCGGCTGGCGCGGGCGCTGACCGAGGTCTTGCCGCGCCTGCCCGAGATGCC
>SBGD01000081.1 GCA_006226775.1 Paracoccaceae bacterium | reverse complement strand
CGCGGTGCGTTTGGCGTAATATTGCTGCGAATAGCCCAGTTCCTCGGGCATGTCACATTGCAATACATGGCTGGTGATGCGCGTGATCTTCAGCGTGCTGGTGATCGGTTCGAGTTTCATGAAGTCCTCCATCAGATCAGCCCCCGGCTGATGCGCTTGACCACGAGATAGTCGTCGAGGGCCAGGCGCGAGCAGTCGTGGCCGATGCCGGATTGCCCGATGCCGCCATGCGGCAGGTAGATGTCGTATTTGACGCCGTTGATCTGCACCTCGCCGTAGCGCAGGCGCCGGGCAACCGCCTCGGCCAGGCCCAGGTCGGCGGTGAAGATATAGGAGGCGAGCCCGCCGTCCTCGCCGTCATTGGCGCGGTCGAGCACGGCTTCGCGGTCGTCGAAGGGGATCAGGCTGATGACCGGGCCGAAGATCTCGTTGCGATAGATCTGCATCCCGGGCGTCACGCCGTCCAGCACCGTGGGGGCGAGGAAATGCCCCCTGGTCAGCCCCTCGGGCCGGTCGCCGCCGGCCAGCAGGGTGGCGCCCTTTTCGACCGCCTCGTCGATCAACCCCTTGACCCGCGTCCAGGCGCGGCCGTCGATCATCGGGCCGGTCAGGATATCGGCCCGCTTGTCGAAGCCGACCTTCACCGCCCTGGCCCGCGCCACCACCTTGTCGCGGAAGCTGTCATAGACCTCGCGCTCGACGAAGATCCGGTTGGGGGTGACGCAGATCTGGCCGGCGTTGTTGAACTTGACCGTGCTAACGATATCCGCCGCCAGGTCGAGATCGGCGTCGCGGTAGACCAGCACGGGCGCATTGCCGCCCAGCTCCATCGAGAATTTCTTGATCGAGGTGGCGCCGACCTTCATCAGGTGCTTGCCGGTATTGGTCGAGCCGATCAGCGTGATCAGGTTGGGGATGGGCGAGGCCGCCAGCGCATCGGACGGGCCATAGCCATCGGTGGTCAGGATATTGACCACCCCCGCCGGCAGGCCGATCCGGTGGCACAATTCGCCCACCGCATAGGCCGAAACCGGTGTCGCGGCGGAAGGGCGGATGACGATCGGGCAGCCCGCGGCCATCGCCGGGGCGATCTTGTAGGCGAGGTTCAGCAGCGGAAAGTTCCAGGCGAGATAGGCCACCGCCACGCCCACCGGCTCAAAGACGATGCGGTGGTCATGGGTGCCGTCGAGATCGCGCAGGGTCTCGTCATGGACGCGCTGGATCTCCTCGGCGTAGAACTTCAGCGACCGCTCGAGCAGGTCGAAATCCTCCTGGGTGCCGCCCCAGGGCTTGCCCATTTCCTGGTGGATGCAGTCGCGCAGCATTTCCTCGTTGGCGATCACCGCCTCGCGCAGCTTCAGCATCCAGCGCTGGCGCTCTGCCACCGGCGTTGCCGCCCAGCCGGGCGCGGCGGCCTGCGCGGCGCGCAGGGCCTTGTCGACATCCGCAAGCCCGGCAGCGGCGACGGTGGCCACGCGATCCTCGGTCGCCGGGTTGATGACGTCGAGGCTGGCCTGCCCGTCGACCAGGGCGCCGCCCATATACATCTTCTTGTGCAGAGCCATGTTTTCTTGCAGCACCACGCGCACCTCCGCAGGCATCCGTTCATTCATAGTATGTTTAACTCTTGTCAAGGCAAGAGTCGAGGGCAAAGCCGCGCCCCGGCCCCTGTCAAACCGTCACAGGGTCAGCTTTTCCGTCATCCGGGCGCGCAGCGCATCGCTGCCCCGCGCCAGGATCCCGGTGTCGGTGCCGCAGGCGACGAAGGTGAACCCCTCGCCGATCAGATCCGCCGCCAGGGCCGTGTCCGAGACCAGGGTGCCCACCGGAATGCCCTTGGCGACAAGGCGCCGGGCCACCGGGCGAATCGCGTCCCAGACCGCGGCCGCCGTGGGCTGGCCGAGCAGCCCCATGTCGGCGGCGATATCCGCCGGGCCGAAGAAGACGCCGGTGACACCGTCGACACCGGCAATCTGCTCGGCGCGCGCCAGCGCCGCCCGGGTCTCGATCTGCAGAAGGACCGCGGTCTCATCCGCGATCCGCGTGGTGTAGTCGCGGATCCGGCCGAATTTCGTCGCCCGCGTCGCGCTCGAAACACCGCGGATGCCCTGCGGCGGATAGCGCGTGGCGGCGACGGCGGCGCGGGCCTCCTCGACCGTCTGGATCATCGGAAACAGCAGCCCCGGCGCGCCGAGGTCGAGCAGCCGCTTGACCGCCACCGCATCGTTCCATTCCACCCGCACGATCGGCACCGTGTCATAGGCGGCAAAGGCCAGGAGCTGGCCCAGCACGCTGGCGTAATCGTTGTGGCTGTGCTCCATGTCGATCAGCGCCCAGTCGAACCCGGCGGGCGCCACCACCTCGGCGGCGAAATTGCTGCACAGGGTGATCCAGAGACCGACCTGCGGGGCGCCGGAGGCCAGGGCACGGGTGAAGCGGTTCTCGGAAAGCATCATCGGCGGGGCCACTTTCTGCAGTCGGGGACGGGAAACGGGAAACCGGGGGCGATAGAGGCCGGGGCCTGCCGTGCCCGGGTCTCGCCGGGACATGCTCTCCGGCGCTCCGGACACCCGGTGCCCGCCGGCCTTTGCCCGGCCTCACGCATAGCTCGTGGCCCCGTCGGGCTTGCGCATCAGCGGCCGCGACCAATGGGTGTATTCGTCGGTCTGCAAGGCCGCCTCGACGATCTCGACCCCCCATCCGGGGCGATCCGGGCGCAGATCGAGGTAGCCATCGACCGGGATATAGGGATCGGCGATCCAGGGCACGTCGCGGTGCACCTTGTACTCGAGGATCTTGAAATTCGTGCAGGCGGCCGAGAAATGCACGTTGTGCGCCGTGGCCAGCGGCCCCATCGGGTTGTGCGGCGCCACTGGCACAGAATGGGCGTCAGCCACCTCGGCAATCCGCCGCATCTCGGTCAGCCCGCCGACCACGGCGATATCCGGCTGCACGATATCCGCCCCGCCCGCATTGAGCAGCGCCAGGAACTGGTGACGGTTGTAAAGCGCCTCTCCGGTGGCCAGCGGAATGGTCATCTTGGCCTTCATCTGCCCCCAGGCCGGCATGTGCTCGGGCCGCAGCGGCTCTTCGAGGAAATAGGGATCGTAAGGCTCGATGGCGCGCGCCAGGCGCACCGCGTCGATCCCCTCCATCAGCACCGAATGGGCATCGAAGGCGATCTCGAAATGCGACGGCAGCCCTTCGCGCAGCCCGCGGAAATAATCCGCCGTCGCCTCGCAGACCTCGCCCCAGCGGTGCTCGAAAGGGTGCTTGCGATAGGGCGAGAGCTTGAAGGCGGTGAAGCCGAATTCGCGGTGCAGGTCCGACAGCACCTCGACGCCATTGTCGGGCGCGCCGATGGCGGTGCAATAGACCCGCACCCGGTCGCGCATGTGCCCGCCCAGCATCTGGTAGACCGGCACGCCAAGCGCCTTGGCGGCGATGTCCCAGAGCGCGTGATCCACGGCGGAAAACACCGCCAGCCCGAGCGCCCCCGGCGGGAAGCGGGCGACATGCATGAGTTTTTCATGCAGGAAGGTCACGCGGCGCGGATCCTCGCCCAGCAGATGGGTGGCGAAATAGTCGAGGATCGGCGCAACGGCGCGTTCCGGCCCATGGGCATAGGTCTCGCCCCAGCCGGTGATGCCTTCGTCGGTCCTGACCGCCACGAGCACCCGGGGGCGATCGTCGACGCGCTGCATGTAGGTTCTGATTTCGGTGATTTTCATTGCTTCAACGCCGAATTGAGATGTTGCTGGTGATCGTGCTGTTCATGCGCGGGCCGACCGTCGATGTAGCTGCCGACCGGAAGCTGGTAGCCGCCGAATGCCAGGGCATCCCGCTCGGCCTCCATCCAGTCGAAGAGCCGCGCCTTGAGCCGGGCCTGTTCCGCCGCCAGCGCCGGATCACCGGCCCGGTTCACCCGCTCCTGCGGGTCGGTCCCGAGATCGTAGAGCTCTTCGATGTCATGCGGGCTCCAGGCGTATTTGTAGCGCGTCTCGCGGATGCCGCGGAACTTGAACTGGCGACCCTGGTAGGCGTCGTAGCCATAGAAGGCGCGGTCGTGCGACATGGCATCATAGCTGCGCGCGGCCTCTTCGGGGGTCAGGATGCCCGCCGCCGCGCTCTCGGCCAGCAAGGTCGGAAAGAGGTCGCGGAAGTTGACGAAGCCCGCGTTGACCGCAGCCGCCCCCTGCCCCGCCGCGCGGATCAGCATCGGGATGCGCATCACCTCCTCGTAGAAGAACGGCCCCTTGTCGAACCAGCCATGCGCGCCCAGCATCTCGCCGTGATCGGCGGTGAAGGCAAGGCTGGTGCTGTCGTCCAGCCCCAGATCGCGCACCTTGCGGCGGAACTGGCCGAAGAGATCGTCGATGAAGGAGCAGAAGCCGAAGTAATGCTGCGCGGTGCGCCGCCAGTCCTGCGGGTCGAGCCCCCGGGTGTCCTGGCAGGGCCAGTAGGGCGCGCCCTGGGCCTGCGGCTTGCCCTCTTCGGTGAACTGCGGGATGAAATTCTCGGGCATGTAGTCGGCGGGCAGATCGTCATACAGCGCCACCCACTCCGCCGGGACGTGGTGCGGGAAGTGCGGGCCGGGAAGCGAGACGATCAGGCAGAAGGGCTTGCCCGAGGCCGAGAGGCTCTCGAGCTTTTCGATGCCCTTCCGCACCCGTTTCTCATCCATATGCGTGCCCTTGGTGATGGTGCCGTAGAACGGCGTCTTGCGCGGCGTGGCGAATTCGAGGTCATCGGCGGGGATCAGCGCCTCGCTGCCGCCATCGCTCAGCGGCGCGTCGATGCCGCGCTCGGTCAGCGTGCCGGCGCCGAGGTGCCACTTGCCGATGAAGGAGACCTCGTAGCCCGCCGCCTGCAACCGCTCCATGTAGGTCAGGTGGCTGGGGTGCAGCTTGCCATGCGGATAGAAGGACGAGCCCTGCACATTGTCCATCGTGCCGGTCTGATGCGGCCATTTGCCGGTAAAGAGCGAGCCGCGCGCGGGGGTGCAGAGCGGCACCGGGGTGAAGGCGTTGACGTGGTTGGTGGCCTCCTGCCGAAAGGCCTGCAGGTTGGGCAATTGGCAGGGATGACCCGGCTGGTTCAGCGTGTCCCAGCGCCATTGGTCGGTGATGAAGAGGATCATGTTCCTGGCGGTCATGCGCATGCTTTCGGATTGAAGTGTCAGGGGGTCGGGCGCGGGCGTTCGATCGACCAGATCGCAAGACCGCTGCCGACAATCAGGACGGTGCCGAGGAAGAAGCCGAACCCCACGACCTCGTCGAAGAAGAGGAGGCCCAGCAGGCTGGCGAACACCACCTGGCTGTAGAGGAACGGCGCGAGGATCGACGCCGAGGCCACGCGCATCCCGAGCTGGATGCAGACATGCGCCAGGGTTCCGGTCACGCCCAGCAGGATGAGCACCGCGAAACCGGTCCAACCGATCGCCCGCCACATCAGCGGCTGCGCCGGGGCCAGCGCCAGGGTGCAGACCAGCGGCATCAGCGCCATGGCGGGCACGAATTCCGCCGGGCCGGACAGGCGCCGGGTCAGCAGGACGTAACAGGCCGAGCAGACCGCCGAGGCGACCGGCAGGAGCCAGATCAGGGACAGCCCTGCCCCGCCGCCGCTCTGCGGGCCGATCACCACGACCACCCCGGAAAACCCGGCGCAGAGCGCGGTTGTCCGCCGCCACCCGATGCGTTCGTTCAGAAAGACCACCGACAGCAGCGTCACGATCAGCGGGCTGAGAAACAGGATCACCGTCGCCTGTGACAGGGGAACCACCGTGATGGCCACGTGTACCGCCAGCGATCCCGCCACGAGCGCCAGCGCCCGCGCGGCCTGTAGCGGAAACTGCGACGTGGCATAGATCGACCGATGCCCCGCCGCCGTCAGATACAGGGCGACGAAAACCGAATGCCAGCCGTACCTGACAAAGGAGATCTGGAAGGGCGACAGGCGCGATGTCATGTCCTTGACCACGGCGTCCTGAACCGCCATCAAGCCGCCCGCCACCACGATCAGCCCCATGCCGGCCAGCATCGCGCGCGATGCGGGGGCGACCGCCCCCGGTGTGGTTTTCGGCGTGCAGGTCAATTGACGATGGCCGCGCGCGCGGTGCCAAGACGCTGGCGGGTCTCGGGATCGAACAGATGCACCGGCCCCTGCGGCAGCACGTGCAGCACGTCGCCGTAGCGCCCGCTGATCCGCTCGCGCATCAGGCAGGTGACGGGGGTGTCGCCGATCTGGCCCACCACCTGGGTCTCGGCCCCGGTGGGTTCGGTGACGTTGACCTGCACGGTCAGGCCGCGCTCGGCCAGCTCGAAGGTATCGGGGCGGATGCCGGCGATCACCGGGCGGCCGGTCTCGAAGCCTTCGGTGCCCGAAAGCGCCAGCACCGTGCCATCGGCAAAGCGCACGCCGCCGTCGCAGACCTGCGCCTCCAGAAGGTTCATCGAGGGCGAGCCGATGAAGGCCGCAACGAACAGGTTGGCCGGTTCGTCGTAGAGGTCGAGCGGCGTGCCGACCTGCTCGATCCGACCCTCGCTCATCACCACGATCTTGTCGGCCATGGTCATCGCCTCGATCTGGTCATGGGTAACGTAGACCGCCGTGGTGCCCAGCCGCTGGTGCAATGACTTGATCTCGGCGCGCATGGACACGCGCAGCTTGGCGTCGAGGTTGCTGAGCGGCTCGTCGAATAGGAACACCTTGGGATTGCGCACGATGGCGCGGCCCATGGCGACCCTCTGGCGCTGGCCGCCGGAGAGCTCGCGCGGGTAACGGTCGAGGTAAGGCTCGAGGTTGAGGATGCGCGCGGCGTCCTCGACCTTGACCTTGATCTCGTCCTTCGAGGCACCCGCAAGCTGCATCGAGAAGGACATGTTGTCGGCCACCTTCATATGCGGATAAAGCGCATAGTTCTGGAACACCATCGCGATGTCGCGGGCCTTGGGCTGCAAGCCGTTGACGACCTTGCCGCCGATCTCGATGGTGCCGCCGGTGATGTCCTCGAGCCCGGCAATCATCCGCAAAAGCGTGGTCTTGCCACAGCCCGAGGGGCCGACGAGGGCCACGAATTCGCCGTCGTCGATATCGACGTCGATGCCCTTGATCGCCCGCACCGCGCCATAGTTCTTGATGACCTGATTGATGGTTACATGTGCCATTTTGGTTCTCCTTGTCGGGAGGATCGGGCGGGCCTCAGCCCTTGACCGACCCCATTGTCATCCCGCGGATGAAGTGTTTCTGGAAGGCGAGGAAGACGGCCAGCGTCGGGATGGCGGCCACCACCGCGCCCGAGGCCACCATGTTCCAGGCGATCTCGTATTCGCCCTCGAAGGACAGGATGCCGACGGTCACCGGCTTCTTGCCCGCGCCTTGCGTCAGCACGAGGCCCCAGAGCAGGTCGTTCCAGATCCAGGTGAACTCCAGCACGATCAGCGCCGAAAGCGCAGGCCGCGCCACCGGCACGTAGATGCGCCGGAAGATCGTCCATTCGCTGGCCCCGTCGATGCGGCCCGCCTCGCGCAATTCGCCCGGCACCGTGTTGAAGAAGTTGGTCATGATCAGCACGGCAAAGGGGATCTGGCGCATGATGTGGACGATGATCTGCGCGGCGAAAGTGTCGTGCAGGCCAAGGTCGGACATCAGCCGGAACACCGGGATCAGCTGGGTGTGGATCGGCACGAAGCTGAGCGAGACGATCACCAGGAACATCCAGATCCGCCCCTGGAACCGCATCCGTGACAGCGCATAACCCGCCATCATCGACACCAGCAGCGTCCCCGCCACCGAAGGCAGCGTGATGATCACCGACGCCTTGAGGTAAGGCAGCATCTCGACGAAGGCCCGGCCCAGGTTGCCCCATTCGTAGGACGCGGGCAGCGCCCAGGCGCCGTTCTGGGTGATGTCGGGGATGGTGCGCACCGCGGTCAGCAGCGTCCCCAGCACCGGCAGGAAGAACACCAGCGCCAAGAGCAGCAAGAGCCCGATCTGGCCGCCGCGCATGAAGGGCTCTTCGAGCCGTTCACGCAGGGTGCCGCGGTTGATGATGTCCTGCGGCGCGGCAGAGATTTGTGTGGTCATGTCGGTCATCGCCTCAGCTCCAGTCTCGTTCTTGGGCCTTGGCCATGCGGCGCACGTAGGGCACCACCAGGATCGCCGTCATCAGGGTGACAATCACGCCGATCGCGGCGCCGTAGCCGAATTTGTAGTTCCAGAACGTCTCCATATACATCCGGTAGCCCACCACTTCGGAGCTGCCGAACGGGCCGCCTTCGGTCATGGTCAGCACGATCTCGGTCGCCAGCAGCGCGTGGATCAGCGCCGAGGACACCGCGATGGTGCTTGCCGGTTTCAGGAGCGGCAGGGTGATGCGAAAGAAGATCTGCCGCCGCGTGCCGCCGTCGACCTTGGCCGCTTCGATCAGTTCCGTCGGGATCGAGGAAAGACCGGCGAGAAAGACCACCGTCGCGAACGCCGTCTGCCGCCAGGCCGCCGCCGCGATCACCGAATAGGTCGCCGCATCCGGGCCCAGCCATTCGACGATCAGGCTTTCCAGCCCCAGCCCGATCAGCAGCTGGTCCAGAAGGCCCACGTCAGGCTCGTAGATCCAGCCCCAGACCACGCCGACAATGGCGAAGGACAGCGCCAGCGGCAGGAAGAACACCGTCTTGATCAGGCTCGCGCCCCAGAAGGTCTGCTTGACCAGAAGTGCGATGGTGATGGCCAGCGAATTGGGCACGATCAGGAAGGCGATCACCCAGATGCCGGTGTGTTTCAGCGCGTTCAGGAAATAGTCGTCCTGAATCAGCGTGACGTAATTCTGCAGGCCGATGAATTTCCCCGGTTCTGCGACGCCGACCTGGTCGGTCAGGCTGATCGCGAAGGTCTGGAAAATCGGATAGGCGCCGAAGATGCCGTAGATCGCGATCGCGGGCATCAGGAATAGCCAGGGCGTGAGCCGGGCGTTCATGGCAGTGTCCTCCTCTTGGATGCGCCCGGGCGGATCGGCCGCCCGGGCGCGATGCCTCAGCTGTCGCCGAAGACGTCGTTGCGGCGGCCTTCCAGCAGTTCCAGCACTTTCATGTACTGGTCGGGATAGGCGAGGAAGCGGGGCAGTTCACGCTTGGCCACCTCGGTCACGCCGGGATGGGTGGCAAGTTCGAGGTTCTGGTGGAACGGGGCGTCCAGCATGTCCTGGAACTTGACGATGGTGGGCTGGAACGAGGCCGGTTCATAGATCTCGACCGGCACGTCCTTGTTGGCCGCCATCCGCTGCGCCTGCCTGGCAAAGAGCTCCTGCGGGCCACGTTCGGACACGCATTTCAACATTTCCAGCGCGTTTTCGGTATTCTCGCCCGCGCCGCTGGCGGCCCAGCCTTCGACAGCACCTTCGACGGCCAGTTCGATGCCCTCGGTGATCGGCGGGAAGTCGAAGACGTCGAAATCGGTGCCCGGCTCGAGACCGGCGGTGATGAAGTTGCCGACGGTCCAGGTGCCCATCAGCTCCATCGCGCCTTCGCCGTTGACGAATTTAGTGGCCATCTCCTGCCAGCCCAGCGACGAGGTGCGGTCGTTGAAATAGCCCGCTTCCAGCAGATCTTTCCACATCTCCATCGCCTGAATGACGCGCGGATCGAGGTAGCTCTCGGTGCCCGCCATCAGGCCGCTGCGGAACTCCGATCCCGCCACGCGCAGCACCATGTAGTCGAACCACAACAGCGGCTCCCAGCCGGATTTTGAGCCCAGAAGGAAGGGCGTGACCCCGGCCTCTTTCAGCTTGGCCGCGACCGCCACGAAGTCGTCCCAGGTCTGCGGCGGCTCGATGCCATGCTCGGCAAAGACGCGCTTGTTGTACCAGAAGACATTGGGCTGAAACGTGGTCGGGATGGTGTAGACATTGCCATCAGGCTCGGTGCTGGTGGCCTGAACGCCCGGCGGGTAGTTGTCCTTGATCTCCTCCCAGATGTCGTTCATCGCGCGGATCTTGCCGGTGGCGGCCTGAAACTGCGAGCGGCCGCCGGCCCAGTAGGCGTAGATGTCGGGCGGGGTCGAGCTGGAGAGCTGCACCGGAAGCTGCACCTCGTATTGCTTGGGCGGCGAGAAGTTCTCGATGATCTCGATGTCCAGCCGCTCTGCACAGGCATTCCACATCGCCATCCGCGGCACCCGCATCGGCTCGGCCGCCGAGCGGTGGAACAGGTGTACCACCCCTTCGGCCAGCGCCGGGGCGGCGGTCAGGGTCCACGCGCCAAGCGCCAGCGGCAGGCTCAGGCACGTGGCGGCCACGCTCTGTTTCATTCGGTTCATCTTGTCCTCCTCCTTGGATTTACTGTCTCGGTGGTCTTGCATTCTGTCGGCATGTCTAAACATATTATGTTTATGTATTCGCCGTCAACCCGCAAGGCAAAGCAAGTCCTTCACCCTTGCTCCGCAGGGCGCGGAACCGCCGGATACCCGCAAGGACACGACAGAAACCCATTGGAGATCAAAGACATGGATGGAACCCCCGTCACCCCGATCAGCGCGCACGCGCGCCTGCACCGCCCCGCCGACAAGCACGTGCGCTGGACCGGCGGCTTCTGGGCCGAGAAGCAGAGCCTGATCAGAACCGAGTCGATACTGAGCGTGCTCGACGCGATGGAAGACCCCGCGAACGCGGCCTGCTTCGGCAACTTCCGCGCCGTGGCGGCGGGCGGCGGCAGCTTTCGCGGCCGCTACTGGAGCGATGGCGATTGCTACAAGGCGCTGGAATCGATCCTGCTGCTGACCGATGTCGCCCCCGATGCGGCGCTGACCCAGCGGCTGGAGGACTACATCGAGATCATCGCCGCCGCGCAGGAGGCCGACGGCTATCTCAACACCCAGATCACCCTGACCGACCGCGGCCGCTGGACCGACATCCAGAACCACGAGATGTACAATCTCGGCCATCTCTTCACCACGGCCTGCCTGCATCATCAGGTCACCGGCGCGCGGTGCCTGCTGGAGATTGCCATCCGCGCCGCCGACAACCTCTTTGAGACCTTCATCACCCGCGCGCCCGACCTTGCCCGCTTCGGCTTCAACCCGTCGCAGATCATGGGGCTGGTGGAACTCTTCCGCGAGACCGGCGAGGCGCGCTACCTCGAGCTTGCCCGCATCTTCGTCGAGAACCGCGGCGCGCATCCCGACCTGCCCGGCAACAACGGCGATCAGAGCCAGGCCCGCGTGCCCTTGCTGGAAGAAACCGAGGCGGTGGGCCATGCGGTGACCGGCCCCTACCTCTGGGCCGGGGCCGCCGATATCGTGATGGAGACCGACGAGGCGCCGCTGATGGCGGCCATCACCCGCATCTGGGAGGATTCCACCCACCGCAAGATGTACATCACCGGCGGCATCGGCGCGCTGCACAAGGGCACCTCGGAACGCAGCCATCCGCGCTATGAGCAGATCGCCGAGGCCTATGGTCGGCCCTATCAATTGCCTTCCGACACCGCCTACAACGAGACCTGCGCCAATATCGCCAACGCGATGTGGTCCTGGCGGATGCTGCAACTGACCGGCGACGCGCGCTATGCGGATGTGATCGAGCAGGTGATGTACAACACCGGGCTGTCCGGCGTGTCGCTCTCGGGCACGCATTTCACCTATTCCAACCCGCTGCGCTTCAATGGCGAGACGCATTTCATCGGCAACAACGACTCGCCCCGGCGCTGGACCCGCTGGACCTGCTACTGCTGCCCGCCGCAGGTCACCCGCACCATCGCCGGGCTGCACCGCTGGGCCTATTCCACCGGAGAGGACGCGGTCTGGGTGCATCTTTACGGCACCAATGCGCTGGACACTGAACTGGGCGCAGGCCGGATCGCCCTGCGGCAGGAGTCCGACTTCCCCTGGTCCGGGGCGGTGCGCCTGCAGATCGAGGAAGCGCCGGAGGGTGAGACCACGCTGCACCTGCGCATTCCCGGCTGGAGCGAGAAGACCGAAGTGCGTCTCAATGGCGAGGCGGTCGACGTTGCGGGCCAGGGCCCGCGCTACCTCGCCCTCACCCGTCAATGGGCCAGGGGCGACGAGATCGAGCTGACGCTGGACATCCGCCCGCGCATCCTCGCCGCCCGCCCGGAGGTCGAGGAGGTCCGCAACCAGGTGGCGGTGATGGCCGGGCCGGTGGTCTATTGCCTCGAAGGTGCGGACCTCCCCGAGGGCGTGACGATCAACGATGTTGCCCTGCCCGCCGATGCCGTGCTGGAGCCTGTCGCGGGCGAAGGTCTCTTCGCCGGTCTGACCCTGCTGCGGGTCGATCTTCCCCGGCGCGCGGCTCGGGAGAGTGACGCGCTTTATGCCCCGGTCGCGGTGCAGGATCACGGCAATGTTTCGACCGTCCTGATCCCCTACTTCGCCTGGAACAACCGCGACGACAACACCATGGCGGTCTGGCTGCCGCTGAAGGGCTGAACGCGAAAGGGATACCGCAGCGCTGCGGTATCCCCCTTTGACCATGAGGCACCGGCGCAAGGCCGGTGCGCGGGTGGCGCGGTTCAGGCGGCGGGCACCTCGAACTCGGCGTGGGTGGTCTTGAACGTCAGGTATTCGTTGATCGCCATCTGACCGCCCTCGATGCCGACGCCGGAGTGTTTCACCCCGCTGAACGGCGCCTCGTAATGCGACAGCAGGAAGTTGTTGATCCCCACCATACCCGACTGCAACTCGCGCGAGAGCCTGCGCGCCACCACCTCGGACCGGGTGAAGGCATAGGCCGCCAACCCGTACTGCGTGCTGTTGGCCCGCGCGATGGCGTCGCCCAGATCGGCATAGGTGGTCAGCGAGGCGACCGGGCCGAAGGGTTCCTCGGACATGATCTCGGCATCGTCGGTGACGTTCTCCAGCACCGTGGGCGCAAAGAAGAAGCCCTTGTTCTGTTCGCGCGCGCGGGTGCCGCCCAGCCGCAGGGTGGCGCCCTTGTCGACCGCATCGCTTACCAGCCGCTCCAGCTTGTCGAGCTGCGCGGGGCTCGCCATCGGGCCCATCGTGGTCTCGGGTGACATCGGATCGCCCATGCGCACGGCCTCGGCCTCGGCCATGAAGACATCGGTGAACTCGCCCGCCACATCCTCGTGCAGGAAAAACCGGCTGGGCGCGCCGCAGATCTGGCCGGTGTTCATGAACTTGAACTTCGCCGCAAGCTTGGCCGCCGCAGGGACATCGGCATCGGGGCAGATGATCAGCGGCGCATGGCCGCCCAGCTCCATCGACACCCGTTTCACCGTCTGCGCCGATTGCGCCATGAGTATCCGCCCCACCCGCGTCGAGCCGGTGAAGGAGATCTTGCGCACCGCCTCCGCCGCCATCAGCGCAGGCGAGACGCCGTCGGGGTGGCCTTGCAGGATCTGTACCACGCCCATGGGCAGCCCCGCCGCCTGGCAGCATTCGCCAAGGAGCGTGCCCACCAGCGGCGTCTGCTCCGAAGGCCGCAGGATCACCACGCAGCCCGCCGCCAGCGCCGGGGCCAGCTTGCGCGCCGGCAGGCCGAGCGGGAAATTCCACGGGCTGAAGGCCGCGACGATGCCCACCGGCTCGGGCGTGATGCTGAGGTGGCCGCCAAAGCGCGAGGTGATGGTCTGGCCGAACAGCCGCTCGGCCTCACCCGCCATCCAGACGAATTGCTCGGCGGCGGAGTCGGCCTCGCCCACGGCCATGGAATGAACCCGCCCCATCTCGGTGGCGATGGCGCGGCCAAAGTCTTCGCGGCGCTCGACGATCTCCTCGGCGATGCGTCGCAGGTATTGCGCGCGCTTCCAGCCGGGCAGCGCCGACCATTCGGCGAAACCGGCCTCGGCATGGGCCAGCGCCCGGGCCACGTGATCGGGGCTGCAATTGGGCACCTCGTAGAGGATCTCCTCGGTCGCCGGGTTGACGACGGCCATCGGCGGCAGGTCCGAGGCGGTGCCCCAGGTGTCGCCGATCAGGTACTTGGGTTTGGTTGCGGGCATGAAAGGCTCCTGAATGGTCATGAAAGGCTGATGGCAACTGTGCCGAGCGGGCCGAAATCAGCCTCGAGCCGGTCGCCGGGATCGGCCCAGACCGGGCGGGTGAAGGAACCCGAAAGCACCATGTGCCCGGCCTCCAGCCCGCCGCCGTAGGTCGCAAGCTTGTTGCCCAGCCAGGCCACGGCATTGGCCGGATGGTCCATGACACCGGCGGCAATCCCGGTTTCCTCGATCTCGCCATTGCGGCGAAAGAGCGCCCCGGCCCAGCGCCAGTCGATCTCGTCCGGGCGGAAGCGCCGGGCACCCAGCACCAGCCCCGCCGCCGCGCCATTGTCGGCCACGGTGTCGAAGATGCGCCGCGGCTCGGTGACCCGCGCATCGATGATCTCGATCGAGGGCACCACGAATTCGGTCGCGTCCAGCACATCCTGCAGCCTCAGAACGGGACCCTGCAGCGGCGATTTCAGGAGGAAGGTCAGCTCGGGCTCGACCCGCGGCACGCAGAAATCGCCATGCGCCACCGTGGCACCGTCCTCGATCAACATGCTGGCGAAGACATGGCCATAGTCCGGCTCGTCGATCTTCGACGCCGCGCGCATCGCCTTGGAGGTCAGCCCGACCTTGTGGCCGATCAGCCGGTCGCCCGCCCCGGCGCGCGTCGCCGCGACTTCGCGGCTGATGGCATAGGCATCCTCGATCTCGATCTGTGGATAGGTGGTGGACAGGCGTTCGGCTTGCACCCGGGTCTGTTCGGCCTGGAACAGAGTGCGTGCGGCCTCTGACCTCTGGTCTTGCGATAGCATCGGTTTTCTCCTCTTTTGCCGACATTCCTACCGTAGGATAAAACATAATATCAATACATTTTTTGCCGGCGATGGACAGGCCACGAAATCCGCAGCCTTGCCTTCCGCCCCATAGGTATTATGATTACTGAAAGACAGGAGACGACGCCGTGCCCCCTTCAGACCAGGATGTCCTGATCCCGACATCGAACACCCTCTCCCGCTCGCTCTCGGGCCAGATTTCCCGCCAACTGGGCGAGCGCATCCTTGATGGACAGCTTCTGCCCGGTCAGCTTCTGCCCGACGAAAACGCGCTGTGCGAGGAATTCGGCGTCAGCCGCACCGCCGTGCGCGAGGCGGTCAAGATGCTGGTGGCAAAGGGCCTTCTCGAGGTTCGCCAGCGGATCGGCACGCGGGTGCAGGACGTGCGCCACTGGCAGATGCTCGACCGTGATGTGCTGATGTGGCACCAGTCGCTGACCATCGAGGACGAGCGGCTGATCAGCCTGATGGAGTTGCGCCAGTCCATCGAACCCGATGCCGCCTTCTACGCCGCCAGTCGCCGCAGCGAGGCCCAGCTCAAGGCGATCCTCGACGCCGTGGACAAGATGCAGGCGCATACCGGCGAGAACAGCAAATACGTGCTGGCCGATGCGGGTTTTCACATCGCGGTACTGCGCGCCACCAACAACCGCTATCTCGAGGCGCTCGAGAACGCGATCTTCGCCGGGCTGATGCTCTCGATTCGCCTGACCAACCCCGAAGAGCGGATGAACCGCGCCTCCGTCCCCCTGCACCGCGCCATCGCCGACGCCATCAAGGCGCAGGATGCCGAGGCGGCCTATGCCGGGATGAAGGACCACCTGGCCGACGCCGCAGCCCGGTTGTCGCAGGTGGTCAAGACTGATCCCGGGCGTTGAACGGGCTTCGAGGCCCCGGGGAGCGCCCCCATCTTGCCGCCCCCGCAGTGGGCGTATTCCGAGCCTCCCGGCAGCTTTGTCAGGTTGCCGGGCGCCAAGTGCCACGATTCGCCATCACGGTTTTCGAGTGGCCAGATCCGCGGCATGGTCGGCCCAAAGGCTGAACGCGTCAGATCTCGCACGCCAGAGCCCGTGCTTCTTGCGCTTGATCGAGATCACGACCGCGTCGAGAATGTCATTTGTCCGCCGGGCCTGGGCGCTCGCGACGGATCCGGGCAGCGAACTGCCTGCCAAAGCGCGCGCCCCAGACCCGCAGGGTGGCTGTGTCCCCGCGGCGGCGGTTTCTTGGTCAGTCTCACACCATAACCGCCCCGCCTTGCAGGTGCCATTAATGTCCGATAACCGCGGCAATCACGATGCCGGTCGGACTTGCGGCCCGACTCGGCCCAGGCGCCACAACCAGTAACGCCAATAGACACAAAGGCCACCATCCGGCAATCATTCCTTTACGCGCAACGGGAATCGGAGCGCTGGGTTGGAGGACGCACAGGGTCCCGAAACCGCGCGGGCCGCGTTACTCTCTGCGAATTCAATGTCATGACCCTCAGGCGCGATACGACAGGCAGGCAAGGTCTGTGGATAACCGGTGGATAACTTTTCAACGTGTTTTCAATGCCTTGGCAAAGCGCCTCCGCCCGCTATTCCGCCCAAAGCCCGTCGCGCAGCGACCCTCCCGCCGATCTGCGCCGGATGCGCGTGAACATTTTCCTTGAGTTTCAACGGTCCCCGCGCCATACCTGTAACGCGAAAACAATAGAAAATCCGCCCGGCGCGTTCCTCAACACCAACCTCGACAGGCAAGAGGGCGTAACGCGAAACGGGCGCGGCGAGACGGGCAGACGACAATGCACCCAGTGCTACACGACAAGCTCAAGGCAGATGCCGACAGGCTTTCAGAGGCCCTCGAACACATGTCCAAGCTCTTCCTTGCCCCCAAGGAAGCGAAGACGCTGCGCAGCTTCACCACCGCCGAGGTCGGCGAACTGCTGCGCGTGAGCGATGGCTACCTGCGCAAGGCGCATTTTGACGGGCGCATCCCCGAGGTCACCCAGGGCCCCGGCAACAAGCGCCTCTATACCGCCGATAACATCCTGGAAATCCGCAATATTCTTGCCCAGAACGCCAAGGATCCGGATCAGTTCCTGCCCGGGCGGCGCGCCGGCGACAAGCTGCAGATCTGGTCCACGGTCAACTTCAAGGGCGGCTCCAGCAAGACCACCACGACGGTGACGCTGGGGATGCGGCTGGCGCTGCGCGGCTACCGGGTCTGCCTTGTCGATGCCGATCCGCAGGCCTCGCTCACCACGTTTTTCGGCTATCAGCCCGAGATCGATTT
Source organism: Paracoccaceae bacterium (assembly GCA_006226775.1). GTDB lineage: Bacteria > Pseudomonadota > Alphaproteobacteria > Rhodobacterales > Rhodobacteraceae > Marinovum. The sequence continues at coordinate 128,154 of SBGD01000081.1, read as the reverse complement.
CCGCCAGGGCGGCACGCTCTACGACGCGATCCGCTACAATGACGGCGAGACCTCGCGCCAGCCGATCACCGAGGTTCTGCGCAAGACCTACTTCCCGAATCTCGACATCGTGCCCGGCGGAATCATGCTCTCGGAATTCGAGACCGAGACCCCCACCGCGCTCAGCCGCGGCGAACAGCCGGTGTTCTTCAACCGCATCCGCGATTCCCTGCGCCAGGTCGAGGACGATTACGACATCGTGCTGATCGACTGCCCGCCGCAGCTTGGCTATCTCACCATGGCCGCGGTCTGCGCCTCGACCTCGCTGCTGATGACCATCATCCCGGAGCGGGTCGACTTGGCCTCGGCCAGCCAGTTCCTGACCATGGCCTCGGGCATCCTCGAGGTGCTCCATGCCAATGGCGGCATCGGCGCCTACGACAATTTCGCCTACCTGCTGACACGGTTCGACACCGCCATCAGCACGCAGCAGGACCTGGCCGAATGGATCCGGCAGTTGCTGGGCGACAGCGTCATCCGCACGCCTTTCGTCAAATCCTCGGCGGTCAGCGAGGCGGGGCTGTCGCAGAAGACGATCTTCGAGGTCGATCTTGTCGGCTCGAAGAACCGCAAGACCTATGACCGGGCACTGGAATCCGCCATCGGGTTCTCGAACGACATCGAAGAGATGATTCAATCCGCATGGGGTCGGGGAGGCAGCGATGAAACGTGATCTTCTGGCCAGAAGCCTGGCGCAGATGGGCTCCAAGGCCCCTGCCCCGGCCGAGAGCCCCAAGGCAGACGAAGGCACGCCGCGCTCGCTCAAGAGCATGTCGGATGTGCTGTCGCAGGTCTCGGCCCAATCCGCGCAGGAGGTGGATGTCAGCGAGATCGCGGAGTCCGAGATCGCCGACCGCTTCGACGTGGCCGAGGGGCTTGAGGACCTGGTGGAGTCGATCCGCACCTCGGGCCAGCAACTGCCCGCGCTGCTGCGCTATCGCCGGGGCGCCGGGCCGCGCTACGAGGTGGTCTATGGCAGGCGCCGGATCGCCGCCTGTCGCAGGCTCGGGATCAAGGTCAAGGCCTACATCAAGGAGATGGACCAGCGCGAGGCGCTGGTCTCGCAGGCGCTGGAAAACTCGGCGCGGCTGGAGCGCAGCTTTATCGAACAGGCGATCTTTGCCACCAGGCTGGAGGACCAGGGCTTTACCCGGGCCGAGATCGGCGAGGTTCTGGCGGTCGACAAGGGCACGCTCAGCAAGCTGATCGGTGTCGCCCGCGACGTGCCCACCCCGGTGATCTATGGCATCGGCGCGGCGCATGACGCGGGTCGGCGGCCCTGGCTGGAGCTGCGGCGGCTGGTCAAGGCCGAGGGCGCCCCGGCCCCCGACGCGATTGCGGCGCTGGTGCCCGAGACGGGCGCCCCGGTCGAGAAGCTGGCGGCGACGATCGAGGCGCTGCAGGCCATCCTGGCCAAGGCGCAGCAGGACAAGGCCCCGGCTGCCAGGACCGCCCCCCCTGCCCCGCTGAGACGGCTCAAAGGCACGCCGCTCGGCGTCAAGGCCAAGGGCCCGCGGTTGATGATCGAGGTTTCGGAAAAGAAGGAACAGGGGTTCATCGGCTTTGTCGAAGACAGGCTGGAGACCCTCTACCAGGAATGGAAGCAACGGGACGACGGCACAAAAGAACGGTAACCCGTTGATTTCATTGACGTTGGCCCCGGCCAACAGGTGAGAAACAGGCAAGTAGCAGCAGCAAGGAGCAGACAGAAGCGCAAAAAGAAACCCCCCGAAGGCGGTGAAGCACTCCAGAGGGTCCCGATTTACTAGCACTTCATTGGTACCCCCAAATTCCATCCACTGCAACACCGATTTCGGTGAACGGTCGTCTTTTGCCGTCTGAAATCAGATGAACCTCGATCATGTCACGACGTCGGACGTCGCGGCACAGGATACCTGTGCCCTGTCCGGTCCCCTGCCCTTTGCGGGCATGGGCACCCTTTCCGCGCAACCCGGGTTTCGGCCCGTCAGGCGCCGCGATCTGATGGCCGCGGTCAACACGGTCGGCCGAGATCTCGGGCTGCGGCCGGCCTCGATCGTGGTGCTCGACGCGCTCTTGAGTTGCCTGCCCTGCAAGAGTGCCGAGACCGGCACCGAGAGCACGATCACCCCTGCCACCCTGCTCACCGTCTTTGCCAGCAATGCGACGCTGTGCTACCGCGCCCGGGGCATCACCGACCGACAGTTGCGGCGGCATCTTCTGCGGCTCGAGGAGGTCGGGCTGATCCGGCGGCGCGACAGCGCCAATGGCAAGCGGTTCCCGGTCTATCGCGGGGGCAAGGTGGTCGGCGCCTTCGGGCTGGACCTGACGCCGCTCCTGGTGCGGGCGCAGGAGTTGCGCGATCTCGCCGAACGGCGGCGCAACGAGGCCGCGGAGCTGCGCGGGCTGAAGGCACATATCCAGAGCTTGCGGGCGCAATGCCTGCACCTCGATCTCGACGATACCGCGGTGCAAATGGTCGAGGCCACGCGCAACCTCATGCGGCGCGCGACGGCGACGGTGGTGCAGGCACGGGCGATCGTGCGGGAGTTGACGCGGATGCTGACGGGTGGTTCGAGGGGGCCGGAGGATGATGCGGATGTACCCGCAATGCCGCGGCTGGACGACGCGGTGGACACCCCCGAGGCCGTTGCCGAGACACGCGAAACGCCCGCCACTGACGGACAAAACGTCCGGCACAAAGAGTCAGAAAAACCTTATACAAAAAAATCCTGCGCGCGCTTGCAGCCGAGATTCTGGGAACGGCTTGCAAGCGTTCCGGAGTTCTACCCGCATCCCCCGACATCAGAGCAAGGGCTGCGCAGGGTGCTTTATGACTTCGGAAAGATGTTGGGCATTGGCCATGGTGCGGTGACGATGGCCATCGGAAGGCTCGGCGCAATCGGCACGTTGCAGGTACAGGACCAGATGGCGCAACGGATCACGACGATTGCGGACCCTGAGAGATACCTCGCAAGGGCGCTTGATCGGGCTGTGAAACCAGGAGTTGGCCATGGCCAACATTTGCCATGCAGATGAAACGGGCAGTCGAACACCGAAGCGGGCAGGGCGCATCCCTGTCGCCGACCGCATGTCATCGCAAGGACCCGAAGTCCTCGGCCAACACCGCCAGGAACCGCTGTACCAGGTCATGCGGGCTGGACGGATGGGCGACGTAGAACTGCGACTGCCAGGAAAGGCCCAGCCAGTCGATCCGCCGCATCTCGCCGCGCGCCACCCATTTGCGGGCGAAATGCAGCGGCAGCCAGCCGAGGTAGCAGCCGCTGTTGATCAGGATCGCCTGGGCTTCCATGTTCGACACCGAGGCCATGGCGACCGCATCCGGCAATCCCGCCAGTTCCGCCCGTTGCAGATAGGGCCGCACTGCCATGGGGCAGGCGGCGACCTCCGCCAACCCCACCGTCGCGGGATCGCGGTCGAACAGGGGATGGGCGCGGCCGCAATAGAGCCCATGCTCCTCGACGTAGAAAGGCCAGTAGGTGATGTTGGGCTGGCGGTTGGGGAACGGGCCGATGGCCGCGTGGATATCCCCGGTCTGCAGCGCCTTGCCGAGGAATTCCGGCGTGCCGACCTCCAGCGTCAGCCGCACATCGCCCGCCACATCGCGGAATCGCCGGATCGCCCGGTGCAGGGGCAGGTCGGGATTGTCCGCCTCGCTGTCGACAAGGCCGAGGCGCAGATGGCCGGTCAGCACCCGCCGCAGGGTTCCCAGGTTGGCCTCGCAAAGCTCGACCGCGGCCAACAGGCGCTTGGCCTCGGCATAGACCTCTTCGCCCTTTTCGGTGACGGCAAAGCCGCCGCGGCCACGGCTGCACAGGGTCAGGCCAAGCTTGACCTCGAGATCCTTGAGATGGGTCGAGATCACCGACTGGCTGGCGCCCAGCACCGCCTGCGCGCCGCCGAAGCCGCCATGTTCCACCACCGCACAAAAGGTGCGAAGATTGCGCAGGGAATAGTCGCTGATCCGCATGGGTCCGGGTCCTCTCCCCTTGGTCATTACATCGGAAATGCAGATGTGAACATCCGTAATTCAAGATTTACCGATGTGACGAAACGGCCTAACCTGCTGCCGATACCGGCCAAACCCGCCACGAGGACCCCGAGATGAACGACAGCCCCGCCCGCCACGGCTATGACGCCGGTCGCCTGAACCTGCCCTTCGTCGGCATTTCCACCTTCGGCAAGCGCCCCTATGTCGAGGACTGGAGCCGGATCGACGCCGATGTCGCCATCCTCGGCGCGCCCTATGACTTCGGCACCCAGTTCCGCCCCGGCGCGCGTTTCGGCCCGCGCGCGGTGCGCGAGGCCTCGACGCTGTTTTCCTTCGGCCATGCCGGGGCCTATGACCACGAGGACGATTGCACCTACCTGCCGGAAGCGGTGCGCATCGTCGACCTGGGCGACGCCGATATCGTCCATACCGACACCAGCCGCAGCCATGCCAATATCAAGGCCGGGGTCAACGCGATCCTCGACGCCGGCGCCCTGCCGGTGGTGATCGGCGGCGACCATTCGGTCAATATCCCCTGCATCGACGCCTATCAGGGGCGGGGCGATATCCATATCCTGCAGATCGACGCCCACCTCGATTTCGTCGACGAACGCCACGGCGTGCGCTTCGGCCATGGCAACCCGATGCGGCGGGCGGCGGAAAAGCCCTATGTCACCGGCCTGACCCAGGTGGGCATCCGCAATGTGTCCTCCACCGCCCGCGAAGGTTATGAGGCGGCGCGGGCGATGGGCTCGGACATCCTGTCGGTGCGCCAGATGCGCAAGCTGGGGGCCGAGGCGGTGATCGCGCGCATCCCGCAAGGGGCCAAGGTCTATGTCACGCTGGATATCGACGGTTTCTGCCCCTCGATCGCGCCGGGCACCGGCACGCCCTCGCATGGCGGGTTTCTCTACTACGAGGTGCTCGAGATGCTGCAGGCGGTGGCCCAGCGGCACGAGGTGGCGGGCATCGACCTGGTCGAGGTGGCGCCGGATTACGACCCGACCGGCGGCACGGCGATCCTTGCGGCGCAGGTGCTGCTGAACTTCCTCGGCTTCGTCTTCGAGGCGCGCAGGACGCGCGCCGCCGGATGACCGCCGACTTTGCCTGACACGTCCCGGGGCCGCGCAAAGGCCCCGGGTCAAGACGGTTCGGACAGGAGAGACGGGCGCAAGCCCGCGCCGACGGAGCAACGCCCCGGAAACTCTCAGGCCCAATGACTGCCGAACCGCGAACTCTGGAGAGTGGCGCCCCATGCGCCCGCCGAAGGAGAAAGGCGCATCCGTCGCGCCGATGCTCTCAGGCAAAAGGACAGAGGGGGATGCGTCGGAGCACCGGCGTGTCTCATCCTGTGTCCGGAGTGCCTGAGATGTCCTCGAAATCCATTGCCGTGATCGGCGCCGGTGTGACCGGCGTCACCACCGCCTATGAACTGGCCTGCCGCGGCTATGCGGTCACCGTCTATGACCGCAACCGCTATCCCGCCATGGAGACCAGCTTTGCCAATGGCGGGCAGTTGTCGGCCTCGAACGCCGAGGTCTGGAACCACCTGTCGACCATCCGCAAGGGGATCGGCTGGATGCTGCGCCGCGATGCGCCGCTGTCGCTGAGCCTGGCGCCAAGCTGGCACAAGTATTCCTGGCTGGCGGAATTCCTGGGCCAGATCCCCAACTACCGTCGGAACACCACCGAGACCGCGCGGCTGGCGGTTGCCGCGCGCCACCGGATGCGCGAGATCGGCGCGCGCGAAGGCATAAGCTTCGACCGCGAGGATCGCGGCATCCTGCATTTCTACACCAGCCGCACCGGGCTGGATCATGCGCGGCGGGTCTCGGACCTGCTGGCCGAGGGCGGGGTGGAGCGCCATGAGGTGGATGCCGCCGGCCTGCGGCGGATCGAGCCGGCGCTGACCGGCACCTTTGTCGGCGGCTTTCACACGCCGGGCGACAGTTCCGGCGATATTCATCTCTTCACCACCGGGTTGGCCGCGGCCTGCGCCCGGCTGGGCGTGCGCTTCGAGATGGGCGCGGATGTCACCGGCAGCGCCACAAACAAATCCGGCGTGACCGTGCGCTACGACACAAGGCCCGAGCCGGGGCGCAGGCTGCCCCAGAGTGCCGAGCACGCCGCCATCGTGGTCTGTGCCGGGGTGCGCAGCCGGGCGCTGGCGCGGGGCTTCGGCGACCGGCTGAACGTCTACCCGGTCAAGGGCTATTCGATCACCGTCAGCCTGCCGGACGACGCCTCGCGCAGGGGCGCGCCGCAGGTCAGCCTGCTGGACGACGCGGCCAAGATCGTCACCAGCCGCCTGGGCGCCGACCGCTTTCGCGTGGCCGGCACCGCCGAGTTTGCCGGCGAAAACCGCGACATCCGCGAGGTGCGCATCGCGCCGCTGGTGGCCTGGGTGAACCGCTATTTCCCCGAGGTCTGCACCCGCCAGGCTACGCCCTGGGCGGGGCTGCGCCCGATGATGCCCTCGATGATGCCGCGGGTCGGCCCGGGGCGGCGCGACGGGTTGTTCTACAATACCGGGCATGGCCATCTCGGCTGGACGCTGGCCTGCGCCACCTCGGAGGCCGTGGCCGCGGCGGTGGCGGCACGGGTCTGACGGGCGCCTGGGGCGGGCAGGGGGCGGGCAGGGGGCCCGCCCTCATCCGTCAGCCAGGGGTGCCGGATCACTCGCCTGGCACGACAGGATCGCCTCGGCCAGCAGGCTTGCCGCGCGCGAGGGGCGATTGCGCGGATAGACGATCTGGAAGACGTCGTTGAAGGTGACCCGGTCGGCGGCGAGGATGCGCAGCCGGGCGGTCTTTACCTCCGGTGCCGCATAATGATCGGGCAGAAAGCCGATATAGGCCCCCGAGAGGATCAGCAGCAGCGTGCTTTCCATATGCGCCGCCTCGGCGCGCCAGTCGAAATCCACGCCGCAGATCGGCCCCTGCGCCATGTAGCTGCGCCCGGCAAAGGCCTGCCGGGCGAGCACTGCCTCGGTCACCTCCCGGTCATCGACGGCAAACAGCGGATGGCGCGCGCCGCAGTAAAGGTTCTGGCGTTCCTCGAAGACATCCATCGCCTGCATCTGGTCGCGCCCGGCGGTGGCGGGCATCAGCGCGGCGTGGTATCGGCCATTGAGGATGCCCTGCGCCAGCACCTGCGGCGCGGCAATGTCGATGCGCAGCCGCACCTGGGGGGCAAGCTCGGCAAAGCGCGCGAAGGCACGGTCGAGCTTCAGCCTGCGGTTGGTGAACATGGCATCGACGGTGCCGAAGCTCAGATCGCCGGACAATTCGCCCTGCGCCTCGCTCACCGCGTTCTGGAACCGGTCGATGGACCCGAAAAGATCGCGCATCGCCGAATGCACCTGCCGGCCTTCCTCCGTGAGGTAGAAGCCGCCGCGCCCGCGTTCGCACAGCCGCATGTCCAGCCGATCCTCGAGATGGCGCATATGCGCCGAAATCGTCGCCTGGGTCATGCCAAGCGCCTCCTGCGCCGCCGAAAACCCGTTGGCATGGACGATCTCGGCAAAGACCCGCAAGAGGCGCAGGTCGATATCGGCAAGGGTGCGGCGCCGGGCAGGGGAGGGGGGTGTCGGATCCATACATTGAGAATGCCACAAGTAAACTTTGAAACATAGATATTTGTCCAAGCATGGCGGCGTGGTCTTCTGACCGGGAAGATTGCGAGAGGAAGAGCCATGGGGCGTATCCGCTATGATTTCACCGGCGAGGCGGTGCTGGTGACCGGCGCCAGTCGCGGCATCGGGTTTGCCATCGCCAGGGGCTTTGCCCTGGCTGGCGCCGATGTGACCCTCCTGTCGTCGGGTGCGGATGTGCAGACCGCCGCCGGGAAGATCGCGCAAGCCTGCGGCCGGCCCTGCGGCGCGCTGCAGGCCGACATCAGCGACAGCGCCGCGGTCAAGGCGGCACTTGCCGGGCTCGACCGGATCGACGTGCTGGTCAACAACGCCGGGCTCGAGCGGATCACCCCGCTCTGCGATCCCGACGGCGCGGTCGAGGACACCTTCCGCCGCATCACCGACATCAACGTCAACGGCACCTTCCTCGTCACCCGCCACGCCGCGCCGAAGCTGCGCGACGGCGGCAGCATCATCGTGACCGCCTCGATCTGGAGCCGGACAGCGGTGCCGGAGTTTTCCGCCTATGTCGCCTCGAAACACGCCAACCTCGGCTTCACCCGGGTGATGGCGCAGGAGCTGGCGCCGCGCGGCATTCGCGTCAATGCGATCTGCCCGGGCTGGGTGCGGACCGAGGCGGCGATGCTGTCGCTGGCCGGGATGTCCGCGCGCACCGGGCGCGACGAGGCCGATCTGCTGGCCGAGATCACCGCGGCGCAGGTGCTGCCCGGTCTGCTGGAGGCCGACGACATGGCCGCCGCCTGCCTCTTCCTCGCCTCCGACGGCGCCCGCGACATCACCGGTCAGGCGATCATGGTCGACCGTGGGGAGGTGATGGCATGACGTCTCGTATCCTCATCACCGGCGCCGGGCGAGGCATCGGTGCCGCCACGGCATTGGCGTTTGCGGGGCAGGGGGGGCGTCTGATCCTCGCCGATCTGGATACCCCCGAGGCCACCGCCGAGGCGTCACGAAAGGCAGGCGCGGCAGAGGTTCTGCCCATGTCCTGCGATGTTTCGGACGCGGCCGCGGTCGCGGCGCTGCGCGACGAGGTGCAATCGGCCTGGGGCGGGCTGGACGTGCTGGTCCATTGCGCCGGGATCATCCACGAGGCGCCGCTGCTGGAGACTCCGGTGGCGGAGTTCGACCGGGTGATCGCGGTGAACCTGCGCGGCAGTTTCCTGGTGGGGCAGGCGGCCATCGGCTTGATGACCCCGGATGCCGCCAACCCGCCGCGGGTGATCCTGATCGCCTCGGACATGGCCTATTGCGGGCGCGAGACCTTTTCGCCCTATGTCGCCTCCAAGCATGGCGTGCTGGGGCTGGTGCGTAGTTGGGCGAAGGAATTCGCCCCCGGCATCCTCGTCAATGCCATCTGCCCCGGCCCGATCGACACCGAGATGCTGGGCGCGGACAACATGAGCGCCGAATGGCGCGCGAAGGAGCTGGCCATCCCGCTGGCCCGCTTCGGCACCCCGGTCGAGATCGCCGCGGTCGCCTGTTTCCTCGCCGGCGACGGCGGGCGGTACTTCACCGGCCAGGGTCTTGGCCCCAACGGCGGGAGCGTCATGCCATGATCCGCAATCCCATCCCCTGGCCCGAGGGCGCCAGATGCGCCGCCTGCATCACCTTCGACATGGATGCCGACAGCCTGATCCACCTGGCCCACCCCAAGGACGGGCACAGCCGGGCCGCCGCAATTTCGATGCTGCGCTACGGGCCGCAGATCGCCATTCCGCGCATCGTCGAGAGCTATCGCCAACTGGGCATCCGCCAGACCTTCTTCATCCCGGCCTGGTGCATCGAGCACTACCCGCAGGCGGTGGAGACCATCCTCGAAGGCGGCCACGAGATCGCCCATCACGGGTTCCTGCACGAACACCCCAACGAGCTTGCCGCCGAGCAGGAGGCGCATTGGCTCGACCGCGGCATCGACGTGATCGTCAGGGCCACCGGCCAGCGCCCGCGCGGCTGGCGCGCGCCGCTCTACAATTTCTCGCATCGCTCGGCGGACCTGCTGGCCGCACGCGGTTTTGCCTATGACGCCTCGCTGATGGGCGACGACCAGCCCTATCTTTTGCGCGCGGCCGCGGGCGACCTGGTGGAACTGCCGTCGCATTGGGGGCTGGATGACTGGCCGCAATATGTCCAGTCGATGGACCTCGATTACATGATGCCGATCCGTGCGCCCGAGGACGGGTTCCGCATCTTCTCGCAGGAGTTCATGGCCGCCTGGCGCCATGGCGGGCTCTGGGTGCCGGTGGTGCATCCCTTTGCCACCGGGCGGCTGGCGCGCTGGGAAATCATGCACCGTTTCATCGAAGAGGCGCAGGAGCGCGGCGGCGTCTGGTTCGCGCCGATGGAGGAGATCGCCGCGCATGTCCGCAGCGTGATGGAGAGCGGCACATGGCGCCCGCGCATCGAGCAGATGCCGCAGTACGCCGGGCCGGTCACGGTCGAATAGAGGGCAAACACATCAAGAACGTGCCGCTATGGTACACTCATCAGGGAGGGAAGAATGGACGACATGAGCGACGCCTGGCTGGCCGAGATCGAGAGACGGGCCGCCATCTACGACGAGATCGCCGAGGACGGCACGGGCCGGATGACGGCGGTCGATTACCTCGGGCTTGCCGCGCTGACCCTTCTGCTGGTCGCGGGCTTCTGGACCTGGGTGGTGTGACATGACAATGCAATCCGTTTCCGGCCCCTATGAGGCCACTGCGGCCGATGGCACCCCCGACAGCTTTGCCGCCGCCGCCGAGCGGGGCGACGCGCCCCTTCTGCCCTCGGAACGGCTCTGGGGCTTCAAGGAGTTCACCTTTTCCAACTCGGCCTTGGCGATTGCCACCTGGGCCTTCCTGATCGGCGGGGCCGTGGGTCTGTTCGTCGGCCCGAAGGAAGGCATCGCCGCCATCGTGATCGGCAACATCCTGGGCGTGGTGCTGACCGCGCTGGCGACCACGGTGATGACCGGGCGCTACGGCGTCGAGCAGTTCACCGCGCTGCGCAGCCAGTTCGGCTACAACGGCAGCCGGGTGGTCTACCTGCTCGCGGTCATCGTGCTGACCATGGGCTGGCTCGCCGTTCTGGCGATGATGTTCGGCCGCTCGATCGACGGGCTGACCGCGCTGGCCAGTGGCGGCACGGCCTCGCCCATGGGCATCAAGACGGCGATTGCGGCGGTGGGGGCGATCCTGCTGACCAGGGTGATCGTGGCGCGCGGGCCGACCTCGATCAAGGTGTTCAACATGATCGTCTCGCCGACGCTGGTGCTGCTGATGCTGGGCATGCTCTGGTTGATCTTCCGCCAGCATTCCTTTGCCGATCTGATGGCGATGGAGGCGCTCGATCCGCCCTTCGAGGACCGTCACCTGAACTTCATCATCGCCATCGAGATCAACATGGCCGCAGGCTTCTCGTGGTGGCCCTATATCGGCAACCTCGCGCGGCTGACCCGCAACGAGCGGACGGCCTTCTGGCCCAACCTGGTGGGCATCTTCGGCGCCGCGGTGCTGGGCGAGATCGTGGGGCTGTTCGCTGCCGTGTCGCTGGGCGACAGCGATCCGACCATCTGGATGGCGGGGATTGCCGGGATCGGGGTCGGGATCGTGGCGCTGGGCTTCGTTGCCTTCGCCAATATCACCTCGATGGCCAACATCCTCTATACCGCGATTGTCGGGCTGCGCCAGGTCGGCACCGCGGGGCTGCGCCGCATCGGCTGGGGCACGCTGCTCTTTGGCTTCTGCGTCATTCCGCTGGTGCTGGCGGTGGCCATGCCGCAGATTTACGACGGGTTCTTCATCTTCCTGGTCTGGACCTCGGCGCTCAACTCGGCGCTGGCCGGGATCGGCATTGCCGACTACTTCTTCCTGCGCCGCCAGCGGCTCGACCTGCGGGCTCTGCACGGGCCGCAGAAGAACGGCGCTTACGAGTTCATCGGCGGCTTCAACCCGCTCGGCCTTTTCGCGCTGGTGGTGGGCTTTGTCACCTATGTCTGGCTGTTCAACCCCCAGACGCTGGCCAATGTCGAGGCCTTTCGCTACCTGACCGCCTCGCTGCCATCCTGCCTGGCTGCCGGGCTGGTGCACTACGGGCTGACCCGGATGCTGGCCAGGGGGCCGCGCTGGGGCGATTACCCCAAGGGCTGACACCCCCGGCAGGCGGGTCCGACGCCCGCCTGCCGACACGTCAAAACACCGCAATTCAACCCGATCCATCGGAGGTGACCCATGACCCGGTCCTACGATTACATCATCATTGGCGCCGGTTCCGCCGGATGCGTCCTGGCCAACCGGCTGAGCGAAGACCCCGCCGTCGAGGTGCTGGTGCTGGAGGTCGGCGGCTCGGACAGGTCGATCTTCATCCAGATGCCGACCGCCTTCTCGATCCCGATGAACGGCAGGAAATACAACTGGCGCTACTACACCCAGCCCGAGCCGGGGCTGGACGGCCGCCGCGTCCATTGCCCGCGCGGCAAAGTGCTGGGCGGGTCCTCCTCGATCAACGGGCTGGTCTACATGCGCGGCCATGCGCGCGATTTCGACGAATGGGAAGACCTGGGCGCCCGGGGCTGGGGCCATGCCAATTGCCTGCCCTATTTCCAGCGTGCCGAAAGCTGGCACGGGGGCGGCGACGCCTGGCGCGGCGGTGACGGGCCCTTGGCGGTCAATGCCGGCAACGAGATGAAGAACCCGCTCTACCGCGCCTTTGTCGAGGCCGGGCGCGATGCCGGTTACGTGACCACCGAAGACCCCAATGGCCACCTGCAGGAAGGCTTCGGCCCGATGCACATGACGGTCAAGGACGGGCGGCGCTGGTCCACCGCCAATGCCTATCTCAAGCCGGCCATGGCACGGCCCAACCTGACGGTGCTGACCGCGGCGATGACGCGCCGGGTGCTGCTGGAGGGCAAGCGCGCGGTGGGCGTCGAATACGACCGCGCCGGCCAGCGCGAGACCGCCCGTGCCCGCCGCGAGGTGCTGATCTCCTCCGGCCCGATCGGCGCGCCGCACCTGCTGCAACGCTCCGGCATCGGCCCGGCGGAGGTGCTGCGCCAGGCCGGGGTCGAGGTGCAGCACGACCTGCCCGGCGTCGGCGAGAACCTGCAGGATCATTCCGAGGTCTACATCCAGTATGCCTGCAAGGAGCCGATCACCCTGAACGGTCGGATGAGCCTCTGGAGCCGGTTCCTGATCGGGGCGGAATGGATCCTGTTCAAGCGCGGATTGTCGGCGACCAACCATTTCGAGAGCGGCGGTTTCATCCGTTCCGATGCCTCGCTGGAATGGCCCGACATCCAGTTCCATTTCATGCCCGCCGCGGTGCGCTATGACGGCAAGCAGCCGCTGAAAGAGCATGGCTTCATGGTGCTGACCGGCCCGAACAAGCCGAAGAGCCGCGGCCATGTGCGGCTGCGGTCGCCGGACCCGCTTGAACACCCCGACATCCTGTTCAACTACCTCGACCGCGAAGAGGACCGCGAGGGCTTTCGCCGCTGCCTGCGGCTGACCCGCGAGATCGTCGCCCAGCCCGCCTTTGACCGCTTTCGCGGCGAGGAGATGGCGCCGGGCAGGGACGTGCAATCCGACGACGAGATCGACGCCTGGGTGCGCGAGACCATGGAAAGCACCTATCACCCCTGCGGCACCTGCCGGATGGGCGAGGATGCCATGGCGGTGGTCGACAGCGAACTCAAAGTCCGCGGCCTCGACGGGCTGCGGGTGATCGACAGTTCAGTCTTTCCCAGCGAGCCCAATGCCAACCTCAACGCGCCGACCATCATGCTGGCCGAACGCGGCGCCGACATGGTGCGCGGTCGGCCGTTGCTGCCGCCGTCGAATGCCGCCGTCGGTGCGGCGCCCGGCGTCGGCGTGACCCAGCGCAGTGGCGAACCCCTGCGGACCTACGCGGCGGAGTGAGCGCGGGGCCCGGCATCGCGGGCCGCGTTCTGGCCCGCCCGCGCATCCCCTCCTGCCGGCCCGCGCGTCACCCGGTGGGAGGGCCCACTCGCGCCGCCTTTGAGCCTGCGACCGGCAGATCGCAATTCACCATCGACAAGATGCCCAAGATCGAGCCCTATACCGTCGAGGCCTTTCAGGCGATGCACAGGGGGCAGAAACATCATGGACATGCGGCAGCTGCCGATGGGTGACAGGGCGGCGCGCGCGCGCCTGCCGGTGACCGCCCCTCCAGGGCAGGGCTGAGATGGATCCGGCGCTGATCCTGACCGTGGTGGTCAGCTGCCTGGTCGGCGGGCTGCTCAAGGGGGTGTCCGGCTCGGGCCTGCCGCCGGTGGCGGTGCCGCTGATCGCGCTGTTGTCGGATGTGCCGACGGCGATTGCCATCGTCCAGATCCCCACCATGTCGATCAACCTGATGCAGGCCTACCCGCGCACGCATCCCTTGCGGACGGTGCTGCCGCATTGGCCGATAGCCGCCACGCTGTTCCTTTCGGCCATCCTCGGCGTCAGCCTGTTGCGGGTCACGCCGCCGACGCTCCTGCTGGTGCTGGTGGCGGGGCTGACGCTGGTGGCGGCGCTGTTTCTGGTGCTGGCGCCGGCGTTCACCCTGTCGGCCCGGGCGCGCTTGCCGGTGGGCATCCCGATGGCCGCGGCGGCGGGGGTGACGGCGGGGATGTCGTCGCTGGCCGGGACGATCCTGGTGCCCTATTTCATGGCGCTGCGCCTGCCGAAAGACGTCTACATCCCGGTGCTCAGCCTGTGTTACCTCTCGGCCATCCTGCCCACCATCGGCGCCTTTCTCTACTGGAACGTGGTGGAGCCGCGCGTCTTCGTGCTGTCGGCCCTCGCGGTGATCCCGGCGCTGCTGGGCATGTGGTACGGCAACCGGATGCGCGACCGCATCGACGAGCGGCAGTTCCGCTACGTGGTGCTCGTGGTGCTGGCGGGCTCGGCGCTCCTGCTGATCGGCAAGGCCCTGGCGCCGGGCGCGCCCCTTGGCTAGGGGATCCGCATGACCGGGGACGCCGCCGGAAAACCGGTGCGCAGGGTCGCGCGGTTCCGGGGCGCCGTAGCCTGTTTCTTGTCTCATCCTCCTCTGCCTCGCCCGCCGCCCGACCGCGCGCGCCAATCTCCGAGCGATCAAACCGCATATCCGTGAATAATCCGTCAACGGGGGACCGGCCCGTCCTTGCCACGGGCCGCGAACACCCCAAGATGAAAGGGACGGCGATCTGCGGCGCGGGTTCGCGGGCCAGGACGGGCCGTCGCGCGGCATCGACGCGGCAGTAACCAACAGGAGCTTTCCCATGGATCACGCATCAGTTCTGAAAACCCTCGGCTTCACCGACGCAGACGTGACCGGCGGCGCCCTGCCGGTGGTCTCGCCGATCGACGGGGTGGAAGTCGCGCGGGTCGCCGAGACGCCGCTTTCCGACATGCCCGGCGTCATCGAAGCAGCGCAGGAAGCCTTCAAGGCCTGGCGCAGCGTCCCGGCCCCGCGGCGCGGCGAATTGGTCCGCCTCTTGGGCGAGGAATTGCGCGCCGCCAAGGAGGCCCTTGGCGCGCTGGTCACGCTGGAGGCGGGCAAGATCACCTCGGAGGGCCTGGGCGAAGTGCAGGAGATGATCGACATCTGCGACCTTGCGGTCGGCCAGTCGCGCCAGCTTTACGGGCTGACCATCGCCTCCGAGCGTCCGGGCCACAAGATGACCGAAAGCTGGCACCCGATGGGGCCGGTGGGGGTGATCTCGGCCTTCAACTTCCCGGTGGCGGTGTGGTCGTGGAACGCCGCACTGGCGCTGGTCTGCGGCAATCCGGTGATCTGGAAACCCTCGGAAAAGACCCCGCTGACCGCCATGGCCTGCCAGAAGATCCTCGGCCGCGCCATCGCCCGGTTCGGCGCGGAGGCGCCCGAGGGCCTGCACCAGCTGGTCCTCGGCGGGGCCGAGATCGGCGATGCGCTGGTGTCGTCGAAAGACGTGCCGATCCTCTCGGCCACCGGCTCCACCCGCATGGGCAGCATCGTCGGCCCCAGGGTGGCGGCGCGCTGGGGGCGGGCGATCCTGGAACTCGGCGGCAACAATGCGATGATCGTGGCGCCTTCGGCCGATCTGGACATGGCGGTGCGCGGCATCGTGTTTTCGGCGGTGGGCACCGCGGGCCAGCGCTGCACCAGCCTGCGGCGGCTGATCGTGCACCGTTCGATCAAGGCGGACCTCATGGCCCGGCTGAAGGCGGCCTATGCCAGCCTGCCCATCGGCGACCCGCGTGACAGCGGCACCCTGATCGGGCCGCTGATCGACAAGAAGGCGCTGGAGGCGATGCAAAAGGCGCTGGCCGCGGCACGGGCCGAAGGCGGCACGGTGCATGGCGGCGCGCCGGTGACCGAGGGCATGCCGGGCGGGGCTTATGTTGCGCCGGCGCTGGTCGAGATGCCGGGCCAGACCGGGACCGTGAAGACCGAGACCTTCGCGCCGATCCTCTACGTCCTGGACTACGACAGGCTGGACGAGGCCATCGCGCTGCAAAACGACGTGCCGCAGGGCCTGTCGTCCTGCATCTTCACGCTGAACCTGCGCGAGGCCGAGACGTTTCTCTCGGCGGCGGGCTCGGACTGCGGCATTGCCAATGTCAATATCGGGCCCTCGGGGGCCGAGATCGGCGGGGCTTTCGGCGGTGAAAAGGAAACCGGCGGCGGGCGCGAAAGCGGCTCGGATGCCTGGAAGGGCTACATGCGGCGGCAGACCTCGACGGTGAATTATTCCGCCGAACTGCCGCTGGCGCAGGGGGTGTCGTTCGACATCTGACGCGCGGCGGGCGGCAGAGCCGATCAGCCCAGCCCGAATTCCGAGGCCAGTGCGGCCCCGTGTTCGTTCAGCCCCGGCCCGCGCAGGGCCGGTTCGGGCCGCACCCCGTCGATCCGCAAGGGGGCCGCCACGCGCGCCAGATCACCGGCGGGGCGCAGCATCCCGGCGACGGCCGGGCCGCCCTCGGCCAGCATGTCGGGCCAGTCGCGCACCCGGGCGCACCAGATGCCCCTGGCGCCAAGATCACGCTCCCAGGCATCGGCGCTGCGCGTGGCGAAGACCGCCTGCAGGAGCGCGCGGATCGCCTCGCGGTCGCGAAAGGCATCAAGGTCCGCAAGAGGCTCGGCAAGGCCGGGCTGGTCCAGCGCCTCGGCCAGCGCGGGCAGGGGCGTCATGGCCAGCGCCAGGTGGCCCTTCGCGGTGTCGTAGACGCCGTAGGGTGCGGCCAGGTAGCCATGGGCCGAGCCCTGCGCCAAGCGCTGCGGCGGCACGCGGCCATTGTTCATCCACGTGGAGAGAAACTCGAACTGCAGGTCGATCAGCGCTTCCAGCAGGCTGGTCTGCACATGCGCGCCGATGCCGCTGCGCGCCTGGCGATAGAGCCCGGCCAGCAGCCCCTGCGCCAGGCAGGCCCCGGCGGCGATATCGGCAAGCGGCAGGCCGACCGGCACCGGGCCTTGGCCGCGGTTGCCGCTCAGGCCCATCACGCCGCTGCGCGCCTGGGCCAGCAGGTCCTGACCGGGCAAGCCGGCCCAGTCGCCGCTCTCGCCGTAGCCGGAGATCGAGCCGTAGACCAGGCCGGGGCGCAGGGCGCTGGCGGTCGCGTAGGACAGGCCCAGCCGGTCGATCACCCCGGGGCGGAAGTTCTGGATCACCACGTCGGCCACGGCCACCAGCCGATGCGCGCGCGCCCGGCCCTCGGGGCTTTTCAGATCGAGGGTCAGGCTTTCCTTGCCGCGGTTGATGGCGTGAAACAGGGTCGATTCGCCGTCGATCCGGGTGTCGGAGACATAGTGATAGCGGCAGAGATCGCCGCGGTCGGGCTGTTCCACCTTGATCACCCGCGCGCCCAGATCCAGCAGGCGCAGCGCGGCATAGGGCCCGGCGAGGAACTGGCTGAAATCCACCACCGTCACGCCGTCGAGCGGGCCGGTCATGCCGGGGCAGCGGCGGGCAGGGGGCCGAGCACCGCCTCGGTATCGGCACCAAGGGCCGGACCCCCGGCGGGATTGCGCAGCAGCTTGCCGTCGATGCGGATCGGGCAGCGGGTGGTCCGGGCCTCGGCACCGCTTTCGGTGCGGATCACCTGAACCGGGTCGAGCGCCGCAAAGCCTTCGGTGGCGGCAAAGGCCGGCCAGTCCAGCACCGGCGCGCACCACAGGCCCGCGGGCTCCAGGATGTCGAGCCAGTGCTGCGTCGGCTCGCGTATCAGCACGCCCGCCACCACCGCCTTGATCTCGTCCAGCCGCACGAAGGCCTGATTCTGCCCGAATGCGGCGATCTCGGGGGCCTGCAACAGCGCGGCCACCCTGGCCAGCGGCGCCATGGCAAGCGCCATGTGGCCATCGGCGGTGCGGTAGACGCCGTAGGGCGCGGGCTGGTAGGGGTTGGCATTGCCTTGCGCGTGGCGGCGCGGCTGACCGGCTTCGTCGTTGAGAAAACAGGTGAATTGCTCGAAGGTCATGTCGAGTGCCGCCGACATCAGGTCGACCTCGACCAGCCCGCCCCGGCCTGTCACCCCGCGCCGCACCAGGCAGGCAAGGATGCCCTGCACCAGCTGCCCGGCGGTGGCCACGTCGAGCATGGCAAACCCGGTCGGCACCGGCCCGTCGCCGTCATTGCCGTTGAGCCAGGCGATGCCCGAAAGCGACTGCACCAGCAGATCCTGCCCCGGCTTGTCCTTCCACGGGCCTTCTGCGCCATAGCCCGACACCGCGCCGTAGACCAGCCCGGGGTTCAGCGCCTGGACAGCCTCGAACCCCAGCCCGATCCGCTCCATCACGCCGGGGCGGAAGTTGTGGATCATCACGTCGGCGGTTCCGACCAGCGCGCGCACCCGGGCCAGGTCGCCGGGGTTCTTCAGGTCGGCGGCGACGCTTTTCTTGCCGCGGTTGAAGGTGTGGAACACCAGGCTGTCGCCGTCCAGCCGCTGCTCGTTGACCACCATCGCGCGGCAGAGGTCGCCGCCATCGGGGCGTTCGATCTTGATCACCTCTGCGCCGAGGTCGGCCAGCCGCAGCGCCGCCGCCGGGCCGGCAAGAAATTGCGCGAAGTCCAGCACGCGAAGGCCGGCAAGGGGCAGGTCGGATGTCATGGTCGTCTCCTTGAAGTCATGAGGTCAGGGCCGCGCCGAAGGGGCTGGCATCGGGGCGAAAGCCCAGCGCTTGCGACAGGTCCAGCGCGGTGAGGCGGATGAGCGCGAGGCTCTCTTCGGCGGTGGGTGCCGCACCGATCTGGCCGATGAAACCCGAGGTGATCGCCGCCACCACGCCGCGGGTGTCGAACACCGGCACGCAGAGGTTGCGGACCCCGGCGATCATCGTGCTCGGCGTATCCTCGCAGCCCGTCCGGCGTATGCGGGCCAGCCGCTCGGCCAGGGCCGCACGGTCGGCCTCGGGCTGGCGGGCGAGGTAGCGCTCCTGCACGTCCTCGGGCGAGAAGGCGAGGATCACATGGCCCGAACTGGTCTGGCGCACCGGAAACAGCGCGCCGGTGCGCACCGAATATCCGGCGGGCAGCGGGCTTTGCACCGAGGTCAACACCAGCACGTTCTCGCGGTTCAGGACCCCCAGGTGGCACGACTGGTTGGTCTGTGCCGCGATCCGCTCCAGCAGCGGCAGGGCGGCATGGATCAGCCGCTCGGTCGGGTCGTGCCGGTGCGACAGCTCGAAAAGCTTCAGGGTCAGCGCATAGCGGCTGGTCTCGGGGCTTTGCTGCAGGTAGCCGCGCTCGGTCAGGTAGACCACGACGCGGTAGATCTCGCCCATGGTGCGGCCCAGCGCATCGACGATCTCGTTCATCGTCAGCCCCGAGGGCTGTTCGGTCAGCAGTTCCAGCACGTCCAGCGCCTTTTCCACCGCCGGGACCGAGGATTTGCCCTTCTTGCCGTCGTCCGTTGCCGCGCGTTTGTTCATCTGTCGTCCCCTGGTTGCCTTTCGCGCATCTTGGCCTGTTCCGCCTTGGCAAAACAGAGGGACATCAACTCGTTTTCATTGCGCAGCCCCTGTTCGAGGCTCAGATCCAGCGCCCCGCGCACCGCCGCCTTGACCGCCTGGGTGGCATGGGGGGCATGGGCCGCGATCTGCGCCGCGACCTCGCGGGCGCGGGTCAGCTCCTCGCCCGGCTCGACCAGGTATTCCACCATGCCGATGCGGTGGGCTTCCTCGGCGTCGAAACGATCTCCGGTCAGCAGCAGCTTCATCGCCTGGCCCTGGCCGCACATCCGCGTCAGGTGCTGCGCCGCGCCGCCTGCGCCGTTCCAGCCCAGCTGCACCTCGGGCGCGGCAAAGACGGCGGAGCGCGCCACCACCCGCAGGTCGCAGGCCAGCGCGATCTCGAGCCCGCCGCCCAGGGCCCAGCCCTTGACCGCCGCGATCGCCGGTTTGCGCAAACCCAGGATCGGCGGGATGTAATCGTAGCGGTTGCGCCAGACCCAGAAATCCGCGTAGCCCTCGAGCGCCTTGATGTCCGACCCGGCACAGAACGCGCGCTCGCCCGCACCGCGAAAGATCACCACATGCGCCGCCGCGGTCTCGTTCGCCTCGGCGCAGCGGTCACCGATCTGGCGGTACATCCGGGGGGTCAGGGCATTGTGCTTGGCGGGGCGGTTCAGGGTGATCTCCCCCAGGTTTCCCGAAAGGGTGAACTCCACGCTGCCATCGGTATCTTGCGTCATCACGGGCCTCTGTCGAATTGCAGGTTGGGCAGCCAGAGCGACAGCTGCGGAAGATAGGTGAGCACGAAGAGCATCGCGAAGAGCACCAGGTAGAAGGGGGCGGAGGCGCGGATGAAATCGGCGATCCTGACGCCAGTGATCGAGCAGGTGGTGAACATCAGCGTGCCCAAGGGCGGCGTGACGCCCGCGACGGTCAGGTTGAACACCATGACCACGCCGAAATGCACCGGGTCGATGCCGACCTTGGTGATCACCGGCACAAGGATCGGGGTCAGCAGGATCAGCGCGGCCGAGCCTTCGATGAACATGCCCGCCAGCACCAGCAGCAGGTTGATGAGCAACAACAGAAGGATCGGGTTCTGCGTCAGCGCCAGCATGGCGTCGGCCACCTGCGCCGGGATCCGCTCCCACGTCATGTAGAAGCCAAAGGCATTGGCGGCACAGATGATCAGCAGGATCACCGCCGTTGCCTGCATGGTCTGCTCGAGGATCGGCGTGACATGCGCCAGCTTCAGATCGCCATGGATCAGCCCGACGATCACCGCAAACAGCACCGCCATGGCCCCCGCCTCGGTCGGCGTGAAAAACCCCAGCCGGATGCCCAGCACGATCCCCACCGGCACCAGCAGCGCAAGGAAGGCACCCCGAAAGGCCCGCCCCCGCCCCGCCCAGGGCATGGCGGCCTCATAGGCCGGTTGCAGATCCAACTGCCGCGCGCGCAGGGCAACGGCACCCATCATCGCGGCACAGATCAGCACCCCGGGCACGATCCCGGCCAGAAACAGCCGCCCGATCGAGACATCGCCCATGAAGCCGTAGAGGATCAGCCCGATGCCCGGCGGAATGATCACCGAGATGATCGACGACGCCGCCGTCACCGCGGTGGAAAACGCCGGGTCATAGCCGCGCTTGGTCATCTCCGGCACCAGCACCTTGGATTGCATCGCCGCATCCGCATTGGCCGAGCCCGAGACGCCGCCCAGCAGCGTCGACAAAAGCACGTTGACCTGCGCCAGCCCGCCTTTCCAATGGCCGGTCATCGCCTCGGCGAAGGCCATCATCCGGCTGGTGATGCCGGCATAGTTCATCACCACCCCGGTCATCACGAAAAGCGGCACCGCCAGCAGCGGGAAGGAATGGGTGACGGCCACGATGCGCTGGATGAAAAGCTCGGGCGGCATCGCGCCGGAGATCAGGAAGAACGACAGGCCCGCCATGCCGATGGCAAAGGCCACGGGAATGCCGATGGCAATGCCAAAGAGCAGGATGAGGACAGGCGCAAGGCTCACAGCAGGTCCTCCGCGGCGTCCATCGGCGGCGGCGCCATCAGCCCCAGCAGGCGCAGGCCCGAGGTCAGCGCCATCCCGGCAAAGGCGATCAGCACCGCGAGGTAGACCCAGGAAAACGGGATATCGAGCACCGGCGAGGGCCGCGAGGCGCCTTGCTGCATCATCACGAAACTGAGCCAGGTGCCATAGGCGAGGAAGGCCAGCACCAGCACCTCGGCCAGCTTCAGCACCGCCTGGCGCGCGGGGCGGGGCAGGATGTCGACCAGCAGGGTCACGCGGATGTGCCGCCCCTCGTGCTGTGCGGTCATCGCGCCGATGAACACCACCCATGTGAACAGGATGCCGGAAAGCTCGGTGGTCCAGACCGCCGGGCGCTCGGTCACGTAGCGCGTGAGCACGCCCCAGAGCACCGTTCCGGTCAGCACCGCCAGCGCGGTGAAGGACACGAGGTTCTCGGCCCGTTTCACCCATGTGGCCACAAGTTGCATGATCTTTCCTCCCTGGGGGCGTCCGGGCACGCCTGCGCCCGGACCGCGCATCGCCGCTTACTGATCGAGGATCGCGCGCACGCGGTCGTAAAGCCCTTCGGACCAGTCGGGGAACTTGGTATAGACCACCGCCGTCGCCGCCTGGAACGCCGCCAGATCGACGTCGCGGTTGAAGGTCACGCCCTCGGCTTCCAGCTTGCCGATCCACTCTTCTTCCGAGTTCAGCATCAGGTCGGTCATGTAGACCCCGGCGGCCACCGCCTCTTCGCTCAGCGCGGTCCGGATATCCTCGGGCAGCGCAGCATAGAGGTCGGCATTCATCATCAGCCCGGTGAAGCCCTTGAAGTGGCCAGTCAGCGAAATGACCTTCTTGGTCTCGTGCAGCTTGGCGCCATAGATCGACGGCAGCGGCGCCTCGGCCCCGTCGACCACCCCGGCGGAGAGCGCGGAATAGACCTCGCCCCAGGCCACCTGGGTCGGGCGCGCGCCCATGGCGTTGAAGGTCTCGACCCACATGATGTTGGGCGGGGTGCGGAAGGTCATGCCCTCGGTGTCCGCCGGGCTCGAGATCGGCTTGTCCGCCAGCATGTGCCGCGAGCCAAAGAGCCAGTTCAGCGACAAGAGCTCGATGCCGGCCTCGTCGCGCAGCTTGTCCTTCATCTCGGCATAAAGCTCGCTGTCGATGATCTTCTGGAAATCGCGCGGGTCGTCCATCAGGTAGGGCCCGCCCAGCACGCCGTAATCGGCCACGAAATCGCTCAGGTAGCCGGGGTCGGAGATCGAGATGATCGGCGCGCCGGCGTGCAACTGCTCGAAGACCTCCGGGTTCGAGCCGAGCTGCGCATTGGGAAAGATCGGGATGTCCACGGCACCCCCGGTGCGGGCCTCGACCTTGCTGACGAAGGCCTCCATCGCCTGCTGGATCGGCTCCTTGTCCGAGGTCACATGGGCCAGCCGGAAGGTGTACTCCGCCGCGCTGGCGGCCAGCGGGGCAAGCACGAGGCCTGCTGCGGCAACGATCCGGCCTGCGCGGGCAACTGTCTGGAATCTCATTGGGTTTTTCTCCTCCGATTCGGTGTCGGGCGGGCTTGTGCCAGCCGCCTCCGAGGTCTGGATAGCAGAAAGATTGCAGATATAGAAGTTATTTTGGTACTTGAAAATGAAATCACGATCCGGCAAGTCATGGGGCAAGCCGCAGAATCGAAAGGGGGCAAGCGCATGAAACTGAGGGGCATGACCTGGGATCACCCGCGGGGCTACGACCCCGTCGTCGCCGCCTCCGAGGCGTTTCGCGCCGAGACCGGCGTCGAGATCGCCTGGGACAAACGCTCGCTTCAGGCCTTTGCCGATGCGCCGATTGCCGAACTGGCCGAGGCCTATGATTTCATCGTCCTCGACCACCCGCATGTCGGCCAGATCGCCGAGGTCGGCGCGCTCTTGCCGCTGCCGCTGCCTGCGGATGCCTTGGCCTCGCTGGGGGGCTCGGCGGAAAGCTATGTCTGGAAGGGCATTTGCTGGGCCTATGCGCTGGACGCCGCCTGCCAGATGGCGGCCTTTCGCCCGGACCTTGGCCCGCCGCTGCCGCGCCTGTGGGAGGACTTCCTGGCCGCGGATGCCGCGAAGTTCAGCCCGCTGACCCCGCTTCTGCCGGTCGATGCCCTGGACATGCTGATGACGCTGGTGGCCGGGCGCGGCGGCGCGGTCATGCCCGCGGGGCCCGCGCATTTCGTCAGCGACGACAACGGCCTCTATGCGCTGAGGATCCTGCGCGCGCTCTACGATCTCGGCACCGACGAGCAGGTCGAGATGAACCCCATCGCCGTGCTCGAGGCGCTGACCACGACCGACGACTTCGCGCTGTCCCCCTGCCTGTTCGGCTATGTCAACTACGCCCGCCCCGGGTTCCGGACGCATCGGGTCGCCTATTTCGACCTGCCGCTCTGCGCCGGGCATCGCCGTCCGCGCAGCATTCTCGGCGGGGCGGGGATCGGCGTCTCGGCCCGCACCCGCCATCCCGACGAGGCCATCCGCTTTGCCCAGTGGATCACCGCGCCCGAGGTGCAATCCGGCGTCTACCTGGCCAACAACGGCCAGCCCGCCAATCGCCACACCTGGCTGGCGCAGGCCGACAACCCCGAGGTCTCGGGCTTCTTCAAGGGCGGGTTCCACACCATCGACAACGCCTGGACCCGGCCGCGCGACATCTGGTTCCTGGATTTCGTCGACGAGGTCTGCGCGATCCTGCCGGATTTCTTCCGCAAGGCGATCCCCGAGGACCGGTTCCTGCGCCGGATCAACCAAATCTACCGCCATCATCTTTGCGAGGTCTGACCCATGCCGATTGCCGTCATTACCGGAGGAAACAAGGGCCTCGGCCTCAGCCAGGCGCGCCGCTTCCTGGGCGCGGGGTTCGAGGTTCACGTGGTCGCCCGCAGCCGCGGCGACTTCGACAGCCTGGGCGAAGGCGCGCAGTTCCACGAATGCGACATTGCCGCCGATCGCGCCGCCGACTGGCTGGCCGCGATCCATGCCGACGCCGGGCCGATCGCGGCGCTGGTCAACAACGCCGGGGTGCATTTCAAGAAACCGATCTGGGAGGTGCCGCCCGAGGCGCTGGACCGCGTGCTCGACATCAACGTGCGCGCCATGTTCGCGGCCTGCGGGCGCTATGTCGGCCTCCACCGCGAGGCGGGCGGCGCCATCGTTAACGTCGCCTCGATGGGCGCGATCATGGCGCTGCCTTCGGCTGCGGCCTATGTCACCGCCAAGACTGCGGTGGTGGGCCTGACCCGCTCGGTCGCGGTCGACGCGGCGCCATTCGGCATCCGCTGCAACGCGGTCAGCCCCGGCTTCATCGACACCGACATGACCCGCGCCGTGCTCGAGAAAGACCCCGCGCGCCGCGACAGGATCGAGGGCCGCATACCGACCCATGCCTTCGGCCAGCCCGAAGATGTGGCCGATGCCATCTTCTATCTCGCCTCCGACCGGGCGGCCTACGTCAACGGCGTCAACCTGCCGGTCGACGGCGGCTATGCCATCGGATTTTGAAGGACACCCCATGAGCCATATCCAGACCCGCCTGACCGCCGCGCAAAGCGTCGCCTCGGGCGCCCAGACCCCGCCCGAGACGATCCCCGAAGGCCATGCCCGCCTGCGCCTTGCGGTGGCCAGCCTCTGCGGCACCGACCTGCATTACTACGCGCATTTCGCCAATGCGGGCTTCGTGCTGCAAAACCCGGTGACGCTGGGGCACGAGGCCTGTGCCCGGGTCGAGGATCCCAACGGAACGGCGCTGGAAAAGGGCCAGTTGGTCGCGCTCAACCCGATCATGAATTGCCAGGTCTGCGAGCCCTGCAAGCGCGGCGAGGAGAACCTCTGCACCGCCAAGAAATTCCCCGGGTCGGCCACCACCGTGCCGCATCTCGACGGGTTTTTCCGCGACGTGATCGACCATCCCGCGCGCTGCTGCCGCCCGGTGAAGGCGGGCGTGAACCCGCGCCACCTGACCTTTGCCGAACCCATGGCCTGCGCGCTGCATGCGCTGAACAAGGGCGGCGTGACGGCGGGGCAGAAGGTGCTGGTGACCGGCTGCGGGCCGATGGGCCTTCTGGCCATCGCCGGGGCGGCGGCGCGCGGGGCGCATGTCACCGCGCTCGACCTGCGCCCCGGCGCGGTCGAGGTGGCGCGGAAGGCCGGTGCCGAAGCGGGGCTTCTGGCCGACAAGGCGAGCGATGCCGAGATCGACAGGCGGTTCGACGTCGTGGTCGAGGCCTCGGGCGCGATTGCAGCCTTCAATACCGCGCTCAAGGCGGTGCGGCAGAAGGGCCGGGTGTCGATCCTGTCGAACATCCAGCCGCGCGAGGCGCAGGTGATGCTGCACCTGGTGATGCTCAAGGAGATCGAGATCGTCGGCTCGTTCCAGTTCAACCGCGAGTTCGAGGAAGCGGTCGCACTGATCGAATCCGGCGCGGTGAATTTCGACGCGCTGACCGCCGCCGACTACCCGCTGGCCCAGGCAGGCGAGGCGCTGGCGCATATGGCGGCGGGCAAGGCCTTCGGGAAAATCCTGCTGATCGGGCAGGGGGGTGACGCCGATAATGTAAGACCAAATAGCAATTAGGTGTTGATGATCGCTAACAAGTGGCATTAAACGGCAGGACACGTCAGTTTTGGTAAGGCCAAAATAAACGAAGGCAGGGCGGTCTTCGAGGGGGAGGAACAGATGGACACATTCGATCACATCGTCATCGGCGGCGGATCCGCCGGCAGCGTCGCGACCGCGCGGCTGATCGAGGGCGGCGCCAGCGTGCTCTTGCTGGAGGGCGGCTATCACCACCGTCATCCCCTGCTCGACATGCCGCCGGGGGTGTTCAAGCTGCTCAAGAACGGCTCGAAGTTCTTTCGCACCCACAAGACCACCCCGCAGGCCCAGCTTGGCGGACGCCAGACCGAGATCCCGCAGGGCAATGTGCTGGGCGGCGGCTCCACGGTGAACGGCCAGGCCTATGTGCGCGGGCGGCCGCAGGATTACGACGCCTGGCACGAGGTGCTGCGCGGCAACAATGACGCGGTGGGCTGGGACTGGGAGGCGGTGCTGCCGCATTTCCGGCGGCTCGAGGGCAACCGCAGGTTCAACGACGACCTGCACGGCTGCGACGGCCCGCTCACCGTGTCCGATCCGGGCTATGTCGACGACATGGCGCGCTGGTTCGTGCAATCACTCCAGGCGCAGGGCGAGCCGTTCAACCCGGATTTCAACGGCAAGACCCAGCGCGGTGCGGGGTTCTTCCAGTTCACCTATGACCGGGGCCAGCGGGTCTCGGCGGCCTATGCCTTCCTCGATCCGATCAAGGATCATCCGAAGCTGACCCTCCGGCTGCAAAGCGCGGTCCAGCGCATCGTGATCGAGAAGGGCCGCGCCGTCGGGGTGGTCTACAAGGACAAGGCCGGGCAGGAACACAGCGTGCGCGCCGAGGGCGAGGTGCTGCTCTCTGCCGGGGCGCTGATCACGCCGAAACTGCTCATGCTCTCGGGGCTGGGGCCCGCCGATCACCTGCGCGCGCAGGGGCTCGACGTGATCCACGACCTGCCCGGCGTCGGCCAGAACCTGCAGGACCACCCGGACGTGTCGATCGTGGCGCGGGCCAATGGCAAATACGGCTATTACAAGCAGGACAGCGGCTGGAACATGCTGCGCAACGGGCTCGAGTTCAAGATCTTCGGGCGCGGCCGCATCACCACCACCGGGCTGGAAGCCGCCTGTTTCGTCAACCCCACCGACCCCGAGGCGCTGCCCAGCCATGAGGCCTATTGCATCCCGGTGATGTACCTCAACGACGAACAGGCCAGGACCATCCCCGAGGATTATGGTGTCTCGATCCAGATGGTGCTGCTCAAGCCGCGCTCGACCGGCGAGGTGCGGCTGGCCTCGGCCAACCCCGAGGACATGCCGCTGGTCAATCCCAACTTCCTCTCCGATCCGCAGGACATGGCCGAGATGATCAAGGGCCTGCGCTATTTCCGCGAGACGATGGCGACGCCGCCGCTGGCGGACCGCATCGCCGAGGTGGTGGCCCCCACCGATTGTTCCGACGCCGCGCTGCAAGAGCACTGCCGCCGCGTGGTCAAGACCAACTTCCACCCCGCCGGCACCGCCAGGATGGGTGCCGACGGCGATCCGATGGCGGTGCTCGATTCGCGGATGCGGGTGCGCGGGATCGAGGGGCTGCGGGTCTGCGACATGGCCGCCGTGCCTGACATTCCCGCCGGCAATACCAATGCGCCCGCCATGGTGCTGGGCGACCGCTGTGCCGAGATGGTGCTGGGGCGGCTGTAGAATTTGGCCGCCCAGCTTTAGATTTATAGTCGGACCAAACTGTAAAATTCAGATTGTTTCTTGACAGAACCGCCAAGAAACTGAGAAATACATCCCAGTTTGGTCTAACCAAAAACCAGAGGACAAGATGCCTGATTTCGGAAAGCTCCTGCGGGAAAAGAACATCGTCTTCGTGACCCTGGCGCTGTGCGTGCTGTTTTACCTGATCAGCCCGCGGTTCCTGAGCCTTGACAACATGTCGGCCATCTCGCGCCAGATCGTGCCCATCGGGCTGATCGCGCTGGGCCAGTTCTTCGTCGTGGTCTCGGGCAATATCGACCTGTCGATGGGCATGGGATCGGTGCTCTTTGCCATCGTGCTGGGGGTCTTCTTCGGGCTGACCGGCGGGGTGGCGCTGGGGATCGGCGCGGTGATCGTCTGTTCGCTGGCGCTGGGGTTCTTCAACGGGGTGATGGTGGCCAAGCTGAAGCTGCCGGCCTTCATCGTGACGCTGGCCATGCTGTTCAGCGCGCAGGGGCTTTCCGGCCTGATCATCCCGCGCGGCCAGCAGATCTTCCTGATGGGCGACTTCTTCCGCTTTGTCGGCGCGGGCAGCCCTGGGCGGGGCTCTACCTCGAGTTCGACGCGATCACCGCGGTGATCCTCGGCGGCACCTCGCTCTTTGGCGGACGCGGCAGGCTGCTGGGCACCATCCTCGGCGTCCTGCTTTACGGCATCATCATCAACGGCCTCGTGCTGACCGGCACCAACCCCTACCTGCAAAGCCTGGTCAAGGGGTTGATCCTTCTCGGCGTCGTGCTGCTCGACACATTGGTCCAGCGGAGGAACGCGCAATGACACGGCGGCTTGACATGAAGGGCATCGGCAAGAGCTTTTTCGCCACCCGTGCCCTCGACACCGTGGATTTCACCTGTGTCGCGGGCGAGGTTCATGCGCTGGTGGGTCTCAACGGCGCCGGGAAATCGACGCTGATGAAGATCCTCGGCGGGGTCTACCAGAAAGACGAAGGGGTGATCGAGATCGACGGCGCGCCGGTCGAGATCGCCGCGCCCTCGGACGCCGGTCACAACGGCATCGCCATGATCCACCAGGAGCTGTCGCTGATCAACGAGTTGACGGTGGCGGGCAATATCTTCCTCGGGCGCGAATTGCGCCACGGCGGCACGCCCTTCATGAACAAGCGCGAGATGGCGGCGCAGGTCCGGGCCCAGCTGGACCGCTTCGGATTGCGCCTCGACCCCAACCGCAAGGTCGCCGACCTGAACTCGGGCGAGAAACAGATCGTCGAGATCATCCGCGCGCTGATGTCGAAAGCCTGGCTGATCGTGATGGACGAGCCGACCTCGGCGCTGTCGGAAGAGGACAAGGAGATGCTCTTCGACTTCATCCGCAAGATGAAGGCCGAAGGCATCGCGATCATCTATATCTCGCACCACATGCCCGAGATCTTCAGCATTGCCGAGCAGGTCACCGTGATGCGCGACGGGGTGATCGTGCTCTCGGAACGCACCGCCGAGACCTCGGAAGCGCATGTCATCCGCTCGATGACCGGGGCCGAGCTGGACCACTTCGTCAAGCCGCACAAGGACACCATCGGCAAGACCCTGCTGACCGTCGAGACCCTGACCCGCCCCGGCGCCTACGAGGATATTTCCTTCCAGGTCCACGAGGGCGAAATCGTGGTGATGACCGGGTTGCGCGGCTGCGGCGCGCCGGAACTGGCCAAGGCGGTCTTCGGCCTCGATGCGGGCTACCGGGGCCGGATTTCCTATCTCGGCCAGCCGCTCAAACCCGGGCGCGGTCCGGCCAGGGCGGTGGCCGAGGGCATGGGCCTGGTGACCGAAAACCGCGACAAGAACGGCATCCTGCCGCCGCTGTCGGTGCGCGACAATATCGCGCTGCCGTTCCTCGAAAAATCCGTCACCGCCGGGCTGATCGACGGGCGCCGCATCGACAAGGTGGTCGACAAGGCGATCCGCGACACCTCGACCAAGACCTCGTCCCCGGCGCAGGAAATCCGCTTCCTGTCGGGCGGCAACAAGCAGAAGATCTGTTTCTCGCGCTGGCTCGATCCCGATCTGAAACTGCTGATCCTGCTGGAGCCGACGCGCGGCATCGACGTCCATGCCAAGGCCGACATCTACCGCATCATCGAAGACCTCGCCGGGCGCGGCGTCGGCATCCTGATCCTGTCGTACGAGATCGACGAGGTCATCATGCTCGCCGACCGGGTGCTGACCTTGTACCAGGGCGAAACGGTTTCCGAATACGCCCATCCCGGTTTCGACAAGGACCGGATGCTGGCCGACATGGCCGGGGCCGGACAGCCGCACCCGGCCGCGCCCCACTGACCAAAGGACACCGTCATGACGACCCGTTACCAGGCGTTCATCGCCAATGAGTTCATCGATGCCGCCAGCGGCGAGTACCGCGCGGTGCGCAACCCCGCCACCGGCGAGGTCTGGGCCGAGGTGCCCGAATGCGGCCCGGAAGAGGCCCGCCGCGCCATCGACGCCGCCGAAGCCGCCCGCCGCGACTGGGCCGCGCTGCCACCCGTCCGGCGCGCCGACTACATCTACCGCATCGCTGACGCGCTGCGCGCCGAGCGGGCGCATTTCGCCCGGCTGCTGGTGATGGAACAGGGCAAGCCGCTGGCCGAGGCCGGGGCCGAGGTCGACGATACCATCCGCTACATGACCTATGCCGCCGAGGCCGCGCGGCGCATCCAGGGCGAGATCCTGCCCTCGGACCTGCCCAACGAGCAGCTTTTCATCTACCGCGTGCCCTATGGCACCACGCTGGGCATCTGCGCCTACAACTACCCGCTGGCGCTGATCGGCCGCAAGCTTGGCCCCGCGCTGGTCACCGGCAACGTCATGGTGCTCAAGCCGCATGAGGCCACGCCGGTCACCGGCAGCGAATTCTGCCGCCTGGTGCGCGATGCGGGCCTGCCTGCGGGCGTGGTGGGCTGTGTCACCGGCGGCGGGGCCGAGCTTGGCGCGGCGCTGGTCTCGAACCCCGCCACCCGGCTGGTCAGCGTCACCGGATCGACCCGCGCGGGCCAGGCCATTGCCGCGGCGGCGTCGCGGAACCTCGCGGCGCTCTCGCTGGAACTGGGCGGCAACGCGCCCTTCATCGTGCTGAAGGACGCCGATCTCGACGCCGCGGTCGAGGCGGCGGTGGTCGCGCGCTATGCCAATGCCGGGCAGGTCTGCATCTGCAACGAGGCCGTGCTGGTCGAGGACAGCATCGCCGGGGCCTTCACCGAGAAACTGCTGGCCCGCGCGGCGCAGGTGAAACTGGGCGACCCGATGGCCGACGCCGGCATGGGCCCGGTCTCGACCGAGGCCGCGCTCGACCGGATCGAGAACCTGGTGGCGCAGTCGGTGGCCTCGGGCGCGCGGGTGGCCCTGGGCGGCAAGCGCGGCAGCGGCGCTTTCGCGCGCGGCAACTGGTACGAGCCGACCATCCTGCTCGACGCGCAGGCCGATACCCCCGCCGTGGCCGAGGAGATCTTCGGCCCGGTCATGCCCGTGGTCCGCATCGGTGGGCTGGACGAGGCCTTGCGCATTGCCAACGCCCGCCCTGACGGGCTGTCGGCCTATCTCTGGACCCGCGACGCCGGCAACTACATGCGCGCGATCCATGAGTTGGAGACCGGCACGATCTTTCTCAACAAGGGGATCTCGGGCTATGTGCAGGGCTATCACAATGGCCACAAACGCTCGGGCCTCGGCGGCGAGGACGGCATCCACGGCATCGAAGGCTTCCTGCAGAAACGCACGGTCTACATGCAGTATTGAGGCGCGCAGGGGCAAAACCCGGGTCGCGGTGTCGCTCCGGGGCAGGGGCGCCATTGGCGACTTTGGCCAAGCCAAGGAGGTGCGGCCCGCGTCCATGTCGCCGGTCGCACGCGGCGGTGAATTTGCTGGCAAGACCACGCGCCCCGCTTGAACCGGCGAAACCGGCATGGGATAAACCGGCATGAGCGACCACACACCCGCCCCCTCCGATCCGCCTCCGGCGCCGCGCGAAAGCGCGGTCAACCGGGTCGTGGCCGCCATCGAGGCGCAGATCTTCTCGGGCGCGTTGAAGGACGGCCAATCGCTTCCGGCCGAGCGCAGCATCGTCGAGACCATGGGCGTCAGCCGCCCGGTCGCGCGCGAGGCGATCAAGATCCTCGGCGGCAAGGGTCTGCTCGAGGTGCGGCCGCGGCACCGCCCCATCGTGCGCAAACCCGATGCGCAGACGGTGATGGGCGTGCTGGGCGGGTTGGTCGGGCATCTGACCGGCCAGGCGGGCGGCATCCGCCAGATCTTCGACATCCGCATCTTCGTCGAGGCCGGCCTGGTGCGCCAGGCCGCGACCGGCGCCGACAAGGCCGATATCGCGAGGCTCCGGCAGGCGCTGGAGGACAACCACGCCAGCATTGCCGACTCGCTGGAATTCTACGAGACCGACAAGCGCTTTCACGGCGTGCTCTACTCGATCCCCGGCAACCCGATCTTCCCGGCGATCCACCAGGGCTTCTGCGACTGGCTGGACGTCCGCTGGCGCCGGATGCCGCGCCTGCCCGCGCGCAACCGGCAGAACTACGAGGCCCATGCCGCCATCGTCGACGCCATCCTCGACCGCGACCCCGACCGCGCCGAACAGGCGCTGCGCGACCACCTGAACGCCGCCTGGGCGCAGGTGCGGGACACTTTCGACGACCTCTGACCAGTCGGAACGGCGGGTTCGGCATGCCTTGGGCGCAAGTCCAATGACAGGCCGTGAGTCTGTACGTGGTCTATCCATACATGAAGAAGTCAAGCGTTTTGCCAGCTTTCGCACCGGATATTGACTTTGACCCTCATTTTTGGCCATACCATATTTGAAGATTCGGCAGCGCCCTGACCCCAGGGCCGCCCGAACGCCGCCCCAAGCAGGAGAGACCCCCAGATGACCGACACCCAGATCACCGCCGCCTACTACCGCGGCGACCGGCGCTTTACCGTCGAAAAGAAACCGACCCCCACGCCCGGCGAAGGCGAGGTGGCCGTGCGCATTGCCTATTGCGGCATCTGCGGCACCGACATGCATGTCTTTCACGGCAACATGGACGCCCGCGTCGGTTTCGAGCGCATCATCGGCCACGAGATGTCGGGCACCGTCGAAACCCTCGGCGCGGGCGTGACCGGCTTTGCCGAAGGCCAGAAGGTGGTCGTGCGCCCGCTGGATCATTGCGGCGCCTGCCCGGCCTGCGACGCGGGCCACACCCACATCTGCCACAACCTGAAATTTCTCGGCCTCGACACCGATGGCGCCATGCAGGAGGTCTGGACCGTCCCGGCCCATACCCTGCACGCGCTGCCCGACGACATGCGCCTCGACCATGCCGCGCTGATCGAGCCGGTGGCGGTGGCCTGTCACGACGTGCGCATGTCCGGCCTCAAGGAAGGCGAGGACGTGGTGGTGATCGGCGGCGGGCCGATCGGCGTGCTGGTGGCCATGGTCGCGCGCGAGTCCGGCGGCAAGGTGGTGATCTCGGAGGTCAACGAGACCCGGCTGGCCATCGCCCGCGACATGGGCTTCGACACGGTGAACCCGGCCAAGGCCGACCTCGGGGCCGAGATCGACCGGCGCACCGGCGGCAAGGGCGCCGACGTGGTCTTCGAGGTTTCGGGCAGCCAGCCCGGCGTCGACGCGATGACCGAGGTCGCCGCCACGCGGGGCCGGATCGTCATGGTGGCGATCCACGCCAAAAAGCCGCAGGTTGACATGTTCCGCTTTTTCTGGCGCGAATTGCAGCTGATCGGCGCGCGGGTCTACGAGGCGGCGGATTACGACCGGGCGATCGCGCTGGTGGCCGCAGGGGCGATTGCCGCCGACAAGGTGATCACCGATGTCAGCCCTCTGTCCGACATCCAGCAGGCCTTCTTGTCGCTCGATGCCTCGCCCACCGCGCTGAAGAGCCTTATCAAGCTGGGAGCCTGAAATCATGGACGTTCTGAAATCCTTCGATCTGAGCGGCAAGGTGGCGCTGGTCACCGGCTGCAAGCGTGGCATCGGCCGCGGCATGGCCGAGGCGCTGGCGCAGGCGGGGGCCGATATCGTCGGCGTCTCGGCCACGCTGGAGCCCTCCGGCTCGGCGGTGGAACAGGCGGTGACGGCGCTGGGGCGGGCCTTCACCGCCTACCAATGCGACTTTTCCGACCGCGCGGCGGTCAAGGCCTTCGCCGCGCAGCTCGAGGCCGACAGGGTGACCCCCGACATCCTGATCAACAATGCCGGCACCATCCGGCGCAAGCCCGCCGCCGAGCATCCCGAAGAGTGGTGGGACGAGGTGATCGAGGTCAACCTCTCGGCGCAGTTCCTGCTCAGCCGCGAGATCGGGCGCGGCATGATCGCCCGCGGCTCGGGCAAGATCATCTTCACCGCCTCGCTGCTGAGCTTCCAGGGTGGTATCACCGTGCCGGGCTATGCGGCGTCGAAGGGCGGCATCGCCCAGTTGACCAAGGCGCTGGCCAACGAGTGGGCGGGCAAGGGGGTGAACGTGAATGCCATCGCCCCGGGCTATGTCGCGACCGACAACACCCAGGCGCTGCAGGACGACCCGGCCCGCTCGAGCGCCATCCTCGAGCGTATCCCGGCGGGCCGCTGGGGCAAGCCCGAGGATTTCGCCGGACCGGCGGTCTTCCTGGCCTCCGCGGCCTCGGACTATGTCAATGGCGAGATCCTCGTCGTCGATGGCGGCTGGATGGGGCGCTGACACCCGGGCATTGCGGGGCGGTCGCCCGAAGGCCGAAAGCCGAGCGTCCTTGGCATCCCGAGCGTTCGGCTGCGGGGTGATTGCATCGGTCCCGAAGGCTGCGGCGGCGCAGGCCTCGATGACGGGATTGCCTCGCGCACCGCGGGCTGACCGGAAAAAAGATAGACGTCTCTCAAACAATGATTGACGTCTATCTTTTTGCCTGCTCTGCTGGCGCCGGGAGGAATCGATGGACCGGCTTCAGCCAACCCTCAGCGATGTCGCGCGGCGCGCGGGTGTCAGCTATGCCACCGCGGATCGGGTGATCAACGAACGCGGCGGCGTGGCCGAGAAATCCATGCGCCGGGTGCGCGCCGCCATCGAGGAACTGGGCTACGTGCGCAATGTCGCCGCCGCCAACCTGGCGCAGAAACGCACCTATCGCTTCGTCTTCGTCATTCCCGAGGGGCCCAACAGCTTCTTCCAGCGCCTGCGCAGCATCCTCGGCGAGGCCCGCGCGCGGCTGGCCAAGGCGCGGGTCGATATCGTGGTGGAAAACGTCGAGGCCTTCGACGCCACCGCGCTGGCCCGTTGCCTGACGCGGCTGGCCGGGGACAGGATCGACGGCATCGCCCTGGTCGGCACTGATGACGCGCGGGTCTGCGACGCCATTGCGGCGCTGCGGGCGCAGGGTGTCGCGGTCCTGACGCTGGTGGCCGATGTCCAGGGCGCCGAGCGCGACGGCTATGTCGGCATCGACAATACCGTCGCCGGGCGCACCGCCGGGCGGCTCTTGCTGCTGGCCCATGGCGGGCGCGCGGGCCGGGTGCTGCCGATCGTCGGCGTGCGCACCGCCCATGACCATGCCGAGCGGCTGGCAGGGATGCGCCAGATCCTCGCCGCGTCCGAAAGCGCCGTGACCGCGGCGCCGGTGATCGAGGGCCGCGACCTGCACGAGATCGTCGAAGCCCGGCTGCGCGCGCGCCTGGCCGAAGACCCCGAGATCACCGCGATCTACAGCGCCGGCGCCGGCAACGCCGGCCTGGTGCGCGTCTTGCGCGACTGGCCCGCGCCGCGCCCCATCGTGGTGCTGCACGAACTGGTGGCCCATTCCCGCGAAGCACTGGAGACCGGGCTGATCGACGTGGTGATCGACCAGCGCCCCGAAGACGAGATTCAAGGCGCGCTCGACTGTCTGCGCGCGATTGCCGACCGGCACGAGCCTGCGCCGCCGCCGCCGGTCGTCCCGACCCTCTATCTGCGCGAGAACCTGCCGCAAACGGTGGACTCGCCCCCGACCGGAGACCCCGACCATGAGTGACTTTTTCGGCGACCTTGCGCCGCTGCGTTTCGACCCCGAGGCCGAGGGCCTGGCCTTTCGCCACTATGACCCCGACGAGGTGGTCATGGGCAAGCGGCTGGAGGACCACCTGCGCTTCGCGGTGGCCTATTGGCACAGCTTCGCCTGGCCCGGCGGCGATCCCTTTGGCGGCCAGACCTTTGACCGGCCGTGGTTTTCCGACGACATGGCGGGCGCGCGGCTGAAGGCCGACGTGGCCTTCGAGCTGTTCGATCTGCTCGGCGTGCCCTTCTTCTGCTGGCATGACGCCGATATCCGCCCCGAAGGCGCGACCTTTGCCGAGAGCCGAGCCAATTTCGACGCCATGATCGACCTCTTCGAGGAAAAGATGGAGAGCGCCAGGGTCAAGCTGCTCTGGGGCACCGCCAACCTGTTTTCCCATCGCCGTTTCATGTCCGGCGCGGCGACCAATCCCGACCCGGAGGTCTTTGCCTGGTCCGCCGCGACGGTGAAGTGCTGCCTTGACGCCACCCATCGGCTGAAGGGCCAGAACTACGTGCTCTGGGGCGGGCGCGAAGGCTACGAGACCCTGCTCAACACCGACATGGGCCGCGAGATGGAGCATATGGGCCGCTTCCTGTCGATGGTGGTGGACTACAAGCACAAGATCGGCTTCGATGGGCAGATCCTGATCGAGCCGAAGCCGCAGGAGCCGACCAAGCACCAGTACGATTACGATGTCGCCACGGTCTTTGGCTTCCTCCAGCGCTTCGGGCTGGAAAAGGAGGTCAAGGTCAATATCGAGCAGGGCCATGCAATCCTCGCCGGGCACAGTTTCGAGCATGAACTGGCGCTGGCGCGGGAGTTGGGGGTGCTGGGCTCGATCGACATGAACCGCAACGATTACCAGTCGGGCTGGGACACCGACCAGTTTCCCAACAACGTGCCGGAAGTTGCGCTGGCCTATTACGAGATCCTCAAGGCGGGCGGTTTCGACAAGGGCGGCACCAATTTCGACGCCAAGCTGCGGCGGCAATCGCTCGATCCGGCGGACCTGGTGGCGGCCCATGCCGGGGCGATGGATGTCTGCGCCCGGGGGCTGAAGGCGGCGGCGCGGATGCTGGAGGACGACGCGCTCGAGGCGCCGCGGCGCGAACGCTACGCCGGCTGGGACAGCGAGGCGGCGCAGGCCATGCTGCGCGCAGACCTGGCGACGGTGGCGGCCCCGGTCGAGGCCGGCGAGGTCGTGCCGGAGCCGCGCTCCGGGCGGCAGGAAATTCTGGAAAACATTGTCAATCGCTACGTTTGACAGGGAGGCAAGGCAATGAAGACGATCAAGGGACCGGGGCTGTTTCTCGCGCAATTCGCGGGCGACGACGCCCCTTTCAACTCGTGGGACGGCATCACGCGCTGGGCCGCCGATTGCGGCTACAAGGGCGTGCAGGTGCCGGTCTGGGACGCGCGGCTGGTCGATCTCGACAAGCTGGCGACGTCACAGGCCTATTGCGACGACTGGACCGGCCAGGCGCGCGACAATGGCATCGAGGTCACCGACCTCTCGACCCATATCATCGGCCAGCTGGTGGCGGTGCATCCGGCCTATGACGCCTGGGTCGACGGCTTTGCCGCGCCCGAGGTGCAGGGCAAGCCGAAAGAGCGCACGGACTGGGCCATCGGCCAGGTCAGGAAAGCCCTGACCGCGTCGAAGAACCTCGGCATCGGCCAGCATGTGACGTTTTCGGGCGGGCTCTGCTGGCCCTTCATGTACCCCTTTCCCCAGCGCCCCGAAGGCATGGTCGAGACGGCGTTTGACGAGTTGGCCCGGCGCTGGCGGCCGATCCTCGACCATGCCGAGGATTGCGGCGTCGATGTCTGCTACGAGATCCACCCGATGGAGGATCTGCACGACGGCGACACCTTCGAGATGTTCCTCGACCGGCTGGACGGGCACGCGCGCTGCAACATGCTTTACGATCCCAGCCACTACGTGCTGCAATGCCTTGATTACCTTGACAATATCGACATCTACGCCGAGCGGATCAAGATGTTCCACGTCAAGGATGCCGAGTTCAATCCGACCGGGCGCAAGGGCGTCTACGGCGGCTTTCAGCCTTGGGTGAACCGCGCCGGGCGCTTCCGCAGCCTGGGCGACGGCCAGGTCGATTTCAGCGCGATCTTTGCCAAGATGGCCGCCAATGATTTCGACGGCTGGGCCGTGGTGGAATGGGAATGCTGCCTGAAACACCCCGAGGACGGGGCGCGCGAAGGCGCGCAATTCGTTAAGGACCATATCATCCGCGTCACCGAGCAGGCCTTTGACGATTTCGCCGGCGGCAGTGACGAGGCCACCAACCGCAAACTTCTGGGGATCGACCAATGACACGCATCAGACTGGGCATGGTCGGCGGCGGCAATGACGCCTTCATCGGCGGAGTGCATCGCATCGCCAGCCGCATCGACGACCGTTTCGAACTGGTGGCCGGGGCCTTGAGTTCCACGCCGGAAAAGGCCGCCGCCAGCGGCAAGGCACTGGGGCTGGCGGCCGACCGCGCCTATGGCAGCTTCGAGGAGATGGCCGAGACGGAAGCCGCCCGCGACGACGGTATCGAGGCGGTCAGCATCGTGACCCCGAACCATGTGCATTTCCCCGCGGCCAAGGCCTTCCTCGACCGCGGCATCCACGTGATCTGCGACAAGCCGCTGACCGCCACGCAGGAGGATGCGGAGGCGATGAAAAAGGCCGTCGCCGACAGCAAGGCGCTCTTCATCCTGACCCATAACTACACCGGCTATCCGCTGGTCCGGCAAGCGCGGCAGATGGTGGAGAACGGCGATCTGGGGCAGATCCGCGTGGTGCAGGCGGAATACCCGCAGGACTGGCTGACCGATCCGGTCGAGACCGAGGGCGTGAAACAGGCCGAATGGCGCACCGATCCGGCGCGCTCGGGCGCAGGCGGCGCGGTGGGCGATATCGGCACCCATGCCTATAACCTCGCCTGTTTCGTCACCGGGCTGAAGGGCGCCGAACTGGCCGCCGATCTGCAGAGTTTCGGCGCGGGGCGCAGGTTGGACGACAATGCCCATGTGATCCTGCGCTTCGATGGCGGGGCGCGCGGGATGCTGTGGTGTTCGCAGGTGGCCCCGGGCAACGAGAACGGGCTGCGGCTGCGGGTCTACGGCGCCAGGGGCGGGCTCGACTGGGCGCAGGAAAACCCCAACGAATTGTGGTTCACGCCGCATGGCGAGGCCACCCGCCGGATCACCCGCATGGGGGCCGGGGCCTCGGACGCCGCCAATGCGGTCAGCCGCATTCCGCCGGGCCATCCCGAGGGCTATCTCGAAGGCTTTGCCACCATCTACAGCGCTGCCGCCGACGCCATCCGCGCGGTGCAGGGCGGCGCGGACCCTGACACCGCGCTGGGCCTGCTGCCGGGGATCTCTGCCGGGCTTGACGGCATGGGGTTCATCCGCGCCTGCGTGGAATCCTCGGCCCAAAACGCCGCCTGGGTGACGCTGTGAGCGACACGCCCGTCCTGTCGTTGCGCGACGTGCACAAGAGCTTCGGCCCGGTCGAGGTGCTGCACGGCGTCGATCTCGATATCCGCGCGGGCGAAGTGCTGGCGCTGATCGGCGAGAACGGGGCGGGCAAGTCGACGGCGATGAAATGCCTCGCGGGCTATCAGCCGGTGACCTCCGGGCGCATCCTGCTGGAGGGCAGGGCGGTGACCTTTGCCTCGCTGCACGAGGGCGAGGCGGCGGGCATCGTGCTGATCCACCAGGAATTCAACCTGGCCGAGCAACTGACGGTCGAGCAGAACATCTTTCTGGGCCGCGAATTGCGCCGCGGCCTTTTGCTCGACAAACCCGAGATGCGGCGGCGTTCGCGCGAGTATCTGGCGCGGGTGAAATGCCGGGTGGACCCGGATACGCCGGTCTCGGAACTGTCGAACTCCGACAAGCAGATGGTCGAGATCGCCAAGGCGCTGGGCCGCAATGCCCGCGTGCTGATCATGGACGAGCCGACCGCGGTGCTGACCAATGCCGAGGCCGCGGTGCTGTTCGAGCAGGTCGAGGCGCTGCGCGCCAGTGGCACGGCCATCGTCTTCACCTCGCACAAGCTGGGCGAGGTCAAGCAAATCGCCGACCGGGTGAGCGTGATGCGCGACGGGGCGGTGGTGCATACCGGGCAGGTCGCCGAGATGAGCGAGGACCAGATGGCCACCGCCATGGTCGGGCGCGATGTCTCGGACCTCTATCCCGCCAAGGCAAAGGTTTCTGCCGATGCGCCGGTGATGCTGCGGGTCGAGGGGCTGGATGTGCCGGGCCATGCCCGGAGCCTGAGCTTCGATCTGCGCCAGGGCGAGATCCTCGGCATTGCCGGGCTGGTCGGATCGGGCCGGACCGAGGCGATGGAGGGGCTGTGCGGGCTGCGCCCCGCCAGTGCCGCGCGCATCGAGATCGGCGGTGAGCGGGTGCAGATCCGCCGCCCCTCGGATGCGCTGCGCCATCGGCTGTGCTACCTGACCGAGGATCGCAAGCTGCGCGGCCTTTTGCTGGACAAGGGGATGCGCGAGAACCTGACGCTGCAGGCGCTGCGCAAGTTCGGCGGCGTGCTGATCGACCGGCAGGCCGAGGAGGCGGCGCTGAGCCGGGCGATCGGCGATTTCGACATCCGCGCCGGGCGGCGCGATGTGCGGGTCGGCAATCTTTCGGGCGGCAACCAGCAGAAGCTGCTCTTGGCCAAGGTCATGCAGTCCGATCCGGAAATCCTGATCGTCGACGAGCCGACGCGCGGCATCGACATCGGCACCAAGCAACAGATCTATGCCTTTCTCAGCCAGCTTGCCGCCTCGGGGCACGGGATCATCGTCATCTCCTCCGAGATGCAGGAGATCATCGGCCTTGCGACCCGTGTCCTGGTGATGCGCCAGGGCCGGATCGCGGGCGAGGTCGCAGGCGAGGCGATCACCGAAGAGGCCATCGTGCGCCACGCCATGGGCGTCGGCGCCGATCCCAGCGAGAGGGCCGCCTGAATGACCAGCGAAACCGTCAATACCCCGCAAAGGCGCCGCCGCCTGCCGTCGATGAGCGTGCTGGGCCCGATCATCGCCCTGCTGGTGCTGATCGCCATCGGGGCGTTCCTGAACCCCAACTTCCTCGGCGCGGGCAATATCACCAACGTGCTGGCGCGCTCGGCCTTCATCGGCATCATTGCCGTCGGCATGACCTTCGTCATCACCGCGGGGGGGCTCGACCTTTCGGTCGGATCCATGGCGGCCTTCATTGCCGGGCTGATGATCCTGGTGATGAACGCGGCGCTGCCGACGCTGGGCGTGGGCGTGCCGATCATCCTGCTGGGTATGGCGGTGGCGCTGGTGGCCGGGCTGCTGGCCGGGCTGCTCAACGGCTTTCTGATCACCACCCTGGGCATCGAGGCCTTCATCGTGACGCTGGGCACCATGGGCATCTATCGCAGCCTCGTCACCTGGCTGGCCGACGGCGGCACGCTATCCCTGGATTTCGGGCTCAGAACTTTCTACCGCCCGGTCTATTTCGACGGCATCCTCGGCATCTCCTGGCCGATCATCGTCTTTGCGCTGGTGGTCGTCATCGGCGAGGTGATCATGAGCCGCGCGCGTTTCGGCCGCCACTGCGCCGCCACCGGGTCGAGCGAACATGTCGCGCATTACTCCAACGTCAACGTGGGCCGCACCCGGCTTGCCACCTACGCGATGCTCGGCGTGCTGGTGGGTGTGGCCACCATCATGTACGTGCCGCGGCTGGGCTCGGCCTCGGCCTCGACCGGCGTGCTCTGGGAGCTGGAGGCGATTGCCGCCGTCATCATCGGCGGCACGGTGCTCAAGGGCGGCTTCGGCCGGGTCTGGGGCACGGTGATCGGCGTGCTGATCCTGTCGCTGATCGACAACATTCTCAACCTGACCGACCTGGTCTCGCCCTACCTGAACGGCGCGATCCAGGGGGTCATCATCATTCTCGCTGTCATTCTGCAGCGCGAAGCAAAGGCAAAGGGCTGAACGCCCGGCCATCCCAAGGGAGGAACCCCATGACCTATCTCAAGACTTTCGCAACCGGCCTGGCCGCCGCCGCGCTTTCGGCCGGGGTCGCCATGGCGCAGGACACCAAGGTGATCGGCGTCTCGATCCCCGCCGCCACCCATGGCTGGGCCGGCGGCATGAACTTTCACGCGCAACAGGCGGTCAAGCGGCTGGAAGAGGTCTATCCGCAGCTTGATTTCGTGCTGTCCACCGCCTCGGACCCCGGCAAGCAGGTCAACGACATCGAGGACATGGTGGCGACCCGCAACATCGACGCGCTGGTGGTGCTGCCCTTCGAGAGCGAGCCGCTGACCTCGCCGGTGCAGGCGGTGGCGCAAGGCGGCGCCTGGGTGACGGTGGTCGACCGGGGCCTCGCGGTCGAGGGCATCGAGGATCTCTATGTCGCCGGCGACAACCCCGGCTTCGGCAGGGTCTCGGGCGACTACATGGTCTCGAAGATGCCCGACGGCGGCAAGATCGTCGTGCTGCGCGGCATTCCCACCACCATCGACAACGAGCGGGTCGAAGGCTTCCAGGCCGCGATCGAAGGCTCGGGCATCGAGATCATCGGCATGGAGCACGGCAACTGGAACCGCGACGACAGCTTCAACGTGATGCAGGACTTCCTGTCCAAGCATCCGCAGATCGACGCGGTCTGGGCCTCGGACGATGACATGGCGGTGGGCGTGCTGGCCGCCATCGACGCGGCGGGCCGCGATGACGTGCAATTCGTGCTGGGCGGCGCCGGCATGAAGGAGATGGTCAAGCGGGTGATGGACGGCGACACGATGATTCCCGCCGACGTGACCTATCCGCCCTCGATGATCGCCACCGCGATCGAGCTGACGGC
This sequence comes from Paracoccaceae bacterium, assembly GCA_006226775.1. GTDB lineage: Bacteria > Pseudomonadota > Alphaproteobacteria > Rhodobacterales > Rhodobacteraceae > Marinovum. The sequence continues at coordinate 85,273 of SBGD01000081.1, read as the reverse complement.
GGTGGGCATGGTCTCGACCGCGCCGGTCTCGGGCACCTTCACCATCGGCTCGGTGCTGATCACCCCCGAGAACGCGGCCGAGTTCTACTATCCCGACAGCCCGTTCTAGGCCTTTCGGGCCGGGCCCTTGCGGTCCGGCCCGCCCCTTTCGCTGTTCAATCCCTGAACACAACGGTTGATTTTCCGCCCGGTTGCTCAAAAACTGATCCGATACCGCAAGGGGATCGGGCGCATGACCACCGGGATGACCTTATCGAAGGCGCGCCGCGCGCTTGAATCCGGCGGCTGTTTTGCCAAGGCGGCCATGCCCGAGGAGATCGCGCAAAGCTGGGACCGCTGCCGCAAGAGCGGGCTGGACCCGCGCGCCGCGCCCGAGGATGCGGTGGTCTCGCACCATGAGCTGACCACCCGGCGCCAGGGCCGCGCGCAACTGCTGCGGATCGTGCGGCCCGAGCTGGAACTGCTCAGCTCGCAGATCGCCGGCACCAATTTCATGTGCGCCTTCGCCGATGAGACTGGCGTCGTGCTCGACGCGATCATGGACAGCGAATTCACCGCCAGCGCCTGCGCGCGCTCGGTCCGGCCCGGTTCTGTCTGGCGCGAGGATCTGCGCGGCACCAATGCGCTGGGGCTGGCGCTGCATCGTGGGCGCACCAGCATCGTGACCGGGCCCGAGCATTTCTTTGCCTGCCATGCCGCGGTCTCCTGCGTCTCGGCGCCGATCTTTGCCTCGGACGGCTCGATTGCCGGGCTGCTCGATGCCTCCTCCGAGGTGTCCGAGCGGCAGGTGCATACCGCCGCGCTGGTCAATCTTGCCGCCACCAATATCGAGAACCGGCTGTTCGTCGAGGCCCATCGCGGCGAGATCCTCCTGCAGTTCCACCCCCGCGCCGAGTACCTGCCGACCCAGAGCGTCGGCATGATCGCGCTCGACCCCGAAGGGCGGATCACCGGGGCGAACCGGGCCTCGGCGCGCCTGCTCTCGGGCGCGGGCTTCGCCACGGCGCGGCACTTCGACGACCTCTTTCGCGGCGGGTTTCACCCGCAAGTGCGCCGGCTGGCGCAGGGCGAGACGCTGCGGCTTTCGGAATGGATGAACGCCGGGTTCTTTGCCCGCCTGCACCCCGCGGCCCCGCCCGAGCGCGCGGCGGCGCCCCTATGTGCCCCCGGTGCGCCGGCCCGGGTGGCCGCGCCGCTGCCGCGGCGGCTGATCTGGGACGACGAGATGGTGCGCGACGCCCTGCGGGTGGCCGGCAAGGCCGCGGCGCTGGGCCAGCCGATCTGCATCCGCGGCGCGCCGGGCAGCGGCAAGACCGCCTTTGCCGAGGCCGTGCATGGCCAGGTGCAGCCGGGCGCGCCGCTGATCTCCATCGACTGCCGCCGCCTGGCCGAGGCCGAGACGCTCGGCGCGGTCCTGCACCCGGCGGTCACCTCCGGCGGCGGCACGCTGGTGCTCGAGAATGTCGCGGCGCTTTCGGACCCCGCGGCGCAGCACCTGGGCGCGTGGCGCGCCGATCTGCGCCAGGGCGGCCGGGACCGCGCCTGGTGCGTGCTGGCGACCGAGAGCGGCGGGCCCTGGGCCGGGCGGCTGGTGGCGCGCGCCGGCATGAAGATGCTGGCGGTCTCTCTGCCGGAGCTGGCGGCGCGCACGGATTTCGCCAAGATCGCCCGGGCGATGCTGGCTGACCTCTCGCCCGAGCACAAGCTCTCGACCCGGGCGCTGAAGGTGCTGTCGGCCATCGACCGGCCCGACAATCTTGCCGATCTTCAGCATCACTTGCGGGTGCTTGTGGCCACCTTCCCGGCGGGCGTCATGCGCGACAGCCACATCGCCCAGATCTTTCCGACCGGCACGCGCGCCGCCCGGGCCTGCCCGAAATGCGAGCCGACGCCGATCCGGCGCCAGCGCTGCCTGGAAATCCGCCGCATGTTCCGCGAGTGCCAGTGCAATACCGCGCTGACCGCCCGGCGGCTGGGGGTCTCGCGCAATACGGTCTATGCGCACCTGAAGGACTGAGCGCCCCGGGCCAGGGCGGCGCTTACCGCGGCGCCGTGCCGTGCCGCGTCCTGCTCGGTGAGAAAGCGCAAGGCCAGCTCCGGGCCGATCAGCGCCATGCCGCAGGTCCGGCGGCAGTCGTCGACGATCACGAACAACCCCTGCGCGCCGCCGCGAAACCGATGGGTCTCGATGAACTCCGGCAGACTGTCGGCCTCGGGCCAGGGCTCTTCACCGGCGCGGGGCAGCATATGGGCCAGAGTGGGCGCGTCCTTCTGCCCGGCGGGGCGCAGGGTGGCACAGCCCGCGGGCAAGCTCGGCGGGTGCAGCAGGTGCCATTGCTCGGGCGCCATCAGGTAATCGCGGCAGGGCTCGGAGCTTTGAGTGCCGTGAAAGAACATCCGCCGGTCCGTGGGGCAGGGCGCAAAGCCCAGCCGGGCCAGCAGGGCGCGCGAGGCGGCATTGTCCTCGTGACAGGTGGCGAGGATCGGCGGCGCGGGGCGGGCGAAACGTGCCGCGATGGTGCACCGCAGCGCGCGCTGCATCAGCCCCTGTCCCCAGCAGTCCGGCGTCAGCCAGTACCACAGCGCCGCGCCGATGCAGAGCCCGCCGATCACCCTGCCGGACTGCTCGATCACCCGCAGATGCTCGCCCGGATGCTGGGCGTGGCGCATCAGCTCCGCGGGATCGAAGGGCTGGGTCACCGCGGCCAGCCAGCGCGCGACGCCGGGGTCGTTCAGCTGCCCGGCGAGGACCGGCAGATCGCGCTCGGCCAGCCTCCGCAGGCTGAGCTCGCGGTCCTTCAGAAGCGCGGGAAATTCGTCCATCGGTCTTGGCCCCCTCATGCGGTCCCCCCAGATCAGCGCCAAATCCGCGCCGAGATCAAGCCGGTGATTCGCGCTCTGAAGCGGCAAGGCCAACCTTCTGCGCCGCAGCGAAATCGCCCCTGAAACGGGCCGTTACACTCGCCCGATCAAAACGTAACGCAAATTTACACTTTTTACCGACCGGGCGCGGCGCGGGCGGAAATCCGGCGCCACGCGGTCGAAGTCGTTGCGTCATCCCGCCGCGGGGTTAGCTTCGTCGACGTCAAGTCAGCAGGCCACCGGGAGGGGACGCCGATGCGCGACAATCACAAGCAGGATCTGCGGTGCTGGGCTGCACCAGGCTCAGTTCGGGCGCTGGTTGCCCGGCGCGCCGGGCAGCGCATCCCAGATCGCCGAGAGGTCGGTCGCCATGCGCAGGTGCACCTGCCGCAGGATCCTGTCCTTCATGGAATTCTCCTGCGCGTCCAAAGCCTTGCGCGCCGCGCGCATGTCCAGAGGATCGCCGGTTTCCAGCGCGCGGGCAATGGCCTCACGCAACTCCGCATCGCCCTTGGGGTCGTGCTGGCACGCCTCGAGGAGGGCCTGGAAAAAGCGGGTATCGGCGGGATCGGTCATCGCGGTGGCCTTTCGTTTCAGACGTCGACCACGCTTTACAGGGGGCCGCGATGACAGGTCAATCACGCAAGATCGACGCCATCCTGACCGACCGGGTGGCCATCATCCAGTCGATTGCCCAGGCCAATACCGAGCAGCTTCGGCTGAACCAGAAGGCCAGCGGGCTGATGGTGCTGGACCTGAAGGACGAACGCGACGGGACCGTCGACAGCGCCCCTGACGGTGCGCAAGCGCGCATTGAGGCGGCGCTGGACGAGAACGCCGAAACGATCACCCGGCTGGAGGCGAGTCTCTCGGCTTTGGACGAGGAACTGGAAGCCGCGATGAAGGAGCAAGGCTGAATGACACACCACAAGCCGCCACAAGCGATGACGCTGTTCGATCTGATCGCCCGCACCTGGGAGATCAAGACCCCGATCAACGCGCTGCAATTTAATGCCAAGGGCACCTCGCTGGCCCTGATGCTCGAGGATGGCCGGTTGGGCTTTGTCTCGGTCAAGGATGCCGAGAGCCCCGATTCCCGCGTTCGGGTCGAGGCCGATACCGGCCGCTCGACGATCCGCCCACGCTCGAAACCCCTGCCGCCGCCGGTGATCAGCGATGCGCCGGTGGCGCGGGCGGATGTGCCGCCGTGTCCCCTGGGCGAGCAGGGCTTTGCCTTTGCCCATGCCGAGACCGGCGCGCTCTGGCGTGCCACGGGCCGCGGCCAGACGCTGGCGATGAATACCGGCGAGAGCGGGGCCGTCACCGCGCTGGCAGCGCTGCCGCGCGCAAGACAGATCGTGGTGGCGCGCGGCGATCATCTGTCGCTGGTGAGCGAGGAGGGTGGAACCATCGCCGAGACCACCTTGCCGCATGAGGTCTCGCGGATCGCGGTTTCCGCCGATGGCGCGCGTCTGGCCTGCTGGGGGGCGGGGTGGATGAGCATCGTCCCTGCCGCCGAGCTTGCCCCCCGCGCCCCGATAGCCTGCGACGGCGATGTGCTGGACCTGGCCTGGTCGCCCTGCCACCGCTGGCTGGTCGCCGGGTGCCGGGACAAGGCGCTGCTGCTGGTGGATGTGCCGGCGGCGAAATCCGACCGGATCGTCGATTTTCCCGCCCCGGTGTTCACCGCCGCCTTCAGCCCCCAGGCCGAGGCCATCGTCGCCTCGGGCGCGTTCCGCGTGGTGGGCTGGGCCTTGCCCGATCTGCCCTTCGGCGACCACGAAGGCGCGCCGATCGAGACCGGCAAGCCCGGGCTCACGCTGGTCGACCGGGTGGCGGTGCATCCCAAGCGCGATCTCTGCGCGGTCAGCTACGCCACCGGCCTGGTGATGCTCTGCCGGATCGGCCACCCCGACGAGATGCTGGTGCGCGAAGGCACCGGCCAGGCAGTCACCGCGCTGGCCTGGACCGGCGATGGCGCGCACCTGGCCATCGCGGGCGAGGATGGCGGGCTGTCGATCGCCACCTTCCCGAAAAACATGTTCAAGTAACCAAACCTAGGGAGAAGACCCATGACACAGGCCCTGTCCACCGAAGAACAGAGCAAGGACCGCTACTTCCAGCAACTCGCCAAGGTTGCCGAGGAGATGGTGGCCGAACACGGCAAGGATTTCGCCGCCGGCGCGCTGGTGCTGGCCGCGCGCTGGGTGGCCGAGAACCGGCTCGGCAAGGCCGAGGCGCTCAAGCACTAGTTCTGTCGGGCCTGCCGCCTTTGGGTGGCGGGCCGCGATGACAGGCTTTCGATCTGGTTGACCAGGATGGCGTTCAGCGGCGCGGAGAGCGCGGCCAGCGGGCTGGCGCCGCGTGCTGCGGCCAGCGCGCCGGTCAGATCGGGTTCGACCAGTTGCGCAAAGGCGCAAAGTTCATGAATGCGGAAGGTCGCGAAATGCAGGCTGTCGCCATTCAGCAGGACCTCGCCCTCGGGCCGCTGCGGCAGGCGGGTGTTCAGCGCATTGCTGTGCACCGCCGCCCCCAGCGTGGTCAGCACCGACTTGCGCCACTTGGCATAGGCGGTATCGGCGGAATGGTCGATGCCCACCGCATAGAGCCTTTCGGAAATGCTGCGAAAGGCGCGGCCGCCGGCAATGTGGCGGCGCCAGAAATCGCTGGCTTCCTCGGCGGTGCGGCAGGCGGCGAAGCGCTCGGCCAGCTTGCGGCGGATCAGGATCACCAGCGCCATGTCGACATCTTCCGAGACCGACCGGGCGATCTGCATCGCCGGCATCGGCAGGTCGGTGAGTGCCAGAAGCCGCAGCGCGGCAAGCTGTTCGGTCAGCCGCGCCGAGAGTGCGGCCAGCCCGTGCCATTGCGCCGGGCTCAGCCCCTCGGGCGCGCTCAGGCGTCCGGCATCGGCAGCCGCGTGCAGCGCGCGCACCCAGAGCACGGCCTGATCGAACAGGAACACCAGGTCCACATCGGTGCTGTTGCTCGCGATCTCGATCCGGGGCAGGGCGCGAAAGCCGGGCAGGCTGCGAATGCCCTGCCGCCAGCCGGCGTCAAGGTCGAGCCCCGCCGCCGACCAGAGCTGCTTGACCCGCGCCAGAAGCTGCGGCGACAGGCCGGGATAGGACAGTTCCGCCGGGGCGCCATCGAGCGGGACAATGCCGCCGATCGGGGGATGCTCGCTCATCTTGCTGCAATCCTTGGGTTTCTTTCGACCACGATAGCCCGCCTCGGGGCCATGAGGCCAGCGCTTTGTCGCCCCGGAGCCCAGAGGGCGCGGGCATGAGCGCCGGGCTTCGGATGCAGCCCCGCCACAGCCAGGTCTTTCGCCTGGGCCAGGTTGTCACCCTGTTGCAGATGACCGGGCCGGAGCTCGACGAACACCTGGCGGACCTGGCGCGGGACAATCCGATGCTGATCCTGCGCCCGCGTCGCCCGGGGGGGCTGAACGCCACCGATGTGCTGGAAATGACCGCCGTGGCGCAGCCGGGCAGCCTTTACGAGCATGTCTTTGCCGAACTGGCCGGGCTGATCGGGCAGGGCGGCCTGATGGAAAAGGTCATCACCGCGCTGATTGCCGAGTTGGAGCCCTCGGGCTGGCTGGGCCGCGCCACGGGCGAGATTGCCGAGGCGCTCGACCTGTCGGAAACGCTGGTCGAGACCGCCTTGCAGGTGGTGCAGAAACGGGTCGATCCGGCGGGGCTTTTCGCCCGCGACCTGCAGGAGTGTCTGCGGTTGCAACTGGAGGACCGCGATGCGCTGACCGCCGATCTGGCGCTGGTGCTGCACCATCTGCCGGTGCTCGAGCAGGGCGGTATTGCCGCGCTGGTCCGGGCGACGGGGCTGGATCCGGACGAGGTGCAGGCCGGGCTCGGCGTGATCCGGCGGCTCGATCCGAAGCCGGGCAGCGCCTTTGCCACCGATGCCACGCTGATGCGCGAGCCGGATGTGCGGATCACGCCCGCGGGCGATGGCTGGGAGATCGAGTTCCTCTCGTCGCTGCACCGCGATGTCGAGATCGCCGACCTGCCCCGCGCCGGCCGCACCCCCGAGGCCAGCGAGGCGCTGGCCCGGGCGCGGGCGGTGAAACAGGCGCTGGAGATGCGGGTCTCGGCGCTGCGACAGGTGGTGGCCGAGATCGTCGAGCGCCAGGGCGCCTATTTCCGCCACGGCGACCGGGCGCTGGCGCCGATGACCCTGTCGGAGATCGCGCAGGAGACCGGCTTTCACCTCAGCACGGTGAGCCGGGTTCTCAACGGGCTGCTGATCGAAGGGCCCAACGGCATCGTCGCCGCGCGCCGGTTGTTCGGCGGCGCGGCCTCGGCCCGCACGGTGCAGTCCAAGCCGCAGGTGCAGGCGCGCATCCGCGCGCTGCTGGCCGGGGAAGACCCGGCCCGGCCGATCACCGACCGCCGCCTCACCGCGCTCTTGCAGGCCGAGGGCATCGCGGTCTCGCGCCGCGTGGTGTCGAACTACCGCCGCGAGATCGGCTTTCCCGCCCCGGCCAAGCGCCGGCTGCGGGCCTGACCGCGCCGCCTTTCCCCTTTTCCCGACGCCCGGACCTGGCCGCCGCCGCTCATGCTGCAGCGCAGAAATCCGCTTGTTTATCAGCCGCTTGCCGGTGATCCGGCCCCAGGCCAGCCGCACCGTAACGGTCAGGTGTAACGCGAGTGTCTCACCGGGTGTAACGAAGCGTTAACCTCTGGCGGACGCATGTGTAACGATATGCGACAATCTGTCCGCCCCCGCCGAAGGCGCGACGCGCCGTGAAATCCCGGCGCAAAATAAAGCTGCACAAAATATTCATCTTTGTCAGCGGCTTGAAAAATAATCGCCTGCCCTGCGGCGCTTTGCCCGAATTCTGGAACCGGCCTTGCCAGAAGACAGGCACAAGATGCGGGCCTCTCACCAGACAGCGGCTCAAAGAACGAAGGATCGGGAGTGCGACCCCGAAGCCCGGCAGATCAGGGCCCAGGTCGATCTTCACAACCTTTGCCGAGACACCGGCGCCCGTCTGACGGGTGCTCAAACCAAACGGCAAAAGCCGCCACCAGGCCGGGCAACCGGCCACAGAGCTGTAAGGAGGCTCATGGCATGACTTTGACGCTTAACAAGATCACGTCGCAACGTGGTATCTCGGTTGGGGAGGCCACCAAGAAGATCTCCGATCTTGGCTGGAATCCGACCTACGTTCAGGAAGCCGCCACCTATCCCACGGATTACAAGATCACCAAGGCCCCGCGCGACCCGATGAAGCAGGTCCTGCGCTCCTACTTCCCGATGGAAGAGGAAAAGGACAACCGGGTCTACGGCGCGCTCGACGCCGCGCTGCGCGGCGACATGTTCCGCAACGTGGAACCGCGTTGGATCGAATGGATGAAGCTCTTCCTGGCGATCATCCCCTTCCCCGAGATCTCGGCCGCACGCGCCATGGCGATGGTTGCCCGGATCTCTCCCGGCGAAGACCTGCGCACCGGCTTCACCATGCAGATGGTCGACGAATTCCGCCACTCCACGATTCAGATGAACCTGAAGAAGTGGTACATGGAAAACTACATCGACCCGGCGGGCTTCGACATCACCGAGGAAGCCTTCGGCAAGTGCTATGCCACCACCATCGGCCGCCAGTTCGGCGAAGGCTTCATCACCGGCGACGTGATGACCTCGGCCTGCATGTACCTGACCGTGGTTGCCGAAACCGCCTTCACCAACACGCTTTTCGTGGCCATGCCCTCGGAAGCGGCGCGCAACGGCGACTATGCGCTGCCCACGGTGTTCCTGTCGGTGCAGTCGGATGAAAGCCGCCACATCGGCAACGGCCACTCGCTGCTGATGGCCGCGCTGAAGGAGCCGGAGAACCACCAGCTGCTGGAACGCGACCTGCGTTATGCCTTCTGGCAGAACCACGCCATCGTCGATGCCGCGATCGGGACGTTCATCGAATACGGCACCACCAACCGCGACAAGGAAAAGGAATCCTACGCGGAAATGTGGCACCGGTGGATCTTTGAAGACTACTACCGGACCTACATGCTGCCGCTCGAGAAGTATGGCGTGAAGGTGCACCACGACGACGTGCAGGAAGCCTGGAAGCGGATCACCGAAAAGAACTACGTCCACAAGGTCGCCCAGTTCTTCACCGTCGGCTGGCCGGTCAACTTCTGGCGCATCGAAGCCCAGACCGAGAAGGACTTCGAGTGGTTCGAGCACAAGTATCCGGGCTGGTACGCCGAGTTCGGCGAATTCTGGAAATGGCATGCCAAGCTGTCGAAGCCGGGCGAGACCGTCATCACCATGAACCAGGACACCGGTTACGTCTATCCGCACCGCTGCTGGTCGTGCCTGGTGCCCTGCCTCATCCGCGAGGACATGGTGGTCGACGAGATCGACGGCCAGCTGCACACCTTCGCGCATGAGCTGGATCGCTGGACCGCGGTCGAGGCCTTCTCGGACGAATACCAGGGCCGGCCGACCCCGGCGATGGGCAAGTTCTCGGGCAAGCGCGAGTGGGAAACCCTCTACGACGGCTGGGATCTGGCGGATGTCATCCAGGACCTCAACTTCGTCCGCGACGACGGCGAGACTCTGGTGCCGCAGCCGCACCTGCGGTTCGACAACAAGGACATGTGGAAGCTCGAGCACGTCCGCGGCCATACGCTGCGCTCGCCGCTGAACATGCTGCGCGGCATGGATCCGGCAGCACGCGAGGCGCACATCGCCGAGTACAAGGCGGGCTTCACCATCAATCCCTGCAACTGATCGCAACACGAGCGGGGGCCGATACCGGCCCCCGTCCCCCGGCGCGCAGGACCTGCGCGGCACAGAATGGGAGGAAAAGATGACGGAAACATACAACGTACGGTTGGAACCGGTCGGCGTGGAATTCGAGGTCGAAGACGGCGAATACATCCTCGACGCCGCGTTTCGCCAGGGCATCGCCCTGCCGCACGGCTGCAAGGAGGGCCAGTGCTCGGCCTGCAAATGCGTGCAACTCGACGGCGAGACCGAGATGGAAAAATACTCGACCTTCGCGCTGAGCGACATGGAGAAGGAAGGCGGACACATCCTGATGTGCCGGTCGCTGGCGCTGAGCGACCTGGAAATCGAGCTTCTGAACTTCGACGAGGAAATCCTGTCGAAATCGATCCCGGTCAAGCAGTTCTCGGGCAAGATCACCGACTTCCAGAAACTCACCCATGACATTCGCGGTGTCCAGATCGAGTTGGACGCGCCTTTGAAATTCTGGGCGGGTCAATATGTCGACATCACGGTCAAAACGGAAAAAGGGGAGGAGATTACACGCTCGTTCTCCATGGCAAATCCGCCGAGCGAAACCCAGAAACTCGGCTTCATCATCAAGAAATACCCCGACGGACGGTTCAGCAACGAGCTTGACGACGGCGGCATCAAGGCCGGAGCCGAAGTGCGGGTCGAAGGACCCTACGGAATGTGCTTCCGACGCGAAGAACGACAAGGACCGGTGATCCTGGTCGGGGCCGGATCGGGCATGTCGCCGGTCTGGTCGATCCTCAACGACCACATTGCCAGCGGCGAGGACCGGCCGGTCTATTTCTACTACGGCGCGCGCTCGCAGAGCGACCTGTTCAAGCTCGACGAGATCGGCGCCATCACCGAGGCGCACCCGAATGTCGAATTCATCCCGGTGCTCAGCCACGAGGACGAGGCGGGCGGCTGGACCGGCGCGCGCGGCTTCGTGCACGAATATGTCGACAGCCATCTCAAGGAGCTGGGCATCGACGGCGAGGGCGATGTCTATGCCTGCGGCCCGCCGCCGATGATCGACGCGCTGACCCCGGTGCTCTTCATGCACGACTTCGACACCGATCGCATCTTCTTCGACAAGTTCACCCCCACTTCCGGTTCTTCGGGCCACTGAAAACGGCCCGAACGCTAGTGACGTGAACCAAAACCAAAGGGAGGCTACAATGGTAGCAACATCCAGCTCAGTCGGGTCCGGCGCCGCCGGTGCCGCGGAATTCGCCGGCTCGAAAAGCCGCAAGTACAACTACTTCGAGCCGCGCGGCAAGCGGGCGACCCACTACGAGGACGTCACCGTCGACGTCCAGCCCGATCCCGAACGCTACCTGATCCAGAACTGGATCATCGAATTCGAGGGCGGCAAGGGTGGCGGCGCCTATCGCAAGGAAAGCACCGCGGCGCTGTCGTCGAACTGGCACGCCTTCCGCGCGCCCGACCAGGAATGGGAGCGGACCCACTACCAGCGCCAGTCCAAGATCGAGACCATGGTGCAGGCGGTGATCGCCAATGCCCGCAAGGCCGGCGCCCACCGGGTGTTCGACAAGGCCTGGCAGACCATCCTGCAAAAGCACCTGGGCGCGTGGAAACACGCCGAGTTCGGCCTTGGCACCTCGCTCATGCAGGCGCAGCGCTATGGCTATACCCAGATGATCAACAACGCCACGTTGACCAACTCGTCCTACAAGATGCGCCTGACCCAGGACATCACGCTCTACCTGGCCGAGATCGGCATGGACATCGACGGCTGGGACGACGCCCTGGGCAAGAAGACCTGGCTGGAAGACCCGATCTGGCAGCCCTGCCGCGAGGCGATCGAGACGATCATGGGCTGCGAGGACTACCTCGAGCAGTATTTCGCCATCAACATCGTGTTCGAGCCGATGGTGGGCGAGCTGATCCGTTCGGGCTTCTTCATGCAGGCGGCGGCAGCCAACAACGACTTCATCACCCCGCCGGTGATCTCTGCCGCCGAGGCCGACTACGAGCGCAATCTCGCCAATACGGTCGACCTGATCTACCTGCTGGCCCACGACGAGGAGCACGCCGAGCACAACCGCAAGCTGTTCAAGTCCTGGATCGCCAAGCATGGGGCGCTGGCCGAGAAAGCCGCCGCCGCGCTGCAGCCGATCTGGTCGCAGCCGCATTCCAAGCCGGTGTCCTTCGAGGAGGTCAAAGCCGTCTCGAAAGAGCGTCTCGACCGGATCGTCGGCGAGCTGGGCCTGTCGTAACTCTCTGAAAAGGAACCCGAAACATGTCCACAATTGCGCGCAATGCGTCCAACAAGAACATCTTCAAGTCGATGAAGGACATCGACATGACCTCGCGCGAGGTTTCGCACCAGTGCGGCGTCACCATGAATGACAGCGTCGAGGCGCGGGCCATCGCCGAGTTCATGGACGAGAACGATCCCAAGGTCACGATCACCTACAACCCGGCGACCATCCGCATCGACGGCGAGGGCAAGCTGATCTTCAAGATGAGCGAGATCACCGAGTACCTCGGCCGCGAGATGACCGCCGAGACCTTCGAGGTCAATACCTCGACCCACTATGGCCGGATGGTGCGGGTCGACGACGACACCGTGATCCTGTTCGGCGACATGAACGAGGTCATGGAATACATCTGACCGCCTCTTGACACGCTCCGGGGCCCGATATCCCCGCGGCCCCGGAGCGCCACAAACCTAAAAAAAGCCCAAGGGAGCACATCATGTACACCACCAAGGACGGGAAAGAGATCTTCATTCTGGACGGCCATGCCCATTTCTGGGACGGCAGCCCCGAGAACCAGAAGAACGTGCACGGCAAGCAGTTCATCGATTGCTTCTATGCCTATCACACCAACCTGAGCCCGCCGGAAGAGCTCTGGGAGAAGTCGAAGTTCGAGAAGTATTCCGAGGACGACATCTACCGCGACCTCTTCATCGACGGCCCCGACGACATGGCGATCATCCAGACCACCGTGCTGGGCGAGTTCTACAAGAACGGCTTCGGCAACTTCGAGCGCACCATCGAGATGGCCAGCCGCCACCCCGAGCGCTTCATCGTCAACGGCAGCTTCGATCCGCGCGATGGCGAAAAGGCGCTGGAATACATCCACTGGATGAAGGAGACCCACGACATCCAGGGCGTCAAGATGTACACCGCCGAATGGCACGGCGACAGCAAGGGCTGGGCGCTGAACGATCCGGCGGCCTACAAGTGCTTCGAGCTCTGCGAGAAGCTGGGCATCAAGAACATCCACGTCCACAAGGGCCCGACCATCCGGCCCCTGTCGAAGGATGCCTTCGCGGTCGGCGACGTCGATTATGCCGCCACCGATTTCGTGAACCTGAACTGGATCGTTGAGCATTGCGGCCTGCCGCGGCTGGACGATTTCTGCTGGATCGCGACGCAGGAGAGCAATGTCTACGCCGGGCTGTCGGTCGTCATGCCCTTCATCCACGCGCGGCCGCGCTATTTCGCCGAAGTCATGGCGGAACTGCTCTGGTGGGTGGGCGAGGACAAGATCCTCTTCGGCTCGGACTATGCCATCTGGACGCCGAAATGGCTGGTCGAGAAGTTCTGGGAATTCCAGATCCCCGACGACATCTCGGCCGAGCGCGGCGGCGTGCAGCTGACCGAGGACATCAAGGAGAAGATCCTCGGTCTGAACATCGCCAAGCTCTACAACATCGACGTGGAAGCCAAGAAGGCCCAGCTGGCCAGCGCCCCCGTCCAGATCGCGGCGGAGTGATCCGATGCTCGATGCCATTCAAAAGGCCGAGCTGGAACTCGAGGTCCGGGGCTGTCTCGATGCCGTGACAGACCCGGAGCTTGATGAGCCCATCACCGACATGGGCTTCATCGAGCACATCGAGGTGACGGATGAAAGAAAGGTGCGAGTCGAATTTCGACTCCCCACCTACTGGTGCTCGCCGAATTTCGCCTTCCTGATGGCCTTCGGGATCCGCCAGGAGGTGAGTGCGCTGCCCTGGGTCACCGCGGCCGACGTGCAACTGCACGACCATTGCTTCGGCGACGAGGTCAACGCCGGCGTCAACAGCGGCCGCGCCTATCACGACATCTTTGCCGAGCATTGCGATGGTGCGCGGCTCGATGACGTGGTCGAGAAATTCCTCGCCAAGGCCTATGACCGGCGCCAGGAAACCGTGCTGCTGGGGTTGCAGGCGCTGGGCCATACCCCGCGCGAGATCGTCTCGATGCCGCTGGCCACGCTGATCGGCATCGACTTCGACGGCGAGGAGGAAAAGCGCCAGAAGCCGCGCTACCTCGAGCTTCTGGAGGTGCGCGGGCTGGCCCATGACGACGATGATCCGGCCTTTCCAACCTGGGAAGGCCAGCCGATCGAAGCGGCGGAGCTTTCCGAGCACCTGGCCCGCCTGCGCAGCACGCGCATCAACATGGAGTTCAACGGCGCGCTGTGCCGGGGGCTTGCCAAGACGCGCTACAAGGAGGTCGAGATCGGGCCGGACGGACCGACCCTGATCGACTTCATCGCCGGCCGCGTGCCGCCTCGCAAGGAGGCCGCCGCGCGGGGCTGAGCCGCGCAACATTCGAGAAACTTTAGGGAGGACGCCCGGGGTTCCGACCGGGCCGAAGGAGGAAGATATGGCTAAACTCATGGTACACGGCAAGACGGCCCGCAACTGCCTGGCGCGCGGTGTCGCGCGGCTTGCGGCGGCGGTCGAGCCGACACTCGGGCCCAAGGGGATGAACGCGATGGTCGACCGGCCGGTGGGCACGCCGATGGTCACCCGCGACGGGGTGTCCATCGCGTCCGAGATCGAGCTTCGCGACCGCTTCGAGAACATGGGCGCCCAGGTTGTGCGCGAGGTCTCGATGCAGACCAACGACGTGGCCGGCGACGGCACCACCACCGCCATCGTGCTCGCCAATGCGCTGATCCAGCGCGGCGTGGACCTGACCGACAACGGCGCCAAGCCGGTGGACCTCTGCAAGGGCATCGACCTTGCGGTGGCGCGGGTGGTCGACGCGATCGACGCCTCCTCTCTCGATTGCGACGACCACCCCGAGTACCTCGAAGCGGTGGCGCGGGTCTCCTCGACCGATCCCAAGCTCGGCGCGCTGGTCGCCGAGGCCTTTCGCCGGGTCGGCCGCGAAGGGGTGATCTCGGCCGATTTCGGCGTCACCATCGAAACCACCATGGAGGTGGTCGAGGGCATGTCCTTCGAGCGCGGCTATATCTCGCATCACATGGTCACCGACCGCGAGAACATGGAAGCGGTGCTGCGCAATCCGCTGATCCTGCTGACCGACCAGAAGATCCTCAAGCCCGAGGTGCTGGACACCGCGCTGGCGCTGGCCGAGGGCGAGAAGCGCCCGCTGGTGATCGTGGCCGAAGAGATCGCGCCGGAGGTGGTGGTCAAGCTGCTCGACAAGGGCGGCGCGGGCAAATACCTGATCGTGCACCCGCCGGAATACGGCAACTGGCGCACCGCGATGATGGACGATCTCGCGATCCTGACCGGCGGCGAGGTCCTGGCCCGAGACCTCGGCAAGAAGATCGAGGATGTCACCCTGGCCCAGCTGGGCGGCGCCGAAGTGGTGCGCAGCCATGCCTCGGGCACCTCGGTGCTGCGCGGCGAGGGCGACCCGGAGGCGATCACCGCAAGGCGCAACCAGGTCCAGCGCCAGCATGACGTGGCCCCGCCGAACATCGACAAGGACAAGCTGCGCGAGCGGCTGTCGAAACTGACCGGCGGCAGCGCGATCATCTATGCCGGCGGCTTCACGCCGGTCGAACAGAAGCGCACCATCCAGCTGATCGAGGATGCGCTCTGCGCGGTGCAGGCGGCAGCCGAGGATGGCGTGGTCGCCGGCGGCGGCACGGCGCTGGCCCAGGTCGCCGACAGTCTCGACACGCTCGACGCGCTGGGGGACGTGGCCAAGGGCATCCAGCTGGTCCGCTCGATCCTGACCGAGCCGCTGCGCCGCATCGCCCGCAATGCCGGTGCCGACGTGGCCGCGGTGGCCCAGGCGGTGACCGAAGGGCCTGCCGGCCATGGCTATGACGCCGCCAACGGGGTCTTCGGCAACATGTTCGAGGCCGGCATCGTCGATCCCGCAAGGGTGCCCGCCAGCGCGCTGGTCAATGCGGCCTCCGTGGCGACGCTGATCCTGACCACCGAGACCCTGGTCGGCGATCTCGAGGAAGGCGAGGCCGATCCCACCGAAGGCCCCGCCCGCGGCGGCGGATCCGAGCTTCTGGGCCGGGCCTGACCGGGCTGTCTTTCCCCTCGGGCCGCCCTGGCGGGGCGGTCCGACACCACCCAAAGGAACAAGATCATGAAAGCAGCGAGACTGTACGAATACGATCCCGCAATGAACGTGGAGCTGAAGATCGAAGACGTGGCTCCTCCCACGATCGCGGCCCCCGACGAGGTGATCGTCAAGGTCGGTGCGGCGGGCCTGTGCCGCACCGACCTGCATATCATCGAAGGTGTCTGGAAGGACATCATGGACACCGAGGGCAACCTGCTGCCCTATGTCATGGGCCACGAGAATGCCGGCTGGGTCGAGGACGTGGGCAGCAATGTCACCTCGGTCAAACCCGGCGACGCGGTGATCTGTCACCCGTTCAACGCCTGCGGCATCTGCCTGAGCTGCCGCTACGGCCATGACATGTACTGCGATCACGGCAAGTTCCCGGGCCTCGGCCTCGATGGCGGCTTTGCCGAGTATTTCAAGACCAACGAACGCTCGATCATCAAGCTGAACACCGGCATCACGCCGCTCAGCGTGGCGCCGATGGCCGATGCCGGCATCACCGCCTATCGCGCCGCCAAGAAGGCCGCGAAACTGCTCAACCCCGGCGGTTACGTGCTGCTGCTGGGCATCGGCGGGCTGGGCCATATCGCGCTTCAGGTGCTGAAACACACCTGTGGCGCGCGGGTGATCGCGGTCGACCGCGAACCCGCGGCCCAGGCGCTGGCGAAGGAACTCGGCGCGGACATCGTGCTCGACGGCGGGCCGAACCTGATCGAGGAGGTCAAGGATCTGACCGGTGGCGGCGCGCATGTGGCGATCGATTTCGTCGGCGAGCACGGCACCGAGAACATCTGCTGGAAGCTGCTGCGCCAGGGTGGCCAGCTGATCATGGTGGGCTATGGCGGCGAGGTGAGGGTGCCGACGCTGGAACTGGTCGCCAACGAGATCACCATCGGCGGCAGCCTCGTGGGCGATTTCGTCGAACTGGTCGAGCTGATGGAGATGAACGCCGACGGCAAGGTCAGGATGCACCAGACCGAGTACAAGCTGGCCAACATCAACCAGGCGATCACCGATTTCAAGGATCGCAAGTTTACCGGGCGGGGCGTGATCGTACCCTGATCCTCCGCCCGGCTCCCCGAGGCGCGTCCGCGCGTCTCGCCCCGCGGCCGGCATCCTTCCGGCCGCGCCGCGGGGCCCTCTCCACATTCACCGCAGAGGACCGCAATGGCAAAAGCCCTTCATTCCATGATCCGCGTGCTGGACGAGAAACGTTCCATCGACTTCTACCGCCAGGCCTTTGGCCTGACCGTCGCCGACCGGTTCGATTTCGACAGTTTCACGCTGGTGTACCTGTCCAACGACGAAGCCGCCTTCGAGCTTGAACTGACCATCAACAAGGACCGGACCGAGCCCTACGACCTGGGCGACGGCTATGGCCACCTGGCCTTTTGCGTGGGCGATGTCGATGCCGAGCACGCCCGTTTCGAGGCCGCCGGCCTCAAGCCCCGCAAGCTGGTGGATTTCGCGCCCGGCGGCGAAACCCTCGCCCGCTTCTTCTTCGTCCAGGACCCCGACGGCTACGAGATCGAGGTCCTGCAACGGGCCGGACGCTACCGCTAGGCCAACCCCACCAAGGAGGAAAGACATGTCCCTTCGCAAGCACGGCATGACCCGCCGCCAGCTTCTGTCCCAGAGCGCGCTGTTCGGCGCCAGTTTCGTCATCGGCGCCGGTTACGTCGCGGGCAAGGCCGAGGCCGCCAACTGGGCCATCGAGGTCGAACACCTCAAGCCCGAGACCATGGCCACCCTGATCCAGATGGCCCGCGACATCTATCCGCACGACCAGGTCGGCGACCAGTTCTATGCGCTGGCGGTCAAGGGCTATGACAGCGCCGAAGCCGCCCCCGGCATCGAAGAGGGCATCGCCGCGCTGAACGAGGCCGCGCGCGGCATCGGCTATGCCGCCTATACCCTGATCGGCTGGGAACGCGACCGCGTCGACCTGTTGCGCAGCCTCGAGGACACCGCCTTTTTCCAGCAGATCCGCGGCGGGCTGGTGACCGGGCTCTACAACCAGAAGGCCGTCTGGCCGATCTTCGGCTACGAGGGCGAGAGCTTTTCCCAGGGTGGCTACATCGACCGCGGTTTCGACGACATCAACTGGCTTTGAGGGGAGGCAGGAGCAATGACTGCACCATTTGACCTGAACGACGACAGCGTCGTCGTCATCATCGGAACCGGCGCCGGCGGCGGCGTGCTGGCCAACGAACTGGCCCAGAAGGGCATTTCGGTCGTCGCGCTGGAGGCCGGCGGGCGCTATCTGCCCGAGGATTACATCAACGACGAATGGGACAGCTTCGGCCAGCTGGCCTGGACCGATGCGCGTTCGACTTCCGGCGACTGGCGGGTGGCCAGGGACTTCTCGGGCCTGCCGGCCTGGATCGTCAAGGCGGTGGGCGGCACCACCACCCATTGGGCCGGGGCCTCGCTGCGCTTTCAGGACCATGAATGGAAGCCGCGCACCACTTATGGCGATGTCGAGGGCGCCAACCTGATCGACTGGCCGATCGACCCGCGCGAGATGGACGACTATTACACCAAGGCCGAAACCAAGCTGGGCGTGACCCGCACCGGCGGCCGCCCGGGCCTTCCGGGCAGCAACAACTACAAGGTCTTCGAGAAGGGCGCCAAGGCGCTGGGCTATGAAGAGGTCCATACCGGGCGCATGGCGATCAACGCGGTCGACAATGACGACCGGCTCGCCTGCCAGCAGACCGGCTTCTGTTTCCAGGGCTGCAAGTGGGGCGCCAAGTGGTCCTCGGCCTATACCGACATTCCGCGCGGCGAGGCGACCGGCAATCTCGAGGTGCGCGAGCGCTGCCACGTCATGCGGATCGAGCACAACCAGGCGGGCAAGGTCACCGGCGTGGTCTATGTCGATGCCGATGGCACCCGGCACGAACAGAAGGCGCGCGTCGTCTGTGTCGCGGGCAATTCGATCGAAAGCCCGCGCCTGCTGCTGAATTCGGCGTCCTCGATGTTCCCCGACGGGCTGGCCAACAGCTCGGGGCAGGTGGGGCGCAACTACATGCGCCATGTCACCGGCTCGGTCTATGCCACCTTTGAACAGCCGGTGCGGATGTGGCGCGGCACCACCATGGCCGGCATTATCCAGGACGAGGCGCGCCACGACCCCGCGCGCGGCTTTGTCGGCGGGTACGAGCTCGAGACCCTGTCGCTGGGCCTGCCCTTCATGGCCGCCTTCCTCGATCCCGGCGCCTGGGGGCGGGAGTTCACCACCGCGCTGGATCACTACGAGAACATGGCCGGGATGTGGATCGTCGGCGAGGACATGCCGCAGGAGACCAACCGCATCACGCTCAATTCCGATGTCACGGACCAGCACGGGCTGCCGGTGGCCAACGTGCATTTCGACGATCACCCCAATGACGTCGCCATGCGCGCCCATGCCTACCAGCAGGGCATCGCGATCTACGAGGCGGTGGGCGCCACCCGGGTCTTCCCGACGCCGCCCTATCCCTCGACCCACAACCTGGGCACCAACCGGATGTCGGAAAAGCCGCGCGACGGAGTGGTGAACGCCCATGGCCAGAGCCATGACATCGCCAACCTCTTCGTCTCGGACGGCAGCCAGTTCACCTCGGGCGCGGCGGAAAACCCGACGCTGACCATCGTGGCGCTGGCGATCCGCCAGGCGGATTTCATCGCCGCCGAGATGGGCCGGCAGGCGCTTTGATCGCCATTCGGCCGGGCCCCGGGCGCGGCGCCGACCGGGGCAGGGCCCAAGGGTTCTCGGCGCCGAAGGCCCCGACCGGATCGATGGGCAAAACGTTGCTCACTTTCTGAACATGCGCGGGGGCCGGTCATCCGGCCCCTTTCGCGCAACCCGGGTTGCCAAGTGCTTGACAGGACGCAAGGGTTTCGGCCCTGCCGCCTGTTTTCCGGGCCTCTGAGCCGCACTATCGGACCTGGCCCGGCCCCGCGCCACGGGCGTTAAGAGTTTGGCAACCGGCACGGCATTCTGCTAACATAAGATACGGGAGGAATACAGGTTATGGACATATTCTCGAAGCGAGATGGCCCGCGTCCGGAAGACGTCAAGGCCAAGCGGCTTCTGAACGAGAATGCGGGCACGATCCGCAAACTTGCCGATCAGATCAGCAATGGCGGCTTCTCGCGGATGCGGGCAGAGGAAGCCCGGCGCAAGCAGGGCCCCCAGCCCGAGGGCCTGATGATCCACGACCTCAAGGCGCGGGTCTCGACCGATGTGCCGGAACCCTACGTCAAGGTCAGCCTGAACAACCGCGTCGTGCTGGTCGACAGGTCGACCGGACGGCAGATGCAGATGCTGGGCGAGATCCGCGGCGGCTTCATGTCGAAACGATTTGTTCTGGCGACCGGAGAAAACGGTTTCATTTCGCCACTTGACGCGGATATGCTTGCCGCTGTTTCGCATCTCGACGGGGCCGAGATCTCCGAGAGTTTCCCCGAAGACGCGCTTGCCGAGGCGCTGGAAACCCTGCTTGTACCGCACGACGCCTGAGCGCGGGCCCGTGCCTGTTTACCCGTAACCATCGGAAGGAACCTGAACAGGGCCAGACGTTCGGTCCGCTTACCCGTCGCGAAAAGCAAGAGAGAAAGAGGGCCGAACGATTGCCTAAAAAATCCAGCTATTCGGAAACCGACACGCGAGAGGCCTGGGAACGCTTCGTTTCCTCCCCGCAAGAGGGTGACAGGGCACCGGCCACGGTGCGCGAGGAGATCCTGGATTCCTGGAAGCGCAGCATGGACCTGGGCGTCGATGCCGGAACCCAGGCCGCCAGCCGGGTCTATGACGAGAACCAGCTTCACCTGCGCCGCGAACGCAACGCCGCCCTGCGCAAGGCCGCCTCCGCCGCCTTCAAGCGGCTTGAGCCGCACCTGAAGGAGGCCCGCACCATCCTGATCCTGGCCGATGACCAGGGGGTGGTGATCGACGCCATCGGCGACGCCCTTGTGCTCGACGAAGGCCAGGGCATCCACCTGGCCCTTGGCGGCGACTGGAGCGAGAAGGCGATCGGCACCAATGGCATCGGCACCGCGCTGAAGACCGGCAGGCCGGCCTATGTGCATGCCTCCGAGCATTTTGCCGAAGGCGTCCAGACCTGGACCTGCGCCGGGGCGCCGATCCTCGATCCCTTTACCCAGTCGGTGATCGGGGTGGTCGACCTCTCCGGTCCGCCGCAGATCTTCCGCCAGCACAATGTCGCCCTGGTCATCGCCGCCGCGCGCGAGATCGAGATCGCCTTGGCCGAGCAGAAACAGGTCGAGCGCACCCAGCTTCTGGAAGCCTTCCTGATGTCGGATTACAGCCGCGCCCATGACGGTGTCGTGCTGGTCGACCAGACCGGGCGGGTGCTGTTTCGCCGCGGGCTGGGCGAGGATCTGCTCAGCCGCGCCCGCGAGCTTTCGGTCGGCCACAAGCTTCTGCCCAAGCTCGAGGGGCTGTCGGACCAGGACATTCCCAAGCTCCTGCCGCTCAGCGTCGAGGCCGAGGGCATCGAACGGCTCAAGCTGGAAGGCGTGTTCCGCGGTGCGGCGCTGTTTCTCAAGGACAAGCGGCCGCGCAAGACCGGCGAGACCTGCACCATCAAGCCGCGCGCCAATGTCGCCGAGCGCCAGATCCAGATCGTCGGATCCTCGCCCAAGATGGTCGATGCCATCGGCCTGGCCGAACGCGCGGCCATGGCCAATGTCTCGGTGCTGATCCATGGCGAGACCGGCGTCGGCAAGGAATTGTTCGCCCGCCTGATCCACAGCCGCCTGCCGGGCGACAAGGTGCCCTATGTGCCGGTCAATTGCGCCGCGATCTCGAGCGACCTGATCGGGGCCGAGCTTTTCGGCTATACCGACGGCGCCTTTACCGGCGCGGTGCGCGGCGGGCGCGCGGGCAAGTTCGAACAGGCCAACAAGGGCGTGCTCTGCCTTGACGAGATCGGCGACATGCCCATCGAGTTGCAGCCCTACCTGTTGCGCGCGCTGGAACAGCGGGCGATCTACCGCATGGGCGACAACCAGCGGCGGGCGGTCGACGTGCGGCTGATCGCCATGACCAACCGCGACCTGCGGCAGGAGATCGAGAAGGGCAATTTCCGCCGCGACCTGTTCTATCGCATCGGCGTGATGGCGATCACCGTGCCGCCGCTGCGCGAGCGGGGCAATGACGTCGCCGAGCTTCTGGAGCATTTCTCGCAGCACTACGCCGACGAGACCGGCCGCCCGGCCATGACCTTCACCGACCGGGTGATGGAGCTTCTGCTGCGCTACCAATGGCCCGGCAACGTGCGCGAATTGCGCAACGTGGTGCAGCGCTTCTACCTGATCAAGTCCGACCCGCTGGTGACCGAGCGGGACCTGCCGCCGGAGATCCTCGACGAATTCGAGGACGGCACCGAAGAGTCGCTGCAACACATCCTCGAGGGCCATTCCGGCGACCTGGAAAGCATCGAGGCCGGCGCCATCCGGCGCACCATCATTGCCGAGAACGGCAACCTGACCCGGGTTGCCCAGGTGCTGGGGATCTCGCGTCCGACGCTTTATCGCAAGATGAAGCGCTACCGGATCCGCAAGATCTGAGCGCGCTCAGCCGCCGAAGCCCCCGCGCCCGCCGCCGGACTTGCCGAACCCCCCGCGCGAGGTCGCGGTGGCGCGCGTCATCGGCGCCTTGCCGACGGTCGAGGTCGGGCGGGTGAACTGCGAGGTATTGAGCTTGGCCGCGCCGCGATTGGTCGAAAACGTGCTGGAGCGCGCGGCATTGGTGAACTTGCCGTCCTTGGTCTTGTAAAGCGGCTGCGCCGCCGCCATGCCCGAACGTCCGCTCAGCATGTTGCCGATCAGGTAGCCCGCCAGCAGCGGCATGAAGATGCTGCCCGATCCGCCCTGGGTCGCCGCCGCTTCCGAGCCGCAGGCGCCTTCGCCATGCTGTTCCTCGCAGACCGCCAGGCTGTCATAGCGCGGCGCCGCCTCGACATGCAGCGCCTCGGCCTCGGCAAAGGCGGTTTCGCATTGGTCGACGGTGAACTGGCCGCGCAGCGAGGCCTCGTCCTTGCAGCTTTGCAGGTCGGGAAAGGCCGAGGCATCGACCTTTTCCTCTTCGCAGCCCGCAAGCGTGAAGGCCGCGGCACCGAGAATCGCAAGGGCAACCCGTTTCGAGCGTTTGGTCATGACAATCGTGCTTTCTGCCGTGGGGGCGATGGGACGGAGGGGCTCACCCCTTGATATAGTGCGGTTTGAACCGGGACAAATCCTGGGTGATGCGCGAGCGGTCCTCGCGGATGCCGATCCCGGCGCAGGCCTGACCGACGATCCAGGCGCCGATCACCGGGCGGAAGCCGTCGAACCGCGGCAGGGGCGCATAGGCCTGAAGGATGCGCGGGTGTTCGGCATACTCGGTGTTCTTGGCCTCCTCGATCACCTTGCCGGCTTTCAGGATGGTGACCGAGGCACCTTCGCGCGACAGGATCGGCTTGCGCACATGGCCGGTGTTGAGCTGCGTCTCGGCCCGGGCGATGGCCTCGGCGGTCTCGGGCGAGACCGTGTCGCGCCCGGACATCGCGTCGATGACGTCCTGCTCGAAAAACGCCGGCAGCAGGTTCGGATGGCCCTCGAACATCTGCCAGAGCACCGGCAACAGCCCCTTGTTGGACAGAAGCGCCTTCCAGGCAGGTTCGAGGAACAGGCAGCCCGAGCCGGAGATATGCGCCGAATAGTCGTCGCGCAACAGATCTTCCCAGGGATAGAGCTTGAAGAGCACCGCCATCCGCCGGTCCTGGTCGTCGAGGAACTGGCCATCGGTGCTCAGCGCGATCTTGTCGAGATCGCAGTAATGCGCGCCCATCCCGGCCTCGCGCGCGGCCCAGCCCATGGCCTCGACCGTGCCGTAATCCTCCGGGTTGCCGGCGACGGCGGTGAAGTGCAGATCGCTGCCTTCCTCGAAGATCTCGCCGAAGCGCGCGACAAGCGCCTCGTGGATGCCGTTGAACTGGTCGGTGCCCTCGGGCAGCACGCCGGCTGCCAGCTGATCCTCCAGCCACTGCCACTGAAAGGCGGCGCTTTCATAGAGCGAGGTCGGCGTATCGGCGTTGTATTCCAGCAGCTTGGCGGGGCCCTGCCCGTCATAGGCGAAATCGAAGCGGCCATAGATCTCGGGGTCGCCATTGCGCCAGCTTTCGGCCACCAGGTCGCGCCGGTCCTCGGGGATCGCCAGCCGGTCCATCAGGTGCTCGCTGGCCAGGATATGCGCCACCGCCTCGCGGCACATGGCATGAAGCGCGGTGGCGGGGTCTTCCAGGTCGGTCTCGATCTGGTCGAGGGTGAATTCATAGGCCGAGGTCTCGTCCCAATAGGGCTCGCCATGCATGTCGGCGAAGGTGAACCCCACTTCTTCCGCCTGCGTCCGCCAATGCGGTCGTTCCGGCAAAGTGATCTTGTCCATGCACAGGCTCCTCGGTTCCCTGCGCCGGTGTAGTTGGTTTTGATTTTGGCAACCAGCCATAGTTTCGACCTCCGCCACCGACCGCCGCCCATGTCGCGCGGCCCGGGGCCGAAAGCCGTGACCGAGGCGCGCCCTTTGTCAGGCGTAATGGCTGCGCAGCGCTTGCGGGTCGAGGTGCTTCGGATCCGGCCTGTCCAGGTCGCAGGATGCCTCAGGTCTCGCGCAGGTGCAGCGTGAAGCAGGCGCCGCCCGATGGGCGCGCTTGGTGGTCGAGGTCGGCCCCCAGCGCGCGGGCGCGGCGGCTTGCCAGGAACAGGCCCATGCCCTTGCGTCCCTCCGTCGGCGCCAGCGCCGAGGGCGGCGAGAAGAGGCTTTGACGCCGCTCCGGCGCTACGCCGGGGCCGTTGTCGCAGACCGTCAGGGCCAGCGTCTTGTCGCCCGGCGCGCGACTGATGCCGATGGTGAGGCATCCGCCCTCGGGCAGGTGGTGCAGCGCGTTGTCGACCAGCACGTCGAGGATGTCGCGGATGTCGTCGGGGTCGCTGACACTCGCCTCGGTCTCGATCCGGGTCTCGATCTGCAGGCCCCGCGCCTCGATCCGCAAGCGATGCGCAGCCAGCGTCTGGCGGACCAGCGCCGAGAGCGGCGTTGTCTGCCCCGACCCGCCAAGATGCGGGCGGCTGGTGTTCAGCACGCTGCCGATCCGGTTGGACAGATCCTCGCCGGTGGCCACGGAAATCGCCAGCGCCTGGCGCATCTCGGCCGAGTCGTGACGCCCGCTTTCCAGCATGTGCAACACGGTTTTCTGCACCCCGCAGATCGCTTGGATCGGACTTTGCAGATCATGCACCGCAAGCGCCGTGACCTCGTCGCGTTCGTGCAGCAGGTAGCGGATGCGCTGTGCGCGGCGTTCGGCCCGATCCTGCGCGACCGCCAGGGCGAGGCGCCGCGCGGCGGTGACGCCGGCGATGCACAGACAGCCCGATGCGGCGAGGGCGATGATCGCGGCCGCTGGGGCCGTGCCGGTGCCGTGCGGCGGCAAGCTGACGGCGAGGCCGACGCCCGCGCCGATCAGCGCAAGCAGCGATAGGGATGCGGGGAGGATCGCGGATGCCGCGGCCAGCAGGGTGAAGACCAAGAGCAGGCCCAGAAGCGGGTCGAGCGGCGGGCTGACAAGAAGGAGACCGGCGGCCCCGACAAGCCCGGCCGCAAGCGCGGCAAGGCCCGGGAGGGTCCGGAGGCTGGCAAAGGCCAGCGGGGCGGCGAAGGTGCATCCGGCCAGCGCCGCGGCAAGGGTCGGGCCGAAGCTGTACAGGGGTGACATTTGCATCAGAACCGCGAAGAGAAACGCGGGGACCAGCGCGAGAGCCGATACTGCCCTGAGAGTGCTGCGCACGTCGGCAGGCGGGAAATCCACCGGGCGCGCGAGCAGGCGGCCCGCGGTTGTGGCGACCAGGAGGCCGGCGCCGAGGGCTGCGGCGTGTTGGAAAGCGACTGTCGGATCGGAGGTCAGGACCTGCTGAAGGCCAACGATCAGCGCCGCCGCAGCAGAGCTTGCCACGCCGATGTGCCACCCGAGCCGCACCGTGGCGGCGACCGCGAGGCTCAGGTGCATCAGGACGGCAGGCGCGTGACCGTGCAGCCTCAGGGCATCCGTGACCGCGGCGAGAAGGACCACCGCCAGAAACAGGCCGATCGCCTCGGCCCGGTCGGCGGTCGGGACTTGGGCCGCGGAGATGCGCATCAGGGTTTCAGCGCGCGGGCCAGAAGCGCGATGAGTTCGCTGCTGGTGGCACAGTTCAGCTTGCCCCTGAGGTTGTCGCGGTGAATGGCGGCGGTTTTCTTGGAGATCCCCAGCGTCTCTGCGATGGCCGTGATGGAGTGGCCATGCGCGAGATCGCGCGCGATCTGGGCCTCGCGCCGCGTCAGGTGAACGCCTTCCAGCGCGATGACCGGCGCCTGGTCGGGCGAGACGCTACTGGGGCCGGAACTCGGCCCGCTTTCCATCATCGTCTTGAGCGCATCGGCCAATTCGTGCGGCGAGGTGGATTTCGGCACGAAACAATCCGCCCCGCGGCAAAGCAGGCCTCGCCATAGGCCTCGCGCGACAGCGAGGAGAACACCACGACGCGCGCATTCGCGGCCGCCTTGCGATAGTGACCGATGAAGTCCAGGTCGACCTCACCGTCGATGACAAGGTCGGTGATGATCACATCCGGCGACAGGGTTTCCAGCGCCTCCAGCGCGGCGTGATGCGTGACCGAGGTGCCGATCAGCCGGAACTCCTCGGTCAGTCCCATGCCCAGCCGAAGCCCGGCGGCCACGATGGGGTGATCGTCTATCAGGTACACCGAGTAAACCTTGGTCGACATTGACGGCTCCCATTCGTCCGAACCGGACGGTGCCTGCACATCGGGTCTGCAACCTTTCGTCATCCCTTGCAGGCTTGCCATAGGTCAGCGACCTATTGGAAGGGCCTGTGCCGCAACTTTAGTCTGAACCTTCCGAGCACAGGCGGTACCGGAACATGAACAGCATGGGGTTGACCTTCGCGCCCGCGGGCAGGCCTGTCGATCCGAGGCACCCGATGGCGTGCCCGACGTGACGGCACGACCGCCGAATGCAGGACCAGGACAGGTTGCGTAACGATGTACCCGGATGACCAGATGGCCGAAATCATGAGCGCCGACACCCACCGCATCGCCACCGAAATGCCCGTCGATCTGGCGGCGATGGAGCCGGTGCGCGGGGCCCTGGCCTCGCTGACGGCGCTCCACGGGGTGCAGGCGACGGTTGCGGCACGCATGCAGATCGTGCTGGACGAATGCGTCAGCAATATCATCCGGCACGGCTTTGCCGACACCCGGCCGGGCGACGCCCGGATCGCGATCACGATGACGCTGGGCGACGGGAAATTCGCCATGATGCTGAACGACGGCGGCCTGCCGTTCGACCCCAGCAAGCCGGTCTATGGCGGCGACCGCGCCCATCCCCGGCTTGGCGGTCGCGGGCTCGACCTCGTCGCCGCGATCTGTGACAGCATCGAGTATCGGCGCGAAGGCCAGCGCAATCTTTTGACCGTCACCAAAGCCATCAACACCGCATCTGCTGCGACACGACATCAGGAAGGGACTGCCATGGGACCAGGTTTGACCATCGAAGAAGAGCGGCGCGCCGACGGATCGACCGTCAGCCTCGGCGGGCGCATCGACAGCGGGAACGCCCCGCATCTTACCGAACATCTTGTCGCGCTGGTCAAGGACGGTGCGCCCGACGTGGTGATTGACCTCTCGCGCCTGGAATACCTGACCAGCGCGGGGTTCCGCACGCTTCTGGTGGTGGGGGACGCCGCCGAGGATGCGGGCGGCTCGCTGTCGCTGGCCAACATGTCGGGCGAAGTGAAGGAATTGTTCGACCTGAGCGGGTTGACCCAGGCCTTCCGCATCGTCTGAGGGATGCGGAAGGCTGGTGGTGCCTTTCGGCTGACCGCCGGGCTCAGGCGGCAACCGCCTGGTCTTCCGGCGCGTTCAGCGTCTTGCGCAGCATGTCCAGCGCCCAGAACATCCGCTCGGCCAGCACGGTCAGCCGCACCAGCTCCATGCGTTCGGCGGTGTCCGTCACCTTGTGGCGGGTCAGATAGGCATAGCGGATCTCGCTGAGAAGCTCGCTGCGATCGCCGACCATCAGGGCCATGCGCTCAAGATCGCGCCGGTGGCCATCCATCGCGGCGCTATGCGCGGTCAGGACCGTGGTCTCGAGCCCGGTGCGGATCAGCGTGACGAATTTCTCCATCCCGGGTGAGCGGTCTTCGTTCTGCAACAAGTCGGTGCTTTCCGCGGCAAGATCGGCCAGGGCGCGCAGGACCCTCTGGCGATAGGTCAGACGGCTGAGCCGGTCTTAGTGCTCGGGCGTCAGCGGCTGCGCGCCAAGATCGTCGAGGTAATAGTCCAGCTCGGTCGCCAGCGTCGCGGAACTGCTGTTCAGACTGGTGGCGGTATGGCCGGTCTCCTCGCCTCCGGCGATCTCGAAAAAGACGCAGAGATGGGTGACAAGGCGGTTCTGTTCGCGTTCGGCGGCCTGAAGTCCCCGGTCCACGTCCTCGGGCGGGACAGCGATGATGAACTGCGGCTGCCCGTCGGTTTCGCGCCGGGTCGGCGGCGCGATCCGGGCGAGGAACCGCTCGAGCCAGGGCAGCACGAAGAGCGCGGGAATGAACGGCGCGCTGAGGATGAGATAGAGATAGGCCATCTGCCCCGGCAGGTCGTCGGCAAGGCTGGCCAGCAGCGCCTTGACCATCGGCACGCCCATATGCGTCTCGATCCACCACAGCCCGACCAGCAGGGCCGATCCGGCAAAGTTGATCAGCACGATCTGCAGATAGGCGATCTGGCGGACGCTGCCGCGCACGCCCGCCGAGAGCAGCAGGGTGACGAGGCCGGACCCGACATTGGCGCCATAGATCGTCAGGATCGTCTGGTCGACGCTGAGCACACCGGCCACCGCCAGCGAGATGGCAAGGATCGTCACCGCGCCCACAGACTGGGCGATGAAGCAAAAGACCACGCCGACCACGAAGACAAGCGCCAGCGACCCGCCCGAGTCGGTCAGGTAGGACCGCACGAAAGGCTGGTCGACCAGCGGGGCGGCATTGGTCTGGATGAAGTCGATCCCCAGGAACAAGAGCCCCAGGCCGAAAAGCCCGTGCATGATGGGCTTCAGCCAGGCGCGGTCGATCTGGGTCAGGGCGATGCCGCTGACGCCAAGGATCACCATCACCGCCACCTCCAGGTTGATCGTCGACAGAAACACCAGCAGCGACGAGCCGAAGTTCGCCCCGGCCAGCACCGGAATGGCGGCGCGCATCGTCAGGATCCCGGCCGAGATCAGGCCCACGAGGATGAAGACGACACCGGCCAGGCTCTGCGCCACCGCGCCCACCAGCCCGCCCCAGAAGAACCCCTGCACCGGGTGGCGGGTGTATTTCAGAACCGCCTGGCGCAGGCTGCGGCCCGACAGGCTTTTGAGGTTTTCGGTCAGGGTCCAGACGCCCACGAAGAACAGGCCGAACCCGGCCAGCATTCCGGCAAATGTCGAGGCTAACATGTCGATGCTCCAATACGAGGGCCAATGGCCTCAGACTAGAGCGGGGCGCCGCGCGCCCCCATAGGCTCCCAGCCTAGAACGAGCAGCGTGATGTCGTCGAACTGCTCGGTGCCCTCGGCAAAGGCCGCGATCTCGTCATTGATCCGCGCCACGATGGCCTCTGGCGGCGCATCCACCGTCGCATCCGCGGCGGCCAGCAGACGGCGCAGCCCGAATTGCTCGCGTTGCAGGTTCTCGGCCTCGGTCACCCCGTCGGTGTAACAGACGACGCGATCGCTGGGCGCCAGCGTGCAGGTCTGGGTCTGGGACCGCGCCCCGGGCGAGACGCCAAGCGGCAGATCGGGGTTGCGCTCGATGATGGTGCGCATCCGCCCGGACGTGCCATGCAGCGAAACGACGTGACCGGCATTGGCATAGCGGACCGCGCCGCTTGTGGTGTCGAGAAAGCCCAGAAACAGGGTCACGAACATCCGCGTCGGGTTGGATTTGCACAGCTCGGCATTGACCTGCTCGAAAACCTCGGAGGGCGCCGGCACCTTGCCCGACAGCCGCAGCGCCTCGGTCACCGCAAAGCGCAACAGGCTGACGGTGCGCGCCATGAACAGCGCCGAGGGCGTGCCCTTGTCCGACACGTCGCCGATCAGAAAGCAGATCGTCGCGGCGTCCACCGGGAAATAGTCATAGAAGTCGCCGCCAACCTCGCGCGCGGGCTCCATCAGGCAGGCGATGCACACGCTCTACTGGCGCCCGAGCAGGGCATTGGGCTTGGGCACCATGCTGAGTTGCAGGATGCGCGCGCTGTCGAGTTCTCGTTCCAGCCGGTCAAGGTTCACCCGCAAAAGCCTGCGCGAGTCGTTGAGTTCCAGGTTGCGGCTTTCGAGTTGCGCATTGGCATTGGTCAGCTCGTCGGTGGTCCGGCCCAGCAGGGCAAAGACGGCGGCAAGCTCTCCGACCTCGTCCTCGCCATACTCGGTCTGCGCCGTGGCGCGCCCGGCGGGCGAGTTGGGCAGCCCGAAGCGCGCCAGCGCCTCGCGCCGCGCGTCGCTGGACAGCTGGCGGATCGGGGCGGTGACCCGGCCGGTGAAATAGATCATCGCCGTCAGCCCCAGCAGGATCGCCGCCGCGCCGAACAGCACCGAAAACAGCACCAGCCGCCGCACCGGGGCGTTGATGTCCGACCGGTCGGCGGCCACCACCACATGCAGCGGCGCCGACGGGACGGCGCGCGCCTCGATCAGATAGCCGGAATGGTCATTGGTCTGCGGATCGGTGATCTTGGCAAAGGCGGGAATGGCGCCTTGCGTCGGCGTGATGAGCGCCCCCGCCGGGTCATAGAGCGCGGCAAACCCGGCCTGGCCGGGGCTCGCGTCCTCCAGCAACCGGTCCTGGGCGACGGCCAGATCGAGCAGCAGGAAGACATAGACCTGATCCATCGGCACGCCCCGGTCGACGGTCTGGCGGCGGATGGCAAGCTGGCGCGTCGCGCCCCGGTCCACCAGCATCATCTCGCCCGGCGGCGCCCCGGTGAGCCTGGCGATCAGCGCGTCCTGGCCTTTCCAGCCCTCCATGCCGGCCAGCGAAAACAGCGCCTGGCCCTCCTTGACCAGCAGCACATCGCCGATCCAGGGTTCGCGCTCGGCATAGCGCGCGAGGTAGCGGGCAAGCCCGGGCAAAAAGACCGCGCTCAGGCCGGGATCGCGCACCACCGAGATCAGCAGGGTGTCCGCCGCCCAGAGATCGACCGTGGCCGAGCGCGCGTCGATGAAATCGGCGACCGTGCGGGCGCTTTGGCTGGCAAGCTGCGAGACCTGTGCGCTGAACTGGCGTTCGAGCGTCTGGGTGGCGTTGCGCGCGATCAGCGTCGTCGCCAGCAGGACCACCGCCGCCAGGATGATCACCGTGCCAACCAGAAGCTGGACCCGGATGGACCGGTTGAACCGGATCAGGCTGCTGCGCTTGTCATCACTCATGCGCGTCCTGTCCCGCGTCGGGCAAGGCCCGCACCAACGCTTCGAATTCCGCGACCGACACGCCGATACTGGCGCGCCAGGCCTCGTTCAGCGCCGAATCCGGGTCGGCCCTCTGCGCGGCGAAAAAACCGGCGACCTCGGCCTGAAGTTCGCTCGCACGCCGCTCCATCCCCCAGCCAAGCTGCTGCACGCCGCCCGCCGCGAGGGCAGGCGCCAATGTGGGGGCGCTTTCGTTCATGACCGAGACCGCGATATCGGCGTCCGTCAGGGTGAACTCGGCCACGCCCTGACGTACCAGGTCCAGAGGTTCGTCCAGGTCGGACAGGATGATGCGGATCGGGTTGTCGCGAAACACGGTTTCGTTGGCGGCCAGAAGCCAGGTATGGAACGAGGACTCCGACTGGACCGCCGCCGAATGCCCGGCAAGCCTGTCGAAGTCGGAGAACCGGCTCACCTCATCCGCCCGGACCAGGACGATCATCCGGCTCTCGAACAGCGGCACGATGGTCATCATCTTCTCGCGCCAGGGCAGGCGGGCGAGGTTGGACACGTAAAGGTCGCAGGTGCCGTTGGCGAGCAGCGCCGGGGTCTCGTCGGAACTGGTGTCGACCTGACCCGCCGCATCGGCAAACTGGCTCGACCAAGTAACCTCGACGAAGTCGAGCGTCACATCGGGCAGCGTGGCGGCAAAGGCGCGCACCTGGTCGATCACGATCCCGGCGTAGCCGCATTCGGCCTCACAGCCCTCCGGCTCGCGTCTGACCAGCGCGGGGTCGATCATCGCGATGCAGGCGCGCAACTCTCCGCGTGCCCTGATGTCGTCCAGCGTCCCCGCCGCGGCCAGGGCTGGCATGACCATCAGGAACGCCAGAGCCCACCTCATTGCAACGTGCTGACAAGGCGAATGAAATCGGCGTAGGACAGCCCGTAGTAGGACTCCCAGGTCGCGTTGAGCTCGGATCCGGGGTTTGCGGTCTGTTCCTCGAAGAAGGCGTCGATGAGCGCGCCCATCTCGGTATCGCCCCGGGTGTAGCCCCAGCAGGCCAGATCGGTCGGGCCGACCGCAAAGGCCACCGCCGAATTCTCGACAAGGTTGCGGGTGTGATACAGCGCATCCAGCACATGCACGACGGTGAAATCGACCTCGCCGCGATCCACGGCGGGGATGCTGTCCTCGAAGGGCCGGAACTCGATCCTGATCGGGTTGTCGGCCAGCGGCCCGGCGTTCTGCTCTTCGATCCAGGTGTGCATCGCCATGCTGCGCTCGACCGAGACGGAGTGCCCTCCGAGGCTTTCCAGCGACTGCAACTCGGCCACGCGGCCCTTTTGCGTGACCACCATCATCCGGCTGGGCAGAAAGCAGGACATGTCCATCTTCTTGCGCCGCCAGTCGAGCGATACCATGACCGCACCGACCATGTCGCACTTGTCGCTGGCGAGGTATCCCGGGGTATATTCGGCGTCCTGAACCGTGACGCCGTCGGCGTTCTGGAACAATCCGTCCCAGCTCGAGACCCAGTATTCGGTGTCCAGATCGAGGCTGTTGGCAAAGGCCTCCACCAGGTCGCCCAGCACCCCTTCGTACTGGCAATACCCGGTGCAGCCTTCGGGGATGACCTGCCGTCAGGCGGATTGGCGGTCGGCACACAGGACCTCAGGGTGCCTGACGACAGAATTTCCGAAACCGGTCGCGCCGCTGCCTCGCTGCTGCCCAACGCGAGGCAGAAAAGGGCGGCCACGCCGAAGGATCCGGCCTTGCTTGCAATGCAATCCATGCAAAATATCCCTTGTATAAAAATTTTTCGGGTTCGCGGAGTGTTCTCCGAAACTTGCGTTTCGTCAATTCTGAATGACTGTGCGCGCCGGCGCACTAGGCTGGGGACCTATGAACCGGGTTTGGAAATGTGCCGCGCCGATTGACCGGTCGCGTCGGTCATGTGTGGATGCCCCCTGCGGGTCAAGGCGCGATTTTCTGATGGCGGCGTTTGAACGGTGCGGTCATGTGTCCGGCCTCGTGTCGCGGCTTTCTGGTCGCGGGCCTTGATGGGAGGCGCGGAAACGCGTGCCGGATCAAAGTGATGCGCTCGGGGCGCGTTGACGGACGCGGGCTTTCGCGTTTCCGGGCTAGCAGTTTTTCGCATTCATCAATCGCTTGCACCTTGGTATCCGCCGGCGACGGCCCCGGCGAATTACATCGGTTTGGCGATCAGGCGGCGTGCCGACAAACGCCTCCCTTGATGATAGTGTCCCGGGAAATGTTGTAACTTTGCTCTTCGGCTTTGGCTTGGCCGCAGTTACAGGGCGGCGATTGTCGCGGCGAAAGGCATCTGTCGTGTTGGCGTCCTCCGGCGGGACATGCAGGCTGCCAGCAACGAGGTTCTGCCGCGCGAGGCCCGGTCGGCGCTCTATGCTCTTTTCGGCCCCCTTGATGCGCTGACCCTGAAGCTCGATGCCGTCGACCGGGAGTTCCGTAAGCGGTGTCTGAGCGGCACGTTGTGGGCCCCGGCGCGGACTGCGAGGTGATACCGATCTCAAGATGGGGGTGCGTTTCGCAATGGAGGCTCGGACTGCGTTTCTCAGATCGCTCGGGGTGGGGATTCTTGAGAGCGGGCATCGGCGGTGGCCAGAGGCCGTGACGGCACAGGCCGTCGCGGAGACGCTGGAACCGGGGGCAGCGGAGGATGCCGTAGCCGGGCGTTACGGAGTAAAGCCGAACCTGCTTTCCGCTTGGCGATGCCTGGCCAAACAGGGGAAGCCGGTCCTGCCCGCCGCCGAGACGGCGACTGCACCGACGACCTTCGCGCCGCTGGTGTTGTGCGACCCGGACCATTCGCAGGCGCCGGAGCCCTGCCGGCAACCAGACGACAAGCTGCGGCTGATCCTCGGTGACGTGGCGATCGAACTCGCCGCCGATACCCCGGCGGTGCGGAGTGCCGAGATCGTGCGTGCGCTCGGGGTGTCATCATGAGGATGCAATCCCACACCGTCCGTATCCTGGTGGCGACCCAGCCGGTGGACGTCAGGAAAGGTCACGACGGGCGCGCCGCGCTGGTGCAATCGGTCCTGGAGGAGGATCCGGTCACCGGCACCGTGGTTTTGTTCCGGGCGAAGCGCGCCGACAGGCTGAAGATCCTGTTTTGGGAGTTCGCGCCGGTCCGCCGCAGGCGGCAGGCTGTCCGGGGGACAGTCTGGGGCAAGAACGGGCAGAGCCCAGCGGATTGGTGATGGCCTGCAAACGGCTCGAGGAGACCACCTTCACCTGGCCGGCGATCCGGAGGGGCGTGACGATGCTGAACCGGGCGCCGTTCGAGGCGCTGTTTGCCGGGTTGGACTGGCGCAAGGTGCAGGCGCTGGAGACCCGCCGTCCCGCTGCGGCAGAATGAATCAGGCGCATGATCAGGCGCATGAAAGGACGCGCATCCGACACCGGTTCGGGCTATCCTGGCGCCATGCCCGCCGCAGCGATCAACGACCTATCCGCCAGCTTCATAGCCCTGGGTGATGTTCCCGGTCGGTTCAGCCGGACGTCGGATGTGGGCGCTTTTCTTGGTTTGACGCCAAAGCGGCATCAGTCTGGCCAGATGGACTGGTCGGGGCGCGTTTCGAAATGCGGTGACGGTGCGATGCGCGGGCTACTGTTCGAGGCGGCGTCATCCCTACTCCACCAGGTGAAACATTTCTCGCGGCTGAAAAGCTGGGCCGTGCGCCTGGCCGGACGGCGCGGCTTCCGCAAGGCGGCGGTCGCGACAGCCCGCAAAATCGCCGTGCTTATGCTGACGCTCTGGAAAAATGGAACCGACTATCAATGGACAAAGGAGGCCACCGCCTGATCTGAGTTCCCGCCTCTGAAGCGGGGAGCGCAGTCCCGACGGGACGGAGGTTGATCGATCTCGCTGTAGAGCATGGGCTGGCCAGGTACCACACCCCGCACAAGACATTGGAGACGATCGCCACCGAAAACCATCATGAGGCGCTCAATGCGACCTCGGAGAGAACCATGACCCCGGACGGACACCACCCCTCCCAGGCTTGACAGGGCCGCAATCAGAGAACGCTTTACAACCGTTGGAAACGGTGGAGCGACAAGGGCATCTTCGCCCGGATGCTTGTCGAACTGGCCGGTCAGGGCGACGCCACCGATACTCTGATGATCGAAGCGACGCATCTGAAGACACACCGCACGGCCTCCAGCCTGATGCTGAAAAAAGGGGGCGTGGTCGCCTGAATGGACGCACAAAGGGCGGGATGAATTCCAAGTTGCACACCGTCACGGATGCCCTGGGCCGTCCCCTGCGGATGTTCATGACGGCTGGTCAGTGCAGCGATTTTGTCGGCGCACGGGCGCTTCTGGACGGTCTGCCGTCCGCCAAACACATCTTGGCGGATCGGGGTCATGATGCAGACTGGTATCGCGAAGCGCTTGAAACCAAGGGGATCACGCCATGCAGACCCGCGAGAAAGGGCCGCAAGGTTCCGATCCCGCATGACGAGGCTCGCTACCGCAAGCGCCACACGAACGAGAACAGCGTCGCCCGGCTCAAGAACTGGCGTCGCGTGGCGACCTGTTACGACAGATGTCCGAAGGTCTTCCTGTCCGCATGCGCCTTGGCTGGTGTGGTCAAGTTCTGGTTACGAATCCTGACCCTAGCGGATGCACCAGATGGACTGGTTTCGGGAGGGTGCCGGAGGTTGACTGCCGACCCGTGGGTTGCGCCTGTCCTTGGGGCCGAATGGCGGCTCGGAGTTTATGGCGGCAAAGGCGGCGGGCAGTTGCGGATCGGTCAGCCGTATCGCGGAAAGCCGGGCCGGGTCGCAGAGATTGCCACTCAAGGCCGCCCGCAGCATCCTGCCGAAGGTGCTGGTGGAAACCCACGAATTGCGCGACCGTGGCGGGTGCTCATTGACGGGACGTCGATCGTCGGCATCGGCGATCCGTGGAGGATCAGGGGGCCGGTGCTTCTGGCGGCGGTCCTCTTCGGCGTGTACAACAAGGAAAAAGGGCTGAGATCATGACATTCAAACCCGCCCCCTGGCCTCGCAAGCTGCGCTCTGCCGAGTGGTACAGCGGCACCAGCAAGGACGTGATCTATCATCGCGGCTGGATGAAGAACCAGGGCTACCCCGACGATCTGTTCGACGGACGGCCCATCATCGGCGTGCTGAACACATGGTCGGACATGACGCCCTGCAACGGGCACCTGCGCGAGCTGGCCGAAAAGGTGAAGGCGGGCATCTGGGAGGCCGGGGGCTTTCCGATGGAGGTGCCGGTTTTCAGCGCTTCGGAGAACACCTTTCGCCCCACGGCGATGATGTTCCGCAACCTGGCCGCGCTGTCGATCGAGGAACAGATCCGCGGCCAGCCGATGGACGGCTGCGTGCTGATGGTGGGCTGTGACAAGACCACGCCGTCGCTTCTGATGGCC
Organism: Paracoccaceae bacterium; assembly: GCA_006226775.1. Classification (GTDB taxonomy): domain Bacteria; phylum Pseudomonadota; class Alphaproteobacteria; order Rhodobacterales; family Rhodobacteraceae; genus Marinovum. The sequence goes on along the minus strand of SBGD01000081.1, from coordinate 48,405 downwards.
GCGGCGTCCTGCGATCTGCCGTCGATTGTCGTGACCGGCGGGCCGATGCTGAACGGCTGGTTCCACGGCGAAAGGGTCGGGGCGGGCACGCACCTGTGGCGCTTTTCCGAAGCGGTGAAGGCCGGAGAGATGACGCAGGAGGAATTCCTCGATGCGGAATCCGCGGTCACGCGCTCGTCGGGCACCTGCAATACCATGGGCACCGCATCGAGCATGGCGAGCATGGCCGAGGCGCTCGGCATGGCACTCTCGGGCAATGCCGCGATCCCGGCGGTGGACAGCCGGCGCCGGGTGATGGCGCAGCTTTCGGGGCGGCGCATCGTGCAGATGGTCAAGGACGATCTGAAGCCCTCGGACATCCTGACCCGCGAGGCCTTTGAAAACGCCATCCGCTGCAATGGCGCGGTGGGGGGCTCGACCAATACGGTGGTGCATATCCTGGCCATCGCGGGACGGGTCGGCGTGGACATCACGCTCGACGACTGGGACGCTCAAGGCCGCGACATTGCCACCATCCTGAACCTCCAGCCTTCAGGCGAATACCTGATGGAGGAGTTCTTCTATGCCGGAGGCCTGCCCGTGGTGCTGAAACGGCTGGCCGAGGGCGGCAAGCTGCACAAGGAGGCGCTGACTGTTTCGGGCGAAACCATCTGGGACGAGGTCAAGGACGCGAAGAACTGGAACGAGGACGTGATCCTGCCGCTCGACCGCGCGCTGACGCAGAAGGGCGGCATCGCGGTGCTCAAGGGCAACCTGGCGCCAAAGGGCGCGATCCTGAAACCCTCGGCGGCCTCGCCGCACCTGATGCAGCACCGGGGCCGCGCGGTCGTCTTCGAGGATATCGACGACTACAAGGCCAGGATCGAGGACGAGGCGCTCGACATCGACGAGACCTGCATCATGGTGCTCAAGAACTGTGGCCCCAAGGGCTATCCGGGCATGGCCGAGGTCGGCAACATGGGGCTGCCGCCCAAGGTGCTTCGCCGCGGCATCAAGGACATGATCCGCATCTCGGACGCGCGCATGTCGGGCACGGCCTATGGCACGGTGATCCTGCATACCTCGCCCGAAGCGGCGGCGGGCGGGCCGCTGGCGGTGGTGCAGACCGGCGACATGATCGAGGTCGATGTCGAGGGCCGCCGCCTGCACCTGGAGGTCAGCGAGGCGGAGCTGAATGCGCGGCTCGCCGCCTGGACCCCGCGGCATGCGCAGGCCGAAAGCGGCTATGCCTGGCTGCACCAGGCCCATGTCGAAGGGGCGGACACCGGCGCCGATCTGGATTTCCTCAAGGGCTGCCGCGGCGCGCCGGTCGGCAAGGACTCTCACTGATGAAGATCGCCCTCGTCGGAATTGGCAAGATCGCGGTGGACCAGCACGTCCCCGCCATCAAAAACAGCCCGGACTGGGAGTTGGCCGCCACGGTCAGCCGCGAGGGATCGGTCGAGGGCATCGAGGCCTTCACCGACCTCGGCCAAATGCTCGAGGCGCGGCCGGACATCCGGGTCGTCTCGCTCTGTCTGCCGCCGGTGCCGCGTTTCGACCCCGCGATGCAGGCGCTGGAGGCCGGACGGCATGTCATGCTGGAAAAACCGCCCGGCGCGACGCTGGCGGAGTGCCACGCGCTGGACCGTGCGGCCCGCGCCGCCGGGCTGACGCTTTTTGCCACCTGGCACTCGCGCGAGGCCGACATGGTCGCCGCGGCCAAGGCATGGCTGGCCGACAAGAGGCTCGAGGCGCTGAGCGTGACCTGGAAGGAGGACGTGCGCCGCTGGCACCCCGGCCAGGCCTGGATCTGGCAGCCCGGCGGGTTCGGCGTCTTTGATCCCGGCATCAACGCGCTTTCCATCGTCACCGAGATCCTGCCCGACGATCTGCATGTCACCGGCGCGGTGCTGGAGGTGCCGGCGAATTGCCAGACGCCCATCGCCGCGCGGCTTGACTTTCACCACCCCGGAGGCGCGCAGGTGACGGCGGTCTTCGACTGGCGGCAGGCGGGTGATCAGACCTGGGAGATCGAGGCCGTGACCCCCGAGGGCAGGCTGGTGCTGCGCGACGGCGGCGCGCTGATGGAGATCGACGGCGAATCCCGGGGCCAACCGGCTACCCTCGCCGGTGAGTATCCGCGGCTCTACAGGCGCATGGCCGAGCTGGTTGCGCAGGGGCAGAGCGATGTCGACCTGCGCCCGATGACATTGGTGGCGGATGCTTTCACCCTTGGCCGGCGCGAGACCGTCGCGCCCTTCAGCGAAGACCCCGACGCCGCCTGATGATCCCAGCCTCGCGTCGCGGGCAAGCGTCGGAACCGCATTGACGTCCGGGCTTAACCTACTTATTGGTAGGTCTTGTAATCGCGTTGGTTTCCAGTGTGTTGGAAGCCGCTAATGGCCAGGTTGGAAACCCGAATGCCCGGTGGGCCGGACAGGCAGTTCAGGGCCGCGAAGACCCCGACAAAGCCGGGCCGCCACGCGCCAAACGCTCTGAACCAGCAGGAAGACCCGCCATGACCACCTATCGCGTCGCCACCATCGGACTGGGCATCGGGCAAAGCCATATCAAGGAGGCCTGGGCCGGGCTGCCCGGGAAGTTCGAGCTGGCCGTGGCCTGCGACCTCAATGCGGATCTGCGCGCCCGGGCGGCGCGGGATTTCGGCTGCGACACCTGCGCTGATTTCCAGGCGGTGATCGCCCGCGACGATGTCGATATCGTCGACATCTGCACGCCCCCGGCGCTGCACCTCTCGCAGGTCAGGGACGCGCTGGCGGCGGGCAAGCACGTGATCTGCGAAAAGCCGCTGGTCGGGTCGCTGAACGAGATCGACGAGATCGCGCGCGCCGAGGCGGCCTCGCCCGGGCGCCTGATGCCGGTGTTCCAGTATCGCTTCGGCGTCGGATCGCTGGCCGCGCGCGAGATCATCGCGGCCGGGATTGCCGGCAAGCCGCTGCTGGCCACCGCCGAAACCCATTGGCACCGCGATGCGGCCTATTTCGACAACCCCTGGCGCGGCAGCCTGCGGGCCGAGCTGGGCGGCACGATGACGACCCATGCGATCCATATCCATGACCTGCTGTGCTGGCTGATGGGCCCGGTCGAGGCGGTCTTTGGCCGCATCGCGACGCGGATCCATCCGATCGAGACCGAGGACACGGCCTCGGGCACGTTGCGCTTTGCCTCGGGGGCCTTTGCGACGGTCTCGGCCTGCTCTGCCTCGCAGGATGAATATTCGCGGCTGTTTCTTGCGTTCGAGCATGTCACTTTCGAGTCCACCCGCGCGCCCTATGCGGTGGGCAGCGGCCCCTGGACCATCACCGCCCGCGACCCCGCCATCCAGGCGCAATGCGATGAGATCGCCCTGAAATGGACGGATACGCCCGGGCGTTTTGCAGGCCAGATGTCGGCCTTTCATGCGGCCCTCGAGGCGGGGGCAGAGCCGCCGGTCACGCTTGCGGATGCCGAGGCGTCGATCGCGCTCTTGACCGGCTTTTACCGCTCCGCGGCGACGGGGCGCGAGATCGCCCTGCCGCTTGCCGCGGACGACCCGGCCCGCGCGGGTTGGCACGCGCCGGGTTGATCCGGCGCCGGGTCAGGCGAGGTTGGTCTGCCGCTCGGCCTCGGCGGGCAAGAGGGCGGCGCGGCTTTTGCCGAGACACTCAAAGGCCATGCCGGTGGCGGCCAGGGTCTCGTCGAGATCCCGGGGGGTCATCGCGGCACTGATGAACATGCAGTGATAGGGCGAGAGATAGACCCCGCGCTGCATCGCCTCCTTGCAGAAGGCATAGCCGAGGCGATGGTCCGGGTCGTCCTGGAACAAGACCATCGGCAGGGTGACCGGACCGGTCTGGCGCAATCCGAACCCATGTTCCTCGGCCTGCCGGGCCAGCCCGGCGCGCAACCGCGCGCCATAGCCGGTGATCCGTTCGAGGTAGTCGGTCTCGCGCACCAGCCGCAGGGTTTCCAGCGCGGCGGCCATGGGAACCGCCGAGAACCAGAACGAGCCGGTGACATAGATCCGGCTGGCCGCCGCGCGGGCCTTGTCATTGCCGAGAAGGGCCGAGATCGGCTGGCCGTTGCCCAGCACCTTGCCCCAGGCCGAGAGGTCCGGGCGCACGCCGATGTTCTCCCACGAGCAATCCCGCGCCAGCCTGAACCCCGCCCGCACGTCATCGACGATCAACAGCGCATCATGCGCATCCGCCAGCTTGCGCGCGGTGCGGGCATAGTCCGCATCGGGCATCTCCTGGTCGGCAAAGGTATCGTGGCGGAAGGGGGCGTCGAATATGCCGGCGAGGTCGGTGCCGGCCTCGGCCACCGCCTCGGTCAGTGCCTGCGGGTCGTTGTAGTCGTAATAGATGACATGGGCGCGGTCCTCGGCCACCACCCCGGCGGGGCGCGGCGTGTTCCAGGGCATCGCGCCGTGATAGGCGTTGCGCGCGACCAGCACCTTGCGCCTGTCGCGATAGGCCCGAGCAATCATCAGCGCCATCATCGTGGCGTCCGAGCCGTTCTTGCAGAACATCGCCCAATCCGCATGCGAGATCATGCCCACCAGCGCCTCAGCCAGGTCCACGATCAGCGGCGCGGGGCCGGTGGCGGTGTCGATCCGGGCCTGCTGCGAGGCAATCGCGCTTGCAATCCCGGGGTGCCCATAGCCGAACAGGTTCGGGCCGTAGCCGCAGAGATAGTCGATATAGCCCTTGCCGTCCGCGTCGGTGATCCGGCAGCCCTCGGCGCGGACGAAGAATTGCGGCGTGCCCTCGGGCATCAGGTGCGTGGACTGGTGGCCATACATGCCACCGGGGATCACCTGCGCCGCGCGGTCGCGAAGGGCGCGATCATGGGTATCGGGCGACATGGGCCTGCCTTCCTGGAACTGACGGCGCACCCCGGGCCGGAGCGGATGGCGCCCGGTCAGACATCGGCCAGCAGGTCCCGGGCGAGGTGTTCGATGCCGGGGGCATCGAGCCGATAGGCCTTGTAGAGTGCCGCCGGGGGGCCGATCTCGACATATCTGTCGGGCACGCCGTGGCGGAGAAAGGGCAGGGGGGGGCAGGTCGACCAGCACCTCGGCCACCGCAGAGCCGAGCCCGCCGCGGATATTGTGTTCCTCCACGGTCATGATCGCCGCGGTCTCGCGCGCGGCGGCGCGGATTTCCGCGTCGTCGATCGGGCTGATGGTGTGCATGTCGACCACGCGCACCGAGATCCCGTCCCGCGCCAGGGCCTCGGCGGCGTCCAGCGTGGCGCGAACCTGGCTGCCGGTGGCGATCAGCGTCAGGTCACTGCCCTCGCGCAGCCGGATCGCCTTGCCGATCTCCAGCTCGGGCACCGCGTCATAGACCTGCGGATCGCGCCCGCGCCCAAGGCGGATGTACATCGCGCCGGCATGGTCGACGGACCTTCCTAGGATTGCCCGCAGGTGGTTGGCGTCGGTGGCGCAGATGACGGTCAACTCGGCCATGCAGCGCAGGATCCCGAGATCCTCGAGCGCGTGATGCGAGGTCCCGTAGAAGCCCATCGACATGCCCGAATGGGTGCCGATCACCCGGACCGGCAAGCGCGGATAGGCACAGTCTGTGCGGATCTGTTCGGCCCCGGTCAGCATGGCAAAGCTGGCATAGGTCGCGACGTAAGGAACCAGGCCGCAGGCGGCCATGCCGGCGGCGGCGGAGATCATGTTCTTTTCGGCGATCCCGAAATTGAAGAAGCGGTCGGGATGGGCGTCCCGGAAATCGCTGGTCCGGTTGGCCGAGGCCAGGTCGGCGGTGCCGACGACGATCCGCGGATCACTCCTGGCCAGTTCGGCCAGTTCCTCGCCCAGGACAAAGGCGGGCAGGCCCTTTTTTGGCGTGCCGCGCACCGAACGGCTGTCCCTGAAGGTCGTGCGGCCCTCGGTGGTGCCGCGAAAGATCTCGGCTTCGTTCTGCATCTCGGTGGTCATTGCAGGGCCTCCGGGGTGTCGGGCTTCAGACCCGCTGCAAGCTCGGCCATGACATCGTCATAATCGGCGCCCACCAGGTTGCCGACATGCCAGTCCAGCGACATCTTTATGCGCCGGACGCCGCGGCCCTTGATCGTGTCGAAGACGATGGCCCGGGGTGTTCCGGTCGCGCTGCGGGGCAGGGCGTCGAAGGCCTGCATGACCTGTCCCAGGTCGTGGCCATCGACGCGCTGGACCTGCCAGCCGAAGCTGGCGAACCTGTCGGTCACCGGCTCGATCGCCATGATATCCTCGGTATGGCCATCGATCGACAGGCCGTTGCGGTCCAGCAGGATCACGAGATTGCCGAGCCTGAAATGGCTGGCCGACGCGGCGGCCTCCCAGATCTGGCCCTCGGAGATCTCGCCGTCCCCGAGCATCACGTAGGTCCGAAAGTCGCGCCCCTGAAGCCGCCCGGCCAGCGCCATGCCGACGCCCACCGACAGCCCGTGCCCCAGCGAGCCCGAGGAGAAGTCGATCCCGCGCACCTTCTTCATGTCGGGATGATCGCCGAAGTTCGAGCCGAAGCGCGTATAGGTGTCGAGGTCCGAGGGATCGAAATAGCCCAGGTCGGCCAGCACCGGGTGAAGCCCGATGGCGGCATGCCCCTTGGACATCACGAAGCGGTCGCGGTCGGGCCAGTCGGGATCGGAGGGCTCGATCCGCATCTGCGCGTAATAGAGCGCCGACAGGATCTCGGCGCAGGAAAAGGTCGAGGAATAATGGCCGGCTCCGGCGATCCTGGACAGGCGAACGGTCTCGGTCCTTATGAACCGGGCGCGGTCTTGCAGTACCGCCAGGCTGACGTTTCCTCGGCTGCGCATGGCTTTCTCGTGGGTCACATCCATCGTTGCTGGGTAATTTGATATATCACAAACAGACTTCCGGCAAGCGTTTGTGGCGTATCCGGCGGATTACCTCACAATACGCCGGAAAGATCTGGGATTTCTGCCGTTATGGATATATCAAAAACGCAGCCCGCCCGCGGTGCCGCGCGATTGACAGGCCCGGGCAACTGGCGGACTTTTGCCACCCGCGCAGGAAGAGGAGAAGCCGTTGGATGAATCGCTGACAGGGCCGGGCCCGGAGGGGGAAGAGCCTGCCTCGCTCTCCGAAGTCGTGTACACCACCTTGCGAAAGTCCCTGATGCGCGCCGAGTTGAAGCCGCATGAGCGTCTCAAGGTGCGCGACCTGGCAAGGCAGATGGGGACATCCGAAACCCCGGTGCGCGAGGCGCTGTTCCAGCTTGCGCATGAGGGCGCCGTCGAGATCCGGCCGCGCTACTACATCCGCGTGCGCCGCCTGTCGCTGCGGGAATACGTCGAGATCCGCGATATCCGCATGTCGCTTGAGCCCATGGCGGCCGAGCGCGCCCTGCCGCACCTGGGCGATGCGGATATCGACCGGCTTGCAGGGCACCACCGGGCGCTGATCGACGCCGAGAATGCGGCGAACTGGCGGGACGCGCTGACGGCCAACTTCGATTTCCATTTCGGCCTCTACTACCGCTCGGGGATGCCGACGCTGGTTGATGTTCTCGAGGGTCTCTGGATCCGGACCGGCCCGATCCTCAACGAGCTCTATCCCGACGCCCATCCCTCCTATGACGGGCCGCATCAGCACGAGAGCGTGCTCGAGGCGCTGAGGGCGCGCGATTCCTACAAGCTGCGCGGTGCGATCCGCATGGATCTGATCGAGGGCGGGCGCAACCTGCGGCGCCACCTGGCCCGCGTTGAGGATGAAATGGCCACGGCCTCGGGCGACAAGGCGCGGTGAGGACCGCCGCGCAACCGGGTGAGCGCGCGGGTTTTTCGCGCGCGTGAGTCTGCCGCGCGCGGCGGTTTCGGGGATCGGACGCCCATATCCCAATTTCTGATATACCAGAAATCCCGTGATATTTCTTCATCTTTTGGCGGGGGCTGCCCCTGTCGGCGGCTCATCCGGGTGGGGGATCGGCAAGCGGCGCAAGTCAAAATCCATGCAAATGCAGGCAAATACAGGGTATTGCCAAGAGAGTGCGCGAAAGCCGCCGCCCGCCGGGGCCGGCGAGATCAACTTCCTGCTGAAGCGGGTCAACGAGGAAGTCGGTTTCGGCACCCCGCCGGAGGCCGGAGCCGAAGCCTTTGTCGCAGAAGCGAAATCCATCCTGGCCCGAGGCTGACCGGATGGCCCTGCCCAAGCTTCCCGCGGCGCCCGAGACGTCGGGCGCCGTCACCGGGGGCCGCAAGGGGTGGCTGGCGCGGGCCTGGGCGGCCAATGGCGCCGGGTACATGTTCCTTCTGCCCTGGCTGATCGGGTTTTTCGCGCTGACCGCCGGGCCCTCGCTGGTTTCGGCCTATCTGTCCTTCACCGATTTCGACCTTTTGCGCGCGCCCAACTGGGTGGGGGCCGACAATTACGAACGGATCTTCACCGCCGACGCCAAGTTCATGGCCTCGATGCGGGTGACGCTGTTCTTCGTCATCTTCTCGGTCCCGCTCAAGCTGGCCTTTGCGCTGGCGGTGGCGGTCGCGCTGAACCGCGGCCTCCGCGGGCTGCCGCTTTACCGGGCGATCTTCTACCTGCCGTCGCTGCTGGGCACCTCGGTGGCGATCGCCGTCCTCTGGCGCCAGCTTTTCGCCCGCGACGGCCTGGTCAACAGTTTCCTGGCCAATTTCGGAATCGAAGGACCAAGCTGGATCTCGCATCCGGATTATTCACTCTGGACGCTCATCATCCTTTCGGTCTGGCAGTTCGGATCGCCGATGATCATCTTTCTCGCCGGTCTGCGCCAGATCCCCGCCGACATGTATGAAGCCGCCAGCCTCGACGGCGCCTCGAAATCGCGCCAGTTCCGGAAGATCACCCTGCCGCTGCTGACGCCGGTGATCTTCTTCAACGCGGTGGTCCAGACCATCGAGGCGTTCAAGGCCTTCACCCCGTCCTTCATCATTTCCGGGGGCACCGGCGGGCCGATCAACTCGACGCTGTTCTATACGCTTTACCTCTACCAGGAGGCCTTTCGCCATCTGCGCATGGGATATGCCTCGGCGCTGGCCTGGGTCCTGGTGGTGATCATCGCGGTCTTCACCGCGGCCTCCTTCCTCAGCGCGCGCTACTGGGTGCACTACGATGACTGAGACCTCGCTAACGCAAGCCGTCGACGCCGCCATCCGGACAGGCCGGGGTTGCAGGATATCGGCGCGGATGTGCCGGGACGGAAAGTCGGGGAGTAGGGAATGACAACCAGCGTGACGCTGCAGACCGTGAAGAAACGATACGGCGCCCTGGACGTGATCCATGGCATCGACCTGCAGATCGATCCGGGCGAATTCGTGGTCTTTGTCGGCCCCTCGGGCTGTGGCAAGTCGACCCTGTTGCGGATGATCGCCGGGCTCGAGGAGATCTCCGGCGGGGCACTGCTGATCGACGGGGAACGCATGAACGAGGTGCCGCCCGCCAGGCGCGGCATCGCCATGGTGTTCCAGTCCTACGCGCTTTACCCGCACATGACGGTCTACAAGAACCTGGCCTTCGGCCTGGAGACAGCCGGCATGAAGAAGGCCGAGATCGATCCGCTGGTCCGGCGGGCGGCGCGGATCCTGCATATCGAGCCGCTGCTGAACCGCAAGCCCAAGGCGCTTTCGGGCGGGCAGCGCCAGCGCGTGGCCATCGGCCGGGCGATCGTGCGCGAGCCGAGGATCTTCCTGTTCGACGAACCGCTCTCCAACCTCGATGCCGAGTTGCGGGTGAAGATGCGGGTCGAGATCACCACGCTGCACCGCGACCTGGGCAATACGATGATCTATGTCACCCATGACCAGGTCGAGGCCATGACCATGGCCGACAAGATCGTGGTGCTGAACGGCGGGCATATCGAACAGGTCGGCACGCCGCTCGATCTCTACAACACCCCGGTGAACCAGTTCGTCACCGGGTTCATCGGCAGCCCGAAGGTGAATTTCCTCGCGGCCCGGGTCGAGAGCCATGACAGCGGCCGGCCGCTGCTGCGGACCGGCGACCAGGTCGTGCGCCTGCCGCGGCAGATCGACCTTGCCACCGGCACCGATGTCACCCTCGGGGTGCGGCCCGAGCACCTGGAACACCGGGAGGACGGCGGCATCCTGCTGTCGCATGCCACGATCACCCTGATCGAGAACCTCGGCGGCGAGACGGTCGTCTACGCCCGGCTGCCGGACGGCCAGCCCCTGACCATGGCGCTCGACGGCCAGCAGAAGGTGGTGATCGGCCAGGAGATCCCGGTCAGCGTCGACAGCCGGTTCCTGCATGTTTTCGACGGTGCCGGACTTGCCATCTGACCGCAGGCATATGCCAGGGCGCGGCCGCTTGCCCGACGCGCCGGGCCGCGTGCGGCGGTCTTTCCTCGGGGCGCAGCTTAGCGGGACTGCGCCCTGAGTCCCCCGCGGCTTTGCCGTAGGGTTTCGGCTTCCGCAACCGACCTCGAAAGAGGCCTCGCGCGATGTTTCATCCCGCGATTGCGATGCGTCGTGCCGCTACGTAAAGACGCTGAGAAAAACCTCGCAAGACTCTGGCAATAAATCGTTTTTCCGGTTTGATTCATCCGATTTCGTAACCTGCCAATAAGTAGATAAGCCAGAACGCACAGGGAGGAAGGTGCCATGACGTACCTCACGAAAACCAGGCTCACGCTCATGTCGGTGGTCTGCGCCGCGACGTTGGGAAGTGCCGCCGTGGCGCAGGACAAGGTGGTTCTGCGCATGACGGACGCCGGGGTGTCCAAGACGCAGAACGTGCAGTCGCTGTTCTACATGGCCGAAAAGGTCGCCGAGTTGAGCAATGGCACGCTGGAAGTCCAGGTCTTCCCGGACGGGTCGCTGTTCGACCAGAACGCGGGCCAGGCCGCTGTCTCCAGAGGTGCCGTCGACATGGCGGGATCCAACGCCGGTTTCTGGTCCGAGACCATTCCGGCGATGTCGATCTTCATGGCCGATTACGTGATCCGCGATGCCGATCACCTTGCCCGGGTCTGGGACAGTGCGGTCGGCGAGCAGGTCAACGATATGCTGGTGGACACGGCCAATGTCCGGGTCTTCGGATCCTGGACCTTCGGCACGCGCACCCTGGCCACCCGCGATATCGGCCGCAAGATCATGACCCCGGCGGACCTTGACGGTGTGCTGCTGCGCGAGCCGAACTTCCCGGCCTGGATCGCGGTCGGCGAGGCCATCGGCGCCAAGGTCGTGCCGGTGCCCTATTCCGAGATCTACCTCGCGCTTCAGACCGGCCTGGTCGACGCGCATGACTTCCCGCCCTACACCGGCCACCAGTTGGGGTTCTACGACAGCATGCAGCAGGTCATCCTGACCTGGCACCTGACCGTGGACCACCTCAACATCATCAACGAGGATGTCTGGCAATCGCTGTCCGAGGATCACCAGAAGGTGCTTGTCGAAGCCAGCAAGCTGGCGCGCGAACACCACGACGCCATCATCGAGCAGGGCGATGTCGACACGCTGGAGGACCTCAAGGCGAAGGGGCTGGATGTCTATGAACCCGACGTCGAGGCCTTCGCCCAGCACGCGCTGGACTGGTACCTGAGCCGCGACGAGTGGTCCGGCCAGTGGGTGCCCGGCATGCTCGAGGACATCCAGGCGCTGAACGAAGGTTGAGCCGCCTCACACATGACTGCCACGCCGCGGAAGGCGTGGCAGACCCTTGTCGCATTGCCGGTGACGCGGCGGGCGACTTGCAGGGCGGGGTCAGGGTCACGCCGTGGCGTGCCGGACATCGCACCCCCGGAATCTGGATAGGGCCGAGATGACATCTCCGACAGAAGACATCGTTGCCGCACTCAAGTCCCAGGATTTCGGTGCCGACAAGCTGCGGCCCTGGAAGGAGCAATCGCTCTACGGGCGTTTCTGCGAAGCCGCATCGTCCGGCATCTTCGTGGCGATGATCCTGTCGGTCCAGTTGGGCATCCTGTTCCGCCAGGTCGATTTCGGGTTCAGCCGCGCCATGCAGCTGTCGGTGTCCCTGGCCAATATCGCCCTGATCTGGAGCATGTTCCTGGGCATGGGGCTGGTCGATATCGAGCGCACCCATATCCGCGTCGATTTCCTTTATGAGCGCATGGGGCCCAGGACGCAGGCCGCGATCAACATGGTGGGCAACGTGCTCTTCGCGGTGACCTTCGTGCTGGTGATCCCCGGCGCCATCAGGTTCGCCGAGGCCGCGGGGTTCAGAACCCTCGTCGGATCGCCGATCACCTACCAGGAGATCTTCTCGATCTTCATCTACTGGTTCGCGATCACCGCGATCAACCAGGTCTTCGACTTCTACCGCAACTGGCAGGTGCTTCGTGGCCGCAAGCCGGGTCTCGAAGACCATATCGAAGGCGCACCGCTATGAGTCTTGCAATGTACGTTGTCATAGTCGTCGTCCTCGGGGCGTCGCTCTTTGGCCTGCCGCTGGGGTATTCCTTCATTGCCGGCAGCGTGATCTACCTGCTCATGGTCGGCGCCGATCCCGGCAGCGTGGCGACGGTCATCGGATCGAGCTTCCAGATGAGCTATGTGCTGCTTGCCGTGCCGATGTTCATCTTTACCGCCCAGGTCATGAACAATTCGACCATCAGCGCCCGGATCTTCGAGTTCGCCCATGCGGTGACCGGCCGGTTCAAGGGCGGGCTGGCCCAGGTCGATGTCGTCACCAGCCTGATCTTCAGCGGCATCAGCGGCAGCGCATTGGCCGATGCCAGCGGCATGGGCCTGCTGGTCACCAAGGCCCAGGTCGACGCCGGCTATTCGCGCGGCTTTGCCACGGCGGTCACCATTGCCTCGTCGATGCTGGGGCCGCTGGTGCCGCCCAGCATCATCATGCTGTTCTATGCCGCCCTGACCCAGAGCAATGTCGGCGCGCTCTTTGCCGCGGGCCTGGTCGCCGGGCCCTTCCTGGCCGTGCTGCTGATCGCCGGGATCGGCGTGATCGCGGTGAGGCGCGATTTCCCGGCGCCGGGCTGGGTCGGCTGGACCGCTCTTCTGGCGGCGGCGCTGCGGGCGGTGCCGGCGGGGATGACGGTGGTGGTGCTGCTCGGCGGGATCTACGGCGGGTGGTTCACCCCGACCGAGGCCGCGGCGGTGGCCGCCTTCTATGCCCTGTGCCTCAGCGTCTTTGCCTACCGGTCGCTCAACCCGCAGCAGTTCTGGGACACCCTGCGGGAAACCGCGCGCCAGACCTCGGCCATCGGCGCGGTGCTGGCCGGGTCCTACGCCATCGGCCATGTCATCGCCCGTGAACGGCTTGGCTACCAGGTCACCGACATGCTGAACGGGCTGGACGCCGGGCCGACCCAGCTGATGTTCATCATCGTAGGCATCATCCTCGTGCTGGGCCTGTTCCTCGACGGGTTGCCGATCATGCTGGTGGTCATTCCGCTGGTCATTCCGGGGCTGGAAGCGGTCGGCGTCGACCTCGTGCATTTCGGGATCGTGGCGACCTTTGCGCTGATGATCGGCATGGCGACGCCGCCGGTGGGGATCCTCCTGCTGGTGATGCAGCGCCTGACCGGCGCCTCGACGCGCGAGATCGTCGTCGAGCTCTGGCCGTTCCTGCTGATCATCATCGCCGGCATGTGCGTTCTCGTGGCCTTCCCCGGCATCGTCATGTGGCTTCCGCATCTGCTGGGCTACTGAGGCCGCGACGCGGCGGCACCCATTCACCAAGGCCGGGCCGATGCCCGGGGCAACACAGGGTTTGACATGACGGACTATCCCGATACCCAGCTTTTCATCGATGGCCAGTGGCGCGACGCCGCCGATGGCCGCACGCTGCCGGTGATCAACCCGGCCACGGAAGAGGAAATCGGTCGCCTGGCCCATGCCGGCAAGGCCGATCTGGACGCAGCCCTTGCCGCGGCCGAGCGGGCCTTTGCCACCTGGCGCAAGACCTCGGTGTTCGAGCGCTACCGGATCCTGCGCGATGCTGCGTCGCGGCTGCAGGCGGATGCAAAGGCAATCGCCGCGCTGATGACGCTGGAACAGGGCAAACCGCTGGACCAGGCGGTGGGCGAGGTCATGGGGGCGGCCGACATGACCGACTAGTACGCCGAAGAGGCGCGCCGCACCTATGGCCAGGTCATTCCCGCCCGCCAGGAGGGGGTGCATCAATATACCGTCAAGGACCCGGTCGGCGTGGTGGTGACCTTCACGCCGTAGAATTTCCCGGTCAGCCAGATCGTCAAGAAGATGGCCGCCGCGGTTGGCGTCGGCTGCGCCACCATCGTCAAGGCCCCCGAAGAGACCCCGGCCGCCCCCGCCCGGATGATCCGCTGCTTTGCCGAGGCCGCGGTTCCCGCGGGAGTCATCGGGCTGGTCTATGGCGATCCGGCCGAGATCTCATCCTACCTGATCCCCCATCCCGCGGTGCACAAGATCAGCTTCACCGGCTCGACCGCCGTGGGCAAGCACCTGGCCGCCATGGCCGGGCAATACATGAAACGCGCGACGATGGAGCTTGGCGGGCACGGCCCCGCGATCATTGCGGCAGATGCGGATATCGACAGGGCGGTGTCCGACCTCGCCACCTTCAAGTACCGCAATGCCGGCCAGATCTGCGTGTCGCCGACGCGCTTTCTGGTCGAGGACCCGGCCTTCGACACCTTCCTCGACGGGTTCACGGCGTATGCCAGATCGCTCCGTATCGCCCCGGAGACGCCGAGGGCGTGGACATGGGCCCGCTTGCCAACGACCGCCGCATCCCGGCGCTGGAAGGGATGATCGAGGATGCCAGGGACCGCGGCGCGCAGGTCGTCACCGGCGGCCGCCGGATGGGCAACAAGGGGTATTTCTTCGAGCCCACGGTGCTGACCGACGTGCCGGCGCAGGCCCGGATCATGAACGAGGAACCCTTCGGCCCGGTTGCCATCATCAACCGCTACACCGAGCTTGACGCGGCCATCGAGAAAGCCAATCGCCTGCCCTGCGGCCTCGGGGCCTTCGGTTATGCCCGCAGCGGCCACACCCAGCAGCGGCTGCGCGACGAGGTGCGCTCGGGCATGATGACGATCAACCATCTCGGGCTGGCCCTGCCGGAAACGCCGTTCGGTGGCCTGGGCGAGTCCGGCTACGGCTTCGAGGGCGGGTCGCTGGCCGTCGACAGCTACCTCGTCACGTGGTTCGTCACGCAATTGCATTGACCCCGGGCCATGACGACACCATGGCGCGCGGCGATGGCTCAGCGCTCGAGGAAGGCGCGGATCTCCCCGGCGCGGGCCATGGTGTCGTCATGGCCAAGGTCGATCAGCGCGCCGACATAGCCGGGCTCGAACAGCAGGTAGCTGACCAGCCGCCCGTCGCTGCCCCAGGAGCCGAGACTGCGCATCAAGAGCCGGATCGCCCGGGGAAGGTCGTGCTGATGCTGCCGCGCGATAAGGCGCAGGTCTTCCGAGGGCGAGAGCATCAGGGTTTCGATGGTCCTGAGCGGTGTCTCGAGCCTCGCCTCCTCGGTCAAGAGCGCGAGCGTCTGGTTGATGCGCGACAGCCGCTCGTGGTCGGAGTCGAGATTGTCGTTGAAAAGGATGTCGAGCGCATGGCCGGCCATCTCGCCGAAGGTGGGCGAGGTCGTGGCCGGCGGCGGCAGGTCCGGGCGGCCGGCGTCGCGGGCCGCGATCACCAGGATCCGGTCCGCCCCGGTGTGGATCGCGGGCGACAGCGGCGCGGTCAGCCGAAGCGAGCCATCGCCGAAAAAGCGCCCCCCGATCCGCACCGGCGCGAAGGCGAAAGGCAGCGCGGAAGACGCCAGGAGATGCCGCGCCCCGATGTCCGCACGCACGCCGCGGCGGCGGGCGCGGTCCCAGTTCTCAAGCCCCGCGGCCCCCTCGAAAAAGGTGATCGCCTTGCCCTCGTCATAGCTCGACGCGGTGATGCAGAGCGCATGCAGCGTGCCCGAGCGGATCGCATCGGCAATGTGGCGCCGGTCGAATTCGCGGTCGAGCAGCCGGCCCAAGGGCGCGTTGTCGAGGAAGGCGCCGGGCGCGCCGGCGCCGAGATGGCCGAAAAACAGCGTCCAGGCCCAGCGCGCCCCGGTTCCCAGGAGCGTCAGCATCCCGGTGTCGTAGATCGCGCCGCAATCGAGCGCGCGCCACAGGTTTTCGAGATGCCGGATGCCGTGGCGGATGTCGTTGGACCATGCCGCGAACGGCGCGGCGTTCAGGGCGCCGACGGAGGAGCCGCAGACGATCTGGAACGGCGATCTTCGCCTGCGCGTGATCTCGGCAATCGCCTTGAGCGCCCCGACCTGGTAGGCACCCCGTGCGCCGCCGCCTTGCAGAACAAGCGCGGTCTTGAAGCTGGACTCGGTTGATCTGGGCATGTGTTCCGATGGGTCCGGTCTGGCAAGGGTCGACCCTACTCAATCCGTCCTCGAATTCAACAGCCGCTGCACGGCGGTCGCAACCGGCCTGTTTCGGGATACCGGCCCTTGCCGTTCTTTTTGCTGGCAAAATCCCGGCGCACGACCGGGGCCTTGTCGCGGTTCCTTGCGTCGATGTAAGCTTTCCGCCAGGTCCGCGACATGGCAGCGGGCCAGGGAAAGACACCTGAGGTCTGCCGATTTCCTGCCGTTCCGGAGCGGGAGATGCGCAGACCGCGGCTGAGATCGCAACCCTTGAGCGGATGGACCATGATGCCGTTTCCGATGACACGCCGCCCGAATTCCAGAGGCAGGGCTGGCCTTGTCGCAACCGCCCGCCGCAGGCCGTGCCGGTGAAAATCCTTCTCGCGGAAGATGACGACCGGGTGGCCGAGTTCACCATCCGCGGCCTGAAGGAGGCCGGTCACAGCGTCGACCGCGTTGCCGATGGCCGCGATGCGCTGAGCTATTGTCTCTACAATTCCTGCGACCTTGCCATCCTCGACCGGATGATGCCGGGCATGGACGGCATGTCGGTGGTCCGCGCGCTGCGGGCGGCGCGCAACGACCTGCCGGTGATCTTCCTGACCGCGTTGGGCGATGTCGACGACCGCGTCGCGGGGCTCGAGGCGGGCGGCGACGACTACCTGGCCAAGCCCTTCCACATCTCGGAGCTTCTGGCCCGGATCGCCGCCCTGACCCGGCGCCGCGCAGGTGCGCCCGAGGCCACGACGCTTGAGGTGCATGACCTGCAGCTCGACCTTCTCGCCCGCTCTGCCCGGCGTCAGGGGGTGACGATCGAGCTGCAATCCAAGGAGTTTGCCCTGCTCGAGGTCCTGATGCGCAACGCCGGGCGCGTGGTGACGCGGACGATGCTGCTGGAACAGGTCTGGGATTTCAACTTCGAGCCGGGCACGACCGTCGTCGAGACCCATATCAGCCGGTTGCGCGCCAAGATCGACAAGCCCTTCGACGTGGCCCTGATCCATACCCTGCGCAACTCCGGATACATCATGCATGGACCGCGCTAATGTCTTCTCGGGCTCGGCCTTCCGCACCGCCGTCTTTGCCGCGGTTGCGGTGGCCGCGACCCTGTTCGTCGCGGCCCTCGCGGCCTTTGCTTTCGTCCAGCAGACACTGGAGCGCGAAATCCAGCGCCAGATCCTGGCCGAACAGGTCATGCTGCGCGAGATCTACGACAAGGGGGGCGAAGCCGCGCTGATCCGCACCATCGCCGAGATCGACACCCCCGTCGCCCTGTCGCGCCGCGCGCTTGGCGCCTTCGGGGCGGATGGCCTGAAACTGGCCGGGAACATCGCCCGGGCGCCAAGGGACGTCCGGTTTCAAAGGACCGAACTGGCGCTTTCGGGTCAGGACATTGGGCGGCTGCGCTTTTACGTCCACACCGCGCGGTTCGATCAGGTCGTGCTGGTCATCGGTCACGACCTGTCGCTGGTCGCCGCGACCGAGCGCCGCCTCGTCGTGGCGCTTGGCGCGGCCGGCCTGCTGGCCGGAACGACGATCCTGCTCATCGGCTATATGGCAAGCCGCCGAAGCCTGAGAAAGCTCAACGCGCTGGATGCGGCCCTGGCCCGGGTGTCGGAGGGGGACACGGAGGCGCGCGTGCCGACGCCGGGCGGAACCGATCAGATCGACCGCATCTCGGCGCGCGTCAACGCCCATCTCGACCGTTTGTCCAGCCTGATGATCACCACGAAATCCACGGCGGCGGCGGTGGCGCATGACCTCAAGACGCCGCTGTCGCGCGCGCAACTCTCGCTGCAATCGGCGCGCGACCTGACCCGGCAGGGCAGGGACGTCGAGGCGGCCATCGAGGAGGCCGAGGCCGACCTCGCCCGCCTGAACGCCATCTTCGACACGATCCTGCGGATCTCGCGGATCGAGAGCGGGGCCCGGGACATCGCCTTTGAGCACTTCGACCTGATGCCACTGCTCACCGAGCTTGTCGAGACCTTCGCCCCCCTCGCCGAGGAACGCGGCCAGACCCTCACGCTTGTCGCGCCCGCGACCCCTGTCGCGCCGGTCCTGGGCGATGCGCGGATGATCCGGCAGATGATCGCCAACCTGATCCAGAACGCGATCACGCACGGCCCGGCGGGCAACGCGATCGAGATCGTTCTGGACAGCCGGCAGGGCGCGGCGCGGGTTGTCATCGCCGACCGCGGCCCGGGCATTCCCGAAAACGCGCGATCCCGCGTGTTCGATCCGTTTTACCGGCTCGACCGCAGCCGCAGCGGCGGCGGCAGCGGTCTCGGCCTTGCGCTGGTGCAGGCGATAGCCCTGCGCCACGGCGTTGCGCTGGACCTGTCGGACAACGACCCGGGCCTGCGCGTGAGCCTGACCTTCCCGCCGGTCGCGCCGCCGAAGGCAGGTGCCGGGCGCGGGAACTTGTCAAAGAGTTAAACTCCCGCACAAGCAGCGGAAAGGAACGGAGCGCAGAGTGCCGTCATCGCAATTCTGCCCGGAAAGGAATGCTCCGATGACGACCAGAAACAAACTCCTCGCCACGACGCTGGCGGGCCTCATGGCCGCCAGCCCGATTGGCGCGATTGGCGCTTTCGCCGCGGATGCGGTCGAAACCGCGGCAGCCGCCGAAGCCACCGCGCAAGCGCCCTACAAGACCCAGCAAGGGCTGCTGAAAACCGCCGACGCGGCCCTTGCGACGCTGGCGAATGCCCGTCAGGCGCGCCTCGCGCTTCTCGACAACCAGATCGACGTCGCCCGGACACATATCGCCGACGCGACCCGCGCGCTGACCGAGGGCGAGAGCGACCTGCAGGCGCTGCGCATCGCGGGCAGCGGGGACACCGAGGCCGGGCCGGATTACCTGCCCTTCGACCTGTCCATGGCGCTGAGCGAATCCTTCCGGGCGACCGGGGACACCCGGGCCGCGCTGGAAAAGGCCAACGGCTTGATGCAGGCCGGTGACAAGGACGCGGCCATCGACGTGCTGCGCGTCGCTTCGATCGACGTGAACATCTCTGCCGCGCTGCTGCCCGAGGCCTCCAGCATGGACCACCTCAAGCAGGCGGCGGCGTTGATCGACCAGGAGGATTATTTCGCCGCCAACCTCGCGCTGAAGGAAATCGAGGATTCGGTCCTGGTGCGCAGCTTCGGCATCAACGCGATCCCGCAACAGGGCGATCTTGGCTAGGCGGCCCGTGCTGTCGCGGCCCGGTCCGAAAGGGCAGGGCCGCGCAGATCGCCCGCGAGGGGCCTGATCCGAAACCCGCGCCGCGCCTGTCCAAGACCCAAGCCGCGCCCCGACGTGCCACCACTCACGCGCACCCACGTATCACCGAGGCTGTCATGAACATTCAGACCCCAACCCATCAAACCCTCAATCCGGTGGTGTCGCAGCTGCGCGCCCACCTGAATGCCGCCATCGTCGGTCAACCTGCCTTTGTCGACCGTCTGTTGCTGGCGCTCTTTGCCGATGGGCATGTGCTGGTCGAAGGCGCGCCCGGCCTGGCCAAGACCAAGGCCATATTGACCCTGTCGCAGGCCATCGACTGTGACGAAAAGCGCATCCAGTTCACCCCCGACCTGCTGCCCGGCGATCTGACCGGCACCGAGGTTTACCGCCCCGAACACGGCACCTTCACCTTCCAGCGCGGCCCGCTGTTTCACAGCCTGATCCTGGCGGACGAGATCAACCGCGCGCCCGCCAAGGTGCAATCGGCGCTGCTGGAGGCGATGGCCGAGCGCCAGATCACCGTCGGCGGCACGACCTATCCGCTGCCCCGGCTGTTCATGGTCATGGCGACCCAGAACCCGATCGAGCAGGAGGGCACCTATCCCCTGCCCGAAGCCCAGCTTGACCGGTTCCTGTTGCACCTGCGCATCGGCTATCCCGATCCGGCCTCCGAGCGCGAGATCCTTCGGATCGTGCGGGGCGAGGCCCTGGGCGAGGCGCATGCCGAGACGGGCGTGGTGAGCGAGGACATGATCCATGCAGCCCGGCGCGAGGCGCTGAGCGTCCATGTCTCGGACGCGCTGGAAAACTACATGGTGCAGCTGATCTTTGCCACGCGCAGTCCCGAAGGCCTTGGTGCCGCGCTTTCCGACAAGATCGCGTTTGGCGCCAGCCCGCGCGGCACCATCGCACTGGATCGCTGCACGCGGGTCCATGCCTGGATGCGCGGCGCCGAATTCGCCACGCCGCTCGACGTGCAGGCGGTCATCCATGACGTGCTGCGCCACCGCCTGATCCTGACCTTCGAGGCCGAGGCGGACGGCATCACCAAGGACGGGCTGATCGAGGATCTGCTCGCCGCCGTGCCGGTCAGCTGAGGGGCGCGCCATGTCCGATCCCACCCAATACGCCACCGGCATTGAGATCAGCCCCGCCGCGCTGATCCGCGCGCGCCCCGACCGCGCGCTGACCGGCTTTGCCCCCGGCGGGCGGGCCAGCACGCATATGTGGGGCGCAAATGCCTCGGTCTATTACGGGCGCGGCATGGAATATGCCGAATCCCGCGCCTATCAGCCCGGCGACGACATCCGCACCATCGACTGGCGCCTGACCGCGCGCAGCACCGAGGTGCATACCAAGCTGTTCCACGAGGAACGCGAGCGCCCGGTCTATCTGCTGCTGGATCTGCGCGCGATGATGCAGTTCGGCACCAAGGTCCGGTTCAAGGCGCATCTGGCCGCCGAGATCGCGGCGATGCTGGCCTGGGTGGGGCTTGATGGCGGCGACCGGATCGGCGGCTTCGTCCTGACACGGGCGGGGCTGCTGGAATTTCCCGCCGCGCGGACGCGGACCGCGATGCTGGCCTTTCTGCATGCCGCCAGCGAAGGCACGCGGATGGACCAGCCTACAGGCGGTGAGGTGCCGATGCACAGCGCGCTCAGAAAGCTGCGCCATGTCTGCCGCCCCGGCACGCTGGCCTTTGTCATCAGCGATTTCGCCGATCACGGGCCGCAGGTCGAGCGCGAGTTGCGCCGCCTTGCCCATCGCGCCCATGTCACGCTGATTTCCGTTCACGATCCGCTCGATGCCCGCCTGCCGCCGCGCGGCGGCAAGCTCAGCGATGGCGCTTCGGTGCTGGCACTCAGCGCGATGAGCCGCGCCGATCTGGACCGCCACGCCCGCGCCTTCGAGGGCAGGCAGGCCGCCTTGCAGCGTCTGGCGCGCAAGACCGGGATGGCCTGGCACAGCATTGCCACGTCGGACGATCCGAAGAGCCTGCTGCATCCGCGCCGGATGGCCCGCCCCCGCGCGCAAAGCCGACGGAGGGCCGCATGACCCCGCTTTCCCCCGAAATCCAGGCCGAACTGGCCAAGCTGCATGACATCCGCCTGCCCGAGCCCGTGGGCTGGTGGCCGCTGGCGCCGGGCTGGTGGGGGCTGATCGCGCTCGTTGTGCTTGTTGCCCTGGCTGCTCTGGCGCTGGACTACCGTCGCCGCAGAACGGTGCGCTTTGCTGCGCTGCACGAGCTGGCGGCGCTGAAGGACCGCTTGGGCGACGATGCCGCCGCACCGCAGGTGGCCGCCGATCTGGCGGTGCTGGTGCGCCGCATCGTGCTGACCGGCCCCGAAGCGCAGCGCCTTGCCAGGATGTCCGGGCCGGACTGGGTGGCCGAACTGGGCCGGGGCAAGGGCGGATTCTCCGATGCCTCGGCGGCCTTTGTCGCCAATGCGCCCTATGCGCCCGCGCGCGACCGCGCCGCGCTGGCAACCGCGATCACCGAGGCCGAGACCTGGATCAGGAGGCACAAATGATCACCTTCCTCTGGCCGCTGGCCTTCCTGCTGCTGCCGCTGCCCCTCTTGGCCCGCTTCGCCCTGAACCCCGCCCCCGCCTCCGCCGCAGGCGCGCTGCGCGTGCCGTTCTTTGCCGCGCTGCGCGGCTCGGCAGGCACCGCGGCGCGCACCGGCTGGCGCAACTGGCTGCGGATGGCGGCGTTGACCCTCGTCTGGCTGCTGCTGGTGGCGGCCCTCGCCCGCCCCGCCATGGTCGGCCCCGAGGTTGCGCTGCCCGCCGAGGGACGTGACATCATGCTGGCGATCGACCTCTCGGGCAGCATGGGCCGCGAGGATTTCGCGGTGAACGGCCAGCCGACGACGCGGCTTGGCGTGGTGCGGCAGGCCGCGGATGCCTTCATCGAGGGCCGCAAGGGCGACCGGATCGGGCTGGTGCTGTTTTCCGACCGTGCCTATCTGCAGGCGCCGCTGACCTTTGACCGCGACGTGGTGCGCCAGCTTCTCGATCAGGCGCAGGTCGGGCTGACCGGCACGGAAACCGCCATCGGCGATGCCATCGCCATCTCGGTCAAGCGCCTGAAGGACCGGCCCGAGGGCGACCGCGTGCTGGTTCTGCTGACCGATGGCGCCAGCAATGCCGGGGTGATGCAGCCGCTGGCCGCCGCCGACCTGGCGAAAAAGCTGGGCGTGCGGATCTATACCATCGGCGTCGGCGCCGAGCGGATGGTGATGAACACCGCCTTCGGCCAGCGGGTCGTGGACCCCTCGCAGGATCTCGACGAAGCCACGCTGAGCCAGATCGCCGAGGCGACCGGCGGGCTCTATTTCCGCGCCACCGACGTCAGCGGTCTGGCCGACATCTACCGCGAAATCGACAGGCTCGAACCCGTCACCGACGCGCCGCTTTACCTGCGCCCCACCGTTGCGCTCTATTTCTGGCCACTTGGCGCAGCCCTCGTCCTCATCGCGCTGTTTGCCCTGGCACAGGCACAAATCCCTTCCCCGGTCCGCCGCGATACGATGCAAGAGGTGACATCATGATCCCATCCACCTTCCATTTCCTGCGCCCCGAATGGCTGCTGGCGCTCATCCCCGCCGCGCTGATCGTGGCCCTTGTCGCCCGCCGGATCACCCGTGCCGGATCGGGCGAATGGGCGGGGCTGGTCGACAGCCACCTGTTGCGGCATCTGGCCGTGCAGGGCGAGGCCGGGCGCGGCACCCGCTGGTGGCTCACCGCCCTTGGCGCGGGCCTTGTCGCGGCGGTTCTGGCGATGGCCGGGCCGACATGGCAGCGGCTGCCCACGCCGGTCTATGGCGGGTCCGATCCGACGGTGGTTGTGCTCAGCCTCGCGCAGTCGATGAACGGCACCGACCTGGTGCCCAGCCGTCTTGCCCGCGCCGGTCACAAGCTGCGCGACATCCTGAACCGCGAAAAGGGCGACGAGGTGGCGCTGGTGATCTATGCCGACCGTCCGTTTGTCGCCGCCCCCCTGACCTCCGACACCGCCGTGATCCGCGAGATGCTGCCGGAACTCTCCACCGATCTGATGCCGGTGCTCGGCAACCGGCTGGACCTGGCCATTGCCGAGGCGCAGGATCTGCTGGCGCAGGCAGGAGCCGCGTCAGGGCGCATCGTGGTGATGGCCGATGACATGGGGCTTGACGCGGATGCCAGCCTCAAGGCCGCCGAGGCCGCGCGCAAGGCCAGCTATACCGTCAGCGTGCTGGGCATCGGCACCGAGGCGGGCGCCGATCTGCAAACCGCCAGGGGCCGCGCGATCACCGGCAAGGACGGCAGCGCGATCACGGCGCGGCTGGACCTGGCCGGGCTGGCGCGGCTGGCAGAGGCCGGGGGCGGCGCATTCTCGACGGTGACGGCGGACGGGCGCGACATCGCCGCGGTGCTGCCGGACGCACCCGAGGGCCTTTCCGCCCCCGGAGCCGAGACCGACATGGTGTCGGACAGCTGGAACGACGTGGGCTACTGGCTGTTGCTGATCCCGGTCCTGCTGGCCCCTTTCGCCTTCCGGCGCGGGCTGCTCCTTGCGCTGCCGCTTGCGTTCCTTGGCCTTGGCATGGCCCCGCAGGGGGTCTCGGCTGGTACGCTGGGGGACCTGTTGAAAACGCCGGATCAACAGGGTCAGGCGGCGTTTGACGCGGGCGATTATGCCGCTGCCGCCCGTGAATTTGCCAGTCCCGCGCACCGGGCCGCCGCGCTTTACCGCGCCGGGGATTTCGCCGCCGCCGCAGAGACCTATGCGTCGCTGCCTCGGGCGAGCGAGGCGGAACCAGACGACTACAATCTAGGCAATGCGCTGGCAAAGGCAGGGCGGTTCGAGGAGGCGCTGGCCGCCTACGACAAGGCGCTGGCTGTCGACCCGGAAGATGGCGATGCGCAGTTCAATCGCGACCTGGTGGCGAAGTTGCTGGAGCAGCAGGACCAGCAACAGCAGCAGGATCAACAAGATCAGCAGCAATCCGGCCAACAGGACCAGCAGGACAGCGGCCAACAGGACCAGCAGGACAGCGGCAAGGACGGCAATCAGCCGCAGGACGCCCAGCAGGATCAACAGGGCCAGCAAGAGCAAGCCCAGGACGGCAAGCAATCCGGCGACCAGCAGGGCGCACAGCCCGATCAGTCTCAGGCGAACTCCGGCGCGCCGGAGGACAGGCAGGCCGGGCAAACGCCGCAGGGTGCCGAACCCGATGACGCGGGCGCACCAAAGGCCACCACGGACGCGCGATCAGGCGAGGCCAGCGCAAGCGAAACGGACCAAACCTCAGGCTCCGAAACAGAGCGGCAAACCAACAGGCAGGCCGAAACCGACGCGAGCGGTGACAACCCGCTGACGGATCTCCTCAACGATCTCCTGTCCGGCACCCCCACGAATGACCCCGCCGATCAGGATGCTACAGCACAGTCCCCCGGCCCGGTGCTCGATCAGGCGGCGGAGCAGCAGCTGCGCGCTGTCCCTGACGATCCGACCGGCCTGCTGCGCGCCCGCATCCGCCAGCATTATGCCCAGCGCCGCGCAAACGGCCAGTGAAGGAGTGACCCCATGAACAGACACCGACTTGCCGGTCTTGCCCTTGTCGCCCTCATGGCGGGCGCAAGCGCCGGTTTCGCCGACGGGTTGACCGCCCGCATCAGCACCGACCGGCTGGCGCTTGGCGAGACCTTCCAGCTGACGCTCAGCGCCGACCCCGCCGATCTGACCGCCGCGCCTGACATCTCGGCGCTGAATGCCGATTTCGACATTCTGGGGACGTCGAAATCCACGCAGACGCGGATCGTGAACGGCCGGCGCAGCGCCTTGGAAAGCTGGATCATCACGCTGGCGCCCCGCGCCACCGGCCATCTGACGATCCCCGCGCTCGGCGCCGAACAGGCGACCAGCGCTGCGATAAACGTCGAGGTCGTTGACCCCGCCGACCTGCCGCCCGTCGAACGGGCGCAGGGTGC
The DNA here is from genome assembly GCA_006226775.1 of Paracoccaceae bacterium. Taxonomy (GTDB): domain Bacteria; phylum Pseudomonadota; class Alphaproteobacteria; order Rhodobacterales; family Rhodobacteraceae; genus Marinovum. The sequence continues at coordinate 22,871 of SBGD01000081.1, read as the reverse complement.
CGCGATCACGCTGACGGCCGAGCCCGGCACCCACTACGAGCAACAGGAAATCCCGCTGACGCTGCGCATCACCACAAGCGATGCCTTGCGTAATGGCGCGATCACCGAACCGTCCAGCCCGAACTATGTGCTGGAGCGGCGCGGCGAGGACCGCATCAGCCGGATGACGCAAGCTGGCACGCCGGTGACGGTGATCGAACGCGACTACCTGCTGCGCCCGCAGAAAAGCGGCACGCTGAGGGTTGCGCCCTTCACGCTGCGGGGCAGCATCTCCGATCCTGACGCGCGCAGGAGCGATCCTTTCGCGGATTTCTTCGGCCGCTCGCCCTTTGGCGGCGCCGGATCGCCCTTCGGCTCGATGCTGAACCCCGGTCGCCCCGTCACGCTGCGCACCGCGCCCCTGACGCTTGAGATCAAGGCGCGGCCCACCGCCGCGACCGACTGGTTCCTGCCCGCGAAGGCGGTCAGCCTGACGGCGGAATGGCAGCCCGCGCAGCCCGAGTTCCGCGTCGGCGAGGCAGTCACCCGTCATGTGCGGATCGAGGCGCTTGGCGCGACCGAGGTGCAACTGCCCGATATCGCGCTGCCCGAGGTGGCGGGCGCGCGTGTCTATTCCGAAGGCTCGCAAGCGGGGTCGATCGACACGCCGGACGGCACCGCCGCGGTGCGCGACTTCACCTTCTCGGTGGTTCCCACCAGCGGCGGCACGCTCACCTTGCCGGAGATCCGCGTGACCTGGTTCGACACCGCCACCGAACAGGCGCGCAGCGCGCTCCTTCCGGCCGAGACGATCCAGGTCGCAGGCCCGGTCGCTTCGGCCACCGCGGCACCACCCGCTGCGACGCCAGCACTCTCGGCGTCGGAGGTCAGCCCGCAATCCGCGCCAGTGCCGCGCCGGATGCTGGCTGCAATCGCCGCCTTTGCCGCCCTGCTGGCGGGGGTCGGGGTGTACCTGTGGCGCAAAGGCATCACCTCGAAGACACCGCCCGCGCCCCTCACACAGGCCTCGAGGCGGCAGGCGGAGCTGCGCCGGGTCGAAACCGCCTGCGCCGCGCGGGATGCGGCGGCGGCCTACGCGGCGGCGCTTGGCTGGCTGCGGGCCGCCAGCCGCGACACCGGCCAAACCGGCGAGGCGATCCTGTCGGATCACCTCGACCTCTCCGCCCGCCTGAGCGCGCTGGAACGCCACAGCTACGCGGGATCCGCGGACCGGCAATGGGACGCCCCGGCCCTCCTGCGCGCCCTTCGTGCCGCCGACAGAACCCTGAAAAGCCGGGCACGCAAGGGCAGGGGGCCGGTCCTGCCGCCGCTCTATCCGGCGCGTGCCGGCGTGGCCTGAGCGGCGGGCCGGGCGAAGCTGTCACGCTTGTAAGGTTCGGGCAAGGGCCATGTTCGCCGGGCGTCCTATCTGCTGTCCCGACGAGGCGTTGACGAGGAGGAACCAGATGCCGAAAGCCGAGCAGACGGTCCTTGTGTTGCAGGGCGGCGGCGCGCTTGGCGCCTACCAGGCCGGGGCCTGTGAAGAACTCGCCGCCAACCGGATCGAGATCGACTGGGTCGCCGGGATCTCCATTGGCGCGATCAACGCGGCGATCCTCTGCGGCAATCCGGGCGAGACGCGCCTGGCGCGGCTGCGCGCCTTCTGGGAGGAGATCACCTCCGATCTGGCCTTCACCCCCTGGATCTGGGGCGCCAGGCCGCGCAGCCTCTATTCCGAGATGGCCGCCGCCGAAGTGGCGCTGGCCGGGGCGCCGGGGTTTTTCCGGCCGCGCCCGCCGCTGGCGCTCTGGCCTTTCGCGCGCCATCCCGCGCTCAGCTTCTATGACACCGCCCCGCTCGCGGCGACGCTGAATGCGCTGGTGGATTTCGACTACCTGAACGACTCCGGCCCGCGCCTCAGCGTCGGAGCGACCGATATCGAGACCGGCAACTTTGCCTATTTCGACAGCGCCGAGATGCGCCTGAACGCGCGGCACATCATGGCCAGCGGCGCGCTGCCGCCGGGGTTTCCGCCGGTCGAGATCGACGGGCATTTCTACTGGGACGGAGGCCTGGTGTCCAATACGCCGCTGCAATACGTGATGCAGAACGCCGGCAGCGACGCGCTCTGCATCTTCCAGATCGACCTGTTCAGCGCGCGCGGCGAGGTGCCGGGCGACATTGCCGATGTCCAGCAGCGCGAGAAGGACATCCGCTATTCCAGCCGCACCCGCCTGACCACGGACCGCTATCGCCACCTGCACCAGTTGCGCGCGGCGGCGGAACGGCTGGCGGCGAAACTGCCCGCGGAAATGCGCGCCGATCCCGACCTCGCGCTGCTGCGCGAAGCCGGGCCGGATTGCCCGGTCACGCTGGTTCATCTCATCCATCGCAAGGAGGGGTTCGAGGGCCTCTCGAAGGACTACGAGTTCTCGCGGCTGTCGATGACCGAACACTGGGCAGCGGGGCGTGCCGACGTGGGCCGCACGCTGGCGCACAAGAGGTGGAAAGGCCGCAAGATCGGCAAGGACGGGCTGCAGGTCTTCGACCTGGGCGCAAGGACCGCATGAGGCCCGAATTCGATCCAACCAGACCGGAAAGGACAAGATCATGCTGGAACGCATCACACCGACATCGAAGGACGTGCTGGCCTTCAGGGCAGTCGGGGAGATCACCGATGAGGATTACACATCCACCCTGATCCCCGCCGTCGAAGACCAGATCAGCGCGCAGGGCAAGGCCCGCTTCGTCTATGTGCTCGGCCCCGAGTTCACGGGCTTCGGCGGCAAGGCCATGCTGGATGACGCGCTGTTCGGCGTGACCCACTGGCGCGACTTCGAGCGGATCGCGGTCGTCACGGATCGCGACTGGATCGCCAATACCATGCGGATCTTCATGCCGCTGATGCCGGCGAAAACCCGGCTTTTCCATACCGACCAACTCAAGGACGCGCTGGCCTGGGCCGCGGCCTGACCCATCGCGACATTGCAAGAAGGAACCTCTGACATGACCCTCAAGGACAAGGTCTGCCTCATCACCGGCGCGGCCAGCGGCATCGGACACGGCATCGCCCGGCGTTTCGTCGCCGATGGCGCCAAGGTCGTCATTGCCGATCTGAAGCTCGACGCCGCGCAGAAAACGGCTGACGAGTTGACGGCGCAAGGCCCCGGCACCGCGATGGCCGTTGAAATGAACGTGACCGACGAGGCCCAGGTCAATGCCGGCGTCGAGGCGGTCGTCGAGAAATGGGGCAGGGTCGACGTGCTGGTGTCCAACGCCGGCATCCAGATCGTGCATCCGATCGAGGATTTCCCCTTTGCCGACTGGAAGAAACTGCTGTCGATCCACCTCGACGGCGCGTTCCTGACCACGAAGGCCTGCCTGCCGCATATGTACAAGGCCGGGGCGGGGTCGATCATCTTCATGGGCTCGGTCCACTCCAAGGAGGCGAGCCCGCTGAAATCGGCCTATGTCACCGCCAAGCACGGGCTTCTGGGCCTTGCGCGGGTGATCGCGAAGGAAGGGGCCAGGCACGGCGTGCGCGCCAACGTGATCTGTCCGGGCTTCGTCAAGACGCCGCTGGTGGAAAAGCAGATCCCCGAACAGGCGCGCGATCTGGGGCTCTCGGAGGAGGAGGTGGTCAACAAGGTCATGCTGGGCGAGACCGTGGACCAGGAATTCACCACCATCGAAGACGTGGCCGAGGTGGCGCATGTCTTCGCCGCCTTCCCCACCAACGCGCTGACCGGGCAATCGCTTGTGGTCAGCCACGGTTGGTACATGAACTGAGGCCTGAGAGCGAAAGCAGAAGCGGATGCCTGGTGAAACGCGGACGAAGCCGCCAGAACGCGCGCAACCCTCCGATGCCGGCGCGCATGAGGGGGCGGCCGCATGACCCCGGTGGTCTTCGTCCAGCCGCTGCTGGCGCTCATTTCCGGGGTGCTGATCCTGATCTTTCCGCGCATCCTGAATTACGTGATCGCGGGCTACCTGATCCTGTTCGGACTGGCCGGGCTGTTTGCGCACCGGGTCCAGGTCGCGGCCCTGCCGGGGCCCTAGGGCGGGCCTGTCACCGGCGGGCGGGAAACACCACCTCCACCCGCAGCCCCGGCGCATTGTCCGACAGCCCGATCGTCGCGCCGTGGCGTTCGGCGATGGCGCGGATCAGCGCGAGGCCCAGCCCGCTGCCGGGGGTGCTGCGGCTGGGGTCGAGGCGGCGGAAAGGCTCGAACACCGCCGCGCGGGCGGCTTCCGGGATGCCCGGCCCGGTATCGGCGACACGCAGGCGCACCCGGTCCTCGTCACGCTCGAGGCTCAGCGCGATGCGGTTGCCCGCGCCGCCATGGGTCACCGCGTTCTGCAACAGGTTCATGATCATCTGCTGCAACATCGCGGTATCGCCCTCGATCTCGCAGGGCACCGCGCGGTCGCGCCGGTAGAGCAGGCTCTGGCCGGCATCCTCGGCCACCAGGGCATAGGTTTCAGCCAGGTCGTCGAGAACGCCGCCCAGGTCGACCGGCGGCAGGCGCGCCTCATCGGTCCCGGCCTCGATCCGGGCCAGTTGCAGGTAGGTGTCGAACATCGCCCGCATCTGGCCCAGCTCGCCCTGGGTATCCTCGATCTCGCGGCGCGGATCCTGGCCCGCGTCCAGACGGTCGCGCGCACGCCCCAGCGTCAGGTAGGCCCGCGCCAGCGGCGATTTCAGGTCATGCGCCACCGCCGCCGCCGTGTCGCGCGTCGTCGTCATCAGCCGCGCCAGCCGGTCGAGATGCCGGTTCATGTGCCGCGCCACCCGGTCGATCTGCATGTTGCCGCCGGTCTCGGGGATGCGCGCGGCGATATCGCCTTCGGCCGCGCGGTCCAGCGCGGTCTCGATCTCGCGCAGCCGTTCAAGGCTCTGGCGGCTCAGGAAATAGCCGAAGGTCAGCATCAGAAGGACAACGGAGAACCCGGTGATCGCCAGGGTCCGCAGGACGAACACCCGCATCTGATGCACCAGGTCCAGCCGTTGACCGACGATCAGCCGCCGCCCGCCCAGGTCGCCGCTGTAATAGACATAGTCGTTGCGCGTGCCGGCCTTCGCGGGCGTCGCATGATCGAGCGGCCCGACCTGCAGCCCGTCTCCTGCCGGGGGCGCGCGGAGGTTTCCCGCGACCCGCCGATCGGCGCTGTCGAATATCGCCAGCGCGCGGTTGTCCGCCGCATAGAGCGGATGCACGTTCTCGATCATCGCGGCAACATGGTCGGGGCCGACCGCCGCGTGATCCGAGGCGATGATGTCCCAGCGCGCGCGCACGTCGTCGCCAAGCGCCGCCACGAGGTTCTGTTCGAGATAGCCCAGGGTCGCCCAGCCGACCCCGATCAGCACCAGAACGAACCCGACCGCCGAGCGCAGGACCGCCGTGAAGGCCGAACCGGCAAGGACGTCACCGCGGTCCATGCATCGAATACCCGGTGTTGCGGAGGGTATGGATGAGCGGCAGGCCGAAGGGCTTGTCGATCTTGGCGCGCAACCGGCTCATGTGGGTCTCGACCACGCTGGTATTGGGCTCGAAGTTGAAGTTCCAGACCCGTTCAAGCAGCATGGTGCGCGTCACCACCCGCCCGGCATTGCGCATCAGGATCTCGAGCATGGCGAATTCCTTGGAATGAAGCTCGATCAAGGCCCCCTGGCGCGTCGCGGTGCGCGCCATCAGGTCGAGCGTCAGGTCATGCACCGTGAGCGTGGTGATCGGCGCGCCCTGCTGCCCGCGCCGGGTGATCACGCCGATCCGCGCCAGCAGTTCCGAGAAATGGAACGGCTTGACGAGGTAGTCGTCGCCCCCCGCCGCCAGCCCCTCGACCCGGTCGTCGACCTGGCCCATGGCGGTCAGGAACAGCACCGGCAGATCCTTTTTCGCCGCGCGCAGCGCCCTGAGCACCGACAGCCCGTCCATCCCCGGCATCATCCGGTCGAGGATCGCAAGATCGCAGGTATTGTAGAGCAGGTAGCTGAGCGCATCGCGCCCGTCGGTGACGTGATCGACGCTATGGCCGCTCTCGGTCAGGCCCGCGGTCAGGTATTCGGCCATCTTGGCATCGTCCTCGGCCAGCAGGATCTTCATCGGCGCCTCCGCTTCGGTGTCCCGAGGCTACGAAATGGCGCCGGTTTCAACCAGACATTCCGCCAACCTTGCACCGAAGTAAGGTTGGGGTGAGTTTCGCGGCGGCTCGGGGCCTTACAAGGCTGCGATATGGCGGTCCTCGTGACCCTTGCACATCGGAGAGCCCCGGGATGAACACTCTGGATCCTTCGCCGGACCGCGCGATCCGCAAGCCCGATTTCCGCGCGCGCCTGGCGCGCATCGGCTGGGTCTTTGCCGCGATCGGGTTTTTCGCCATCCTGCTGCCCGCCGTCGCCACGCTGGCGGCCGAGCTTCTGGTCGCCTGGATGCTGGTGCTCTGGGGCGCGGTCGGGCTGTGGTTCGCCTGGGAAATGCGGCCCGAGACCGAATGGCGCCATGCGCTCGGCGCCTTCGGCATCACCTTGCTGCTCGGCCTCGTGTTCGGGCTGTTTCCGCGGATCGGCATCGTGACCATGACCATCCTGATGGTGATCGTTTTCCTGATGGAGGGGGTCGTGTCGATCCTGCTCGGCCTGCGGCTCAGCGGGCAGGTGCGCAGCTGGGGCTGGATGGTCTTCAGCGGCCTCGGTTCGCTGGTCATCGGCCTCGTCATCCTGATCGGCTGGCCGGGAACGGCGGCCTGGACGCTGGGCCTGCTTCTGGGGGTGAATTTCCTGACCACCGGGCTTTCGCTTGTCATGTTCGGCAGGGCGGCAGGAGACAAGGGCTGACATGATCGACACCGCCGGGGCCTTCCGACCTGCCGGAGGAAGGGCCACGGATCCCCTCGGGGCCGGGCAGGCGTATCGCGCGACCCGCACACCAGAACAGGACATCCCGAAAGTGCACGACAAGACCCATTCCCCGCTTGCCCATCACCGGAACGCGCGCGCCGCGCTGCCGCAGGAGACCGCCGATGGCCGCCGCTGAGATCCTGCCACCGCAGAACCGGCTGCTGCGGATCATCGAACACCCCGCCGTCAAGATCATCGTGCCGCTGGTCATCGCCGCCATCGCCGTCGTGGTGCTGCACAAGCTGGCCGCCCATGTGAAATGGGCCGATGTGAAGGCCGATCTTGCCGGAGCCTCGCGGCTGTCGCTGCTCAAGGCGCTCGGCTTCACCCTGCTCAGCTTTGCCGGGATCTCGCTATATGACGCGCTGGCCACCCGCGCCGTCGCGCCGGGCATGGTGCCGTTTCGCATCGCGGCCCTGGCCGGAGCGGGCGGCTATGCCGTCTCGGGGCTGCTGGGGGTGTCCTACCTGACCGGCACGGCGGTGCGCTACCGCACCTATTCCGGCTTCGGCCTCGACATGGCGCGGATCGCCGGGGTCATCGCGGTGTCCTGGAGCGGGTTTCTCTGCGGGCTGGCCCTGGTCTTCGGCACATTGTTGGCACTCCACCCCGTCGGGCTGAGCGCGGTGCTGCCGATCCCGCCGGCGATCGAGACTGCCGTGGGCTTTGCCATTCTGGCGGCTTTGGCGGCGTATCTGATCTGGCTCGCGACAGGTGAGCGTCACGTCAAGGCCGGCGGGTTCGCCCTGCCGCTGCCGGGCGTCGGCATCGGCGCGGCGCTTTCGCTGGCCGGCGTGCTCGACCTGGGCGGCGCGGCACTCACGCTTTACGTGTTGATGCCCGGAGACCTGGCCACCAGCCTGCCTTTCTTCTTCACCATCTTCTTCGGCGCGGTGGGCCTGGGCATCCTCAGCCATTCGCCCGGCGGGCTGGGCGTGTTCGAGGCCACGATCATCGCCGGGACGGGCGCCTCGGGGCGGTCGGACGTGCTGGCGGCGCTGGTGCTCTACCGCGTGCTCTACACCATCCTGCCCTTCGCGCTGGCCGCCGGCGGGCTGGCCGTGGTCATGGGGCTCTCGCAGCGCCATCATCTGAGCGGCGGCGCGCGGACCCTCTGGCGGACCTTCGCCCCGATGGTGCCGCCGGTCGCGGCGGGGGTTGCGCTGCTGGCAGGCATCGTCCTGCTGGTCTCCGGCACCCTGCCCGCCGAGGATACCCGGCTGGGCCTGCTGCGCGAGCTTCTGCCGCTTTCGTTCATCGAGGCCTCGCATCTGGCGGGCAGCATCGCGGGGCTCTTGCTGATCGTCGTGGCGCGCGGGCTTTACCGCAAGCTCTACCGCGCCTGGATGGTGGCCATGGCGCTGCTGGCCATCGGCCTCGTCGCCTCGCTGGCCAAGGGGCTCGACTGGGAGGAAGCCGTGTCGATCCTGGCGACGCTGGGCGCGCTTGGCCTGTTCCGCCCGGCCTTCTACCGCGCCGAGGGCGGTGCGCTGCTGCGGCTGAACGCGACCTGGCTGGTCAGCATCACCGTCCTGATGGCGGCGATCTTCTGGGTCGGCCTCTTCGCTCATTCCCATGTGCCCTACCAGAATGCGCTGTGGTGGGATTTCACCTGGCACGGCGATGCCTCGCGCTTTCTGCGGGCCAGCCTTGCGGTCGCCGTGATCCTGGGCGGGATCGCCTTCAATTCGCTGGTCAGCGGACGTCCGCAGCGCGCCGGGCCGCAGCCGATCCCCGACGCCGTGCGCCGCCTGGTGGCCCAGAGCGAGGACACCGAGGCCGGGATCGCCCTGACCGGCGACAAGGCCTTCCTGCTGGCCGAGGACGGGCGCGCCTTCATCGCCTATGCCGACACCGGCCAGTCGCTGATCGCCAAGGGCGACCCGGTGGGCGACGTGGACGCCGGGAAAACGCTGATCTGGCGGCTGCGTGAAATGGCCGACCGGCAGGGGCGGGCCTGTGCGTTTTATTCGGTGTCGTCGGACTATCTGCCGACCTATCTCGATCTCGGCCTGTCGATCCTCAAGATCGGCGAGGTCGCGCGCGTCGATCTGCGCGGCTTCACGCTGGACGGATCAGGAAAGAAGGGCGTGCGCCAGGCCCGCAACCGTGCGGCGCGCGACGGCTTCGTCTTCGAGGTGATCGCGGCGCAGGACCTGCCCGCCGTCATGGGTGAGTTGCGCCGCGTGTCGGACGCCTGGCTGGCACACAAGCAGGGCGAGGAGAAGGGCTTTGCGCTGGGTGCCTTCACGGAAAGCTATATCGCCAATTTCGATGTCGCCGTGCTGCGCGCGCCGGGCGGCGCAATCGTCGCCTTCGCCAACCTTTTCAAGGGCGCGAACCTGCACGAGCTGTCGCTCGACCTGATGCGCCATGCCCCCGAAGCGCCCGGATTTGCCATGGATGCGCTTTTTGCCGAACTCATGCTCTGGGGGGCGGCGCAGGGCTATCGCTGGTTCTCGCTCGGGGCGGCGCCGTTTTCGGGGATCGAGAACCGGCAGCTGGCGCCGATCTGGAACCGCATCGGCGGCTTCGTCTACGAGCATGGCGAGCATTTCTACAACTTCGAGGGCCTGCGCGCCTTCAAGGAGAAATTCGACCCGGTCTGGAGCCCCAACTACCTGGCCTGTCCCGGCGGTCTGGCCGCACCGCGCATCCTCTACGAGGTCAACGTGCTGATCTCGGGCGGCTTGCGCGGGCTGATGAAATAGGAGGCACGCATGATCGTGAACTTCGAATCCCACGCCTCGAACGAGCGGACCTTCCTGTCCTGGGTGCGCACCGCGGTCGCCATCGTCGGCTTCGGCCTCGCCGCGGCGCGGCTGGGCAATACCCCGGTGGCACCCTGGTCGGACCTGCTGCTGCTGGTGTCGGGGGCTTCGGTGATCGGGCTGGCCTGGGCGCGGATGCGGCATGTGCGGCGGCGCATCGACCGGGCCGAATCCCTGCCCGACGATTCCGATCCGGCCGAGATCATCCTGATCCTGCTGCTCGGCGCGCTCTTCGTCCTGCTGGGCAGCTTTGCCATCCATGTCGCCTAATGGCGCACCCGAGGGGGTACTCCGGCGGGCCCTCGGCGCCGCGGCGCGGCTGCGGTTCACGCTGCTGTTCCTGGCGGCGCTGCTGGGGGCCAATATCGCCAGCGGCAGCATCGGCGCCGACCTGCCGGATGAGGTGCTGGAGGCCTGGGGGATCGGGCATGATGCGCTGGTGTCGGGCGAGGCCTCTCGCCTGGTGACGGGCACCTTCCTGTCGCACGATCCCGACATGCTGCGGCGCCAGTTGGTCTTTGCCGGGGGCGTCATCGGCGACACCGAGTGGCGGCGGGGCGGCCTGCGCACGGCGGCGCTGTTCTTCGGGCTCGATCTGGTCGGCACCCTGGGTCTGCTGCTGCTGATCCGCTGGTCTGCCGGGCTTGCCCATCTGGCGGGCGCGAACGATGTCGGCATGTCGATCGGCGGGTTCGGCCTGATCGGGCTGGCCATCGTTGGATGGCGGCGCCAGTGGGCCGCTCTGAGCCTCGTTCTTGCGGCGATTGGCGCGAAAATCGCGCTCTCGCCCGATCCGTTGGCCGATCTCGGGCACGTCCTGGCGGTCGGGCTGGGTTTCGCGCTCGGCGCGGTTCCGCAGATCGGCCAATGGGCCCGGGCGCGGGGCCCGGCGCGGTTACGCTGGCATCCGCCGGATCGGGAACCGGGGCACCCCGGCGGCGTTGAGAGGGAAAAGGAGAGAGGAAAATGGCCAAATTCAAGGTCGGCGACCATGTGAAATGGAATTCCGAAGCCGGGTACGTCACCGGCAAGATCACCAAGATCCACACCAGCGATTTCGACTACAAGGGCCATCCCCGGCGTGCCTCGAAGGAGGATCCGCAATACGAGATCGCAAGCGACAAAACCGATCACGTCGCGGCCCACAAGGAAACCGCGCTGACGAAGATCGACTGATGGCGGGCGGATTCTGCACGGTCGGCCATTCCAACCGGAGCCTCGCGGACTTCGTGGAGATCCTGCGCGCCGCGGGGGTGCAGGTGGTCGCGGATGTGCGCAGCTTTCCCCGGTCGCGCCGGAACCCCGCCTTCAATATCGACAGCCTGCCGGACGAACTCGAACGCCATCAGATCGGCTATCGCCATTTCCCCGATCTGGGCGGGCGGCGCAAGATCCAGCCACAGGTTCCCGACCGGCGGAACGCCTTCTGGCACAACCGGAGCTTTCGTAACTACGCCGATTACGCCCTGTCCGACCAGTTCGCCCAGGCCTATTCCGAGCTTGTGGAGCTTGGCCGGCATCGTCGCGTCGCCCTCATGTGTTCGGAGGCCGTCTGGTGGCGCTGTCACCGCCGCATCATTGCCGACTACCTTCTTCTGGACGGCAAGCAGGTCGCGCACCTGATGGACAACGGGCGCGAGGATGCCGCCCGCCCCACGCCGGGGGCCGAGCGGACCGCGGACGGCAAGGTGGTCTATCCCGAGGCCGCGGAGCCGCAACCGTAGGGCGATGCATCGCCCGGCGGCGGCCCGCCGGCCTCAACCCTTTGCGGCGGTCTTGTCCATCTCGTCGAGCGCCAGAACCGAATGCGCATAGGCCCCGCCCGCGCGCATCTCGGCGGCGACCCAGATCGCCTCCATGATCTCGGCCTCGGTCGCCTCGTGGCGCAGCGCGGCCTTGGTGTGGCCCTTGATGCAATAGGGGCATTGGGTGACATGGGCGACCGCGACGGCGATCAACTGCTTGGTCTTTGCATCGAGCGCGCCATCGGCAAACACCGCCTGGCTGAAGGCGCGGAAGGCCTTCTCGGCATCTGGCGTCAACGCCTTGCGGCGCTTGCCAAGCGCGCCGGTATTTGTCGGGAAAAGCGTGTCGGGCATGGTCGTTCCTCCTCAAGTGACCCCCGCGAGAGCCGAGGCACGGCGCGGGGTCGCGCAACATTTCCGTTTCGCGGCGGGCGTCTTTCAGCGGCACCTGCCGCGTCTTCGCGAGGCCCGGTCCAGGGCGCCTAGACCGCGTCGGGTTTTCCTTGCGCCGGCAGGTTCGGACCCGGGACGTCGAAACTGACCGCAAGCGGGTCGCTGGCGGGAAAGGTGCCTTCCAGCGCCGTGTCGAGCAGCAGGTCGAGACGGGCGCGGGACGCGGCCCGGTCGTCGCCGCGGCCCGCCCCGGCCAGCGCAAAGGGCGGCCTGACATGATCCACGGCATTCCAGGTCAGCAGGTTGCCGCTTTCGTCGGCGATCATGCGAACCCTGCGCTCCGCCGAGAAGAAGGTCAGGCGGATCCGGCCCGCGTCCTCACCTTCTCCGCGCTCGAACCGGCTGGTGATCGTGCCGTCGCGCATCCCCTGTTTCAGCGCCTCCGGGCCGATCCGCAACGCTTTGGCAAGCACGTCCGCGTCGACCTGCACCTGGTCATCGACAAATTCGATCGTCGTCATCTGGCTTCTCCGTTTCTTTCCCAGTCATCCGGCGGGCTGCGGCGGGTCGTCCGGCCAGGCGCAGTCCGCCACCGTCGAGCGATCAAGCTCGGACATGAAGGCCTCGCGCGCCGCGGCCAGCCGGGGTTTCAGGCGGCAGCGCGGCTTGAGCACGCAAGAGCCGCCATCTTCGCGCAGACATTCCACCATGGCGAAGCGCTGTTCGAGATGCCGCACCACCTCGCCCAGGGTGATCGTCTGCGCCGGCCGGGCCAGTTGCAGACCGCCGCTCCTGCCGCGCTGGCTGTTGACGAAGCCGCCGCGCCCGAGATCCTGCACCACCTTGGCCAGATGGTGCTGCGAGATCTCGAACTCCTCGGCGATCTGCCCGGTCGAGACCGCCTGGCCGGGCGATCCGGCCAGATGCATCATGACCCGCAGGCCGTAGTCGGTGAAAGCCGCAAGTCGCATCCGCGCTCCTTTATGCCGTGCCTTTATGTCGTGCCGTGAATTGGTATTGACAATGCCGATTATAGGGAAAATAATCAGTATTGCAAATACCAATTATGAGTCGGAATCCAACGCGGCCATTCCCCGGGCGGGAATGCTGCCCCTGTCGATGCACGGGCTGTCGCCCGCGTCGACATGCAAAGGAGGCGTCTTGTGGCCCATCGTCTGACACTGAAAACCATCGAACCGGTGACCCACGACACGCATCACCTTGTCTTCGATCGCCCGGACGGCTTTGCCTACAAGCCCGGGCAAGGGGTGGAGTTGCACCTGCTCAAGGACGGCTGGCGCGACAAGGGGCGGCCCTTCACCCCGGTCACGCTGCCCGATGAGCCGACGCTGGACTTCGTCATCAAGTCCTATCCCGACCATCACGGCGTGACCGAACAGATCGGCGCCATGGCACCGGGGGACGAGATGGAGATGACAGGCCCCTTCGGCGCGCTCTCGGACCAGGGGCCGGGGGTGTTCATCGCCGGTGGCGCGGGCATCACCCCGATGATCGCGATCCTGCGCAAGCGGCTGCGCGATCACGGCACGCTGGAAGGCTCGACGCTGGTCTTCGCCAACAAGACCGAGGCCGACATCATCTGGCGCGACCGGTTCGAGGCCATGAAGGGCCTGACCACCGCCTTTGTCGTGGACGAGGCCGGGGCCGGCGTGCCGCAGCAGCGGCTCGACAAGCCCTACCTGCGCCAGTTCGTCGAGCCGGACAGCCGCTGCTATCTCTGCGGCCCGCCGCCGATGATGGATGCGGTGCGCAAGGCGCTGCAGGATCTGGGCCTCAAGGACGACCGGATCGTCGAGGAGAAGTTCTGACCAGGCGACCAGGCCCGCCCGACGCACGGAGGAAACCATGACCGAAGCCACCACTCATCTGCTTGACCGCCCCATCGGCGAGATTGCCGCGCACCTGCCCGGCGCCCCGGCGGTGTTGCGGCACCTCGGGCTCGAGATCTGCTGCCAGGGGCATGTGCCGCTGTCGGAGGCCGTGACGCGCCGAAACCTCGATCTGGGCGCGGTGACGGCGGCGCTGACGGCGCTCGACCCGGCGGCCGCGCCGGAGATCCCGCAGGAGACCGGCGCGCTGATCGACCATATCCGCAGCCGCTATCACGACAGGCACAGGCGCCAGATCCCCGACCTGATCGCGCTGTCGCGCAGGGTCGAAGCCGCCCATGTGACCCATCCGAAGGTGCCTTCGGGCCTTGCCGAGACATTGCGGCAGTTCCTGGCCGAACTCGACGCCCTGATGACGCGGCAGGAGAGGGTCGATTTTCCGGCCATGCGGAGCCCCGCTTCCGACCGATCCGCGCTTTCGATCCGGGTGATGCGGCACGAGCACAACGCCTTCGCCAGCTTTCTCGACCAGATCGACCGGCTGACCGACGACGGCACGCTGCCCGATGACGCCTGCGCCACCTGGCAGGGCCTGATGGCCGGGCTGGCCGCGTTCAGGGCCGACCTGATCGACCATATCCACTTGGAGAACAACGTACTTTTCCCACGGTTCGAGACGTCCCGGCAGGACTGATCCGACCCCGCCCCGAGGAGGCCATGATGAGCGAAGCGATGTTGACACAGGGCCACGACGACCGCGGGTTCTTTACCCGCTGGTTCATGTCCACCAACCACAAGGACATCGGCATCCTCTACCTGTTCACCTCGGCGGCGGTCGGCCTGGTCGCGGTGCTGTTCTCGGTCTACATGCGGATGGAGCTGATGGAGCCCGGGGTGCAATTCATGTGCCTCGAGGGGCTGCGCTTCTGGCCCTCGGCCGCGGACTGCACGCCCAGCGGGCACCTGTGGAACATCCTCGTCACCTATCACGGCGTGCTGATGATGTTCTTCGTGGTGATCCCGGCGCTCTTCGGGGGGTTCGGCAACTTCTTCATGCCCTTGATGATCGGCGCGCCCGACATGGCCTTTCCGCGGATGAACAACCTCAGCTACTGGCTGTTTCTCGCCGGGACCGTGCTGGCCTTCGCGTCCTTCCTTGCCCCCGGCGGGGACAGCTCGCACGGGGCAGGGGTCGGCTGGACGCTCTATGCCCCGCTTTCCGTCAGGGACGGCGGCATGTCGATGGACCTGGCGATCTTCGCGATCCATGTCTCGGGGGCAAGCTCGGTCCTGGGGGCGATCAACATGATCACCACCTTCCTGAACATGCGCGCGCCGGGGATGAGCCTGTTCAAGGTTCCGCTCTTTGCCTGGTCGATCTTCGTGACCGCCTGGATGCTGCTTCTGGCGGTGCCGGTGCTGGCGGTCGCCGTCACCATGCTGCTGGTCGACCGGAACTTCGGCACCACCTTCTTCGATCCCGCCGGCGGCGGCGATCCGATGCTCTACCAGCACCTGTTCTGGTTCTTCGGCCACCCGGAGGTCTATATCGTCATCCTGCCCGGCTTCGGCATCATCAGCCATGTGATCGCCACCTTCTCGAAAAAGCCGATCTTCGGCTATCTGCCCATGGTCTGGGCGCTGATCGCCATCGGCGGGCTCGGCTTTCTGGTCTGGGCGCATCACATGTTCACCTCGGGCATGTCGCTCACGCAGCAGAGCTTTTTCCAGGTCGCCTCGGTGACCATCGCGGTGCCCACCGGCATCAAGATCTTCTCGTGGCTGGCGACGGCCTGGGGCGGGTCGATCGAGTTCAAGACCCCGATCCTGTTCGCCTTCGGCTTCATCTTCCTGTTCACCGTCGGCGGCGTGACCGGCGTCGTCGTCGCACAGGCCAGCGTCGACCGCGCCTATCACGACACCTATTACGTGGTCGCCCACTTCCACTATGTCATGAGCCTGGGGGCCGTATTCGCGCTGATCGCCGGCGTCTATTACTGGCTCGCCAAGATGTCGGGCCGCCAATACCCGGAATGGGCCGGCAAGCTGCATTTCTGGATGTTCTTCATCGGCGCCAACCTGACCTTCTTTCCCCAGCACTTCCTCGGCCGCCAGGGGATGCCGCGACGCTATATCGACTATCCGGAAGCTTTCGGCTTCTGGAACGCGGTCTCGAGCTGGGGGGCCTTGCTGTCCTTCGCCTCGTTCCTGCTGTTCATCGGGATGATCCTCTACACGCTGGTCGCCGGCAAACGCGAGACGCGGGCGAGCTACTGGAACGACTACGCGGAAACGCTGGAATGGACCCTGCCGACGCCGGTGCCGGAACATACCTTCGAGCAGCTTCCCGAACCGCGGGACTGGGACAGGCACGCGGTCGCGTGACGGTGTGAGGGCGGGTGGCCCCCCGGCGGGCCGCCTGTCGCCGAGGCAGCGGTGCCCTGCCCGAACCTCGCGGCGAAGTAAGACCGGCGCAAGTCGGAGGGTCGGGTCAGGGGTTATCCCGCGCGCACCGTTGCGGCGGACACCTCTGGCGTTCATCCGCGGGCGCGGCACGGAGGACGCAGGGAGGATCGAACAGGTTGCGGTCGTCCGGCGGGGTTCGGGACTGGTCGAAATCCGCTGGCGGATCATGATGCCGCACGTCCTGGATTTTCTTCCCTTGCTGGTCGATGTCCCGAAACCTTCCTGCCGCGCGATGTGGCATTCGCGAAACAGTGGCAGTGGCAAGTCCGCGGGATCGTACCTGTCGAAAAACGCCTGCGGCGGAAAGAACGGCGGATGCGGATCGACGGCGCTGAGGTCGAGAAACCACGGGCCGTCCTTGTGGTCGTTGACAAAGGCCGCGGCCCAATCGGCTCACAAGGTCGATTGCTGAAGCGCCATCGGCAGGCCGGTGGTGTCTTTCAGGATGGCCGGCACGAGCCTTTCGGTCGCGGGCCAGTGATCGTTGCCGTTGCGATGCACGTGGTGCGGCGCCGGGTATGTGCGCATCGTGGTGCCGCTTTCGACCCCCGCCCTGGCGGCCTGCGGCGTGATCATCTTCATCATCTCCTGGCACGAACTGCTGATCCCGCTGATCATCGCCTCGAAGCCCGAATTCATGACCTTGCCGGTGGTGCTGGCGGGATTGGTGTCCGACCAGTTCGTCTTCTTCACCGTCATGATGGCGATCTGCCTGATCGGTCTGGCTCCGACCCTCGCGTTGGTGCTTCTCCTGCAAAAATACCTTGTCAAAGGCCTGACGGCCGGCGCCGTAAAAGGATAAACTCATGGCCAATGTTTCAGTAGAAAACCTCAAGAAGACCTATGGCGCCGTCGAGGTGATCCATGGCAGCGACATCGACATCCAGGACGGCGTATTCGTGGCCCTGGTCGGGCCCTCGGGCTGCGGGAAATCGACCCTGCTGCGGATGATTGCCGGGCTCGAGGATGTCTCGGGCGGGACCGTGCGCATCGACAGCGACGTGATCAACGACATCGCGCCGCGCGCCGCGACATCGCCATGGTGTTCCAGAGCTATGCGCTTTACCCGCACATGACCGTGGCGCAGAACGTGGGGTTCGCCCTCAAGCTGGCCAAGGTGCCCGCCGCCGAAATGGAGGCCCGCATCCGCGAGGCCGCCGCGACCTTGAACCTGACCGACTATCTTGAGAGGTTCCCGCGCGAGTTGTCCGGCGGCCAGCGCCAGCGCGTCGCCATGGGCCGCGCGATCGTGCGCAGCCCCAAGGTGTTCCTCTTCGACGAGCCGCTGTCGAACCTCGATGCCAAGCTGCGGGTGCGGATGCGGACCGAGATCAAGTCGCTGCACCAGAGGCTTGGGGCGACCTCGGTCTATGTCACGCATGACCAGATCGAGGCGATGACCATGGCCGACCGGATCGTCGTCATGCGCGGCGGTCATATCGAGCAGATCGGCTCACCGCTGGAGTTGTATGACGCGCCGGTGAATGAATTCGTCGCGACCTTCATCGGATCGCCCTCGATCAACCTTCTGGAAGGCACGATCCGGGGGGCGGTCTTCCAGTTGAGCGACGGCAGCACCTTGCCCTTGCCCCCCGGCAACCACGGCCCGGACGGGCGGGCGGTGAAATACGGCATCCGGCCCGAGCATTTCGAGATTACCCAGGGCGACGGCATGACGGTCCTGAAGGTCGACGTGGTCGAACCGACCGGCAACGAAACCATCCTGACCGGCACCATCGGCGGCCAGGAGGTCCAGATCACCCAACAGGAGCGACTGAACCTGCGGCCCGGACAGGAAATCCCGGTTTCCCTGCGTCTGAACGCCGTTCACCTGTTCGACGCACTGACCGGCCAGAGGATCTGAACCGATGACAGCACCAGACCTGCATTGGATGGATGCCTCGGAAATCGCAGCCCGGGTGCGCGACAAGACGCTCTCGCCGGTCGAGGTGACGGAGGCCTGTTTCGCGCGGATCGAGAAGCTGGATGGCGATTTGAATGCCTTCTGCCTGCCGATGTTCGATATCGCCCGCGCCAAGGCCAGGAAGGCCGAAGAGGCGCAGCGGTTTGCCGATCTCGGGGCCGAGGTCGTGCCGGCCGATCTGGATCTCTCCGGGTCGATGGAGATTGCCAAGCGCAACTGGCAGGCGATCATGGCCGCCATCGTGTTTCACAAGCTCGGCGATCATGTCGAGAGCCTCGACCCGGCGCTTGTCGCCTGCGCGCGCGGGGCGCTGGACCAGACCTCGGGCGCGTTCCTGTTCGACAAGGTGCAGGCTTTCCCGATCTACCAGCGGCTTGTCGCATGGTTTGGCCGGCACGACCTGCTCGTGACGCCTGCCGTGGCCTGCCTGCCGGTCACCAACGGTCGGCTTTTGCCCGAAGATTACCCCGACCACGCATGGGACTGGATGGAATGGGCGCCCTTCAGTTCTCCGTTCAACGTCTTCCACAACCCGGCCGCAAGCGTTCCGGCCGGGCTGTCCAAGGGCGGGTTGCCGATCGGCTTGCAAATCGTCGGGCCGCGGCATGGCGATGCATTGGTCTTGCAGGCGTCGCGGGCCTATGAGCGCCTGGCGCCCTGGGCGCATCTGCGACCGCCGGACTGAACCGGCCTCCGGGGGAGCATGGCTGCCATCGACAATTCCTGTTCGATTTTGGTAGATTTCATGTATGCTCACCCCGGAGATCAATTATCAGTTGTGACCATGACCGCAAAACGCATTCCTGCCGCTGTCCGACATGAGGCCATTCTCGCCGAGGTCGACAACAACGGCCACGCCTCCGTCAGCGAGATCGCCGAACGTCTGGGCGTGTCCGAAATGACGATCCGGCGGGACATGGACAAGCTGGGGTCCGAGGGTCACCTCGTGCGGACTCATGGCGGCGCAAGCTCCAACGACGACCGGCGCAACAGGGTGTTCGAGATGATCGAACCCAGCGTCGAGAACCGTGCCACCCGCAACCGGCCCGAGAAGAAACGCATTGCGGCCTGCGCCGTTCGCCGCATTCAACCGCGGTCGACGATCGCGATCGACGTGGGAACCACCTGTTTCGAGCTGTCGTCGCTGATCACCGACAGCAGCCTTCACATCGTGTCCGCCTCGCTGCCGATCCAGCGATTGCTGGCGAAAAACCAGATGCAGATCTACGCGCCCTGCGGGCGCATCGCCGGGGCCGATCCCTCGACCGTGGGGGCGCAGACCGTCGCCTACCTGCGGGATTTCAGGTTCGAGATTGCCTTTCTTGCCGTCGCCGGCATCGCCGAGGACGGGTTGTTCGACTATTCCTTCGAGGATGCGGAAATCAAGAAGACCCTTGCCAGCCAGGCGCAATCGCGGGTGCTTCTGGCCGACAGCTCGAAAATCGGCAAATCCTCGGCGGTGCGGGTCATGGGCTTTGACAGCATCGATGTCCTGATCACCGACGCCCCGCTTCCGGCCGACATGGCGGCTGTCCTGGGCGAGTTCGAGGTCGAGGTGGTGATCGCGGTCTAGGACTGCGGCGGCGCCTGGACCTCGGGACCATCAAAAATATCAAAATATCACATTTAGGTTTTATTGTGATAGATCATGATGGTATTCGTGTGATAACACATCATCACGCCGCCCTGAACGAGAGGTCCCCATGCGCATCATCCATATCGACGTCGATTGACTGCATCCTGACCACACCTCGCCCTATGGCTACGCCCGGAAGCTGACGCCGAACATCCAGTCCATCGCCGACAAGGGCGTGCCTCCGTCCGAAACGAGGAGGGCGGTCATGCCAAGCGTGCTGGACCAGTTGAGAGAAATGACCGAAGTGGTGGCCGACACCGGCGATGTCGCGGCGGTGCGCAAGTACAAGCCGGTGGATTGCACCACCAACCTGTCGCTGGTGCTGAAGGCCCTGGAAGACCCACAGTCCGAAGACCTGATCGCGACCGAGATCGAAGCCGGGCGCAAGGCGGGCAGGGACGCGGCGCAGCTGGCCGACGCGCTGCCTGTCGCGCTTGGGGCGCGGCTCTGCGACCTGGTGCGCGGGCGGGTTTCGACCGAGGTGGATGCGCATCTGTCCTTCGACACCGAGGCCTCGGTGGTGCGGGCGCGGGCGATCATCGCCGGTTACGCGGCGCGCGGCATCGGCAGGGAGCGCATCCTGATCAAGCTGGCCGCGACATGGGAGGGTATCCGCGCCGCCGAAATCCTCCAGGGCGAGGGGATCGACTGCAACCTGACCCTGCTCTTCAGCCTGGCCCAGGCGGTGGCCTGCGCCGATGCAAAGGCCTTTCTGGTGTCGCCTTTCGTCGGGCGGATCACCGATTGGCACAAGGCCAGCACCGGCGTGGCGGACTATGCGCCCGACGCGGATCCGGGCGTGCACTCGGTGCGGGGGATCCATGATGACTACAAGTCGAACGGCATCCGGACGGTCGTCACGGGGGCATCGTTCCGCAACACCGGCCAGATCAAGGCACTGGCAGGCTGCGACAACCTGACCATCGCGCCGAACCTGCTGGACGCGCTTGCGCGCGATACGGACACGCTGCCCCTTGGAACGGGGTCCGGATGTCATGGACGCTGATAGCTCACTGTCGATTGGCGGCCCAGCTTTGCGTTGCCTGCGCGCGCACGGGTTCCAGGGCCGCGTCTGGCACGCCGCCCATGGTCTCCTGCCCGCGCAACGGTTCGTAGTGAAAGAGATAAACGCGCGACAGGAAATGTCCGAACTCGAGCGAGCCTTCGCCGTAGCGTTCGCCGTTCCCGCTGGTCGAGACGATCACGCCGCCGCCCCAGTCCTGGCCGCTGTCGTTGTTGGGATTGTAGAAATAGACCCGCATCTTGCCGGCCTGATCCTCGGCCACTCGCAGGATCGCGATGGCATGCCAGCCGACGAATTGCCGATTGGGATCGGTCACCGCAATGCCGGCGGGTTGCGGATGGCTGACCGGGCGGTCGCCGTTGTGATGCGGATGGTAGGTGGCAAAGAAGCGGCGCAGGAAGGTGTCGTACTCCGAGAGTTTGCCGGTCGCCACATCGACCGCCACGGCGCAATCGCGCGAGACCCACCAGCCATGGAACTCGGGGTTGATCCAGCGATGGGGATCACCTTCGCGCCCGATGCACAGGTGCCCCATTTCGGCGTAGATCTTGTCGAGATGCGACACCAGCAGCACCGAGACCGGATCGGCATCGATGGGGCCCGAGCCGGCCAGGCCCGCGGGCAGGGTGGCGGAGTTGATCTCGGTGCCCTCGAACTTCATCAGCACGGCGTCGAATTCACAGGCTTGCGACAGGATATGAAGCAGGTAATCGGGCTCTACCTGCGACCACATCGCAATGGCGCGCGCCGATTGGCAGGTCGGGTTGGCGCCCTGGCCGATGCCCAGCGGCTGGCCGATGATCTGCAACACCCCGGCCAGCAGGTGGGTTTCGGGCGGCATGGTCTCGCCAAAGCCCAGGGTGAGGCGCGCGCGGGCGGAACCCTGCACCTTCTGGCGCAATTGCCGATCCAGCGCCGGGACCATCGGCCCGTGGTGCAGGATACCGCGTTCCAGCAGCATCGCCAGGCCATAGATCGCCTGCGGCGTCGCCAGCGTGACGCCCGCGCGGATCAGGTCCTCGATCAGGCGACGGTATTGCCGCCAGCAATCCTGCCCGATGGTGCCAAGGCCCAAAGTCTCGGGCACCAGCGCACGGTCGTCGACATCCAGCACATGCAGCAGGAAGGTGACGTGATAGTCCGAGACGAGGCCGGTGTCATGCATGGCGCGGGCAAAGCCCATCGCCTCGCGCGAGAGGCTCGGCTCGTCGAAATGCGAGATGCGCTCGAGGTAGACGGCGATCCCGGGATCGTCGAGCGAGGCGACGGTCGGGCCGAACAGCGCGCTGACCAGACGTTCCGCGCCGAGCCTTTCGCTGCCCGGCTCGGTCCCGTGTTCGTTCAGCGCGATGGCAATCTGGGCGATCATGTCCTTGACCACGTCGACCTGGACCGAGCGTTGCTCGAGCAGGCGCCAGACTTCGGTCACCAGCACGCTCAGCACATGCGTCAGCCCGATATGCTCGGAGATGAAGCGCAGGATCCGCTGCTTGGTCTCCTGCCGGTCGCCCAGGGCGCGCGTCGCCTCGCTCGAATGGCCGAAGATATCCTTCAGATTGAGGGCAAGCACCTGGGTCAGGAAATGTCGCGCCGTTTCCTGGTGCAGGTTGGCGTGGCGCGCGGCCCCGGAGGCCACGGCCAGGAACCGCCCCAAGCTGACGACTTCGATGGCCACGAGGGCGCTGTCCTCGGCCAGCAGCGTCCGGGCCGACATCTGCGGCAGCAAGGCCTCCGGGATGTTCCAGTCGGACCCGACGAACAGCCCCGCGACATCCATCTGCACGGCGCGCGCGAAGATCGCCTCGACCCCGCCCTCGACCCGCAGGATCCGGTCGACGAAGTCAAGCACGGCGCGCTGGCCGTCCAGCTTGGTGGCGTCATCGGCCCGGGCCAGCCGGTCTATCGCGTCGTCCAGCGCAGCGGTCAGCAGGGGGGCCTGCGCCCCGCTGCCGACGTCGGTCTGGCCCGTGTCGTTCTGGCCTGTGCCGTTTGCCGAGGGGTGCGGGCTCATCAGACGTAGAAATCCAGGTCTTCCTGCGCCTTGAGCAGATCCCGCAGCTTGATGGGATCGTCCCCGGCAAAGAAGACAAGCGTAACCGCGTCATTGATACCGCAGTTTACGCGGCTTGACTGTCGGCTTCTTGTGGCAACACCTTCCAGTTCCACGGCAGCAGCTCATCCAGCT
>SBGD01000059.1 GCA_006226775.1 Paracoccaceae bacterium | reverse complement strand
ACGCTGACGCTGGCCACCGCCTACCGGATGCTCTTCGGCCACGAGCCGCATGACCTCAAGCCCGGCCAGAACGTGCTGGTCTGGGGCGCCTCGGGCGGCCTCGGCTCCTATGCGATCCAGCTGATCAATACCGCGGGCGCCAATGCCATCGGCGTGATCTCGGACGAGAGCAAGCGCGAGTTTGTCATGTCGCTGGGTGCGAAGGGCGTGCTCAACCGCAAGGATTTCAAGTGCTGGGGGCAATTGCCCAAGGTGAACACCCCGGAATATGCCGAGTGGTTCCGCGAAGCGCGCAAGTTCGGCAAGGCGATCTGGGACATCACCGGCAAGGGCGTGAACGTCGACATGGTCTTCGAACACCCGGGCGAGGCGACCTTCCCGGTCTCGACCTTCGTGGTCAAGAAGGGCGGCATGGTGGTGATCTGCGCCGGCACCACGGGATACAACCTGACCTTCGACGTGCGCTACATGTGGATGCACCAGAAGCGGCTTCAGGGCTCGCATTTCGCGCATCTCAAACAGGCGGCCTCGGCCAACAAGCTGATGCTCGAGCGGCGGCTCGACCCCTGCATGTCCGAGGTCTTCGACTGGGACGACCTGCCGGCGGCGCACATGAAGATGATGCGCAACGAGCACAAGCCCGGCAACATGTCGGTGCTGGTTCAGGCGCCGCGCACCGGGCTGCGCACCTTCGAGGATGCGCTGGAGGCCGGCCGGAGACACTGATCCCTCTGCTGTCGTGGCAGACCTGGCCCGTCGATCCCCGCGCGGATCGGCGGGCCGCATTGTCTTCGAAGCCCGGACAATTTCATTTCAATTGTTTGCATTATCTCCCCTCGCTGTTTCTGGGGAGTTGAAATGCGTGAATTTCCCGGAAACCTGTCTCATGCTATAGTTGTATTAACCCTTCGTTAACCAATGAAAATGAGAGTTGAGATGCAACACGACTGGATATTGGACGTACTGGCGGATCTGAAAACCTTCGCGACGTCGAACGGGCTCCCGGCCTTGGCCGAACAACTGGACGATGCCCGGATCGTCGCCATGGCAGAGACGGCCAGTCGCGCGGAAGGGGCGCTTTGTGGACGGGCTGGCGACATTGCCACGGTTGGAAACCGTACTCGAGCGGCTGGAGGGATCGGCCGCGCTTGAAGACATGCAGGACATCATCGTCGGTCTGCGCGACGCGTTCGGCGTGGATCACATGGTCTATCACTGGGTCAACGGCAACGGAGATCAATATGGCTGCGGCACCTACGCCCCCGAATGGGTCGAGCGCTACCTGGAACAGGGCTATCTGCGGATCGATCCTGTGGTGCTGGGCTGTTTCCAGCGCTTTCATCCGGTCGACTGGAAGCGGCTCGACTGGTCGTCGAAAGCCGCCCGCGCCTTCCAGAAGGAGGCGATGGACTACGGCCTCGGCAATCAGGGCTATTCGATCCCGATTCGCGGTCCCAACGGGCAATTCGCGCTGTTTACCGTCAACCATCGCTGTGACGATCCCGATTGGGCCACCTTCTGCGCGACCAAGCGGCGCGATCTCATCCTTGTCGCCCATTACTTCAACCAGAAGGCCCTGGAATTCGAACCCGGCCGCATTCCCGAACAGGGCCAGGCGCTGAGCCCGCGGGAAGTCGAAGCGATCACGCTTCTGGCGGTGGGCTACAGCCGGGCGCAGGCGGCCGGCGAACTGTCGATCTCGGAACATACCTTGCGGGTCTATATTGAATCGGCCCGCTTCAAACTGGGCGCGCTGAACACCACTCACGCCGTTGCCCGCGCGCTGAGTCGCGGGCTGATCGTTGTCTGAAGGTTAACGCCCGCGCGCCCTGATCCGCGGGCGTTAACCGATCCTGCCGCAGCCTCCTCTCCTGACACGAGAGGAGAGCCCGATGATCCGTTACCTGTATGCCGACCAGCTTGCTTTGGAACCCCAATTGCAGCGTGCCATGTTCCGCGCCCGCGCCGACCAGTTCAGGACCCGCCTGGGCTGGGAGGTCACGGTCGATGCCGCGGGGGAGGAGCGCGATGAATACGACGCCGAAAACCCGCTCTACGTGATCTGGCAGAATGCCGATGGCAGCCATGGCGGTTCGATGCGGTTCCTGCCGACGGTGGGCCGCTGCATGGTCAACGAGCATTTCACCCATGTGATGGGCGGCGGCACCATCCAGAGCCCGCTGATCTGGGAATGCACCCGCTTCTGCCTGTCGCGCGGCGCCGGCCCGCAGGTCGCCGCGGCGCTGATGCTGGCCGGCGGCGAGATCATGCAGAACTTCGGCGTGCGCCATTTCGTCGGCGTCTTCGATGCCCGCATGGTGCGCATCTACCGCCGGATCGGCGCCAGCCCCGAGATCCTCGGCGCCACGGGCGAGGGCCGCGACAAGATCAGCGTCGGGCTGTGGGAGTTCACCCCCGAAGCGCAGGCCCGCGTCGCCGAAAGCGCCGGTATCCCGCCCGCGCAATCGCGCCACTGGTTCGATCAGGCCTTTGGCGCCGAAACCCGGCTGGCTGCGAGCGCCTGACACCCGTTCGCCGGTCCACTCTTGGGCATATGTAGGCCGGGCTTCAGCCCGGCTGTCCGGCGGCCGGGCTGAAGCCCGGCCTACGCCGGAACATCCGCGTCTCGCCGAATCGGACCCCGACGGCCCTCCCAGGTCGCTTGTCTCTGGAACTCGCCCCGGGCCCCGGGTACTGTCGCGCCATGACATTGCCCGCGCTCACCTTTTCCGAAGACCAGGCCGAGGCCCACGACCGGGTCACCGCGGCGCTGCGCGAGGTGGGCGTCGATATCGAGAACGCCACCCTGGCGCCGCCGCGCGAGGGCCGCTCGGGCGTGGTGGCGGTCACCGGCAAGGCCGGCTCGGGCAAGACGCTGCTGCTGGCCGAGCTTTACAAGGCCCTCAAGGAGACCGGGGTCGATGTCGTCTCGGGCGATTGGGAAGGCAAGCGGCGCAAGGACCGGCGCACCCTGGCCATCCTTGCGCCGACCAACAAGGCCGCCAGCGTGCTGCGGATGCGCGGCGTGCCGGCGACGACGATCCACCGCATCCTCTACACGCCGGTCTATGACCCGGAATACGAACGCATCGCCGAATGGCTGGCCGGCAATGGCGAGCGCCCCGAGATCGAGGGGCTCACCGATGCCGCGCTCGACCGGGCGCATGTCTTCTACCAGTCTAACAACTCGATTCCCGGCGCGCTGGCCGCGGCGGGGCTGCGCGGCTCGGATTTCATCACCGGCTGGAAACGCCGCGAAGAGGCGCTCGACATCGGTTTCGTCGACGAGGCCTCGATGCTGGACGACCGGCAATACGACGACCTGCGCGAGATTTTCCCGACGCTGGTGATGTTCGGCGACCCGGCGCAGCTGGCCCCGGTCAACCAGTCGGGCACCATGGTCTTCGACAAGCTCGACGAGAAACAGGTCATGTACCTGCACCGTATCCACCGGCAGGAGGCCGACAACCCGATTCTCGACCTCGCCCATGCGCTGGCCGATCCTGCGCTGGAATTCAGCGATTTCGAGCAGATGATCGAGGACAAGGCCCGCCAGGACGACCGCGTCGTCTGGGGCCAGCGGGTCGAGGTCGACCTGATGGCGCGCTCGCCGGTGCTGGTCTGGCGCAATGCCACGCGCATCCGGCTGATCAATGCCTTCCGCAAGGTGCATGACGCGCCCGAGGACCGGCTGCTCGAGGGCGAACCGCTGATCTGCGACGGCATCGAACTGCCGCTGAAACACCGCAAGAAACGGCTGGATCTCGAGGCGCGCGGCCTGATCAAGGGCGCGCAGGTGATCTATCTCGGCGAGGGTCGCAAGCCCGGCTTTTCGCGGCTGCATGTGATGGGGGCCGAGGATCCGCGGGTCTCGGCCGCCTCGATCGTCAAGATCGAGAAACCGGACGAGGAAGAACCCTTCATCCCCTTCGCCGCGCGCATGGGCGCCACCTTCCTGCACGGTGCGGCGGTGACGATCCACAAGGCGCAGGGCTCGCAATGGGACGCGGTGCAGGTCTTCGCGCCGGATCTCTTTGTCGCCGCGCGCATGGGTAGGGTCGAGGCCGGCCAGCCCTTGTGGAAGCGCCTGGCCTATGTGGCGATCACCCGCGCGCAGGAGCGGCTGATCTGGGTGGTGCGCAACCGGCTGGCCAAGCCGACCTATCCGCTGCGAATCGACGACCTGCCGGTGCCGCAACAGGCGCTGACGCTGGAACTGGTCGGCGAATAGCGCGCTGCCGGTTTTCATCGCAGCCGACGCGCCCCGGACCTGCTCCGGGGCCTCCCCCTCTGCCATGAGGTCCCGGATCAGGTCCGGGACGGGCGA
Source organism: Paracoccaceae bacterium (assembly GCA_006226775.1). Lineage (GTDB taxonomy): Bacteria > Pseudomonadota > Alphaproteobacteria > Rhodobacterales > Rhodobacteraceae > Marinovum. The sequence goes on along the minus strand of SBGD01000059.1, from coordinate 61,951 downwards.
CGGCCAAGGGGCTACTCGAGGGAAAGACTCCTGGTGCGTTCGCTCAGCACCTCGCCCGCGCGCAGCAGGCGCACTGTCAGAAGGTAGTCCCCGACCGGCCAGCCGCGCGGCTGGCGCTTGCGCCCGGCGGCGCGAAAGGCCGTGGCCTGGGTCCTGTCCATCGTCACCCTTTGGGTGATGACCTCGCCCGAGGGCCCGTCGATGCCGATCTCCATGACATCGCCGGAGCGCACACCGAAGGCATATCCATAGCCCACCAGCGCCGTGTCCGGGCCGGGCCGGGCAAGATCGGCGGTGCCGGCCTGCACCTCGTCAAAACCGGGAAGTCGCGATGCAAAACCGATGTCGAGCAGGCCGCCGGGGACATAGGCCAAGGGCTCGGCCCAGAGGCTTCGGGCGGAACCGCAGGTCTCGCCGGCCTCGGGGGCGAAGGGATCGACCACCTCTCCGTTCTGTCGCAGTGTCACGTGCAGATGCGGAAACTCGGTGCGGCCCGACAGGCCGATCAGGCCCAGCACCGCGCCCGCCGCGACCTCCTGCCCGGAGGTGACCCGGACCGAGCCTTGGCGCATGTGGCAATACTGGGTTTCCCAGCCGTCGCCGTGGCGCAGGACGATGCCATTGCCGCAATCGCGGCCCGCCAGATCCTCACCGCCGTAGACCCGGTCCGCCATCCCGTCGCGCATCCCGCGCACCACGCCGGGGGCGGCGGCCAGGACAGGGACGCCGCGCGCCATCTCGGCCTGGGTGGGCAGGCCGAAATCGGTGCCCTTGTGGCCGTCATAGCTGAGCCCGCCGCAGGTGAAATCCCGCGCCCCGGGGCCGGGGTCATGGTCGACGTATTGCTGGATGTAGCAGGTCTCGCCCAGGGTGCAGTCCACCGGGAAGGCCAATTGAAAAGGCTCGGCCGCCGCGAGGGAGGCCGAGCCGATGAGAGCGGCCAGCGCCGCCCGGATCATTCCGCCGTCAGCAGGGGCGGTTTCTTGCCGGTCAGGCGCGGCTTGTCCGGCCCGTCCATCTGCAGATCGAGCTTGCCGTCCTTGAGCCCGACCCGCACGATGCCGCCCTTGGCGAGCTTGCCGAACAGCAGTTCCTCGGCCAGCGGCTTCTTGATGTGCTCCTGGATGGTGCGGCCCAGCGGACGCGCGCCCATCTTGTCGTCGTAGCCCTTGTCGGCCAGCCATTCGGCCGCCGGCTTGGTCAGTTCGATGGTGACGTTGCGGTCCATCAGCTGTGCTTCGAGTTGCAGCACGAACTTCTCGACCACCTGCAGGATCACCGATTTCGGCAGCGGCGAGAAGCTGATCACCGCGTCCAGGCGGTTGCGGAATTCCGGCGTGAACATCCGTTCGATCGCCGCCGTATCCTCGCCCTCGCGGCGGTCGCGGCCGAAGCCGATCGCCGCCTTGGCCTGTTCCATGGCACCGGCGTTCGAGGTCATGATCAGGATCACGTTGCGGAAATCCACCGTCCGGCCGTTGTGATCGGTCAGGGTGCCATGGTCCATCACCTGCAGCAGGATGTTGTAGACATCCGGATGCGCCTTCTCGATCTCGTCCAAGAGCAGCACGCAATGCGGATGCTGGTCGACGCCATCGGTCAGCTGCCCGCCCTGGTCAAAGCCGACATAGCCCGGAGGCGCGCCGATCAGCCGCGAGACCGCGTGTTTCTCCATGTATTCCGACATGTCGAAGCGCAGCAGTTCCACGCCCAGCGTATCCGCCAGTTGCTTGGCGACCTCGGTCTTGCCCACGCCCGTCGGCCCGGCAAACAGATAGTTGCCAATGGGCTTTTCCGGCTCGCGCAGCCCGGCCCGGGCCAGCTTGATCGCCGAGGACAGCGCCTCGATGGCCTTGTCCTGGCCGAAGACCACGCGCTTGAGGCTGTTTTCCAGGTCGCGCAGCACCTCGGCATCGTCCTTCGAGACGCTTTTCGGCGGGATGCGGGCGATCTTGGCCACCACGGCCTCGATCTCCTTGGTGCCGATGGTCTTGCGACGGCGCGATTCGACCACCAGGTGCTGCGCCGCACCGGCCTCGTCGATCACGTCGATGGCCTTGTCGGGCAGTTTGCGGTCGGTAATGTAGCGCGCCGAAAGCTCCACCGCGGTCTTGATCGCGTCGGCGGTGTACTTGATGTGGTGGTGATCCTCGAAATAGGGCTTCAACCCCTTGAGAATCTTCACTGAATCCTCGACCGAAGGCTCCACCACGTCGATCTTCTGGAACCGGCGCGACAGCGCGCGGTCCTTCTCGAAGTGCTGGCGGAATTCCTTGTAGGTCGTGGAGCCCATGCAGCGCAGCTTGCCGCCCTGAAGCGCAGGCTTCAGCAGGTTGGAGGCATCCATCGCCCCGCCAGAGGTGGCGCCGGCGCCGATCACCGTGTGGATCTCGTCGATGAAGAGGATGGCGTCGGGGTGTTCCTCGAGCTCGGTCACCACCGCTTTCAGCCGTTCCTCGAAGTCGCCGCGATAGCGGGTGCCGGCCAGCAGCGCGCCCATGTCGAGCGAGAAGATGGTCGATTCCGCCAGGACCTCTGGCGTTTCACCCGAGACGATCTTGCGCGCCAGGCCCTCGGCGATGGCGGTCTTGCCGACGCCGGGGTCGCCCACCAGCAGCGGGTTGTTCTTGCGGCGGCGGCAGAGCACCTGGATACAGCGCTCGACCTCGCTTTCGCGGCCGATGAGCGGGTCGACATCGCCCAGCCGCGCCTTTTCGTTCAGGTCGACGCAGTATTTGCCCAATGCGCTTTCCTTCTGGTCGGCCTCCTGCGCGGTCTCCGCGGCCTGGGCCTCGTCTTCGATGTCCTGGGCACCGGTCACCGGGCGGGATTCGCCATAGGCCGGGTCCTTGGCGACACCATGGGCGATGAAATTCACCGCGTCATAGCGCGTCATGTCCTGCTCCTGCAGGAAATAGGCGGCGTTGGATTCGCGTTCGGCGAAGATCGCGACCAGCACGTTGGCCCCGGTCACCTCGGTGCGGCCGGAGGATTGCACGTGGATTGCCGCGCGCTGGATCACCCGCTGGAAGGCGGCGGTGGGCACCGCTTCGGATCCTTCGATGTCGGTCACCAGGTTGGCAAGGTCGGTATCGACGTATTCCACCAGCTTCTGGCGCAATTCCTCGGTATTGACGGAACATGCCTTCATCACCCGTGACGCGTCGGGTTCATCGATCAACGCCAGCAGCAGATGCTCCAGCGTGGCAAATTCGTGCGAGCGGCTGTTGGCCAGGGCCAGGGCCGCGTGGATCGCCTGTTCAAGCGTATTCGAGAATGAAGGCACTGTTTCCGTGCTCCTTCTGATCTGGGTCGGCGGGCGAAAGGCTCCGTACCAACCGTGGCCTCATAAGGTTAAAGTTTGGTCGATGCCCGGTACGCTTCAAGTTTTTTCTTCCTCTTGACGCTCACATTTAACGACATTGTGGGCACGGCGCCGTGATTTGCGCCTGTTACTCAACCTTTACCTGAACCCGTCGCGGCGTTTTCTGACCTCGGCAAAGACGTCGACCGGATCGGCTCCGGCCATGTTGACCTGGGCTTGAACCTGGGGGGTATGGCAGCGCAGGAAAGGGTTGGTCGCCAGTTCTTGAGCGAGCGTGGTGGGAACCGTCGGACGGCCCGCTGACCGGGCCGCCGCGATCTCTCTCTGCCGAGAGATAAGGTCGGGATTGTCGGGGTCAATGGCCCGGGCGAAACGAATGTTGGTTTCGGCATATTCGTGACCCGAGCAGACCACGGTTTGCGGCGGCAGGGCGGCCATCTTATGCAGGCTGGCATGCATCATCGCCGGCGTGCCCTCGAAGAGCCGCCCGCAGCCCAGGTGCATCAGGCTGTCCATGGTCACCAGGATGCCCGAGCGCGGCAGGTGATAGGCCAGGTGGCCGGTGGTATGGCCCGGCACCTCGAGCACCTCGACCGTCTCGCCGCCGAAGGCAATGGCGTCGCCTTCGCCGACCTGGGTGTCGAGCGGCGGCAGCCTATGGGCATCGGCCCGCGCGCCGATCACCGTCGCGGGGGCCTCGGCCAGCAGCGCGCCGGTGCCCTGGATATGGTCGTCGTGGTGATGGGTCAGGAAGATATGGCTGAGCGTCCAGCCCCGGCGTTTCAGTTCCGCCAGGATCGGTTCGGCCTCGGGCACGTCGAAGACCGCGGTCTCGCCGCTGGCGTCATCATGGACCAGGTAGGTGTAATTGTCGGAAAGACAGGGAAGGGTGACAAGCGTAAGGGGCATGGCAATTCGCGGCTCCGTTGCTAGAGTGGCCCCAAGTCTCGCCTATGGGAGCACGGATCGCAATGCACCTGGATGTGCAGGACTTACGCAATTTCTATTACCGCAGTGCGCTGGGCCGTGCGGCGCAGAAGGCGGTGCGCGACCGGATGCTGCAGATCTGGCCCGAGGCCAAGCGCCAGACCGTCGCGGGCTATGGCTTTGCGGTGCCGCTGATGCGCCCCTACCTGGCCGAGGCGCGCCGCGTGATGGCGCTGATGCCGGGGCCGCAGGGGGTGATGCCCTGGCCGGCGGGGATGCCCAATGTCTCGGTGCTGACCGAAGAGACCGACTGGCCGATCGAGACCGGGCGGATCGACAAGCTGCTGGTGATGCACGGGCTGGAAACCTCGGACCGGCCCTCGGCGCTGCTCGAGGAATGCTACCGGGTGCTGGGGCCGGGCGGCACGGTGCTGTTCATCGTGCCCAACCGCGCCGGGCTCTGGTCGCGCAACGATGCCACGCCCTTCGGCTTCGGCCGGCCCTATTCCCAGAGCCAGCTGGAAACCCAGTTGCGCAGCCATGGCTTCATGCCCCAGACCCATGCCACCGCGCTGCACCAGCCGCCGTCCAAGCGCCGCTTCTGGATGAAGGCCGGCCCGATGTGGGAGCGGATGGGCCAGCGCTATGGCCTGCCCTTGCCCGGCGGGGTGCTGATGGTCGAGGCCTCCAAGCGGGTGCAGGGGCTGACCGGGCCCCAGGAACGGGTGCGCGTGCGCAACCCGCTCGACGTGCTCAGCCCCAAGCCCGCGAAAGAGGCCAAGCCGGTCTGAGCGCCCTCAGGCCGCCAGCACGACATGCCCGGCGGTGACCGCAGGCGCCCCGGCCAGCAGGAAGTGCAGCGTCTCGGTGCGGGGCAGGGCGTCGGCGTCCATGCTCTGCACGTCGATCTCGACCAGCGTTCCGGCGCCGCCGGGCGGGGTGCTGATGCGGATGTCGAGGATCTGGTCGGCACCCTCCACCTGCAGCATGTCCTCGGCGGGATCGAAGTCGGTCACGGTGACACCGCCCGCGGCCGGCGCCTCTGCCGGATCGGTCGCCGAGAGCGCGAAGATATCGGCCCCGCCGTCGCCGGTCAGAAACACGGTATCCGGCGTCGCGCTGCCGGCCGAGGCGCCGAGAAGATCGTCGCCTTCGCCGCCCGCGGCCCGCCCGGCGCCCTCCATGACGATGATGCGGTCAGGCCCGTCGCCGCCGAAGCCCGCGGCGCCGTCGAACAGGTCGATCTCGTCCATACCGGGACCGCCGAAAGCGCTGGCGTCAGGACCGTTGGCGACAATCTGGTCGTCGCCCAGGGCGCCGAACAACTCCGCCGGGCCGCCTTCGGGCAGGTTTTCCAGCACGTCGTCGCCCGCGCCGCCGATCGCGGATCCCTCGTAAAGGCTGATGGTGTCGTCGCCGCCATTGCCGCGCAGGGTGATGGTGCCGCCGTCGGTCTCGATCATCTCGTCGGCGTCGGTGCCGCCGAACATGCCGCCGCCGGAGGTGCGGAACTCCTGCACCGTGCCGTCGAGGGTGTAGCGGATCGTGAAGATCTCGGCGGTGGGCGTGTCATCGGGGCCGGTCAACTCCTCGATGCTGACGATGTCGTCGCCATCGGTATTGGCCTCGATGTAGTAGTAATCGAGGGGGTCCTCGGTCTCGATCTCGGGCGGCTCGACCAGCGTGCTGATGAGATAGGGCTCTTCGTCGGTGGGCAGCACCTCGCCCAGGTCCCAGCTTGCCAGCAGTTCGAGGCCAAGGCCGTCTTCAAGATCGTCGAGCTCGAACATCACCGGCAGGCCCGCCTCGTCGAAGACGCCGTTTTCGCCTTCGGGAATCTCGCTGGCCTCGGGCACGAGGTAGAGCCGCGCCTCGTGGTATTCGGCAAGCCCGATGCCCGCGTCCTCGGTGTCGACAAAGGTGATCATGGCAAGGCTGCCGGTCTCGTCCTCGCCAAGCTCCACCGTGACCACGCCATCCTCTTCGACGAGGCTGGCACCGAGGTCCGGCTCCTCGGGGTCCTCCGGCGTTTCGGGCGATTCCGGCGTGTCGTCCCCGTCATCGTCACTGCCGAAGAGATCCGCCCCGACCATGAACAGACCGGTCCCCAGAAGCGCGAGCAGCAAAAGCGCCATGGACAAACCCTTTCCACAAAACAACATATCGAAAACCGACCGGGAACGTTTGCGTATGACGCCAATGCGAGTCAATCGCGAAGTCGAAGACCGGCCCCGGGCCCGCAAGGCCAGGGGATCGGACACCGGGGTTTGGCACGGCGCGGGGCCCACGCGCAGAGCCGCCGTAGCGTCAGGGAATCCCGCAAGGCTTCGAAATTGATGGGTTTTTGCCCCGCCAATGGGTGCGCAATCGGTCGCATGTATGGTAGGTTGTTGAGTTTATTAAATAATCACCGGTGCGCAAAAGACCTCAAGCATGTTGCGGGGTTGGATAGGCTCTGCTACATCCGGCGTGATTTTGCGCCTTGAAACAGTTCAGGGCCGGGAAACGCCCCCGGAAGCCGTCTGCTGGCTTGTCAACCGGGGCCAGATAGTCGGAAGGGTGGACGTGTCCGAACCAGCTTCGATTTCCTCTGGCATTGCCGAGCGCTATGCGACGGCGGTGTTTGAGATCGCTCATGAGAATGGCAAGATTGCCGAGCTTGAAGGCAACCTCGACGATCTGTCGGCCGCGCTGGGCGAAAGCGCGGACCTGCGCGATCTGATCGCCAGCCCGGTCTATTCGCGCAGCGCGCAGGAAGCGGCGATCACCGCGATTGCCAAGCAAATGAAGCTGCGCCCGGTGCTGGTGAAGACGCTGGGCCTGATGGCCTCCAAGCGCCGCCTGTTCGTCCTGCCGCAGCTGATCGCGCAACTGCGTGACAAGATTGCCGCCCACAAGGGCGAGGTCACCGCGGAGGTGGTCAGCGCGCAGCCGCTGAACCAGGAGCAGGCCGATGCCCTTGCATCGACGCTCAAGACCGCCGTTGGCAAGGATGTCAAAATGAATGCGACCGTCGATGAAAGCCTCATCGGCGGTCTTGTCGTCAAGGTGGGCTCGAAGATGATCGATACCTCGATCCGTTCGAAGCTCAATTCCCTCCAGAATGCAATGAAAGAGGTCGGATAAATGGGTATCCAAGCAGCCGAGATTTCTGCGATCCTAAAGGAGCAGATCAAGAACTTCGGGCAGGACGCCGAAGTCGCCGAAGTGGGCCGCGTGCTCAGCGTCGGTGACGGTATCGCGCGGGTTCACGGCCTCGACGCCATCCAGGCGGGCGAGATGGTCGAGTTTCCGGGCGGCATCATGGGCATGGCTCTGAACCTCGAAGCCGACAACGTCGGGATCGTGATCTTCGGCTCCGACCGCGACATCAAGGAAGGCGATACCGTCAAGCGCACCAAGTCCATCGTGGACGTGCCCGCCGGCAACGAGCTTCTGGGGCGCGTGGTCGACGGTCTCGGCAACCCGCTGGACGGCAAGGGCCCGATCAACGCCTCCGAGCGTCGCATCGCGGACGTGAAAGCCCCCGGCATCATCCCGCGCAAATCGGTGCATGAGCCGATGGCGACCGGCATGAAGGCGATCGACTCGATGATCCCGATCGGCCGTGGCCAGCGCGAGCTGATCATCGGCGACCGGCAGACCGGCAAGACCGCCGTGGCGCTTGACACGATCCTCAACCAGAAGTCCTACAACGACGCCGCCGGCGATGACGAGAGCAAGAAGCTCTACTGCGTCTACGTGGCCATCGGCCAGAAGCGCTCGACCGTGGCACAGCTGGTGAAACGTCTCGAAGAGACCGGCGCCATCGATTACTCCATCGTCGTCGCCGCCACCGCCTCGGACCCCGCGCCGATGCAGTTCCTGGCGCCCTATGCCGCCACCGCCATGGCCGAGTTCTTCCGCGACAATGGCCGCCACGCGCTGATCGTCTATGATGACCTGTCGAAACAGGCCGTGTCCTATCGCCAGATGTCGCTGCTGCTGCGCCGTCCGCCGGGGCGGGAAGCCTATCCGGGCGACGTCTTCTACCTGCACTCCCGCCTGCTCGAGCGGTCGGCCAAGCTGAACGAAGACAATGGCTCCGGCTCGCTCACCGCGCTGCCGATCATCGAAACCCAGGGCGGCGACGTCTCGGCCTTCATTCCGACCAACGTGATCTCGATCACCGACGGCCAGATCTTCCTGGAAACCGAGCTCTTCTACCAGGGCATCCGCCCCGCCGTGAACACCGGTCTGTCGGTCTCGCGCGTCGGCTCCTCGGCCCAGACCAACGCGATGAAGTCGGTCGCCGGTCCGGTGAAGCTGGAACTGGCGCAGTACCGCGAAATGGCGGCCTTTGCCCAGTTCGGCTCCGACCTGGATGCGGCAACCCAGCAGCTCTTGAACCGTGGTGCGCGCCTGACCGAGCTGATGAAACAGCCGCAGTATTCGCCGCTGACCAACGCGGAAATCGTCTGCGTCATCTTCGCCGGCACCAAGGGCTACCTCGACAAGATAAAGGTCTCCGAAGTGGGCCGGTTCGAGAAGGGCCTGCTCCAGCACCTGCGGTCCAAGCACGCCGACCTGCTCGAGTGGATCACCGAAGAGGACCCGAAGATCAAGGGGGACGCCGAAGACAGGATCCGCGCCGCACTGGACGAATACGCCGCTGACTTCGCATAAGGAGATAGGCCAATGGCAAATCTCAAGGACCTGAAAAACAGGATCGAGTCGGTCAAGTCGACCCGCAAGATCACCAAGGCCATGCAGATGGTGGCCGCCGCGAAACTGCGGCGGGCCCAGGAAGCAGCCGAGATGTCGCGTCCCTATACCGAGCGGTTCAACTCGGTGATGGCAGGGCTGGCAAAATCGGTCGGCGACAGCGACAGCGCGCCCAGGCTTCTGGCCGGGACGGGCAAGGACGACGTGCATCTGCTCGTCGTCATGACCGCCGAGCGCGGGCTTTGCGGCGGCTTCAACGGCAATATCGCCAAGCTGGCGCGCGCCCGCGCCCAGGAGCTTCTGGCCAAGGGCAAGACGGTCAAGATCCTGACCGTCGGCAAGAAGGGCCGCGACGTGCTCAAGCGCGAATACGGCGACCACCTGGTCGGCCATGTCGACTTGAGCGACGTCAAGCGCGTGGGCTATGTCAACGCGCAGGAGATTGCCAAGGATGTCCTGGGCCGTTTCGACGCGGGCGAGTTCGACGTGGCGACGCTGTTCTATTCCAAGTTCCAGAACGTCGTGACCCAGATTCCGACCGCGCAACAGATCATCCCCGCCGCCTTCGACGAGGCCGAGGGCGAGGAGGTCGGCGCCAATACGCTTTACGATTACGAGCCCAGCGAAGAGGCCATCCTGGCCGACCTGCTGCCGCGTGGCGTGGCGACCCAGATCTTTGCGGGTCTGTTGGAAAACGGGGCGTCGGAACAGGGCGCGCGGATGTCCGCCATGGACAACGCGACGCGCAACGCCGGCGACATGATCGACAAGCTGACGATCCAGTTCAACCGGTCCCGTCAGGCCGTCATCACCAATGAACTGATCGAAATCATCTCGGGCGCGGAAGCGCTCTAAGAACCGGAGACCAAACATGGCAAACGCACAAGGCAAAGTGACTCAGGTCATCGGCGCCGTTGTCGACGTAAAGTTCGATGACGAGCTGCCGGCGATCCTGAACGCGCTGAATACCGAGAACCAGGGCAAGACCCTGGTCCTGGAAGTCGCGCAGCACCTCGGCGAAAACACCGTCCGCACCATCGCGATGGACGCGACCGAAGGTCTGGTCCGCGGCCAGGAAGTGATCGACACCGGCGGCCCGATCTCGGTTCCGGTCGGCACCGCCACCCTGGGCCGCATCATCAACGTCGTCGGAGAGCCGGTGGACGAAGGCGGCCCGGTCGAGGCCGACGAATTCCGCTCGATCCACCAGCCTGCCCCCGAGTTTTCCGAGCAGTCGACCGAATCCGAAGTGCTGGTGACCGGCATCAAGGTGGTCGACCTGCTGGCGCCCTATGCCAAGGGCGGCAAGATCGGTCTGTTCGGCGGCGCCGGCGTGGGCAAGACGGTTCTGATCATGGAGTTGATCAACAACATCGCCAAGGTGCACTCGGGCTACTCGGTGTTTGCCGGCGTGGGCGAGCGGACCCGCGAGGGCAACGACCTCTACCACGAGATGATCGAATCCAACGTGATCAAGCCCGACAACCTGGCGGAATCGCAGGTCGCCCTGGTCTACGGCCAGATGAACGAGCCTCCGGGGGCGCGTGCCCGCGTCGCGCTGACCGGCCTGACCCTGGCCGAACAGTTCCGTGATGCTTCGGGGACCGACGTTCTGTTCTTCGTCGACAACATCTTCCGCTTTACCCAGGCGGGCTCCGAGGTGTCGGCGCTTCTGGGCCGTATCCCCTCGGCGGTGGGCTACCAGCCGACGCTGGCCACCGACATGGGCGCGATGCAGGAACGCATCACCTCGACCAAGGCAGGCTCGATCACCTCGATCCAGGCCGTCTACGTTCCCGCGGACGACCTGACCGACCCCGCGCCTGCCACCACCTTTGCCCACCTCGACGCCACGACCGTTCTGTCGCGCGCCATCTCCGAGCTGGGCATCTATCCGGCGGTGGACCCGCTCGATTCGACCTCGCGCCTGATGGACCCGGCGATCGTCGGTGAAGAGCACTACAAGGTTGCCATGGATGTGCAGAACATCCTCCAGCGCTACAAGTCGCTGCAGGACATCATCGCCATCCTCGGCATGGACGAACTGTCGGAAGAGGACAAGCTGACCGTTGCGCGTGCGCGCAAGATCCAGCGCTTCCTGTCCCAGCCGTTCGACGTGGCGAAGGTCTTCACCGGCTCGGACGGTGTGCAGGTTCCGCTGGAAGACACGATCTCGTCCTTCAAGGCGGTTGTGGCCGGCGAATACGACCACCTGCCCGAAGCGGCCTTCTACATGGTCGGCGGCATCGACGAGGTGAAAGCCAAAGCCGAACGCATGGCTGCCGACGCGGCCTGAACCCGGGCCCGATCAACTGGCGGCTGCCCCGATGACAGCCCGTAAGGGCTGGAAGAGGGGTAGCCTCTCCCAAGGAGAAACCCATGGCAGATGAAATGCAATTCGATCTGGTCAGCCCCGAGCGCAGCCTCGCCTCGCGCAAGGTGACCCAGGTCCAGATCCCCGGCGCCGATGGCGACATGACGGCCATGGCCGATCATTCGCCGACCATCACCACCCTGCGCCCCGGTGTTCTGCGGGCCGAGGGCGGGGGCGAGACGGTGGAATATGTCGTCACCGGCGGCTTTGCCCAGATCAAGGCCGACGGCGTGACCGTCCTTGCCGAACGCGCCATCCCGCGCGCCGACATGACCCAGGCGCTGCTCGACGAGATGATCGCCGAGGCCGCCGCGGTCCACAAGGCCGCGAAAGAGGCCAAGGAGCCCGACCATGGCATCGTCGACGATGCCGTGAAACTGGTGGCCGACATGGTCGCCATGGGCGGCCAGATCGGCCTTTCGGCCAACCAGCCGAACCTCTGACACCGCAGGATCACAATGACAAAGGCGCGCAGATCTGCGCGCCTTTTTTCGTGTCGGGGTCCTGGATTCCGGAGGGCTGAAGCCTTCGCTTCGCGATCCGTCATCCCGGGCTTGACCCGGGATCTCAAGGGACCAGGAGATCCCGGGTCAAGCCCGGGATGACCGCGCGCATGACGGCACAGGCGCCAAACCCCGCCGCCCGCGTCTCAGTTCCGCCCGCCCAACAGCCCGCCCAGCCCCTTCAGCAACTCGTCCTCGACCTTCTTTCTGACCGCATCCTCCAGGCTCTCGCCCTCGCGCGTCTCGATCCCCAGTTCCTCGCCGATCCGCTTCTTCACCTCCTCCTCGATCTGCTTCTTCTCCTCGGCAAAGTTCATGTCGATGGCCTTGTCCAGGTCCGCCGTGATCCGCGGGTTCGACCAGCTGCCCTTGATGCGCACCGGAATGGCCAGCCCCTTGCCATCGCGTGCCTTCAGCAGCCGCGGCGTGAAGACATAGTCGAGGCTGCGCCCGTGCAGGTTCACCTTGCCGTCGCCTTCCGCATTCAGCGCCGCCAGCACCATCGCCAGGTCGTTGTTGCGCAGCGTGCCGTCGGCGATCTCCCAGGTCGCGGCCAGGCTGTCGAAGATCGTCGTGCCGCCGCCGATGGCGCCGCCGCGCATGATCCGGTCGAGGTCGATGCCGGAAATCACCCCGCGGCCAAAGGAAAACGCGCCCTTGCCGCGCAGCGAGGCGACAATCGCGTCCACCGATTGGCCCACGCCGAGGAACGCGATCTCGGCATCCGCCTTGCCCGACAGCCGGTCGGTGCCGGTCAGGTCCTTCAACAGCGCCTTGGCCTCGACGTTCCGCCCGGTCAGATCGCCGCCCACCGACAGCCCGTTGCGGTTGTTGATCACGAACTGGCCCGAGAACCCGCCCTCGTAGCCTTGCAATTCGCGGATCGAGAAGACCGCGCGGGAGTTGTCGTTGGTCACCAGGATGCGCGTCTTGCCAAAGTTCAGCGTGCCGAGGTCGAGCGAATCCGCGTCGATCAGCAGCTCGCCGTCGAAAAGCGCCAGCGCCGAGGCGTCGATCGGCGCCGTCGACCAGCCCTCGCTGCCCCCCGAGGAAGACCCGCCTTCGGTCAGCGCCGAGAGGTCCAGCGCCCCGGCCTGCAGCTTGCCGTTCACCCGCGGCTTGCCGGCCAGAAAGACATCGACATCCCCCGCCAGCCGGTTCTGGTCGAGCACCGCCGTCAGCCCGCGCAGCGCCACCCGCTGGTCGGCGGTCACCGTCACCTCGGTCTGCGCCTCGATCGCCTGGCCCAGGCCGCGCGGCAGGTCGACCGCCCCCAGCCCCAGCGCCGACAGGAACCCCGAGGTCGAGGCCAGGTCTGCCACCAGCCGCCCCTGCGCCTGGCCGTCCATCCCGGCCTTGCCGGAAAAATCGACGCTGCCGCCGCGCGCGGCCAGCTTCGCCGTCACCGGATGCGCGCCGCCGGCGATGAAATTCAGCGGCGAGGCCAGTTTGGCGGTCACCGTCACATCGCTTCCGCCGGGGCGCAGCACCACCTTCAGATCGGCGGGCCCGCTGGCATCCGGCCAGCGCAGCGCCACGTCGACATCGCGGTAGGCCACGGGCGCGGCCCCCGGCTGCTCGAAGCGGACCGCGCCGCCGGTCAGGGTCAGGTCCTCGATGCTCAGCCGCGCCACACCTCGGCCCGACGATCCGCCGCCGCTGCCGAAGTCCCAGTTCGCCCGGCCCCCTGCATCGCGCTGCAACAGGATGTCCGGCGCTTGTGCATGCAGCCCCTTGACCCGGATGTCGCGCTGCAAGAGCGGCAGGGTCTCAAGCGCGATGGTGGCCGAGGCGGCCTGGAACATCGGTCGCTCGCCCGCCCAATCGGCATTGGCAATGCGGATCGGCCCGGTGCTGACGCCCAGCACCGGGTAGAAGGTCAGCGCCACCTCGCCCGAGATCGAAACCTCGCGCCCCAGTTGCGCCGTAAGCTGGTCCGAGGCGATGCGCGCCAGCCGCTCCCCCGACAGCAGCAGCAACGATCCGACCGCCACGGCCGCCACCAGAACCACCACACCGATCAACCGCAACAGCCATTTCATGGGATCACCTTTCTGCTCGAACCACGGGCAGGTTGCTCCCGCCGCTGACATGGCCCTTCGGGGGAAATGTGACGTCTCGACCGGCGAGGTCAAGCACCGCCTTTGGCCATGGGTGGTTCCCCGCCCGCCGCGCGCCGCCGCTACACGGAAAAACCGGCCCGGAACAGGGGTCCGGGCCGGTGATCGGCGGCTTGGCGCGGGATCAGCGCCTGCCGCGCGGCGCGTCGCGGCGGCTCAGCCCCATGTCGCGCAGCTGCTCGTCGCTCAGCCGCCGCATCTTGCTGCGCTCGCGATAGGCGCGGTCGGCCGCGATCAGCCGGTCAAGCGCGCGCAGGATCAGGGGGCGCGGGCTCCAGCGGCGGGCGGCGGTGCGGCGGGTGCTGGTGGTGAGGCTCTGCATGGCGGGGTCCTTCCGGGTGGGGTGACATCTGATGGCTCCACTCTCGCCCGGGCCCGCAAGACGCGCGCAAAATCCCGGGTGCAAATGCGCCGGGCGCGTGCAAGACTTCCGTCAAAATCGCCGTGCCCCGCGTAAAATCGCCGTGACGAGAGGAGATGTGCCGCCCCGGATGCCCGATCTGACCCTGCATATGCGCGGCCCGCTGCGGATCGTGGCGGCCCCGGGCGCCGCGATCCCCGGCCTGTCGCGGCGGGGGCAGGCCCTGCTGGCCAGCCTTGCCCTGCAACCGGGGATGCGGGCCGAGCGCGCCTGGCTTGCCGATCTGCTCTGGAGCGACCGCTCGGGCGACCAGGCCCGCGCCTCGCTGCGCCAGGAATTGTCGGTGCTGCGCCGCGCCTTGCCCGAGGGCGTGCTGACGGCGGATCGCCAGGCGGTCTGGCTCGATCCGGCGCGGGTCGCGCTCGCGGTGGGCGGGCAGGGCGAGGTGCTGCAGGGCTTCGACCTCGCCTCCGAGGGGTTCGAGGATTGGCTGCGCCAGCAGCGCGCCGCCGATCCGCCGCCCGCGCCAGAGCCGACCGCACCAGGGCCGCCCGCGCCAGAGCCGACCGCGGCACCCGATCCGCCGACGCTGGCGGTGCTGCCGTTCCGCGAATTCGGCGCGCCCGAGGCCGACATGTTCGCCGATGGCGTGGTCGAGGAGATCACCGGCGCGCTCAGCCGCAGCCACGATTTCCGCGTCATCGCCCGGCAATCGGCCTTTGCCCTGCGCGGCCAGGGGCTGGACGCGCCGCAAAGCGCCGGGAAGCTGGGCGCGCAATACCTTGTCGAAGGCTCGGTGCGACGGGCGGCCGAGCGGGTGCGCATCGCGGTGCAGCTGGTGCGCGGCGCCGATGGCCAGCTGGTCTGGTCCGAGCGGTTCGACGACCGGCTCGATGACCTTTTCGACCTGCTCGACCGCATCGCCGCCCAGGTGGCGGGCCAGATCCTGCCGCCCCTGCGCGCCGCCGAGATCGCCCGCGCCCGCGCCCGCCCGGCGCAGGACCGGACCGCCTATGACCTGATGCTGACCGCGCTGCCGCATTTCTGGGCCCATCGGGGGAAGAGAACCGCAGGGCCATCGCCCTGCTGGACAAGGCGCTGGAGCATCAGCCAGACTATGCGCTGGCCATGGCCTACAAGGCGTGGTGCCACGCGCATCAATGCTGCTACACGTGGACCACCGATGGCCGCGCCGACCGCGACGCCGCCGCGGCGCTGGTGGCGCGCGCCGCGCCGCAGGTGCAGGACAACCCGGCGGCGCTGGTGGCCCTCTCGGCGGCCTGCGGGCTGGCGCTGAACGATTTTGCCCGCGCAAGGGCGATGGTCGACCGGGCGCTGGCGCTCGATCCCAACAATGCCTGGGGCTGGCTGCGGCTGGGTTGGACGGCGATCTATGTCGGCGACACCGACATCGGCATGGCCGCCTTCGACCGCTATGATCGGCTCAGCCCGCTCGATCCGTTTCATTTCAACGGCTTGTTCGGCCGCTCTGCCGGGCTGCGCGCCCTGCGGCGGTTCGACGAGAGCATCGCGCTCTGCGAGCAGGGCCTGCGCGAGGGCACCGGCGTGACCTGGGCCTACCGGATGCTTTTCGGCACCCATTGGCTGGCCGGAAACCACGCGGCCGCGATCGAGGCGGGGCGCAAATGGCGCGCCGCCTATCCCGAGATCACCTTCGACATGGCGCGCGACCTGATGCCGAAATGGACCCACGATCCGGCCTATCTCGAGGCGCTGCACAAGCTCTGGGACATCACCTGACAGGCGCCCGCCGCTTGGCCGGACCCACATCGCCGCTTCGCGCGCCCAGCCAGCACCGCCGGGCGCGCCGCGCGACCGTGCAACCCCCGATCCGCTGACCCCTCGGCCAATTGCCCCGCACCAGGCCGAGGGGAAGAATCTCCTTGACACACATCTGATGTATCAGATATCAGTCGTGCAGCAGTGTCGCCCGGAGGAGAAAGACATGAACGTGAAGCCGAAAGTTGTGATCACCGACTATGATTTCGGGGATGTCGATATCGAACGCGGCATTCTCGAGGCCGCCGGTGCCGAGGTCGTGGCGCTTCAGGCCCGGCAGGAATCCGATCTTTTCGCCGAGGCCCGCGACTGCGCGGCGATCATGAACCAATATGCCCGCGTCGGCCCCGAAACCATCGCCCGGATGGAGCATTGCAAGGTGATCGCGCGCTACGGCGTCGGGGTCGATATCGTCGATGTCGAGGCCGCGACCCAGCGCGGCATCCTGGTGACCAACGTGCGCGACTACTGCACCGAGGAGGTGGCCGACCACGCCATTGCCCTGTGGATGACGCTGGCGCGCAGCCTGCCGGCCTATGACCGGGCCACCCATGCGGGGGTCTGGAAGTGGCAGAGCGGCGCGCCGGTGCGGCGCCTGCGCGGGCGCACCATGGGCATCGTCTCCTTCGGCAAGATCGGCCAGGCCATCGCCCATCGCGCCCGCGCCTTCGGCACCGAGATCATCGCCTATGACCCCTTCCTGCCCGCGGGTCTGGCGCGCGACCTGGGGGTCGCGCTTGTCTCCAAGGAGGCGCTGCTGGCGCGCTCGGACTATATCCTGATGCAGGCGCCGATGACGCCCGAAACCCGGCACTTCCTGTCGGATGCCGAGTTCGCCGCCATGAAACCCGGCGCGATCCTCGTCAATACCGGGCGTGGCCCCACCGTCGATAACGCCGCGCTCTTTCGCGCGCTGACCGAGGGCCACCTGGCCGCCGCCGGGCTGGACGACCCCGAGGAGGAGCCGGCCAAGCGCGCCGCCTGGGACCCCGCCGACAACCCGCTCTTTACCCTGCCCAACGTCCTGGTGACGCCCCATGCCGCCTATTACTCGGAGGACTCGATCCGTGCTGCGCGCGAGGGGGCGGCGACCCAGGTCGCCAGGGTTCTCACCGGGCAGACCCCCGATTTCACCGTCAACGCCGAGGCTCTGGCTCTCCAGACCTGACCCCCGAAAGGAAGCATCATGCTGAAAGTCTACAACGATTTCGACCGCCGTCCCGACCTGCTCGAGAAATTCGACAAGGTCCTGGCCTGCTACTCGGCCAGCGCCGTCTTTGCCGATGTGCAATACCGCACCAATGTCATGGACTGCGGCATCAAGCCCGCCTTCCGCGCCAAGGTGACCGGCCAGGCGATCACCGTGCAACTGTCCAAGGGCGATCTGGTCGATCCGCTCAAGGCGCTCGAGATGGGCCAGCCCGGCGACGTGATCGTCGTCGATGCCGGGGGCGATCCGAATACCTCGGTCTGCGGCGGGCTGATGGGCGGCCTGGCCAGGAACCGCGGCATCCGCGGCATGATCGTCGATGGCGCCGGCCGCGACAATGACGAGCTGGAGGACATCAACTGGCCGATCTGGACCCGCGCCATCACGCCGCGCGGCACCCACACCATGTTCTCGGGCCGCAAGGAAGAGCTGTCGATCAACGTGCCGATCCAGTGCGGCAGCGTGGTGGTCAACCCCGGCGATTTCATCGTCGCCGACCTGATGGGCGTGACCGTGGTGCCGCTGGACAAGGCGGAAGAGGTGGTCAGGCTGGCGCAGGAACAGGCCGACCGCGAAGAGGAAACCCGCAAGTGGGTCGCCCAGGGCAAGACAGTCGAGGATCTGCTGAATGAATTCGGTCGCATCTGAACCGGCCCTGATCGGCCTCGACTGGGGCACCTCGTCCTTCCGCGCCGCCCTGATCGGCGCGGAGGGCAGGGTGCTGGACCGGCTGGCCGCGCCCGAGGGCATCATGCACGTCGAAGGCGGCCGGTTCGAGGCCGCCTTCACCCGGCTCCTGGCCCCCTGGGCGCAGCACGCGGGCCTGCCGGTGCTGGCCTCGGGCATGATCACCAGCCGCAATGGCTGGGTCGAGACGCCCTATGCCGGCCTGCCCGCGGGCGAAGCCGACCTGGCCGCGGCGATGCAGGTTCACCGCACCGGCGAAGGCCGGGTGGTGCATTTCGTCACCGGGCTCGCCACCGAGGCGGACGGGGCGCCGGACGTGATGCGCGGCGAGGAAACCCAGATAGTCGGCGCCGTGGCCGCGGGCATCCGCGCGGGGCGCTTCGTCATGCCGGGCACGCACAGCAAGTGGGTCGAGGTGGCGCAGGGGCGGATCACCGGCTTTTCCACCTGGATGACCGGCGACATCTTCGCCGCGCTGCGCGACCACACGATCCTCAAGGCGCTCATGGTCGCGGGCCCCTTCCACGACGAGGGCTTCCGCCTTGGCGTTGCCGCGGGCCTCTCGGCGGGCAGCGACCTGCTGCACCGGCTGTTTCACGCCCGCTCCCTGCCGCTGTTCGACAAGATCCCGGCCGAGGCCAGCGCCGATTACCTGTCGGGGATGTTGATCGGGGCCGAGATCGCCGGGGGCAGCGCCGACCTGCAAGCGCAGGGCCCGGTCACCATCATCGGCCGCGACGACCTCGCCGATCGCTACGAGACCGCGCTGGGCCTGGCCGGATTGCAAAGCCACCGGGCCGCGCCCGAGATCGTCGCGCGCGGACATTTCACCATCGCCAAGGCAGCAGGACTGATCACATGAGCAACTGGAACGACGCCCTCACCGACAACCCGCTGATCGCCATCCTGCGCGGTCTCGACCCCGCGCGCGCGGTCGAGACCGCCGATGTGCTGGTCGAGGCCGGGTTCCGCATCATCGAGGTGCCGCTCAACTCGCCGCAGCCGCTGCTCTCGATCGAGCGCATCGCCGCGAAACACGGCGGCACCGTGGTGATCGGCGCCGGAACCGTCCTGACGCCCGGGGATGTCACCGCGGTGGTGGACGCGGGGGGCGAGATCATCGTTTCGCCCAACATGAACCCCGCCGTGGGCACCCGCGCGGTGGAACGCGGCGCCAAATGGTGCCCCGGCGTGATGACCCCGAGCGAGGCCTTTGCCGCGCTCGACCTCGGGGCTTCGGTGCTGAAGTTCTTTCCGGCCGAGCTGATCCCGCCGCAGGCGATCAGGGCCATGCGCGCGGTGCTCCCCCCGCAGGCGCTGGTCGCCGCGGTGGGCGGCATCACGCCGCAGACCATGGCCGGGTATCACGCGGCGGGGGCCGACAGCTTCGGGCTGGGCTCGGCGCTGTTCAAACCCGACTACGACGCCGCCGAGCTGGCCCGCCGCGCCGGGGCGTTCACCCGGGCGTGGAAATCGCTGGTGGCATGAGGCGCGGCGTGGCGGCAGGACCGCCACGTCGCTTGCCTTTCAAGGCGCCTGCAAGCGGCCGGTGGCATCGAAGGCCATCGGCCTTTGCGGTCCGGCCACCGACAGCCGGTCGCTGGCCTTCACATGCGGCAAAAGCGCGGGCGAGACCCAGATGCGCTGGATCTCCAGCGTGTTCCTGATGCGCACGATGCGGGCGGTCTCGGGCGTGATCAGGTTGCAGGTCTTCAGCGCCACGACAATGGCGTCATGGTCCGAGTTCAGCACCATCGGCAGCTTGGCCGGATTGAGGATCGTCGCGGTGATGGCATTGGTATAGACCGCGCCCAGGTCGATCTTTTCGACACAGCGCCGGGTCGACAGGTCGGCCGAGCCGATGCCCACGCCATTGCCATGCGACTGCGGCGTCACGTCCAGCGCGACGATCTTCTGGATATCGAGCGCGTCAAAGCCCGGAAGGCCCGAGCCGGGCCGCCCGGTGACATTCGGGTCCATCCCCTCGCCGCTGATGTTCTTGCCGATCTCGTCGACGATCAGCACGTCGATATCGGTGAAGTCGAGCCGCCCAATGGAAGCCTTGGCGACCTCCAGCAATTCCTTTTCCCGCGCAAGGATGCGGTCGCGCGGGATCACCTCGAGCGCCATCAGGTCGTCGAAGGCATTTTCCAGGATCGCCAGCCCGAAGAGCACCGGCAGACGCTCCAGAAGCCGCGCGCCAGCCTCGGGCAGGATCTCGGGGAACCGTGCGAAGCCATGGTTGTGCAGCGCTACCGCGCCCCTGTGCTTGCCCAGCCCGATGCAGAGCATCTTGACCAGGCCGCTCTCGTAGCCGGCCTTGAAATCGGCGTGCGGCTTGATCTTGTTGGCGAGGACGATGCCATCGGCCTCCCAGGCGATGCGGTCGATGTAAAGCGGCGTGCCGTCGGCAAGCCGCGCGACCTCGACCACCTCCATGGAAGAGCGGATCTCGGCGCCGGTGCTCTGCTCGGTGATGCCATAGCCTTTCAGGACCGCGACCTGGCCTTCCGCCGTGGCACCGCCATGACTGCCCATCGACGGCACGAGGAAGGGGTGCGCGCCCTTGGCCCGGAGCCCGGCCACCAGCGCCCGGGTGATCTCGACCAGCCCCATGATGCCGCGGCTGCCCACGGTGATGGCGATGGACTTGCCCGCGACATGCCCATCGGGGATCCGCCGCAACTGCTCGGTCACGGCGGCGTCGATGTCGTGCAGGCGCTTGCGGTCGAAATGCTGATCCACCGGGATGAGGGGCGGGAAGGGATAGACCATCCCGCCCTCGATGGTCACGTCGATCGGTCCCAGGTCCATCCCGTCACCACAGCGCCGGCAGCGCCAGCGACAGCGACGGCACATAGGTGATCAGCATCAAGAGCACGATCATGCCGGCAAAGAACGGCAGGATCGCCCGGCTCAGGGTCTCGATCGACACGCCCGAGATGCCGCTGGCGACGAAGAGGTTGACGCCCAAGGGCGGGGTGCAGAAGCCGATGGCCAGGTTGACGGTCATGATCACGCCGAAGGCGATGGGATCGACCCCCAGCGCGGTGGCCACCGGCAGGAGGATCGGCGTCATGATGATGATCGAGGAAATCGTCTCCATGAACATGCCGATCACCAGCAACAGCAGGTTGATCAGCAGCAGGATGATGATCGGATTGTCCGACAGCCCGGTCAGCCAGGTCGCCAGATCCGAGGGGATCTGCGCCAGGGTGACGACCCGGCCAAAGGCCGTCGCCATGATCACCAGCACCAGGATCATGCCGCTGGTCCGCGCGCTTTCGGCAAGGATTGTGGGGAAATCCGACCAGTCGAGATCGCCATAGACGAACTTGCCGACAACCGCGGCATAAAGCACCGCCACCGCCCCGGCCTCGGTCGGGGTGAAGACACCGCTGTAGATGCCGCCCAGGATGATGACCGGCACCAGCAGCGCCCAGATCGATTCCCGAAAGCTGGTCACCACCCGGGGCCCGTCGAAGGCGCGGGTGTTGTCGATGACCCTGGTGTCCTTGCGCAGCATGAGCCGCGCGACCAGCATGAACATCACCGCGAACAGGACGCCCGGCACGATGCCGGCCAGGAACAGCTTGCCGATCGAGACCTCGGCGGTGACGCCATAGATGATGAAGGGAATGCTGGGCGGGATCATCACCCCGATCATGCCCGACGACGCGGTCAGCGAGGCGCTGAAGCGGCGGGTATAGCCCATCTTCTCCATCTCGGGGATGAGGTTCGAGCCGATCGCCGCCACCGTCGCCGGCGACGAACCCGAGATCGCGGCAAAGAACACGCAGGCCAGCACGTTGACATAGGCCAGCCCGGCGCGGATGTGCCCGATCAGCGCATTGGCGAAACCGACAAGCCGGCGCGACATGCCGCCGTACTGCATCAGGTCGCCCGCCAGCACGAAGAGCGGCACGGCGATCAGCGGAAAGCTGTCGGCGCCGGTGACCACCGAGCGCGCCAGCAGCACCAGCGGCGGCGTGCCGTCGACGAAGACCATCACCGCCATGGTGGCAAGACCAAGGCATATCCCGATCGGCACGCTGAGAAACAGCGACAGCAGCAGGACGAGGAAAAGCACCGTTGCAATCATCGGTCAGGCTCCTTCGGTCGGGGCGGCGGTGCCGCGCAATGTCTGAACAAGATGCTGTGTCATCCGCAGGATCGACAGCGTGGCACCCACCGGCGCCGAGGCATAGAGCACCGGGATCGGCAGCCCCAGCACCACCGAGGTCTGGCTGAGCACGAAGGGCTTGAGCATCAACTGAAGGCACTGCACCACCAGCACCGCGAGAAAGCCGATCACCAGCAGGTCGACCACCACCTCGAAGGCGCGCTGGCCCGCCGGGCCCATGGCATCGCGCAGGAAGGTGATGCGGACGTGCGAGCCTTGCTGAAAGGCATAGCTGACCGCCACCCAGACGAACCAGACGAACAGCCAGAGCGTCAGTTCCTCGCCCCAGGACAGCGAGTCGTTCAGGACGTAGCGCATGAAGACATTGACGCTGATCAACAGCACGATTGCGGCCAGCAACAGGCCGACGATGTAGCGTTCGAAATTCCGATCGAGCCAGCGCAATGCGGTCATCGATCTCCCTCCCCAAGATATGCGATGAACGGATGCCCCCGGGGGCATCCGTGAGATGTAGGGCGCCCCGCGATCAGTGGGTGCCGGCCGCCGTGACTGCCGTGACCGCCGCGGTCCAGCCGTCGAAGACATCGGCGCCGACCTCGTCGCGATAGGTGGCGCGCACCTCCTGGGTGCGGTCGGAAAAGACCTGGCGGTCGGCGGCGTTCAGCTCGACCACCTCGACCCCGGCATCGCGGATCTTCTGCAGCTGGCCGGCCTCCTCGGCATTGACGAGATCCTGCTGATAGGCCGCGGCCTCGGTCATCGCCTTGTGCAGCAGGGTCTGCTGCTCTTGGGTCAGGCCCGACCAGAACCATTCGCCGACCACCGGGATGTAGACGGTAAAGACATGCCCGGTCAGCGAGATGTGTTTCTGCACCTCGTGGAAGCGCTGGCTGTCGATGATCGCCACCGGGTTTTCCTGGCCGTCGATCACGCCCTGTTGCAGCGCCGAATAGACCTCGCCGAAGTTCATCGGCGTCGGGTTGGCGCCCAGTGCCTTGAAGGTGTCGACATGGGCGGGCACCTTCATGGTGCGCAGCTTGATGCCCTCGAGATCCGCGGGCACCTTGATCGGGCGCACGTTGTTGGTGACATGGCGCAGGCCGTTCTCGAGCCAGCCCAGGCCCACCAGCCCCTGGTTTTCCAGCCGTGCCAGCATCTCGTCGCCGGTCTCGCCGTTCAGCACGTCGAGCGCGATCTCCTTGCTGGGGTACATGTAGGGCAGTTCGATCACCGCGAAGGCCGGATCCCAGCCGGCAAAGAACGACGAGGGCGACACCGCCATCTCGAGCACGCCGGTCTGCACGCCTTCGATCATCTCGCGGTCGGGGCCCATCTGCGACGAGGGGAAGATCTGGACGTCGAAATCGCCGCCCGAGCGGGCCTCGACCAGTTCCTCGAATTTCAGCAGGGCGCGGTGCATGTGATACTGCTCGTTGGTGCCATGGCCGACCTTGATCACGGTTTCCGCCGCCGCGGCGCCGGCCGCCGTGGCGGCAATGAGCGCGGCAACCGCGACTGCAACTTTGTTGGACATCTGTGTCTCCTCCCCATGGGGTTGTGATGTAGGCTGGCTGTCAGCTCCACTGATGTCTGATGTATCAGATATAAAAAACTGGTGCAATCTTTTCTTCGCCAAGGTATCCATGGCCTGTCGCCAAACAGAGGAAAGCAGATGGCCCCCCAGAAAATGAAACGCATCAAGGCACCGGATTCGCTGTGTGATATCGCGGCGACGGCGATACGCGAGGCGATCATCACCGGCCGTTACGGCCTGGGCGAAGCGATTTCCGAGAACTCGCTCTCGGAGCTTCTGGGCATCAGCAAGACTCCGATTCGCGAGGCCCTGGCCAACCTGCGGCACGAAGGGCTGGTCTCGATCGTGCCGCGCAAGGGCACCTTCGTCTTCACCATGAGCGTGGACGATGTGGCGCAACTGGGCTTCTACCGCTACGCGCTGGAATCGACGGCGCTGGACCTGGCGATGGCGGGCCATGCCAAGGAGTTGCTTTCGGCGCTGAAATCGATCTGCACCGCGATGACGGCCGCGCGGCAGGCGGGCGAGACGCGCAAGTACCTCGAGCTCGACGGCCAGTTCCACCAGGCCATCGTCGAGCGCTGCGGCAACCTCTACCTGATCGAAGGCTACCAGGCGATTGCCGGCAGAACCGCGGCGCTGCGCACGCATCTGTCGCAGCATCCCACCCATACCGACAAGTCGATGAACGAGCATGTCGAGATGATCGCCCTGCTCGAGAAGGGCGACCTGGCGGCGGCCAGGAAGGTGCTGAAACAGCACGTCACCCGCGGCGAGCGCACCTATGCCGACGGGATCGAGGACATCGCCACCGCCAGCGCCGAGGACCGCGTGATTCGCAGAAAGCGCAGCCGCTGACCGGCCCCGCCCCGGACGGAGCGGGCGTGCGCCGAGCGTCAGTCTGAAGCGGATCCTGGCGCTGGTGGGCGATCTCGCCGCGGCGCCCGATCGGGGCGTTTCGGGAATACCTGATCCATCAAGCCTCGCCAAAATCCCGAGAGCGTCGAAGGCGTGGCAGGGTCTTGGCGTCTCTGGGTTTTGCCGAAAGGCTCCAGGGCCGAGCCACTCCGTGCGCGCCGATGGCCGGGCAAAGATCGGCTCTTTTCGCGCTGCGCGCGCTCGTTTATAGCCTGCCCATGACAACCAATCCGCCAGATCTCCGCCCCGATATTGCCAATGCGCGCGTGCAGACGCCCCCGACCGGACCCCGAAGCGGCCAGCCGACCATCGGCATGGTCTCGCTCGGCTGTCCCAAGGCGCTGGTCGACAGCGAACGCATCCTGACCCGCCTGCGCGCCGAGGGCTATGGCATCTCGCCCGACTACACCGGCGCCGATGCGGTGATCGTCAATACCTGCGGCTTTCTCGACAGCGCCAAGGCCGAAAGCCTCGAGGCCATCGGCGAGGCGCTGCGGGAAAACGGCCGGGTGATCGTGACCGGTTGCCTGGGGGCCGAGCCCGACTATATCACCGGCGCCCATCCGCGCGTTCTGGCGGTGACCGGGCCGCATCAATACGAGCAGGTGCTGGATGCAGTGCATGGCGCGGTGCCGCCCGATCCCGACCCCTTTGTCGATCTGTTGCCCGCCTCGGGCGTGAAGCTGACGCCGCGGCACTACAGCTACCTGAAGATCTCGGAAGGCTGCAATCACGCCTGCAAGTTCTGCATCATCCCCGACATGCGCGGACGGCTGCAATCGCGCCCGGCGCGGGCGGTGCTGCGCGAGGCGGAAAAGCTGGTGGAAAGCGGCGTCAGGGAGTTGCTGGTGATCTCCCAGGATACCTCGGCCTATGGCACCGACTGGAAGGACCGCGAGCACAAGGCGCCGATCCTGCCGCTGGCGCGCGACCTGGGGGGGCTGGGCGCCTGGGTGCGGCTGCATTACGTCTATCCCTATCCGCATGTGCGTGAGTTGATCCCGCTGATGGCGGACCCGGCGAGCGGCGTGCTGCCCTATCTCGACATCCCGTTCCAGCACGGCCACCCGGAGGTGCTGCGCCGCATGGCGCGGCCCGCCGCCTCGGCCCGGACGCTGGACGAGATCGCCGCCTGGCGCGCCGAGTGCCCGGAGATCACCCTGCGCTCGACCTTCATCGTCGGCTATCCGGGCGAGACCGAGGCGGAATTCGCCTATCTGCTCGACTGGCTGGAGGAGGCGCAGCTCGATCGGGTCGGCTGTTTCCAGTACGAGAACGTGGCGGGCGCGCGGTCCAACGACCTGCCCGACCATGTGCCCGCCGAAGTCAAGCAGGAGCGCTGGGACCGGTTCATGGCCAAAGCGCAGCAGATCTCGGAGGCGAAACTGGCCGCCAGGGTTGGCCAGCGGCTGCCGGTGATCGTCGACGAGGTGGACGAAGACGGCATCGCCACCTGCCGCACCATGGCCGATGCGCCGGAGATCGACGGCAATCTCTTCATCGACGAAGGGGCGGGGGATCTGAGCCCCGGCGATATCGTCACGGTGGAGGTGGACGAGGCCGGGGACTACGATCTCTGGGGCCGCCTGGAGGCCCGGGGCCCCTGATCCATCGATGGATCAGGTCCGATCCGTTGACGGATCGGGTCGGTTGCGCGAGACGCGGCCGGGCGTTTCAATCTCCAGGGCTGTCCTCCGGCTCCGCGGGTGCCTGATCCATCGATGGATCAGGACCGATCCGTTGACGGATCGGAGTTGTTGCGCGAGACGCGGCCGGGCGTTTCAATCTCCAGGCCTGTCCTCCGGCTCCGCGGGTGCCTGATCCATCAATGGATCAGGACCGATCCGTTGACGGATCGGGGCCGTTTCGCGAGACGAGGCCGGGCATTGCAATTTCGGGGGCTGTCCGCCGGACCCGCGGGCGCCTGATCCATCGATGGATCAGGACCGATCCGTTGACGGATCGGGGCCGTTTCGCGAGACGAGACCGGGCATCGCAATCTCCGGGGCTGACCTCCGGGTCCGCGGGCGCCTGATCCATCGATGGATCAGAACCGATCCGTTGACGGATCGGCACCCGCTCAGGGCTGGCCGGTTTCGGGATCGATCTTCTTGCCGAGGTACTTCTTGCGCGGCGGCGCGGGCAGGTCGACGATATCCGCATTCCCCTGGGCCAGGAAATCGAAGGCCAGCTGGCAGTCGATGCCGCAGGCGAGGATATCCGCGTACCATTGCTCGCTCAGCGCCTCGCCACGCGGATGCGCCATGTCGCGGAGCGAGAAACCGGTCATGAACAGCCGGTCGGCCTCCAGCGTCTTGCCCACCTCCATCTGGTTCAGCACGAAGCGCAGCATCCGGTGCGCCTGTTTGCGGTAGCGGTCCTGGAACAGGCTGTCGGTGAATTCCCACA
Source organism: Paracoccaceae bacterium (assembly GCA_006226775.1). Classification (GTDB taxonomy): domain Bacteria; phylum Pseudomonadota; class Alphaproteobacteria; order Rhodobacterales; family Rhodobacteraceae; genus Marinovum. Next base: position 34,935 of record SBGD01000059.1, on the reverse strand, counting down.
GGATATTGTCCCGGATATGCGGGCTCAGCTTGACCGCCATGGCGCCACCCTTCGCGGTCAGGGTCTCGATGACGCCCGGCAGTTCCTCGTGCCGGATGCGCTGCTTGTCGTCGGAATAGACGAGAAACCGGTGCCGCGCGAGATCGGGAAAGAGATGCGGCAACGCCTTGGCCACCTTGGCCTGATGCGCCGAGAGGATCGGGTTCTTCGAGATTTCGAGGTCGAGAAAGATCGGCAGCCAGCCGAAGGAGCGCACGATCTCCAGCGCGGTGCGGTTGTTCGACACGAAGTAATGCGGACAGTCGCGGGCGCGGTTGTTCTTGTCGAAGGTGAAGTTGCGGGTCTGGCCGCAGAAGGTCGAGAACACTGCCATTTCGCCGCGCGCTTCGGGGTGGGAGGGCGTGTCGGCAATCGCCTTGTGCAGGTTCTCGCGCAGCAGCGGCGTGCGGTCGAAGTCGTCGGTCAGCCCGCTGGCCCGGTCGGCCCGCTCCTGCGCCGCCTTGCGCCGGGCCCGGGTGAACTTGCGCCGTTCCGCGATCAGCCGCAGTTTCAGCAGGTTGAGGTCCATGGTGCGGGCTCCGGTCATCCTTGGCGCGCCGGCACGGCGGGCCTTTGGCTCAGGTGATATCGTCTTCCAGGTGCAGCTTCATGTCGATCAGAACCTGCTGCAGGGCAAGGGTTTCCTTGAGCATCCGCCGGGCTTCGTTGACGGTGATCACCCCGTCGGCGATCGACTGCGAATACTCCGACATCAGCATGGCGAACCGCTGGCTCAGCGCCACCACGTCGGCATTCACCCCGCCGCTTCTTTCGGCGTTGGTGCGGCGGTTGTCGAAGGACAGGGTGATGCCGCGCAACTCGGACAGCGCGGCGGTCACATGCGGATAGGAGGAGGCGGCCTCGAGGGCGGCGACCGCATCGACAGGCATGAACCGCTCGGCATGTTCGTCATGGTCGGAGTAATACCGGCCCAGCGTCGCCTTGGATTTGCCGGTCAGCGCGCAGGCAGGCTCGATGCCCACGTCCTTCACAAGCGCTTCGGTGTGTTTCTTCAGATACGATCCGACACTGGTCATGGTCACTCCCGGCTGCATTGCCTTCCCCGAGCACCGGGGAAACCCAGACTTTTTTCCCATTAATCGGTTTAACAGGTTTTGTCATTTTGGAAACACTCCGGACATCGGGGCGTAACGAGGAACTGGCGACCCGAGGCCGGCAGAAGCGTAGGACGTGACGCGTCCGTCGGTCGGGAGACGGAGCCGCCGCCAAGGCCGCGTCACGACCCCGATCCCCTGCGGCGGATCTTGCCTTGCCGCGGCGGGCGTTGCATAGCAGCGCCCATGGCCAAGCTCTACTTCCATTACTCCGCCATGAATGCCGGAAAATCGACGCTGCTCTTGCAGGCGGCGCACAATTACCGTGAACGCGGGATGGAGGTTCACCTGCTGACCGCCCGCCATGACGACCGGGCCGGGCAGGGCCGGATCGCCTCGCGCATCGGCATCGGCAGCGCGGCCGAGACCTACGGCACGGCCGATGACCTCTTCGCGCGGATCCGCGCGCGCCGGGATGCCGGCGCGCTGGCCTGCGTCTTCATCGACGAGGCGCAGTTCCTGACCGCCGACCAGGTCTGGCAACTGGCGCGCGCGGTGGACGATCTGGGGGTGCCGGTGATGTGCTACGGGCTGCGGGTCGATTTCCTGGGGCAGTTGTTTCCCGGCTCGGCGGCGCTCTTGGCGCTGGCCGACGAGATGCGCGAGGTGCGCACCATCTGTCACTGCGGGCGCAAGGCGACCATGGTGGTGCGCCAGGATGCCGAGGGGCGGGTGCTGAAGGCGGGCGCGCAGGTGCAGATCGGCGGCAACGAGACCTATGTCAGCCTCTGCCGCCGCCACTGGCGCGATGCCATGGGCGAGGGCCGAGCGCCGAAATCTTGAAAAGATTTCGGCCCGCAGTCTTTGAAAGACTGCGGGGTCAGTGCATCCGCTCGCCGTTCGCCACCGGCTGGTCCGGGCTCAGCAACACCACCCCGCCCGCGTCATCCGACACGCCCAGGGTCAGCACCTCCGACATGAACCGGCCGATCTGGCGCGGCGGAAAATTCACCACCGCCATCACCTGTTTGCCGACGATGCTCCGGGGCGTGTAATGCGCGGTGATCTGCGCCGAGGTCTTCTTCTCGCCGATCTCCGGCCCGAAATCGATCCAGAGCTTCAGCGCCGGCTTGCGCGCCTCGGGGTACTCCTCGGCCCGCACCACGGTGCCGGCGCGGATATCGACCTTGAGGAACTCGTCGAAGGTGATCTCATCCGCCATGGCTCAGCTCTCTCGATCGCTCCGTCGCCGCCTTGACCGCGCGCCTCAGCAGCGCCGGAAAGCCGGTCTCTTCATCCATCAGCACCTCGAGCGCGGCCTGGGTCGTGCCGTTGGGCGAGGTCACGTTGATGCGCAGTTGCGCCGGGCTCTCCTCGGCCGTTTCGGCCAGCACGCCCGCGCCGCCCACGGTGGCCCGCGCCAGTGTCATCGCCAGGTCGGCGGGCAGGCCCTGGGCCTCGCCCGCGGCGGCCAGCGTCTCGATCAGGTGGAAGACATAGGCCGGGCCCGAGCCGGAGACGCCGGTGACCGCGTCCATCTGCGCCTCGTCCGCGAGCCGCACGGTCTGGCCCACCGCCTGCAACAGCCCCTCGGCCAGCGCCATCTGCGCCTCCGAGACCCGGGCATTGCCGATCAGCGCGGTGATGCCGCGGCCCACGGCGGCGGGGGTATTGGGCATGGCGCGGATGATCGGGCTGTCGGCGCCCAGCACCGCCTCGAAACGCGCCAGGGTGACGCCGGCGGCGACCGAGACGAACAGGCTCTCGCCACGGGCCAGCGCCTGGATGGCCGGCAGGGCGTCGCCCATCATCTGCGGCTTGACGGCGATCAGCACGATGGCGGGGGCGGCGGGCAGGGCCATGTTGATATGCACGCCCGTGGCCCTCAGCCAGTCCGAGGGCTGGGGGTCGATCACATGCACCGCCTCCGGCGGCAGCCCATCGGCGAGCCAGCCCTGCAGCATCGCCGATCCCATCTTGCCGCAGCCCAGTAGCACGAGACCGCGGGTGGCCAGATCCTTGGGTGTCATCGCCCCCTCCCTTGTCGAAGTTCGGGGGCGAGTGTTACGCGCGGCCGTAGGCTTCCGCAATGGCGACTTGCAGCGCCTCCTTCGGGGTCCGGTCGCCCCAGACCACCAGTTGCAGCGCCGGGTAATAGCGCTCGGCATTGACCACGGCGGCGCTGATCATGGTGTCGATCTGGTCGGGGCTGGCGACCTGGCCCCCGGCCAGCACCAGCCCGTAGCGATAGACCATCAGCTGATGCTCGGCCCACCAGGTGAAGGCCCCGGCCCAGCATTGATCGTTGATCGCGTTGAGCGCCTCGCAGAGCTGCGGGAATTTCTCTTCCGGCGGCTCCATCTCGAAGCTGCAGATCAGCCGCAGCGTCTCGTCATAGGCCGACCAGGCGAGGGTGATGGAATAGGTGCGCCATTGGCCTTCGACGGCCATGGCGATCTGGTCGTCGTGGATGCGGTCGAATTCCCAATCGTGATGCGCGGCGATATGCTCAACGATATCAATGGGATGGAGGTCGTCCTCCAGGAACTGCTCGGATAGTGCCATGCGCCACCTCTTTTGTTTTTCAGTAGCGCCTTGGGTCGGGTAGCGCCCCAAGCGCTAGGTGCCTGCTCTAGGGGCTGTGGGCGGTTCCCCGGCCCCTACCTGATATGGTGAGGCGTGGGCCATGTCATGTAAAGCAGTAATTCGGTTGCACCCGCAATAAGTTGTGGACGAATTGCTTTTCGGCACAAGAGCCGATTCGCCAAGGCGCCCCGCTCAATAGGGCCTGCCGCCTGCCGCGGAAAGCCGGAAATCGCAGCACTTGACCGCAGGAAACCCCCGGCGCCGCAGCTTGAAAAGGCTCACCCGAAGCGCCCCGGATCCAGCGCCCGGACCACCGCGCCCGGCAGGTCCGGCACCCGCCCCAGCACCAGGTCCGCCAGCAATTGCGAGGCCGCGGCAGCGGTCTGGAAGCCGTAGCCGCCCTGGCCCGCCAGCCAGAAGAACCCCGCGGCCTCCGGCGCCTCGCCGATCACCAGCGCGCGGTCGGGGGCAAAGGTGCGCAGCCCGGCCCAGTTCGCCTCGACCCGCGTGACCGGCTCGGTGACCATCTCCTCGTAGCGCGCCAGCCCCTCGGCCAGCACCATGTCATCGGCCCAGGCGTCGTGGGCGTCCATCGGATGCTCTTCCTGCGGCGAGACGATCAGGCTGCCGGCATCGGGCTTGGCGTACCAGGTGTCGCCGACCCCGTCCATGAAGGGCCAGCCACGCACGTCATGCCCGCCCGGCGCCGGAATGCGCGCCATCGAGCGGCGGTAGGGCTGCAATCCCAAGGGCGCCACCCCGGCCATCCCGGCGACGGTATCGGCCCAGGGTCCGGCGGCATCGATCACCACATCCGCGCCATAGCCGCCCTGGGGCGTCTCGGCCCGCCAGCGGCCATAGGCGCGTTTGATCGCCTGCACCGGGGCGCGGGTGACGATCTGCGCACCATGCGCCAGCGCGCTGCGGCGGAAGTTCTGGATGTAGAGGTCGGTGTCGATGTCGAAGGCCGCGCAGTGGCCGACGAAACCGCAGGTCTCGGGGTCGAGGATCGGCACCCGCGCGCGTGCCTCCTCCAGCCCGATCCGCGCGGCGCCCAGGTCGGCGGCCTGGGCGTGGAAACGTTCGTCCTCCTCCGGCTTGCCGATCAGGAAGAAGTCGCGCGGCTTCGTCACCCCGCCATCCGCTTTGTGCAAATGCGCCGCGCTAGCGGCGTTCAGGGCGCGCACCACCGGGTTGCCGTAGAATTCGAGGAACACCGCCGCCGAGCGGCCCGAGGCGTGATAGGCCAGTTGGTCCTCGGCCTCGAGCAGCGTCACCTGGCCATGCGGCGCCAGCCGCGCGGCGGCGGAAATCCCGGCAATGCCGCCGCCGATGATCAGGATGTCGGTCATGCTTCCTCCAGCCGGTCGGTGGCCGGCGGTGGCGCCGGGCTGAGCGCCGCGATCCGGGCATGGAGCGCGTCGTCCATCGCGAAATCCAGCGCCGCCAGCGACGGCTGCAACTGCCGGGCAGAGCGCGCCGAGACGATCGGGCAGGGCCCCGCCGGATGGCGCGCCGCCCAAGCCACGGCGAGGGTGGCGGGATCGGTGCCGACCTCGGCCGCGATCTCCGCCAGCCCCGCAGCGGCATCGCGCATCCAGTCCGGGGCGTAGCGCCTGGAATACATCTCGACCTCGTCCAGCCGGCCCTTTTCGCCGCGCGCGTATTTGCCGGTCAGCAGCCCGCCGCCCAGCGGCGAATAGGGAAACACGGCGATGCCTTCGCTGGCGCACATCGGCAGGATCTCGACCTCGGCCTGGCGCTTGACGAGGTGGTACATCGGCTGAAGCGCGTCGATCCGGGTGCCGAAACCCGCCGCCACCGCTTGGGCCTTCATCACCTGCCAGGCGGCATAGTTCGACACGCCGACATGGCGGATATGGCCCGTCGCCTGCACCTCGGCCAGCGTCTCGAAGGTTTCCTCCAGCGGCGTGTCGGGGTCCCAGCGGTGCATGTAGTAGAGGTCGATCACCTCGAGCCCCAGCCGCGCGCGGCTTTCATCGAGGCTCCTGAGGATATTGGCCCGCGCCGCGCCGCCGGGGTAATGCGCCTTGGTGGCGACGAAAATCGCCTCGCGGTCGGTGATCAGCCGCCCGAGGATCTCTTCCGAGCGGCCCTCGGTATAGACATGGGCGGTGTCGAAATGGTTGATCCCGGCGGCGCGGCAGGCGGCGTACAACGCTGCCGAGGCGGCTTCATCCGCCTTGCCGCCGAATTGCATGGTGCCGAAGGCAAAGCGGCTGACCGGCGTGCCGTCAAGGGTGGTCAATGTCATGTCTCAGGTCCTCGCGTAGGGGTTTTCGGCGCACGGTCGCCGCTCAGCGATTGCTGGCGGCGCTCGACCAGGTGCTCGATGGCATCGGCCAGGTGCACCTCGGCAATGTTGTAATCACCCCGCGCCACCCGGATGCGATGCGCCTCGATCATCACGTCGGCATGCGAGCAGCCCATCGGCGGCTCGAACCTGTAACAGGCCAGTTCGATCAAAAGCCCCAGCGGATCCTTGAAATAGATCGACTCCATGAAGCCGCGGTCCTTGACGCCGGAATGGCCGATGCCGCGGGCCTCGAGCCGCTCCACCGCCTGGCTGAAGGTGGCTTTCGACACGTTGAACGCGACATGATGCACGCAGCCGGGATCGGTCGGCGTGCGCGAATGCACGGGTTTGCGGGTCTCGTTGGTGAAGATGGTGATCAGCCGCCCGTCGCCGGGATCGAAGTAGAGATGGCCCTCGTCGGGATTGTCGAGGTTGGGCTGGTCGAAGATGAAGGGCATCCCCAGCACGCCTTCCCAGAAATCGAGACTGGTCTGCCGGTCGGCGCCGGTCAGCGTGATGTGGTGGACGCCCTGAACCTGAAGTTTGCGCATGTCTGATCCTCCCTGCGGGAGAGGATAGCGGCTGCCGCCGGGATTGCGAGGGGCCGGGGGCAGGTTTTCCAGACTGCTGCGAAGGGCGGAAATCTGCTAGAAAGAGGCATTTCAAACAGGAGGGTATTGTCATGAACATCAAATCCGTAGGCGAATTTCTGGCCGAGCGCGAAGTCTATGTCATCTCGTCCCGGGCCTCGGTCGTGTCCGCCTGCGCGCTGATGCGCGACCGCGATATCGGCGCCTTGCCCGTGCTTTTCGGCGCGCGGCTGGTCGGCATCCTGAGCGAGCGCGACATCATCCGCCGGGTGGTGGCCGAGGGCCGCAGGACCGACGGCATGGTGGTGGCCCAGGTGATGACCCCCGATCCGCGCACCGTGTCGCCGCGCGCCAGCCTGGCCGATGCGCTGATGGTGATGCTGGAGGGCGGGTTCCGCCACCTGCCGGTGGTCGATGGCGGCAAGCTGGTGGCGATGCTGTCGATCCGCGACATTCCCACCGAGTACCGCCAGAGAACCCGGCGCTACCTTGCCTGCGCGCTGCCCGCGGCCGAGTGAGCGCGTTCAGCCCGGCAGAAGGCCCAGGTCCCGGTCGCTTGCCGGCCGGGTCTTGTCGCGCGGCGGCCAGGGCCGGTCGCGCCACGGCGGCGTGAAGGCAAAGGACGAGACTTCGCGCCCCGGGGGCAGCGCGCCATTGCCGCAGCCCAGCGCGTAGTCGTAATAGAGCTTCACGATCTCCTCGCGGCTGACCTGCTGCGCCGCGGGATGCGCGAGGCAGGCGGCGCGCCAGGCGCGGACGCGGGCGAACTCCCGGGTGTCGGGCAGATCGAACCCCTCGTAATACTCCAGAAACCAGAATCGCATGAACATCGGGGTAAAGACCGCCTCGGCCAGTCCGAAATCCTCGAAAAGCCAGGGGCCCTTGCCGCCTTCGTGCCGCAGGAAGGTGTCGATGTCGCGCAAGACCTCGAGCAGGGTGTCCTCATGCGCCTGCCGCGCCTCCGGGTCCTGGTTCATCACGAAGCGGTAGCCCGCCGTGGCAAAGGCGCCTTCGCGGGTGATCAGCATCTGCTCGACCGCGTGCTCGGCCGGATCGGCGCGGCGCAGCGTGCCGGGCCCGGTCACGTCGTCGAGATAGCGCAAAAGGATCAGGCTTTCCTTCAGGATCAGGCCGTGGTCGGTTTCCAGCACGGGCAGGGCGGTGGTGCCGCGGGTCTTTGCCAGCAGCGCCGGGTCGCGCGGGCGGGTGATGTCGACAACGCGGAATTCCACCGCGTCGCTCGCGCCCTTGAGCGCCAGCAGGATCTCGAGGCGCTGCGAGAAGGGGCAGACCGGGATGTGATGGACGGTGGGTCTTTCGGGCATCGCGGGCTTGTCCTTGGCTGTTTCCGGGGGTGTCGTGGTTGCGCCTGACACCGGTCTGACACCGGCCTGACATCGGCCTGATGTCCGGGCAATGCTACCCGCGCGCCCGGTCAGGGCAAGCGCGAAATCCGGCGCTTGTCGCCCGGCGGTCAGATCTCGCCGGGCTCGATCAGCCCGACCCGTGCCGCGCCTGCCAGCAGGTCGGGCGCGATGACATGGCCCAGCGCGCGCAGGGCGTCGGAAGGTGCGATCAGATCGGGCACCTGCACCGTCCGCGCGCCCGAGGCGACGGCGGCGCGGGTGCCGGCCTCGCTGTCTTCAAAGGCAAAGCACTCGGCGGCGCTGGTGCCGAAATGACCGGCCAGGAGGTGATAGGCCTCGGGGTCGGGCTTGTTCCGGCTGACCTGGTCGCCGCCCACCAGATGCGTGATATGCGCCAGCAACCCGGCCTGTTCCAGATGCGCCTTTGCCCGCAGCGCGCGGGTCGAGGTCGCCACCCCGAGGTTCACGCCGCGCGCCGAAAGATGCGCCAGCAGCCGTGCCGCGCCGGGCTTGGGCGTAATGCCCGCGTGCAGGCGGGCATCGACCCGCCGGTCCCATTCGAGCTTGAAGGCGGGGTAATCGACCTGCCCGGCCAGGGTGGTCTCGATGAGATCGCGGGTCGCGCGGGAATTGAGGCCGATACAGGCAAGAAAGGCCTGCGGGCTGTCGTCCAGGCCGAAGACCTGCCGGGTTTCGACATAGCAGGCAAGGCCGACGGATTCGGTGTCCAGAAGCAGGCCGTCCATGTCGAACATGACCGTTACGGGGGGTGCCATTCGCGGGCCTCTCTCGGTTGATCCCGGGCGCGTCGCGCGGGCTGTCAGGGGCGGCCTGCCGCCGATGCGCCATGACGCCCGGAACAGGAAACCCCCGCCCATCAGGGGCGGGGGCACTGTGCCATCGCAGGCAGGCTCAGTTCGGGATTTCGCCGGTCAGACCTTCGACGTAGAAATCCATGCCCGCCAGCGTGCCGTCATCGGCGATCTCGCCTTCGGCCAGCCAGGGGGTGCCGTCCTGCTTGTTGATCGGCCCGGTGAAGGGGTGGTACTCGCCATTGGCGATCGCGTCCTTCAGCGCCAGCGCCTCGGCCTTGACCTCGGCGGGCACCGCATCGGTGATCTCGCCGATGCCGACCATGCCCGGCCCGATGCCGTCCCAGGTGTCCTTCGATTCCCAGGTCCCGTCCATCACCGCCTGCACCCGGGCGATGTAATAGGGCGCCCAGTTGTCGATGATCGACGAGACCCGCGGCCTGGGCGCGTATTCGATCATGTCCGAGGCCTGGCCGAAGGTGATCACGTTGCCTGCCTTCTCGGCCGCGGCCTGGGGCGCGGTGGAATCGGTGTGCTGCAGGATCACGTCGGCGCCCTGTTCGATCAGCGCATTGGCCGCGTCCGCCTCTTTCGCCGGGTCGAACCAGGTGTAGGCCCAGACCACCGAGAACTCGACATCCGGGTTGGCTTTCCTGGCGTGGATATAGGCCGAGTTGATGCCGCGGATGACCTCGGGGATCGGGAAGGAGGCGATATAGCCGATCTTGTTGGTCTCGGTCATCTTGCCGGCGATATGGCCCTGGATGGCGCGGCCTTCATAAAAGCGCGCGGAATAGGTCGAAACATTGTCGGCGCGCTTGTAGCCGGTGGCATGCTCGAATTTCACGTCGGGAAACTTCTTGGCGACGTTGATCGTCGGATCCATGTAGCCGAAGGAGGTGGTGAAGATCAGATCGGCCCCCGACAGCGCCATCTGGGTCATCGCGCGTTCGCTGTCGGCGCCCTCGGGCACGCTTTCCTGGAAGACGGTTTCGACCTTGTCGCCGAAATGCTCTTCCAGCGCGAGACGGGCCTGGTTGTGCTCATAGGTCCAGCCGCCGTCGCCCACCGGGCCGACGAAGATGAAGCCGACCTTGGTCTTGTCCTGCGCCATGGCCGTTCCGGCCAGGCCCAGCGCCAGCGCGGCGCCGGCAATCAGTGTTCTTCTGTTCATGTTAGCTCCCCATTTGGAATTGTCGTATTGGCCTCAGCTCGAGGCATAGAAGGACCGGCCGAGCGAGGCCGGTGCCCCGTGGTAGCCCCGTGCCGAGATGATCACCAGCACGAGGATTGTTATCAGATACGGCGACATCGACAAGTATTCGACCGGCAGCCGGGTGCCCGCCGCCTGGAGGTTGAGCTGAAGCACGGTGACGCCCCCGAAAAGGTAGGCGCCGATCAGCACCCGCCAGGGCTTCCACGAGGCAAAGACCACGATCGCCAGCGCGATCCAGCCTGCCCCGGCGGTCATCCCTTCGGTCCATTGCGGCACCCGCACGAGGCTGAGATACGCGCCGCCAAGTCCCGAGCAGGCGCCGCCGAAGGCAATCGCCATGAGCCTTATGCGCACCACCTTGTAACCCAGCGCATGGGCAGCGTCATGGCTTTCGCCCACCGCCCGCAGGATCAGCCCGAAGCGGGTGAACTTCAGCACCGCCCAGACCGCCGCCACCAGCGCGATGGAGAGATAGACCATCAGGTCATGCTGAAACAGCATCGGCCCGAGGACCGGGATATCGGCCAGCAGCGGGATGTGCAGGTCGGGCAGGGTGGTCGATTTCACGCCCTCGTAGGGCTTGCCGATCAGCGACGACAGCCCCAGCCCGACCAGCGTCAGCCCCAGCCCGGTCGCCACCTGGTTCGACAGCAGGTACTGGGTCAGCACCCCGAAGCTGAGCGACAGCACCGCCGAGGCCAGCGCCGCCGCGCCAAAGCCCAGCAGCGGCGAGCCGGTATTGACCGCGATGGCAAAGCCCACCACCGCGCCGGTGATCATCATCCCCTCGACCCCGAGGTTCAGCACGCCGGATTTCTCCACCACCAGCTCGCCGATGGCCGCCAGCAGGATCGGCGTGGCCGAGACCATGAGCGAGGCCACCAGCAGGACGGGATTGATTGCTCCGAGGTCCATCACGCGGCTCCCTTGCGTCCGAGCTGGACCCGGAAATTGGTAAAGACATCCGTCGCCAGCAGGAAGAACAGCAGCATCCCCTGGAACAGCTGGATCGAGGCGCCGGGCAGGCTCAGCATCAGCTGCGCCAGCTCGCCGCCGATATAGGTCAGCGCCATCAGCAAGCCCGCCAGCAGGATGCCCACCGGATGCAACCGGCCCAGGAAGGCCACGATGATCGCGGTAAATCCGTAGCCCGAGTTGAAGTCGATGGTGATCTGCCCTGCCGGTCCGGCGACCTCGAAGAGCCCCGCCATCCCGGCCAGCGCCCCCGAGAGGCCGAGGCAGAAAAGCACCACCCGCGCCGGCTTGACGCCCGCAAAGCGCGCCGCGCGGGGTGCCTCGCCGGTCAGCCGGATGTGAAAGCCGCGGATGTGCCGGGTCAACAGCACATAGGCAAAGATCACCGCGATCAGCGCCGCGACCACGCCCCAGTGCATCCCGGTTCCCGCGATGATCTCGGCATTGGCGGCGCTGTCATACTGCTGAAGGTTGCGCGAGCCGGGAAAGCCCCGGCCCTCGGGGTTCTTCAGCAGGCCCGAGGAGACCGAGGCCAGCCAGGCCTCGGCCACGTAGACCAGCATCAGCGACACCAGGATCTCGTTGGTGCCGAATTTCACCTTCAGAAGCGCCGGGATCATCCCCCAGGCCCAGCCCCCCAGCGCGCCGGCGATCACCATCAGCGGAAAGATGATGAAACTTTCCATCGGGTAGAAGGCCAGCCCGACGCCGGCGCCGGTGATCGCGCCCATGATGTACTGGCCCTCGGCGCCGATGTTCCAGATGCCGGCGCGAAAGCCGATCGAAAGGCCGATGGCGATCAGGATCAGCGGCCCGGCCTTGACCAGAAGCTGCGGGCGGGAATAGGCGGCGAATTGGGGGTGAAACAGCGGATCCCAGAAGATGATGCGGATCGCCTCGAGCGGCGGTTTGCCGAGAAGCGCGAACATGATGCCGCCGACCACCATGGTCAGCAGCACCGCAAGGATCGGGGTGACGGCGGTCCAGAACCGCGACGGCTGCGGGCGCTTGACCAGCCGGATCATGCGCCGCCCTCCGAAGGCCCGAAATCTTCAAAAGATTTCGGGCCGATTTCCTTCAAGGAAATCGCTTCCGCGTCCGGCTCAGGCGTCCACATGCGCCACCTCCATGTCATGCGCACCGCCCATCATCAGTCCGATCTGCTCCACCGTCAGCCCCTGCACCGGGCGAATCTCCGAAAGCCGCCCCTCGTTGAGCGCCCCGAACCGGTCCGCCACTTCCATCAATTCATCCAGGTCCTGGGAAATCACCACCAGCGCCGTGCCCTGCGCCGCCAGGTGCAACAGCGCCTGCCGGATCGCCGCCGCCGCCGCCGCATCCACGCCCCAGGTCGGCTGGTTGACCACCAGCACCTGCGGATCCTGCATCACCTCGCGCCCGATGACGAACTTCTGCAGGTTGCCGCCCGAGAGCGCCCGCGCCGCCGTGCCCGGCCCCGGGGTGCGCACGTCGAAAGCCTCGATCACCCGCTCGGCGAAATCCCTGGCCTTGGGCCAGTCGAGAAACCCGCCCCGCATCAGCCCCTGCCGCGCCGCCGCGGTCAGCACCGCGTTCTCGGTCAGGCTCATGTCGGGCGCCGCCGCATGGCCCAGCCGTTCCTCGGGCGCCGACAGCACCCCGGCCTTGCGCCGCGCCTCGGGGCCTTGCGCCCCCACCGGCGTGCCGTCGAAGGAGACCATGTCCGCCGCCGTCACGATCTCGCCCGAAAGCGCGGCCAGCAATTCGTCCTGCCCGTTGCCCGCCACGCCGCCGATGCCCAGCACCTCGCCCGCGCGCACCTCGAAGGAGATGTCCTTGAGCGAGGTCCCGAACTCCCCCGGCGATTTCGCCGAGAGTCCCGAGACCTTCAACCTGACCGCCCCGAACGCCTTGGCCTCGCGCTGCACCGGGTCGAAGGACGAGCCCACCATCATCTCGGCCAGTTCCCGCGCCGAGGCCTCGCGCGGATCGCAGGTGTCCACCACCTTGCCCAGCCGCAAGATCGTGGCGGTCTCGCAGAGGCTGCGGATCTCTTCCAGCTTGTGCGAGATATAGAGGATCGCCGTGCCCTCGGCGGAAAGCTTGCGCAGGGTCTGGAACAGGATCTCCACCTCCTGCGGCGTCAGCACCGAGGTCGGCTCGTCCATGATCAGCAGGCGCGGATCCTGCAAGAGGCAGCGGATGATCTCGACCCGCTGCCGCTCGCCCGCCGAGAGCCCGCCGACGGTGCGGTCGGGGTCCAGCGGCAGCCCGTAGGTCTCGGACACCTCGCGGATCTGCCGGGCGAGATCCCGCGGTTTCGGCGGATCCTCCATCCCCAGCGCCACATTCTCGGCCACCGAGAGCGCCTCGAAGAGCGAGAAGTGCTGGAACACCATCGCCACGCCGGAGGCGCGCGCCGCATGGGGGTCGGCGGGGGCGTAGTCCGCGCCGTTCAGCGCCATCCGGCCGCTGTCGGGCTTGACCAGCCCGTAGATCATCTTGACCAGCGTCGACTTGCCCGCGCCGTTCTCGCCCAGCAGCGCATGGACCTCGCCCTTGCCGATGCGGAAGGACACGTCGGAATTGGCCACGACGCCCGGGTAGGCCTTGGTCAGCCCCTTGATCTCCAGCAGGGTGTCTTTCACGCGCGTCTCTCCTCGGGCAGCGAGCGGGTGTGCCTGTCCCCGAGGTAACGGGCCACCACGCCGACCGCAATCGCTTGTGGATGCTTGCCGAGGGCGGGATCGCCGATCGGACAGGAAATGCGCGCGATTTGCGCCTCCTCGTGGCCCATCGCCGCCAGCCGCTTGCGAAACCGCGCCCACTTGGTGGCCGAGCCGATCAGCCCGCACTCCCCGAAGCCCTGCCGCAACAGCGCGTCGCAGAGCTTCAGGTCGAGGTCATGCGAATAGGTCAGCACCAGGTGATGCGCGTGTTGCGGCGCGTGGGGCACCATGCGCAGGGGGTCGCTTGCCACCAGAGGCTCGACGCCCTGCGGCAGAGGATCGGGCAGGCGCGCGGCCTCCACGTCGATCAGCAGGATCTGCCGGAAGCCAAGCGGGCCCATGACACCGGCAATCGCCCGGCCCACATGTCCCGCGCCCCAGATCCAGAGCGGCGGGTCGTCGAAGCGCCTGTCCTCGGCCACATGGCGGAAGGCCAGCACCACGACCCCGCCACAGCACTGGCCCATATCCGGCCCCAGCGCCATCTTGCGCTGCATGTCCGGCGCGTCCTCCGCCAGCATCTGCCGCGCTTGCGCAATCGCCTGCCACTCCAGCGTGCCGCCGCCGATTGTCCCCTCGATGCGATCCGCCCAGACCTGCATCGCCGCTCCCACCTCCCGCGGGGTGGAGCCGCGGGTTTCCACCACCGTGACATGGATGCTCTCGCTCACGCCCGTGCTCGCTTGATGGCGCGCAGGATTTCCTCGGGCGTCGCGGGGGCCTGCAGGTCGGGATAGCCCTCGCCGCAGGAGGCCACAGCGTCCGAGAGCGCAAAGAAGGCGGACATGCCCAGCATCAGCGGCGGCTCGCCCACCGCCTTGGAGCGATAGATCGTCTCGGCGCGGTTCTCGCCCTCCCAGAGCGTGACGTTGAACACCTCTGGCGTGTCGGAACAGGCGGGGATCTTGTAGGTCGAGGGCGCATGGGTGCGCAGGCGGGCCTTGGCGTCCCAGACCAGTTCCTCCATCGTCAGCCAGCCCGCGCCCTGCACGAAGCCGCCTTCGATCTGGCCGATGTCGATGGCGGGGTTCAGCGAGGCGCCCGCGTCGTGCAGGATATCGGTGCGCAGAATGCGGTTCTCGCCGGTCAGGGTGTCGATCACGCATTCGGTGATCGCCGCGCCATAGGCGAAATAGAAGAACGGCCGGCCCTGGCCCCTGATCCGGTCCCAGGCCACGTCCGGGGTCTTGTAAAAGCCGGTGGCGGAGAGACTGACGCGGTTTTCGTAGGCCGATTTCGCGGCCTGCGCGAAGGTCATCGTATCGCCGCCGACATGCACCTCGCCCTCCTCGAAACGGACGTTTTCCACCGGCTGCTGGTGCAATTCGGCCAGGTGCTCGGCGATGCGGTCGCGGATCGTGTCGCAGGCGTGCTTGACCGCCATGCCGTTGAGATCCGAGCCGGAAGAGGCGGCGGTGGCCGAGGTATTGGGCACCTTGGCAGTATCGGTCGCGGTGATGCGGATCATCTCGGTGGGCACGCCGAAACGCGCGGCGGCGACCTGGGCCACCTTCTGGAACAGCCCCTGGCCCATCTCGGTGCCGCCGTGGTTCAGATGCACCGAGCCGTCCTGGTAGACATGCACCAGCGCGCCCGCCTGGTTGAGGTGGGTCAGCGTGAAGGAGATGCCGAATTTCACCGGCGTCAGCGCGATCCCGCGTTTCAGGATCGCATTGCCGCCGTTCCAGGAATTCACCGCCGCGCGCCTTGTGCCGTAGTCGGCCTGTTCGGCCAGCGCATCGGTCATCTCGTTGAGGATGAAGTCGGTGACGGCCATGCCGTAGGGCGTGGTCTGGCTGCCCGGCGGCGGGGCGGGCACCTCGGGGGCGGCGACGTTGGAGGCCGCGCCGCGCGAGGCGAGGTCTTCGTCCGGCATCGCGGCGGGTCCGGGCGCGGCGAAGCGCTTGCCCCTGGCGCCGGAGAAGGCGCCGCCGAAGCGCTTGCCGGTGCCCGGGCCGGTGGGGTCGGGCGCGTCGTAGTAATTCGCGCGGCGCACCTGCAAGGGATCGAGCCCGAGGTGATGGGCGATATGGTCCACCACCCGCTCGATCCCCAGCATGCCCTGCGGGCCGCCGAAGCCGCGAAAGGCGGTGGCGCTCTGGGTGTTGGTCTTCAGCCGGTGGCTCTCGATCCGGGCGTCGGTCAGGTGATAGGCGTTGTCGGCGTGCAGCATGGCGCGGTCGGCCACGGGCAGCGACAGGTCCTGCGCCCAGCCGCAGCGGGCGTATTGCAGGAAATCGATGCCGATGATCCGGCCCGCGTCGTCGAAACCGACCTCGTAACCGATGCGGAAATCGTGGCGCTTGCCGGTGATCACCATGTCGTCGTCGCGGTCATAGCGCATCTTGCAGGGCTTGCCGGTATGCCGTGCCGCGACGGCGCAGGCGACGGCCAAAGCGTTGCCCTGGCTCTCCTTGCCGCCAAAGCCGCCGCCCATGCGCCGGGTCTCGACCCGCACGCCGTGCATCGGCACACCGATGGCCTCGGCCACCTTGTGCTGGATCTCGGTCGGGTGCTGGGTCGAGGAATGCACCAGCATGTCGCCATTGTCCTGCGGCAGGGCCAGCGCGGCCTGGCCTTCGAGGTAGAAATGCTCCTGCGCGCCCATCTCGATGCTCCCGGTCAGGCGGTGCTTGGCGCCCGCGATGGCACGCCGGGCGTCGCCTTTTTCATAGATGCGGGGGCCGTCCTCGAAGTGGCTGTCGGCGGCCAGCGCGTCGTCGATGGTGAGCAGCGGGGTGTCTTCCTCGGTGGCGATGTCGCCCAGCCGCGCGGCCTTGCGGGCGGCGAGGTGGCTCTCGGCAATGACGCAGAAGAGCGGCTGGCCGAGGTAGTGGATGGTGCCGTCGGAAAGCAGCGGCTCGTCGTGCATCGAGGGCGAGACGTCATTGGCGAAAGGCAGATCCTCGGCGGTCAGCACGGCGATGACGCCGGGGGCCTGGCGCACCGCTGCGAGGTCCATCGCGGTGATGCGGCCCTTGGCGATCTCGGAGAGGCCGAAGGCGAGGTGCAGCGTGTTGCGGGGCGTCGGGATGTCGTCGACATAGTGCGCGGCACCGGTGACATGCAGGGTGCCTGCGTCGTGGGGGAGGGGTTTGGTGACGCTCATGGCCGGACCTCCAGCACCGAGGTTTGCGCGCCCTGCATCTCGTGGAAATAGCGCAGCAGCAGGTTCTTCGCGGTCTCCATCCGGTAGGCCGCGCTGGCGCGCATGTCGGACATCGGGGTGAAGTCCTCCTCCAGCGCTGCGGCTGCCGCCTTCACGCTGTCCTCGGACCAGTCGCGCCCGATGAGCGCCGTCTCGAGCGCCGTCGCGCGTTTCGGGGTGCCGGCCATGCCGCCGAAGGCGATGCGGGCGGCACTGATGCGGTCACTCTCGACGGTGATGTTGAAGGCGGCGCAGAGGGCCGAGATGTCCTGGTCGAAGCGCTTGGAGATCTTGTAGCAGCGCATGGCGGGTTGGTCTTTCGGCAGGGTGATCGCCTCGACGAATTCGCCGGGGGCGCGGTCCTGCTTGCCGTAGTCGATGAAGAAATCCTCGATCGGCATGTCGCGGCGGGCAGTGCCCTTTCGCAGGTGCAGCCGCGCGCCGAGCGCGATCAGCACCGGGGGGCTGTCGCCGATGGGCGAGCCATTGGCGATATTGCCGCCCAGCGTGGCGGCCTCGCGGACCTGCACGGAGCCGTAGCGGCGCAAAAGCTCGCCGAAGCTGGGGTAGAACTCGCGCATCAGCGGCCAGAGTTTGGCGATGGTGACACCGGCGCCGATCTTGAGCGTGTCGCCCCAATCCTCGATCCGGGCAAGGTCGCGGCACTGGTGCAGGAAGATCACCGGGTCGAGATCGCGCAACTGCTTGGTGACCCAGAGGCCCACGTCGGTGGCGCCGGCGATCAGGGTGGCGTCGGGGGTTTGGGCGTAGATTTCTGCCAGTGCGTCGGAGGATTGCGGGAGGAGGGGGGCTGTCTGCCCCCCGCTGCTGCGCAGCCCCCCCGAGGATATTTCCGAACCAGAGAAGGACCTGTCGGCGGCGATCCATTGCGGCACCGGGGTGTCCTCGGCGGCCCTGGCGGCGCGGATTATGGGGGCGTAGCCGGTGCAGCGGCAGAGGTTGCCGGCCAGGCGGTCGTTGTGGTCGGTCTGGCCATTGGCATGGGCCACGGCCATCGAGGCGATGAAGCCGGGGGTGCAGAAGCCGCATTGCGAGCCGTGGTGCTCGACCATGGCGGTCTGGACCGGGTGCATGCCGCCATCGTCGGCGCGAATGCCTTCGACCGTGCGCACCGCCTTGCCGGCAAGCTGCGGCAGGAACAGGATGCAGGCGTTGAGGGCGCGGATGCCGTCCTGATCCTGCACCATGACGGTGCAGGCGCCGCAATCGCCCTCGTTGCAGCCTTCCTTGGTGGCGGTCAGCCCGCGATCCTCGCGCAGCCAGTCGAGCAGGGTCCGGGTGGGCGGATCGGCGCGGAGTCGGACCGGTTCTCCGTTGAGAAGAAAGCCAATGTCCATGATGTGAACCTGCCGCGGTACCATGCGCACATGTCTGCAAGTCCTCGATGCGGCGTAGAAAACTTGCGTGCCTGTTTCTATGTGGGCCAAGCTTAGAAAGGCATCTTCCGGACTGGCAAGGGGTTTTCTTGGCCGCGGCGCAGAAAGACCCGGGGGCGTCGATTTGCCGGGCCTTGGCGAAGCCAAGCGATTTCAACGGCTTGGCGGGGGATGCGCCGGGCGGGAAAATATCTGGCGGCGGGCCGCGGCGTCAGCCGAAAACCGACCAGCCGGTGAAGCGCGCCAGGCGTTCGGCCGCCTCGGTGCCGACCTGGCTGTTGCCCCAGGCGTTGAGCCCCGGCGACCAGATCGCTGCCGAGGCGCGCCCGGGAATCGCCAGCAGGATGCCGCCGCCGACGCCGGACTTGCCGGGCAGCCCGGTGCGGAAGGCAAAATCGCCCGAGCCGTCGTAATGCCCGCAGGTCATCATCAGCGCAGCGATGCGGCGGCGCTTGACCTCGCTCAGCAGCATCGGCGCGCCCGGCAGCCCGGCAATGCCGCGCCCGGCCAGCGCCAGTTGCTCGCAGGTCATCTCGATGGCGCATTGGTGGAAATAGGTGCCCAGCACCAGCTCCGGCGCATTCACCAGGTTGTCGAAGCTCTTGAGGTAATAGGCCAGCGCGCGGTTGCGGTGGCCGGTGGCGTTCTCCGAGGCGGCGACATCGGCGTCGATATGGATGTCATCGTCCTCGGCGCTGGCGCGCAGAAAGCCGATGATCTCGGACAGCGCCTCTTTCGGGGCGCGGCCCGCCAGCAGTTCGTCGGTGGTGACCAGCGCGCCGGCGTTGATGAAGGGATTGCGCGGCCGGCCCTCTTCCTGTTCGAGCAGCAGGATGGAATCGAAGCGGTCGCCCGAGGGTTCGCGCCCGACCCGGTGCCAGATGCTCTCGCCGAAGCGCGACAGCACGCAGGCCAGCGAAAAGACCTTGGAGACCGACTGGATCGAGAACGGCTTGCGCGCCTGGCCCGCGCTGATCAGCCGCCCGTCGGCGAGCGCCACCGAGATGGCGAATTGCGCCGGGTCGACGCGCGCCAGTTCGGGGATATAGGAGGCCACCGCGCCCCAGTCGCCGCGGGCGTGGAACTCGGCGTCCAGGGTGTCGAGGAATTCGGGCAGGCGGTCGAGGTCGGACATGACACGAAGCTACTTCAATTGCCGGCGCTGTCCACATAAGTTGGCCGGATGAGCAAGTCCCCCCGATTCATTCACCTGCGCACCCATACCGAGTATTCGCTGCTGGAAGGCGCCATGCGGCTGAAGTCGCTGCCGGGCCAATGTGCCGCCATGGGCATGCCCGCGGTGGCGGTGACCGATACCAACAACCTGTTCTGCGCGCTGGAGTTTTCCGTGGGCGCGCAGGGGGCCGGCATCCAGCCGATCATGGGCTGCCAGGTGGACCTGGCCTATGTCGACCTGAAACCCGGCGACAAGCCGGTGCCGCCTGCCGCCGTGGTGCTGCTGGCGCAGAACGAGCGGGGCTATGAGCATCTGATGAAGCTCAACACCTGTCTTTACGTCGACAAGGGCGGACAGCTGCCGCAGGTGACGTTGCGGGAGCTTGAGCAACATTCCGAGGGGCTGATCTGTCTTTCCGGTGGGCCGGACGGGCCGGTGGGGCGGCTCTTGCAGCGGGGTCAGCGTCCGGCGGCGCAGGCGCTGATGGAGCGGCTGAAAGGCATCTACGGCGACCGGCTCTATGTCGAGTTGCAGCGTCATCCCGGCGAGGGCGGGCTGCCCGAGGCCGAGGCGCGGTCTGAACGCGGCTTTGTCGAGATGGCCTATGCCATGGACCTGCCGCTGGTGGCGACCAACGACGTCTATTTCCCGAAACCCGAGATGTACGAGGCGCATGATGCGCTGATCTGCATTTCCGAAGGCGCCTACGTCGACCAGCAGGCCCCGCGGCGGATGCTGACGCGCGAGCATTACTTCAAGTCGCCGCAGGAGATGGCGACGCTCTTCGCCGATCTGCCCGAGGCGCTGGAGAACACCGTCGAGATCGCCAGGCGCTGCGCTTTCGGCTGTTATCGCCGCGATCCGATCCTGCCGAAATTCGCCGATGACGAGGTGGCGGAACTGCGCCGCATGGCCAACGCGGGCTTGCAGGAGCGGCTGGCGGTGATCCCCCATGCGGTGCCGGTCGAGGAGTACCAGGCTCGCTTAGATTTCGAGTTGGGCATCATCGAGGGCATGGGTTTTCCCGGCTACTTCCTGATCGTTGCCGATTTCATCCAATGGGCCAAGGACAACGACATCCCGGTGGGGCCGGGGCGGGGCTCGGGCGCGGGCTCGCTGGTGGCCTATGCTTTGACCATCACCGACCTCGATCCGCTGCGCTACTCGCTGCTGTTCGAGCGGTTTCTTAACCCCGAGCGGGTCTCCATGCCCGACTTCGACATCGACTTCTGCATGGACCGGCGCGAGGAGGTGATCCGCTACGTTCAGGAGAAATACGGCCGCGACAAGGTGGGCCAGATCATCACCTTCGGTGCGCTGCTGTCGAAGGCGGCGGTGCGCGACGTGGGGCGGGTGCTCCAGATGCCCTATATGCAGGTGGATCGGCTGTCGAAGATGATCCCGGTCGAAGGCGTGAAGCCGGTCAGCATCGAAAAGGCGCTCACGGATGAGCCGCGCCTGCGCGAGGAGGCCAAGAACGAAGAGGTCGTGGCGCGGCTGCTGAACTATGGCCAGCAGGTCGAGGGGCTGTTGCGCAACGCCTCCACCCATGCCGCCGGGGTGGTGATCGGCGACCGGCCGCTGGACCAGCTGGTGCCGCTCTACCAGGATCCGCGGTCCGACATGCCCGCCACGCAGTTCAACATGAAATGGGTGGAGCAGGCGGGGCTGGTGAAGTTCGACTTTCTCGGCCTCAAGACCCTGACGGTGATCCAGAACGCGATGGACCTGGTGTTCAAGTCGGGCCGTCCGCTGCATGTCTCGGCCACCGGCACCGAGCTTTATGCGCCTGCCGAGGGTGCCGAGAACCAGATCAACGCCATCCCGCTGGATGACGAGGCCGCCTACAAGCTCTACGCCGCCGCCAAGACCGTCGCCGTGTTCCAGGTGGAAAGCTCGGGCATGATGGACGCGCTGAAGCGGATGCGGCCCACCTGTATCGAGGATATCGTGGCGCTGGTGGCGCTCTATCGTCCCGGCCCGATGGAGAACATCCCGACCTATTGCGAGGTCAAGAACGGGTTGAAGGAGATCACCAGCGTCCATCCGCTGATCGACCACATCCTCGAGGAAACCCAGGGCATCATCGTCTACCAGGAACAGGTGATGCAGATCGCGCAGGTCATGGCGGGCTACTCGCTTGGCGGCGCCGACCTGCTGCGCCGCGCGATGGGCAAGAAGATCAAGGAGGCGATGGACGCCGAGCGGCCCAAGTTCGAGAAAGGCGCTGCGGAAAACGGCGTCGACAAGAAGAAGGCCACCGAGGTCTTCGACCTGCTCGAGAAATTCGCCAACTACGGCTTCAACAAGTCGCACGCTGCGGCCTATGCGGTGGTGTCCTACCAGACCGCCTGGCTCAAGGCGAACCACCCTGTCGAGTTCATGGCCGGGGTGATGAACTGCGACATCCACCTGACCGACAAGCTGGCCACCTATTTCGAGGAGGTCAGGAAGGGCCTCGGCCTGCCCTGGGTGCCGCCCTGCGTGAACCGGTCGCAGGCGACCTTTGACGTGAAGGACGGCGCGCTGGTCTATGCGCTGGGCGCGTTGAAGAACGTCGGCGTCGAGGCGATGCGGCTGGTGGTCGAGGGACGGTGCGGCCGGGCTGACCCCGTCCCGGGCTCGACCCGGGACCTCGCCGGTGAGGCCCCGGATCAGGTCCGGGGCGGGCTCCCGGATCAGGTCCGGGACTCGACGGACAAACCCTTCGCGACGCTCTATGACCTTGCCCGTCGGGTGGACCTGAAACGCGTCGGCAAGCGCCCGCTGGAGATGCTGGCGCGTGCCGGGGCCTTCGACCAGCTGGAACCGAACCGCCGCCGGGTCTTCGAATCGCTCGATGCGCTGGTGAACTACTCCGCCGCGGTGCACGACCAGAAGAATTCCGACCAGGTCTCGCTCTTTGGCGAGGCCGGCGACGACCTGCCGGAACCGCGGCTGGCGCCGGTCAACGACTGGCTGCCCGCCGAACGGCTGGCCGAGGAATTCAAGGCGGTGGGTTTCTACCTCTCGGGCCATCCTCTGGACGACTACATGGCGCCGCTGAAACGCAAGGGCGTGCTGACGCTGGACGAGGTCATGGCCAAGGCGGAAGGCGCGCCTTGCGTGGCGAAACTGGCCGGCGTGGTGGCAGGACGGCAGGAGCGCAAATCGGCGCGCGGCAACCGCTTTGCCTTTTGCCAGATGTCGGACACCACCGGGGCCTACGAGGTGACGCTGTTCTCGGAGACGCTGGAGAAATCGCGCGAGCATCTGGAGACCGGGGCCAAGGTGGTGGTGACGGTCGAGGCGACGATGGAGAGCGACCAGTTGAAGCTTCTGGGCCGCTCCGTGGCGCCGATCGACGTGGCGGTGGCGGATGCAGGCTCGACCGGGCTGAAGGTCTTTGTCGAGGCGCCGGGGGCGATCTCGTCGGTGGCGACGATCCTGTCGGAAGCGGCGGAAAAGGTGCAGCGCGCGGCGCGCGGGCCGATCTACCTCTGCCTGATGGACCCGGCGTTGCCGGGGGAGGTGGAGATCGACACCGGCGCCGAATTCCCGGTGACGCCCGAGATCAAGGGCGCGTTGAAGAGCCTGCCGGGGGTGATGGCGGTGGAGGAGGTGTGAGCGCTGTGCAAGGTGCGCAGTAAATGCGCACCCTACGGCGGCGCGTAGGGTGTGCCTTCAGGCGCACCGTGTCCGATCAGGCAAGATAGGCCCGCCGGATCAGGTTCAGCCCCGCCAGCGTCAGCACCACCAGCGTCGCGCGGCGGAAGGTGTCCTGGTCGATCCGGTCCTGCAACCGCCCGCCCAGCCACATGCCGGCAAGCGCCGGCACGCACAGCCAGACCGAGAACCACAGGGTCGCGCCATGCACCACGCCGCTGTGCCAATGCGCCAGCAAGAGCAGCACCGCGCCCAGCCCGAAGGTGGCCCCCTGGATGCGCATCTGCATCCGTTTCTCGGTGTTCAGCGCCGTGAGATAGGCCACCAGCGGCGGCCCCCAGACCCCCGAGAGCCCGCCGATCAGCCCCGAAAACGACCCGATGGCCAGCTCGACCCCGGCGCTCCGGCGCGCGGCGTGAAACCGCACCCCCAGAAGCTGCATCAGGCAGAACAGCGTCACCGGCAGGCCGATGGCCAGGAACAGCACCCAGACCGGCAGGAAGACGTAAAGCTGCGCCGAGACCACCAGCATCACCCCCGCCGCCGCCAGGTAGACGCGGAAATGCCTCACCGCGTCCCAGGCCGCGCGAGGCCCCTGGCGCAGGGCCTGCATCCCGTTCGACAGCAACGTCGGCAGGATCAGCCCGGCCAGGGCGACGTCCGGCGGCAGGAAGGAGCCCATGGTCGAGATCATGATCATCGGCATGGCAAAGCCCACCGTGCCCTTGACCACCCCGGCAAACAGCGTCACCGCGCCGCTGGCCAAGAGCGCCCAAAGCCCTATGTCGCCGATCATGCCATCCATGCCCGCCGCCTAGCACAGCGGCGGGGGCGCTGCATTTGAAATCTCCTTGGGTAATTATCGGCAAAGTATCCATCGGCAAACGTATTTTTGTTGCGCTGCATCTGCGAAGTGCATTATGCACTTGCAGGAAATCTGAAGGAGCGTGAATGATGGCCCATGATGGACAGGACCTGAACATGGAGGCGCCCGTGCTGCTGCCCGATCTTCTGACGCTGACGCAGGGCGCGATTGCCCCGGTCGAGGTGATCTTCGACAAGGCCCGCGCGCATCTGCGCGAGCTGGTGGTGCGCGACGGGCGGGTCTCGGCGGCGCTGGTCGAGCGGCACCAGGACGCGGCACATGGCCTGGCCTGGCTGGCCACCTACCTGGAATCGCTCAGACAAATGCAGGGCTGGGCGCAGCGCATGAGCGACGAGGACCGCTTTGGCGAGCTCGAAGCGCTGATCCACCAGATCGCCTTTGGCGAATACCTCGCCCAGATTCGCGGCGGCATCCCGATGAACCAGGGCGAGATCGTGCGGCCGCGCGATTTCGGGGTGGAACCGGAGGAGCTTGCGGTGCTCGACACCCCGGGCATCGAGGTGCTGCTGACCCGGGCCAATACCACCGCCGCGCGGATGCGGCTGGTCGAGCTGATGCAGGCGCAGCATGGCACCACCCTGTTCGGCGCCTCCGGTCTCGACGAGGAGCTGGAGATGATCCGCGAGCAGTTCCGCCGCTACGCGGTCGAAAAGGTCGCGCCCTTTGCCCATGACTGGCACCTCAAGGACGAGCTGATCCCGATGGCGGTGATCGAGGACCTGGCCGAGATGGGCGTCTTCGGGCTGACCATCCCCGAGGAATACGGCGGCTTCGGGCTGTCGAAAGCCTCGATGTGCGTGGTCTCGGAGGAATTGTCGCGCGGCTATATCGGCGTCGGCTCGCTGGGCACGCGGTCGGAGATCGCGGCGGAACTGATCCTCGCCGGCGGCACCACGGCGCAGAAGGAACAATGGCTTCCCGCGCTGGCCTCGGGAGAGAAGCTGCCGACGGCGGTCTTCACCGAGCCCAACACCGGCTCGGACCTGGGCTCCTTGCGCACCCGCGCGGTCAAGGACGACAACGGCGACTACAAGGTGACCGGCAACAAGACCTGGATCACCCATGCGGCGCGGACCCATGTGATGACGCTGCTGGCGCGCACCGACCCCGAGACCTCGGATTACCGCGGCTTGTCGATGTTCCTGGCCGAGAAGACGCCGGGCGACGATGCCAATCCCTTCCCCACCGAGGGCATGACCGGCGGCGAGATCGAGGTGCTGGGCTACCGCGGCATGAAGGAATACGAGCTGGGTTTCGACAACTTCCACGTGAAGGCCGAGAACCTGCTGGGTGGCGAGGAAGGCAAGGGTTTCAAGCAGTTGATGGAGACCTTCGAGTCGGCCCGCATCCAGACCGCGGCGCGCGCCATCGGCGTGGCGCAATCGGCGCTGGATGTCTCGCTGCAATATGCGCTGGATCGCAAGCAGTTCGGCAAGGCGATCATCGAATTTCCCCGCGTGGCCGGCAAGCTGGCGATGATGGCGGTCGAGATCATGGTGGCGCGGCAGCTGACCTATTTCTCGGCGCGGGAAAAGGACGCGGGGCGGCGTTGCGACCTCGAGGCCGGGATGGCGAAGCTGCTGGGCGCGCGGGTGGCCTGGGCGGCGGCGGACAACGGGTTGCAGATCCACGGCGGCAACGGGTTTGCGCTGGAATACGCGATCTCGCGGATCCTCTGCGATGCGCGGATCCTCAATATCTTCGAAGGCGCGGCGGAGATCCAGGCGCAGGTGATCGCGCGGCGATTGCTGGACAGCGGGGCGAACTGACGCCCCGAGAGCGTGCTGCCTGACCTGATTGCGCGCCTGCGGCGCAACAGGACGCCTCGGCCCCCTCCCTGTCCCTCCCCCTCACACGGGGGAGGGGAGCGCGTGGCGGGCCGACCCAGAAACACGCAAGGATGGCGCTCGCGGGGCGGGGCTCAGGCGGCGTGGTGGTGGAGCAGGGCGCATTCGCTGGCGGTCAGGTTGCGCCTTGCATAGGGACCGTAGCTTTGCGGGTCGTGCTCGGCATCGGGCAGTCCGTCGAGCAGGCGCTGGCGGTCGGCCTCGCCCAGGGTCGAGAGGCGGGCGCTGGCCGGGTGAAAGCTCTCGGTTTCCAGCCCGTTGGCCCAGACGATCTCGTGCCGGGGCAGCATCAGGTGCACATAGGTCACCGAGCGCACCGCCAGGTCGGTCTGGGCGAGGTGCGTGCCGGTGAGGTCGCGCGCGGCGACCAGCACTTCGGGGGTGTTGAACAGCGATTCCACCTCCGCGCCGCCGACCAGCATCCGGTGCTGCGGCGAGACCAGGAAGGAGGTCGCCGGACGGTCCGGGCCGAAGGCATGGGCGTTGATCCGCACCGGGCGCAGTTCCGGCATGGCATAGAGCCGCGCGCCCGACATCCGGCGCGCGCCGGTCCAGAGCACCTCCTGCGGGCCGTCGTCGCGGGTCAGCACCATGTCGCCGGGATGGAGATCCTCGACCGGGCGCAGCCCCTGCGGCGTGCCGATCAGCACGCCGGGGGTGAAACAGATCACGCCGCCGGCCTCGCTTTCGGCCTCGCGGTGCATGCGCGGGTCGAGTGCCAGGTTGACCAGCCAGAGATCGGTGCCGCGCGGCGGGATGTCGCCGAGGAACATCAACAGCGGCCGGGTGTCGCGCCCGGTGGGAATCAGCGTGACGTGATAGCTTTTCACCCCGTCGGTCACCAGGAAGGCGTTGTCCTCCGCCAGGGGCCGGCTGTCGCTGCGCGCCTGCGGCACCGCGTCGTGCAGCGCCACGCCCACCATGCGCCGCACCTTGCGCGCGGCCCGGCGGCGCAGATCCTGCTCTCCTGTCGCGTCACTCAGCCGCAGCACATCCCTTGGCCCGTCGACGCAAAGCGCCTCGCCCCGCCAGCACCAGGTTGCGCCAACCCGGAGGGAGGACAGCGATGCGGCCTGAAGACCATCGATTTCCGTCTGCGACCATGAGATGACAAACGTGCCGCGATAGCCCGTTTCCATACCCATACCTGCCTCAACTTCTTTTTATTGAGAGCAGCTTATCAAATTCGCGCGAGGAAAGGAATCGGCAAATTCCATCGCCGGGCGCGCGGCGTTGCAAACTTGCAAGGCTGGACGCGGCACCGCGGGCTGGAGTAGGACCGGAGACGGGAGGCGGTGCAGCATGAACCCCTTGTTGAGAACGATCGTGGCGGGGGGCTGCCTGGCCGCCCTTGTCGGCTGTGGCGGCGATCCGCTGGCCGGGATCGGACGGCTGTCCGAGGTGGACCTGGCCGAGGACACCGCGATCCCCGCCATGACCCTGCCCGAAGACACCGCCGAGACGCCGGTCGCCCGGCCCGGGCTGCTGCGGCAGATGCTGGGCGGCGATGGCGCCTCCGCCCGGGGCGGGGCCGGGCAACCGCCCTCGGTGCCGGCGGGCACGCTGTTGTCCTTCGGCGAGGTCAAGCCGGTCTGCGACCTGCCCGAGGCCCGGCGCGGCAAGCAGATCCAGGCCTTCCCGGAACGGCGCGCCGCCTATCGGCTCTATGATTCCGAGCCGGGCCGGACCACGCCGCATCCCTTCTACATCACCGGTTTTGCCGATGGCTGTGCGCGGACCTTCACCGCCGTGGTGGCGCTGTTCGGCGCGCCCGAGATGCACGAGATGCTGCGCTATGGCCTGCCCGCCGAGGTGCAGCCCTATTCCGCGGCCGACCGCGCCTATGAGCAGATCAAGTCGCGGATCTGCCGCGTCGGGCGGGCCCAGCCCTGCGGCGCGAAGATCGCGAAGATCGAGAAGGACACGGTCTTCGTGAGCGTCTACGAGGCCTATGGCGGCACTTCGCGCTGGCTCGAGATGCTGCTGCACGCGGGCGAGGTCATGGCCAGCGACATCAAGGCCGGGGGCGGCGGGTAGGGGGCTCTGCCGTCGCCATTGGCGCTCGGACCGATGGCGCACCAAGGCCGACCCTTCGGCCTCCCCCGGAGTTTGCCGGGCAAGATGAAGCCGCGGGTCAGTAATGCGGCGGGCGTTCGTCGCCCAGCACCACGCCGCCGGTGGCCTGGGACTGGCGCTGGGCCTCGCGCTCCATCAGCATCCGGACACGGGTTTTCAGCAGGTCGATCTCGCCGTCCTGGCGGGCGATCACGTCGGAAAGCTCGTCCACCGTGCGGATCAGGTGGGCGAGGCGTTCCTCGAGGCTGTGCAAGCGGTCTGTCATGGCCCGGGTCTAGGACAGTTGCCGGCATTTGTCCCCTGCTTTCGTGCAAGCGCCGCGAGCGGTCCGCCTTGCCCCTTGGCGGGCTTCCGGCTACACGACCGGCGAACCAGAAAACCCGGAGCCAGCCATGGCCAAGCAGAAGAAAACACCCCGCCCCAAGGCGATCACGCCCAAGGGGTTCCGCGATTATTTCGGCCATGAGGTCACCGAGCGGGCCGAGATGCTGGCCACCATCGCCGGGGTCTATCATCGCTATGGCTTCGATGCGCTGGAATCCTCGGCGGTCGAGACGGTCGAGGCGCTGGGCAAGTTCCTGCCTGACGTGGACCGCCCGAACGAGGGGGTGTTCGCCTGGCAGGAGGAGGACGAGGCCTGGCTGGCGCTGCGCTATGACCTGACGGCGCCGCTGGCGCGGGTCTATGCCCAGCATCGTGAGCGTCTTCCGACGCCCTATCGGCGCTATACCATGGGCCCGGTCTGGCGCAACGAGAAGCCGGGGCCGGGGCGGTTTCGGCAGTTCTATCAATGCGATGCAGATACGGTCGGGGCGCCCTCGGTGGCGGCGGATGCGGAGATCTGCGCGATGCTGTCGGACACGCTGGAGGCGGTGGGCATTCCGCGCGGTGATTACGTGGTGCGGGTGAACAACCGCAAGGTGCTGAACGGGGTGTTTACTTCCGTCACACGAGGCGCCGGAAAGAATGACATCGACGCGATGTCACCTAGCGAACTGCGAGAATATCGCGAGCACGAACTGCGAGGTCTGAAAAACGATGAAATTCTCGATGCGATTTTGCGACAGCTGGACAAATTTGACAAAGTTGGCGCTGAAGGGGTTCGACACCTTCTCACAGGGGGACGCAATGATAAGTCGGGTGCTTTCATTGAGGGGGTAAACCTTTCTGACCATATGGCCGATGGGTTCGTTCAATTTCTTCAAGCGAGAAGGTCGAGCAATTCTGAAACTTTGGCTCGACTAAGAGAAATCCTGAAGTTCTCGGCAATCGGTCGTGAGGGCGTAGATGAGTTGGAGCAGATCGCTGATTTGCTGGCGGCTCAAGGCTATGGCCCTGACCGCATCGTCATCGACCCGTCGGTCGTGCGGGGCCTCGGCTATTACACCGGGCCGGTGTTCGAGGCCGAGTTGACCTTTGAAATCCTTGACGAAAAGGGCCGTCCGCGGCAATTCGGCTCGGTGGCCGGCGGCGGGCGGTATGACGACCTCGTCAAGCGCTTCACCGGGCAGGCGGTGCCGGCGACCGGGGTGTCGATCGGAGTGGACCGGCTCTTGGCGGCGCTGCGCGAGAAGGGGCGGGTTTCGTCGCAAGTGCAGGGGCCGGTGGTGGTGACCGTGATGGACCGCGAACGGATGGCCGAGTACCAGACCATGGTGGCGGAGTTGCGCGGCGCGGGCATCCGGGCCGAGGTCTACCTCGGCAACCCGAAGAACTTCGGCAACCAGTTGAAATATGCGGACAAACGCGCATCTCCGGTGGCGGTGATCGTGGGGACGGACGAATTCGACAACGACGTGGTGCAGATCAAGGACCTGATCCTGGGCGCGAAGATCGCCGAAAACGCGACGCTGGAGGAATGGAAGGAACGGCCCTCGCAATTCGAGGTGCCGCGTAACGAATTGGTAACGAAAGTGCAGGATATTCTGAAGGCGCAGGCGTGATGGCCACCCGGGCGGACAACATTGCCGAGGCGCAGCGCCTGCGCGCGGGGTTCGAGGCCGCGGGCGCGGTCGTGGTGGAGACGCCGGTTCTGCAACCGGCGGAGACGCTGCTCGATCTTTATGGCGAGGATATTCGCGGGCGCGCCTATGTGACCGCGGATGCCCTGCACGGGGAACAGATGCTGCGGCCGGACTTCACGGTTCCGGTGGTGCAGATGCACATGGCCGAGGGCGCGGAGCCCGCGCGCTATACCTATTCCGGTGCCGTCTTTCGGCGCCAGGACGACGATCCGACCCGCGACAGCGAATATCTGCAGGTCGGTTACGAGGTCTTTGACCGCAGCGATCCGGCGCGCAGCGAGGCAGAGGTCTTTGCGCGGATCGCGGGCGCCCTGAGCGATCTCAAGCTGCGCGCGGCGACCGGGGATATCGGGCTGCTGAAGGCCGCCGTGGACGGGCTGGACACCAGCGAGAAGCGCAAGGTGGCGCTGCGGCGGCATATCTGGCGGCCCAGGCGGTTCCGCGCGCTGCTCGACCGCTATGCGGGACGGGTGCCGATGCCGCCGACGCGCGCGGCGCTGCTGGCGCAGGCCGATCCGATGGCCGGGTCCGCGCCGCAGATCGGGATGCGCGGCGAGGACGAGGTGGAAGCCCGCATCGCCACGCTGCGCGAAGATGCCGCGACGGCACCGATTGCCGCCGGGCAGGTGGCCCTGATCGAGGCGCTGCTGGGCGTGCGCGAAACGCTGCCCTTCGCGCTGGAGAGGCTGCGCGACATTGGCGTGGACCTGCCCGCCATCCAGCCTGCCGTCGACCGGCTGGCGGCGCGCTGCGAGGCTTTGGTGGCCGAGGGCGTGGACCTCGACGGGCTGGAATTCGAGGGCAGCTATGGCCGGACCTCGATGGAATATTACGACGGCTTCGTCTTCGGCCTCTTTGCCGAGGGGCGACCCGATCTGCCGCCGGTGGCCAGCGGCGGGCGCTACGATGCGCTGACCGCCGCGCTGGGCGGCGGCACGGGCATTCCGGCAGTGGGCGGGGTGATCCGGCCCGGCCTGGCCTTGCTACTCAAGGGGGCCGCGCGATGACCGTGAAGCTGGGCGTGCCGTCCAAGGGGCGGCTGATGGAGAAGACCTTCGACTGGTTCGGCGCGCGCGGCGTGCAATTGTCGCGAACCGGCTCGGAACGGGAATATTCCGGCGCGGTCTCCGGTGTCGAAGGCGTGGAACTGGTGCTGCTCTCGGCGGGCGAGATCCCGCGCGAGCTTGCGGCGGGACGGATCCAGCTGGGCGTGACCGGGACCGACCTGGTGCATGAAAAGCTGCCGATCTGGGAGCAGCAGGTGGAGACGCTGGCGGAACTGGGCTTCGGCCAGGCCGACCTGATCATCGCCGTGCCGGCCTACTGGGTCGACGTGGATACGCTGGACGATCTCGACGCCTGCGCGGCGGCCTTCCGGGCGCGGCACGGGTTTCGCCTGAGGATTGCCACCAAGTATCACCGGCTGGTGCGCGAGTTCCTGCGCGAGGCCGGGGTGGCGGATTACCAGTTGGTCGACAGCCAGGGTGCCACCGAGGGCACGGTGAAGAACCTGACCGCCGAGGCGATCGCCGATATCACCTCGACCGGCGAGACCCTGCGGGCGAACCACCTGAAGATCCTGTCGGACGGCCTGGTTCTGAAGTCGCAGGCGACGCTGTTTAGGTCGCGGGCCGGCGGGCTCTCGGCGGAGGATCGCGGCGCGATGAAGGCGCTGCGGGCGCGGCTGGGGGTGGATGGTTAGGCGGTTCCGGCAGCGCCATTTGGATGTGCGCCTGCGGCGCGCAGGATCTTTTGGTGGGGGCTCTGCCCCCGTCGCCTTTGGCGACGCCCCCGGGATATTTTTGAACCAGAGAAGGACCTTTCGGTTTCCTACAGGACGCCGATTTCTGCCAGGGCTGCGTTGAGGCTGGCCGGGAGGGGGTCTTCGTGTTGCGCGCGTTTCGGAAGATCGGCGGGGGCGTCCTCGGGTGTGAGGTAGCGCCAGCCCTGGAACGGGCGGCGTGGCGCCGGGGTGGTGCGGATGATCGCCGGGTCGAGCACGATGCCGCAGCGCGGAATGCCATCGGCGCCGGTGACCTCGTCGAGGCGGATCACCCTTTGGCGGGCCAGGGTGACGCCCTTGAACACCCAGTAGAGCGAG
Organism: Paracoccaceae bacterium; assembly: GCA_006226775.1. GTDB lineage: Bacteria > Pseudomonadota > Alphaproteobacteria > Rhodobacterales > Rhodobacteraceae > Marinovum. The sequence goes on along the minus strand of SBGD01000059.1, from coordinate 2,969 downwards.
CCGCCATCCAGCAGTTCCTCGGCGCGCTTGGGCCACATGCGGGTGACGTGGCGCGGCAGGGTGTCGGGCAGGGTCTTGCGTTTTTGCGCCTGCCAGAGGGCCAGGTCGTCGGGCGTTTCGGTGCCGACGCAGAGCTTGATCAGGTTGATGTGGTTTGCCATGCGACTCGCCCCCCAGCGATCCATCTATTGTAGTCCCCATCGGGCGGGCTTCAAGTTGTTGTGGCCCGGCCCATGGGCTATAGTGAGCGTCCTGCCACCCAAGGGAATCGCGCCATGACCCGTTTTGCAGCCCCGATCGCCGAGCAGATATGGGACATGAAGTACCGTTTCAAGCAGGCGGACGGCACGCCCATCGACCTGTCCGTCGAGGATACCTGGCGGCGGATCGCCCGCGCCGTGGCCCGCGCCGAGGCCGATCCGGAGGCCTGGGAAGCGCGGTTCTATGCGGCGCTGGAGGATTTCAAGTTCCTGCCCGCCGGGCGGATCACTGCCGGGGCGGGGACGGCCCGGCAGGTGACGCTGTTCAACTGTTTCGTCATGGGCACGATCCCCGACAGCATGGGCGGCATCTTCGACATGCTCAAGGAGGCCGCGCTGACCATGCAGCAGGGCGGCGGCATCGGCTATGACTTCTCGACCATCCGGCCCAAGGGGGCGGCGGTTTCGGGTGTGGCGGCGGATGCCAGCGGGCCGCTGTCGTTCATGGATGTCTGGGACGCGATGTGCCGCACGATCATGTCGGCAGGGTCGCGCCGGGGGGCGATGATGGCCACCATGCGCTGTGACCACCCGGATATCGAGCAATTCATCGCCGCCAAGCAGGATGCCGCACGGCTGCGCATGTTCAACATGTCGGTGCTGATCACCGATGCCTTCATGGCGGCGGTCAAGGCGGATGGGCCCTGGGATCTGACCTTCGGCGACAAGATCTATCACACGCTCCCCGCGCGCGATCTGTGGAACCGGATCATGAAGGCGACCTATGATTATGCCGAGCCCGGGGTGATCTTCATCGACCGGATCAATGCCGCCAACAACCTCAATTACGTCGAGGAAATCCGTGCCACCAACCCCTGTGGCGAGCAGCCTCTGCCGCCCTATGGCGCCTGTCTGCTGGGCTCGATCAACCTTGCGCGGCTGGTGTCGGACCCGTTTTCCGACGCGGCGCATATCGACGAGGAGGCCTTGGACACCCTGGTCACCACCGCCGTGCGGATGATGGACAACGTGGTCGACGTGTCGAAGTTTCCGCTGGAGGCCCAGGCGCGCGAGGCCGCGGCCAAGCGGCGGATCGGGCTGGGGGTGACCGGGCTGGCGGATGCGCTCTTGATGAAGGGGCTGCGCTATGGCTCGGACGCGGCGGCGGCGCAGACCGAGCGCTGGCTGAAGCGGATCGCGCGGGCGGCCTACCTTGCGTCGGTGGAACTGGCGAAGGAGAAGGGCGCCTTTCCGCTGTTCGATGCGGAAGGCTACCTGGCCAGCGGCACCATGCGCGCCATGGACGACGACGTGCGCGCGGCGGTGGCCGAGCATGGCATCCGCAATGCGCTTCTGACTTCGATCGCGCCCACCGGGACGATCTCGCTTTACGCAGGCAACGTCAGCTCGGGGATCGAGCCGGTCTTTGCCTATCGCTACACCCGCAAGGTCTTGCAGAAGGACGGCACGCGGACCGAGGAGGAGGTCGTCGATTACGCGGTGCAGATGTGGCGCGACATGTTCGGCGATGCGGACCTGCCCGACTATTTCGTGAATGCCCAGGTGCTGGACCCGGGCGATCACGTCAAGATGCAGGCGGCGGCGCAGAAATGGGTGGATTCGTCGATTTCCAAGACGATCAACTGCCCGGAGGATATCTCCTTCGAGGCCTTCAAGGATGTCTACCTGCAGGCCTATGAGTCCGGGTGCAAGGGCTGCACCACCTATCGGCCGAATGATGTGACCGGGTCGGTTCTGTCCGTGTCGGAGGACACCGAGAAGGTGCCGGCGGAGGCCCCGGAGCAGGTCCGGGGCGCGGGCGGACAGGATGCCGAGGTCGTCTACATGTCCGAACCGCTCGACCGGCCGCAGCAGCTGGAGGGCCATACCTACAAGCTGAAATGGCCCGACAGCGAACATGCGATCTACCTGACGATCAACGACATCATCATCAATGGTCACCGGCGGCCATTCGAGGTTTTCATCAACTCCAAGAACATGGAGCATTTCGCCTGGACCGTGGCGCTGACGCGGATGATCTCGGCGGTGTTCCGACGCGGCGGGGACGTGTCTTTCGTGGTCGAGGAACTGAAGGCGGTGTTCGATCCGCGCGGCGGGGCCTGGGTTCAGGGCAAGTACATCCCGTCGATCCTGGCCGCGATCGGCGGGGTGATCGAGCGGCACATGATCGCCACCGGCTTTCTCGAGGGCGAGGGCATGGGGCTGAAGACCGATCCCACGGCCAAGGTGGTGGGCCTGGAAACCGGCGGGCGCGGCAAGGCCTGTCCGTCCTGCGGGCAATACGAGATGCGGATGATCGAAGGCTGCATGACCTGCGCCTCCTGCGGGCATTCCAAGTGTAGTGGTTAAAAGGCTTAGTCCAGTTGTTCTTGTTCTGACTACCAATTATTAGCCACTGGCCGGGCTGAAATGTCTATTTTGCAAGCAAAAAGGGTCAATCGGGCGGAAACGCCCGATTCCGCCGGTATTTCAGCTGATTGAGTACGATCGAAGGTTCGACTCTGTCCCACGGGATATGGGTCCCGGACACGCCAGACCAAAACGTTTCTATGGAATTATTTTGATGGATTGATGTGGCCGCCCCAGGACAGGTCACAGATTTATCGTGCTGCCGCGGGGTTCACGGTCAAGACAAGATCGACCAGAACATGACCTGATGCGGTCACGCTTGGCCGACGTGTCGGCGGTCATGGGTGAGCGATGAGCGAACACGAAAAAGGGCGGCTCGCGCCGCCCTTTCATTGGTTT
>SBGD01000002.1 GCA_006226775.1 Paracoccaceae bacterium | reverse complement strand
GTTCGTTTTTCTCTCGAGGGTACGGTGGCGCGGATCGTCATCGACAACCCGCCGGTCAATGTGCTGTCGCAAGCGGTGCGCAGGGGGCTGATGGCGGCATTCGACGCCGCCGAGACCTCGGGCGCCAAGCGGGTGGTGCTGAGCGGGGCAGGGCGCGCCTTTGTGGCCGGGTCCGACACGCGGGAGTTCGATCTCCCGCCGCAGCCGCCCTATCTGCCCGATGTCTTCGCCCGGATCGAGGCGTTCCCGCTGCCCGTCGTCGTCGCGATCAATGGCGCGGCGCTGGGGGGCGGGCTGGAACTGGCGCTGGTCTGCGCCGCGAGGGTGGCGGTGCCCGGGGCGCAGTTGGGGATGCCCGAGGTGACGCTGGGCGTGGTGCCGGGGGCCGGCGGCACGCAGCGGTTGCCACGGCTGATCGGCTTTGGCGCGGCGCTGTCGCTGATCTCGGAGGGCCGGGTGATCGACGCCACCGAGGCGCGGGAGCTGGGATTGGTCGATCTCCTTGCGGCGGATGCCGCGGACGAGGCGGCGCGGCTTGTCCTGCCGGACCGACCCGCGACCGGGGCGATGCCTGCTCCGCCGCGCGATGCCGATGCGGTCGAGACCGCCCGTACCCGTGCGGCGCGGCGCGCCCGCGACCAGATCGCGCCGCAAAAGGCCATCGACCTGGTCGATGCGGCGACGCGCCTGCCCCTGAAGGAGGGGTTGGCGCTGGAGCGCGAGACCTTTCTCACCCTCAAGACCTCCGATCAGGCGGCGGCGCTGCGGCATGTGTTCTTTGCCGAGCGCGCGGCGATGGCGCGGGGCCGCAAGGGCGGCGCGGCCATCGAGACCGCCGTCGTGGTGGGCGGGGGCACGATGGGAAGTGCCATTTCCTATGCATTGGCGCAGGGCGGAACGACCGTCGCGCTGGTGGAAACCGATACGGCTGCGGTCGAGCGCGCGCGAACAGTGATCGCGGGGCTCTATGCCGAGGCCGTGGCGCGCGGCAAGCTCTCCTCTGGCGCGGCAGATGCCGCGTTAGCCGCGCGCCATTCTTTTCATGTGGGCTATGACGACCTGCCGCCGGCGCAGATTGCCATCGAGGCGGTGGTCGAGGATCTGACGGTCAAGCGGCAGGTCTTTGCCGCGCTCGACGCGGCGCTGCCGCCGGACACGATCCTGGCCACCAACACCTCCTATCTCGACCCGAACGCCATTGCCGAGGGGCTGCGCAACCCCGAGCGGTTTCTCGGCCTGCATTTCTTCTCGCCGGCGCATGTGATGAAGCTGGTCGAGGTGATCCGTGCCGGCGAGACGTCGCCGGAAACCCTGGCCACCGTGCTGCGGCTCGCAGGGCGGCTTCGCAAGATCCCGGTGCTGGCGGGGGTCTGCGACGGGTTCATCGGCAACCGCATCCTCACCGGCTACCGCCAGATCTGCGATGTGATGCTGCTCGAGGGCTGTCTGCCTGCGCAGGTCGATGCGGCGATGCGCGATTTCGGCATGGCGATGGGCCCATACGAGGTGCAGGACCTTTCCGGACTCGACATTGCCCATGCCAACCGCAAGCGGCTGGGCTGGGCAGAGCGGACGGATCTCCGCTATGTGCCCATCGCCGACCGGATCGTCGAGGAGACCGGCCGCCTCGGGCGCAAGACCGGTGCCGGCTGGTACGACTATGCCGGGGGCGAGGCGCAGCGCGCGCCGTTGATCGAGGCGATGGTCATCGAGGCGAGCGCGTGTGCCGGCCTGACGCGGCGCGCTTTCACGGATGCGGAGATTGCCGAGCGGGCCAGCGCCGCAATGATCGTGGAAGGGCTGCGCATTCTCGAAGAGGGGATCGCCGAAGACGCTGCAGACATCGACCTTGTGATGGTGCATGGCTATGGCTTTCCGCGCTGGCGGGGCGGGCCGATGCATCTGGCCGAACGCACTGGCCTGCCGGAGATCCTGGCCCGGATTGCGGGCTATGCCGCCGCCGACCCGCTGTCCTGGTCGGTGCCCGGAAATCTGCGCCGGGCGGTCGCCGGGGGGCAGGGGCTGGAGGCGGTGAGGACAGACTGATGACCGGGCGCCGCGTCCCGGTCGCGGATGTCGGGGCGGGACCGCTGGCATTCGCGCCAAGCCGGCGTCAGAATAGGCGGGCTGCCCCGCGTCGAGGGCGGCGGCGGTTCGAGGCGACGCGAGGGAACCCATGGACGAGTATTTCGAGTGCACACGGCGGGTCGGCTTCGGCGACTGCGATCCTGCGCAGATCGCCTATACCGGGCGCATCGCCAATTTTGCGCTCGATGCGCTGGATGCGTTCTGGGAAGATCTTCTGGGCGGCGAGGGCTGGTTTCAGATGAATGCCGAGGGCGGTTACGGGCTGCCCTTCGTGCGCATCGAATACGATTTCAAAAGCCCGATCGTTCCGGGGGCTCCGCTGTTCCTTCAGGTCTGGCCGGTTCGGCTGGGGACAAGCTCGGTGACCATGGCGGTGCGCGGGGTGCATCGCGGGGCGGTGTGTTTCGAGGCGCAATTCGTCTCGGTCTTCACCGACCGGGCGAGCTTTG
>SBGD01000006.1 GCA_006226775.1 Paracoccaceae bacterium | reverse complement strand
GGCTTCCTTTCGTCTGGTGCCACTGTGCCACCCCCCGCGCCGGGATGCCAGCCATGCTTGCCCCGCACGCGCCCCTGCCCTAGCGTGCCGCGCAGGGGAGAGTGCTCAAGATGACAGCCACCGCGATCGGCGACTTCGACCTGGCCCGGATCGACCGTGCCTTCATCGACAACCCGTTTCCCACGCTCAGGGCGCTGCGCGAGAAACACCCCGTGCACCGGATGGCGGATGGATCGGTTCTGCTGACCCGGCATGCCGATTGCCAGAAGGTCTATCAAAGCCGCGCCATGCTGTCGGACAAGCGCGCGGAGTTCGGGCGCAAGTTCGGCGCGGGGCCCCTCTTTACCCATCATTCGACCAGCCTCGTCTTCAACGACCCGCCCTATCACACGGTGGTGCGCAAGCTGCTGGCGGGGGCCTTCACGCCGCGCAAGCTGGCCGAGATGGAGCCGCTGATCGAGGGCATTGTCGAGCGCATGCTCGATGAGCTGGAGGACATGGGCCGGTTCGATCTGATCGCGGCCTTCGCGATGGTGCTGCCGACCGAGATCATCTCGTTCATGCTGGGAATCCCGGAAAGCTACCGGCGCAAGCTGCGTGGCTATTCGCTGGCGATCCTGGGCGCGCTCGACCCGGTGGTCCCGCCCGAGCGGCTGGCGGCGGGCCATGCGGCGGTGACGGAGTTCGGGGCGATCCTGGCCGATCTCATCGCCCATCGCCGCGCCCATCCCGAGGGGGCCGCGCAGGGCGAGGTGCTGGAAAACCTGATCTTCGGTGAGGTCGACGGGCGGCACCTGACCGAGGAGGAGCTGGTGCAGAACTGCATCTTCCTGCTTAATGCCGGGCACGAGACGACCACCAGCCTCGTGGGCAACACCATCGCCATGCTGCTGGCCCATCCCGACCAGCTGCGGCTGTTGCAGCGCGAACCGGGCCTGATCGCGACGGCGGTGGAGGAATCGCTCAGGGTCGAAAGCCCGTTGCAGATCGGCAATCGCCTTGCGGGCGAGGCGCTGGACCTGGGCGACTGCGTGCTGCCCGAGGGCACCTATATCCACACGTCGATCGCGGGGGCGAACCGCGACCCGGCGGTATTCGAGGCCCCCGAAACGGTCGACATCACCCGCCAGCCCAACCGCCACCTGGCCTTTGCCAGCGGCATCCATGTCTGTCTTGGGGCGACGCTGGCGCGCATCGAGGGCAAGCTGGCCGTGGGCCGCTTCGTGTCCCGCTTCCCGAGGCTGGCGGCCGACGGCCCGGCCGAGCTTATGGGGCTGGCCCGGTTCCGGGGCTACGCGCGCCTGCCGGTCAGCATCCGCTGATCACAGCAGTTGCGTGAGCGGCAGCCGGTCGCGCTTGCGCTGAACCTCGTACATGCCAAGCGGTGTCCAGCCCGCCAGAACCACTTCGGCCCCGTCGATGCGGAAGGCGCGGCGCAGCGCGTCTTCGAAGACGCGGCGGTCTTTCTTGGGCATGGGGGCCACGTCCAGCGTGATCTGTCCCCCCAGCCCGCGCAGGCGCAGCTGGCGCGGCAGGTCGCGCGCGGCGGCGATATTGGCCTTGAGTCCGGTGGCCAGCGACGAATCCGCGCCGGTGTTCACATCGACCGCGACCAGGGCCGAGGTGGGCTCGATCACCATCGACGCCCCGCCCGACAGGGGCACGGTTTCCTCGATGGCGGCGTCGATGGCCTCGTGCACGCCGTGATCGTCGAAACAGCCCGGCGCATCGCTGACCTCGTCGGGGGCGGGGCTGGACCAGTCGCGCCAGGCCGCGAGATGGGCGTCGGGCGCATCGACCAGCCATTCCGGATCGCCCGCCAGATCGGCGCAGACCGCCTCGGCCAGTGCGCGCATCTCGGCGATGTCCTCGGCGATCTCGTCTTCGTGGGCCTCTTCGGCGGCGCTGCGCAGGATGAGGCCGAAGCCCTCGGGCGCGCCGTCCATGCCCTCATGCGCCAGTTCCAGCAGGCGCTCGCGCTCTTGCTCGTCGCGGATGCCGCGGGCGATGTTGAAGCCGGGCGCATCGGGGGTGACGATGGCATAGCGGGATTTGAACAGAAGCCGGGTGGTCACGGGCGTCGCCTTGCCGTCCAGCCCGAGCCCGGTGACCTGCACCAGCAGCGGTTGTCCGGGCGCGAGGCCCTTGCCCTGCTTGAGAAAGCCGGAACGGCCATCGGGCAGGCGCAGGATCATGCCGCCTTGGCCCTTGAGCGGCCGGTCGCAGACCCCGCGCAGGATGGTGCCGATGCCGGGGCCGGCCTCGTCGCGCGGGTCGATCAGCAGGTCGTTGAGCCGCCCGTCCACCATCAGCGCGGCGGCGCGGCGGCCATCTTCGAGTTCATCGAGCAGGACGACACGGCCCTTCATGATTGCCTCCAGACAGGCCAGCCCGCGGCGGCCAGAAGTTGAGCGGTTTCGGGCAGGGGCAGCCCCATGATGGCGTGGAAGCTGCCGCTGATCCACGGGATGAAGGCCCCGGCGGGGCCCTGGATGGAATAGCCGCCCGCCTTGCCGCGCCAGTCTTCGCTGGCGAGATAGGCGTTCAGTTCCACGTCC
>SBGD01000007.1 GCA_006226775.1 Paracoccaceae bacterium | reverse complement strand
TCTTCTGCTGGGCACGGGCGCAACCCTGTTCATGGATCTGACCGCCCTCTTCCGGCGGCGCGTGCTGGGGGTGTCCGGCCTCGACTACGCGCTTCTGGGGCGCTGGCTGGGCCATCTGCCCCGTGGTCGGCTGATCCACCGCCCCATCGCGGCAAGCCCGAAGATCCCCGGAGAGCGGGCCCTGGGCTGGGCCCTGCATTATCTGACCGGCATCGTCTTCGCGGCGCTGTTCCTGTGGATCGTGGCGCCTGGCTGGCTTGCGGCGCCGACGCCGCTCCCGGCGCTCGGCTTCGGGCTTCTGACACTGGCGGCGCCGTTTCTCGTGCTCCAGCCCTGCCTTGGTGCCGGGCTCGCAGCGCGCAACACGCCCAACCCTTGGCGCGCGCGCCGCGGCAGCGCGGTCAGCCAGCTGTCCTTCGGGCTCGGGCTCTGGCTCACCGGCCTTGCCATGACCTCGCTCGGCTGACCCCGGCAACGCCCGTTCGAGGGGCTTCTGCCTTTCATCTTTCCGAAAAACACTCCCCCTGCGGCGCAGAGCGCCGCACCAACGCAAATGTCAGATGCGCGGCGCGGTTTCCCTGCTAGGCTGACCTCACGCAACAAGGAGACCCGCCCATGCTGCGCCTCGGCCTTGCCCTGAGCCTTCTGCTGACCGCCGCCCTTCCCGCCGCCGCACAGGAACAGCGGCGCCCCTCGCATTGCATCGCCATCGCCGATGCCGCGCCGGGGCTACGCTATCTGCACAAGGCCGCCTGGACCGACCCGGTGCCCGAGTATTCCGTCCGCCTGCATTACATCTCCCATGCCAGCTTCCTGATCCAGACCCGCGGCGGGCTCGAGGCGGTCACCGATTTCACCGGCTTCATCGGCAATGCCGATCTGATCCCCGATGTGGTCACCATGAACCATGCCCACGACACCCATTGGACGGCCAATCCCGACCCGGCGATTCCCCATGTGCTGCCCGGCTGGGGCGCGTTCGGCGAGGGTATCGAACACCATCTCGACCTCGGCGAAATGCTGGTGCGCAATGTCTCGACCGACATCCGCTCGCCCATGGGCGGGACGGAGGAGAAGGGCAACTCGATCTTCGTCTTCGAGGTCGAGGGGCTGTGCATCGGCCATCTCGGCCATCTGCATCACGAACCCAACGATGCGCAATATGCGGCGCTGGGCCGGCTCGATGTGCTGATGGTGCCGGTGGACGGCGGCTATACGATGGGGCTCGACGCCATGGTGCGGGTGGTGGACCGGCTGAAAAGCTCGGTCATCCTCCCCATGCACTGGTTCTCCGGCGCCTCGCTCAACCGGTTTCTCGACGATGTCTCCGACCGCTTCGTTATCGACCGGCGCGACGGCCCCGAGCTGGTGATCGGCCTGCGCGATCTGCCGTCGCGCCCGACGGTGATTGTGCTCCAGCCCTCTTGGCTGCGGGACTGAGCCGGCGAGACAAGAAAGGCCCGGAGATCGGGGCCGCAAGCTCTTGGCTTCCCGACGAAACCGGACCAATCTGCCGGCCGAAAGGAACCCCCGATGACCCTGACTGCCGCCGACGACACTTTCGCTGAAACCCTCTCCCGCGACCTGCCCGAGAACACCCTGCGCCGCGCAGAGCCGCGCTATCTCGAGGAGCCGCGCGGGCGCTGGCAAGGATGCTCGGGCTGGGTCGCCCTGCCCCGCAGCACCGAAGAGGCCGCGCAGATCGTGCGCGCCTGCCACGCGGCACGGGTCGGCGTCGTCCCCTTCGGCGGCGGCACCGGGCTCGTGGGCGGGCAGGTCGCGCCCGAGGGTCCGGCGCCGCTGCTGATCTCGCTGGAACGCATGACCGCGATCCGCGCGGTCTATCCGCAGGAAAACGTGGCGCTGGCCGAGGCCGGCGCGGTGCTGGCCGATGTCCAGGCCGCGGCACAGGAGGCCGGGCGGCTGTTCCCGCTCTCGCTGGCCTCCGAAGGCACCGCCCGGATCGGCGGGCTGCTGGCAACCAATGCCGGCGGCGTCAACGTGCTGCGCTACGGCAACGCCCGCGATCAGGTTCTGGGGCTCGAGGCCGTGCTGCCCGACGGCTCGATCTGGCACGGGCTCAAGCGGCTGCGGAAGGACAATACCGGCTATGATCTGCGCCATCTGCTGATCGGCGCCGAGGGCACGCTGGGGCTGATCACCGCCGCGGCGCTGAAACTTTCCCCGATTCCCGCCGCCACCGGCACCGCGCTGTTCACGGTCGAAAGCCCCGCCGCCGCGCTCGACCTTCTGGCCATCGCCCGCGACCAGCTTGGCGAAGGCATCAGCGCCTTCGAACTGATCTCGCGCCAGGGGCTGGACTTCCTCTCCGAGAAACTGCCCGAGCTGCGCCAGCCCTGGCCCACGCCCCCCGAATGGTGCGTGCTGGTCGAGCTGGGTCTGGCCCGCGGGCTCGATCCCGCCGAAGCGCTGGAGACCCTCTTTGCCGCGGCGATGGAGGCCGAGCTGGTCTCGGACGGGGCGGTCGCGCAGTCCGAGCAGCAGCGCGCCGATTTCTGGGCGATCCGCGAGCGCATCCCAGAGGCGAACCGCGCGATCGGGG
>SBGD01000057.1 GCA_006226775.1 Paracoccaceae bacterium | reverse complement strand
CGGCGCAAGAAAATCTACGAAGGCAAGGCGAAGACATTGTATGAAGGTCCCGAACCGGGCACCATCGTGCAGTATTTCAAGGATGATGCCACCGCCTTTAATGCCGAGAAGAAGGACGTGATCGAAGGCAAGGGCGTGCTGAACAACCGGCTCAGCGAGTTCTTCATGACCGGGCTGAACAATATCGGCGTGCCGACCCATTTCCTCAAGCGGCTGAACATGCGCGAACAGCTCGTGCGGGCCTGCGAGATCGTGCCGCTGGAAGTGATCGTGCGGAACTTCGCCGCCGGCACGCTGGCCAAGCGGCTGGGGATCGAGGAGGGCACGCCACTGCCGCGCCCGATCGTGGAATATTGCTACAAGGACGACAAGCTGGGCGATCCGCTGGTCACCGAAGAGCATATCGCCGCCTTCGGCTGGGCCAGCCAGCAGGACATGGACGACATCCTGAGCCTGGCGCTGCGGGTGAACGATTACCTTTCGGGGCTGATGTACGGCGTCGGCATCAAGCTGGTGGATTTCAAGATCGAGATCGGCCGGGTCTATGACGGCGATTACCAGCGCCTGATCGTGGCCGACGAGATCTCGCCGGATTCGATGCGGCTCTGGGACATCGAGACCGGCCAGAAGCTCGACAAGGACGTGTTCCGCCGCGATCTGGGCTCGCTGACCGATGCCTATACCGAGGTGGCCAAGCGGCTGGGCGTGATGCCCAAGCAGGCCACCCATGTGGCCAAGCCGAAGCTCATCAACTGAGGCGCCGCGCCTCTGGCGGCGTGGCGGGTGAGTATTTGAAGAAAGATGAAGGGCAGGGGCCTTTCGCAGCGAACGGAGTGGACGCCATGAAGGCACGGGTGCATGTGATGCTGAAGGACGGCGTGCTCGATCCGCAGGGCGAGGCGGTGAAACATGCGCTGCTGGGGCTCGGCTTCGAGGGCGTCGGCGGCGTGCGTCAGGGCAAGGTGATCGAGCTGGATCTGGCCGAGGGCACCTCGGAAGACACCGTCACCGAAATGTGCGAGAAGCTGCTCGCCAACACGGTGATCGAGAGCTACCGGGTCGAGCTGCTCTGAAGAGGGCGGCGCCTCTGCAGCGCCCGGATTGACCGGGCGGGCAGGGCGGGACAAGGATCGGGACATTGCGCCGCGCGCGCGGATCCCGCAGACTGAAACGGGCCGCTGCCCTGGCCGGGCGGGGCCCTCAACCGATTTCGCCCGCGCCGCGCGGGACAGGGAGTGCGCCCATGAAAGCCGCCGTCATCGTCTTTCCCGGATCGAACTGCGACCGCGACCTTGCCGAAGGGTTCCGCAAGGCGGGGCTCGATGTGCAGATGGTCTGGCACAAGGATACGGCGCTGCCCGAGGGCATCGACATCGTGGGCATTCCCGGCGGCTTTTCCTTTGGCGACTACCTGCGCTGCGGCGCCATTGCGGCGAATTCGCCGATCTGCGGCGAGGTGATGACCCATGTGGAGCGCGGCGGCTATGTGCTGGGGGTCTGCAACGGCTTTCAGGTCTTGACCGAAACCAAGATCCTGCCCGGCGCGCTGCTGCGCAATGCGAACCTGAAATACATCTGCCGGACGGTCGGGCTGGAGGTGGCGGAAAGCCAGTCGATCTTTACCCGCGCCTATACGGCGGGCGAACAGATCCGCATTCCGATCGCGCATCATGACGGCAATTACACCGCCGATGCCCAGACGCTGGACATGCTCGAAGGTGAGGGCCGGGTGGCGTTCCGCTATACCGACAACCCCAATGGCGCCGACCGCGACATTGCGGGCATCCTGTCGGCCAACCGCCGGGTGCTGGGGATGATGCCGCACCCCGAGCGCGCCTGCGATCCGGCGCAGGGCAACGAGGACGGTGCGCGTCTTTTCGCCCATCTGACCGCTGCGCTGGCGGAGGCGTGACTTGAGCGCCTGAGCGCGCCCGCGTACTCTGGCGGTCATGTCCGAGATGGCCACAAAGACGGAGAAGCGCGTGAGGCGTTCAGGGCCGCTGACCTGGCGGGTGCGGCTGGCGCTTGTCTCGCTGGTGCTTCTGGCGGTGACGACGGTCTGGGTCACCAATGTGCTGCTGACCGACCGGTTCACGCAATCCACCCGCAACCGCGCCGAGCTGCGGCTGGCGCTCTACTCCGGCAACATCCTGTCCGAGCTGCGCCGTAACGCCATCGTGCCGCAGCTTCTGGCCCGCGACCCGGCGCTGATCGGGGCGCTGAACTCGGCCGATTTCAGCCAGTCCTCGCAGCGGCTCATTTCCTATGTGGACGAGATCGGCGCCGCCTCGCTGATGCTGCTCGACCGCGACGGGCGCACCGTGGCCGCGACCGACCGCAACCGGCTGGGCGAGCAGCACCGCAATGCACCCTATTTCGTCGATGCGCTGCGCTCGAACACCACGGTCTTCACCACCCAGGCGCGCGAGGCGGGAGGCTATTCCTTCACCTATTCGCGCAGACTTGAAACCCAGAACAGCGCCATCGGGGTGATCGTGGTCGAGGTCGATCTGGCCAAGTTCGAGCGCGCCTGGGCGGGGATCACCGACGCGGTGGCGGTGCTGAATTCCGAAGGG
>SBGD01000100.1 GCA_006226775.1 Paracoccaceae bacterium | reverse complement strand
CGGTCCAGTTCCGACTGGCCGGCCACGACCACGCCATCGACGGGAATCCGCCCGCCCGGCCGCACCAGCACCAGCTCGCCCGGGCGCAGATCGGCCACCGGCACCTGCTCCTCGGCCTCGCCCGTCAGGCGGATGGCCCGGGGCACTTCCAGCGCCGCCAGCTCCTGCGCGGCAGAGCGGGCCACGGCGCGGGTGCGGAAATCGAGATAGCGCCCGGCCAGCAGGAAGAAGGTCAGCATCACGGCGGCGTCGAAATAGGCGTGGTGGCCGCTGTTGAACGTCTCGTAAAGCGACATGCCGGTCGCCAGCACGATGGCCAGCGAGATTGGGAAATCCATGTCCAGCCGCCCGTTGCGCACCCCCGCCCAGGCCTTGCGGAAGAAGGGCTGGCCCGAGAAGGCGACGGTCGGCACGGCGATCATCGCCGAAATCATGTGGAACAGGTCGCGCGTCGCATCGGTGGCGCCGGACCAGACGGCGACCGACAGCAGCATGATGTTCATCATGCTGAACCCGGCGACGCCCAGCCGCATCAGCAGGTCGCGGCCCTGCTTGTCGGTCTCGGTCATCGACAGCTGCCCGGGGTCCAGCTCGTAGGCCGGGTAGCCGATCTTCTCCAGCCGCTTGGCGATGACTTCGGCGCTGATGCCCGGCTCGGCCTCGACCGAGACGCGGCGCAGCGTCAGGTTCAGCCGGGCGCTTTTCACGCCCGGCATCTTTTCAAGATCGCTCTCCACCGTCTGGATGCAGAGCGCGCAATGGGCATCCGGCACCGACAGCATGATCCGTGCCGCCTTTTCCGCCGCCGCCGCCCGGGCACGATCCACGGCCGCGGGCGTGGCGATGCAGGCCGGGCAGGCCGCGAGCGACGGGTATTCGGGCTCGGACGAGGCGTTGGTCAGGGTGTCGGTCATGGCGGCAGTCTCAGCGGTGATGGATCAGGCCGACGCGATAGGCGAATTCGGACCCGTCGGCGGCATGCGCGTCGATCCTCAGGTCCCAATTGCCGTAATCGGCATCGACATCGGCGACGAAGGCCCCGCCCTCGAAGCGGAACTCGGGCACGGTATCCTCGCGCTCGGTGGTCGGCCGGCCCAGGATCGCCGAGATATCGGCGACCGGGGCCGGACGGCCGTCGGCGTCGAGGATCCGCACCGTCAGCCGCCCGCCGGTCATGTCCGCCTCGGTCGTCCAGCCCAGCGCCCGCTGTTCACGCAGCCGGTCGTTGAAGCCCTGGCTCGCGACATAGGAGTTGCGCACCTCCAGCCCCGGGAACGTGTCGATCGCGAACCAGGCCATCACCAGATTGACGGCGATGATGACACTGAAGGCCGACACCGTGATCGTCAGGACCATGCGGCCGGTAAGGGGGCGTCCCTGGGTTTCGCTCATCGCTGTCCACTCCCGTTGAAGACGGTTTCGCCATAGATGCGGTCGGTCTCGCCGCTGACCGAGACCCACAGGCGCACCGGGGTCGTCGCGGCCGCCGCCGCAGGCGTCCCGGCCGAGGCCGTGAGATAGACGCGCTGGATCAGCTGCTCGTCCGGCCCCACGGTGACCAGTTGGCCCTGCACCCCCTCCATCGTCAAGGTGATCGAGGGGTTGTCGGCCACCGTCACATAGAACTGCCGCGCGTTCTCGTTCATGTTCCGCAGCCGGATGTCATAGGTGTTGCGGATCGAGCCGTTGGACAGCGTGACATAGGTCGGGTTGCGGATGGGCGAGATCGACATGTCGATATCGGTGCGCAGGAACAGCGCCACCAGCAGGCCCAGCCCGATCCCGGCCCAGAGCGTCGTGTAGACGATGGTCCGCGGGCGGAAGACGTGTTTCCAGATGGATTTCGGCGGGTTCCCGGCGCGTTCGCGGGTCTCGTCGGTCAGCGCCATATAGCCGATCAGCTCGCGCGGCTTGCCAATCCGGTCCATCACGTCATTGCAGGCGTCGATGCACAGGCCGCAGGTGATGCAGGCCAGCTGCTGACCGTCGCGGATGTCGATGCCCATCGGGCAGACGTTGACGCAGGCCATGCAGTCGATGCAATCGCCATGCGCGTCCTCGGCCTCGCCCTTGCGCTGCTTGCCGCGCGGCTCGCCCCGCCATTCGCGGTAGCTGATGGTGATCGTGTCCTCGTCCATCATCGCCGCCTGGATCCGCGGCCAGGGGCAGCCGTAGATGCAGACCTGCTCGCGGAAGAAGCCGCCAAACAGGAAGGTGGTCGCGGTCAGGAAGGCGATGGTGCCATAGGCCACGGGATGCGCGTTGAAGGTCACCAGATCGCGCAGCAGCGTCGGCGCATCGGTGAAATAGAAGACCCAGGCGCCGCCGGTGGCGAGGCCGATCAGCAGCCACAGCAGCCATTTGGTGCCGTATTTGCGGATCTTCTCGAAGCCCCAGGGCTGACGGTAGAGGCGCAGGCGCGCGTTGCGGTCGCCCTCGACCCAGCGCTCGACCAGGATGTAGAGGTCGGTCCAGACGGTCTGCGGGCAGGCATAGCCGCACCAGACCCGGCCCAGCGCCGAGGTGAACAGGAACAGGCCGATGCCGGCCATGATCAGGAGGCCCGCGACGAAATAGAATTCGTGCGGCCAGATCTCGA
>SBGD01000097.1 GCA_006226775.1 Paracoccaceae bacterium | reverse complement strand
CCTTTGACTACCCGGTGCACGGCATCGACGTCGCCCGCTATCAAAACAGCATCGACTGGTCGCGGGCCCGGCGCGCGGGCATCTCCTTTGCCTATATCAAGGCAACCGAAGGCGGCGATTACCTGGATCCGAAATTCAAAGACCACTGGCGCGCGGCGGGTCGCGCCGGGGTGCGGCGCGGTGCTTATCACTTCTTCTATTTCTGCCGACCCGCCGAAGAGCAGGCGCGCTGGTTCATCCGCAACGTACCGCGCGTCGCTGGCGCGCTGCCGCCGGTGCTGGACATGGAATGGAACCACTTGTCGCCCACCTGCACTCGGCGCCCCGCGGCATCAACCGTTCGGGCCGAGGCCGCGCGCTTCCTCGACATCCTGACCGCACATTACGGCCAGCGCCCTATCGTCTACACCACGGTCGATTTCTACCGCGAGACCGGGATCGGTGCGCTGCCGAACACGGAATTCTGGCTGCGCTCTGTCGCGGGCCATCCCGAGACCGTCTATCGCGGACAGCCCTGGACCCTCTGGCAATATACCGGCACTGGACAGGTTCCGGGCATCCGGGGCCCTGTCGATATCAATGTCTTTGCCGGTTCAGTCGAGGATTGGGCTCGCTGGCGCCAGTAGCTCTTCGCTGTCTCACCGCCCGGCGGCGACCAGCGATCCCCGGTACTGGACCAGCAGCTCCCGTGAAACCGGCGCCAATATCCTGACGTCGAAACAGAAAATGCCGTCGACAGCGTATTCGCGCGCAATCGAGACTGGCAGGAGCCAGCGGGGAAGAGGCAGGGGGCCGAGCCGCCCCGACACTACCGGGAAATACAACGTGCCATCCTCGGCGCGCAGATCCAGTCGGAAGGTCAGAGGGCCGAATCTTTCGGTCATTCCGCCAGATGCGGCCGCAAGGCGCGAGCGGAAGCGACGGGTGCCAAAGCGCCGCTGCCAGATCTCGCCTCGGGGCGTGACACTCTTGTTGACCTCGACAGGGACGCTGTCCGCCGCCGCCGGGAAGCCAAAGATTCGGCCCAGAAGGCGGCTCCACCACCCCGTGCCGCGCTGCACCGAGGCCTCGCCTCGCCAATAGCTGACATCGATCGTCTGATGCGTGGCCCTGACTGCCAGGGGAAGCGCCTCGAAGGCCGGGCCCAGAACCGAGGGGAACAGAGGCACCGCCGCTTCGGACGTGCGTTCGGTGCGGACGGCCAGATCCGACAGGGCGACCTCAGCTTCGGTCAGCGTTATTGCCTCCAACGCAGGGCCGGCGCCCAAAGGCAGCGCCTCGCGTCGTAGCAGGGCCCGAGTTGCGATAGCGGGTATGAAGGGCCCGTCACCATCCTCGGCCAGAAGGCGCCACCAGCGGCGCTCGCCCGCGACGATCACCATGACGGACATGCCGCCGCGGCCGGTCCCGAAGGGCGCCAGCAGATCCGCCGCCCGCTTGAAGGCGTGCAACACCAGCGGGTTGACCGGGACCCCGGTCCAGCGGCGCAGCCCGGCGAAGGCCCAAAGGCCGTAGCGCATCACCGCCAGTTCAAGCCCGGCGCGGAACTCGACGCTCTGAGCGCCGAAGTGCGCGGGGAAGAGGCTGACGTCCGGCACCTCGATCCGCCAGCCCTGTCGGACCAGCCCCTCCGGCAGCGCATAATTGCGCGGCGCCGACCACCCTCGGGCCTCAGTCCATCGGCCGCCCTGCCAGACCCGAAAGGGCCGGCCCGCCTGCGACAGGATCGAGGCCATGACCGACAGGCCGCGCGGGCTGCGATTGCCAGGCAGGATCGCGATATCGATCACCTGTGGCTGATCCGTGCCAACCAGCGCCCGGACCGCCGCGCTGGAGAGCGCCGGAACCGACGACAGGCCCGAGATCGCGCAGCAGCCGGCCGCTTTCGCCGCGGCATCGAGGCTGGCGATGCCCGTGCAGAAGACGGCGTTATCGGCCAGATCGAGGTAATGCACCCCTTCCGAAATCGCCGCACGGGGCAGGTGATAGGGGTCGTCGCCATAGGCATGGAAGGGGCCCGCCGCATCCACCACCACATCCTGCCCTGCCAGCAGGTGCAGATCCCGCCGCCGGTCCATGGTAACCCAGGCGCAGCCCAGCCTCTCGGCCAGTGCCCGCGCGTTGCCGCCGTCGCGGCCGGCGACGGTCACCGCGTGGCCGTCCCTGACCAGAAGCCGGGCGAGTCGTTCGCCGAACACCCCGTATCCGCCAAGAACCAGAACCTTCACCGCAGCAACCGGCGCTGGAAGGCCATGTCCGGGATCTGGCACATGTCCGCCCGGCCGAAGAGGGCATAGCGGTTGCGCGCAAGGCGCAGGTAGAGCCAGTCGCGCGCGGGTTTTGGCAAAAGGCGCAACACAGCTACCAGTCTGGCCCAGCCGCCAAGGCGGCGGCTGGCGTAGAGGACGGCCTCGAAATCCCGATGTGCGACGCCTTTGTCGATGAAGAGCCAGCTCGAGGGGTCCTCGATCACCAGCCCGTAATGACGCAGCAGCGCCGATCCCAGCGGGCTCTGGACCGGACAGATACGCATGGTTCCGGATCGGTCGAGCCGGTGGATGATTCGCGCGCCCCAACTGCAGATGGCGCATTCCGCGTCCATCACGGCAACCGGGTGGCTGTCATTGAAATCGGGAACG
>SBGD01000104.1 GCA_006226775.1 Paracoccaceae bacterium | reverse complement strand
CCAGGCGTGGATATAGGCGCCTTCGCGGGCGAGAAAGCCCAGCAGTGCGCCGGTGCGGGAGGCTTCGGCGACGGTCACCCAGCCGTTCTCGATCATCGCGCCCGCATGGGCGATGTCCTCGGCGCCGCTGTGCAGGCGCGGTTTCCAGGGGCGGCTGCCCGCGGCCTCGGTGATCATCGACCCGAGCTTGCCGGCATCGGTGCTCCGGGCGGGGCGGAGAACCACGCTCACAGCCGGTCTCCGATCAGGAACTGCGCGGCGCGGTCGAGGCGGATATGCGGCGGGCCCTCGCCGGGCTTCAGGGTCAGCGCGGCGGGGGCGAAGCGCATGATGGCGTAATCGGTGTCGAGCCATTTTTCGGCGCCCTCGCGCGCGGGGCCCAGAAGATGCGCCGGATCGGCGGGCAGCTCGCCCGGAAAGAACGCCGCCTCGCGTCCGCGTGTGCCGTCGTCGTTCAGCAGCGTGCCGCGCACGCAATCGAGCGCGTGCCCGTCATGGGGCAGGCTCTGCTCCACGGTGGCGCGCAGCGCGGCGATGGACATGGCGCCGGTCTCGGCCCCGGCAAAGCGCGCGCGGTCGCGGGCCTCGCGGGTCAGCGCCTCCATGATCGCGGTGAGGCGGGGGTGCTGGGCATGGTGCAGGTGGTCGGCCTTGGTGGCGGCGAAGAGGATCTTCTCGACGCGCTTGCCGCGCAGCAGGCTGCTGAGGAAGGCGTTGCCGCCGGGCCGGAAGGCGGTGAGGATGTCGGCCATGGTGCGGCGCAGATCCTCGAGCGCGGCGGGGCCGGCATGGATGGCGCCGAGCGCATCGACCAGCACCACCTGGCGGTCGATGCGCGAGAAATGATCGCGGAAGAAGGGTTTGACGATCTGGGATTTATAGGCCTCGAAGCGCCGCTCCATCTCGCGCCAGAGCGATTTGCGCGGCGGATCGGCGGGTTTCGGCAGCGGGGCGAAGGTGAGGGCGGGGCTGCCCTCTTTCTCGCCCGGAAGCAGGAAGCGGCCCGGGGTGCAATCGGAGAAGCCGGCAGCGCGGGCGGTTTGCAGTGCCCGGGTGAAGGCGCTGGCGAGCGCCTTGGCGCGCACCTCGTCCAGCCCTTGCGTGCTGTCCTCGGCCCGGGCCATCGCCAGATAGTCCGTGCTGCCGGGACGGGTTTCGAGGCGCTGGAGGCTGTCTTCGGCCCAGTCGGAATAGCTTTTCTCCATCAGGCCGAGGTCGAGCAGCCATTCGCCGGGGTAGTCCACGATGTCCAGATGCAGGGTGCGGGGGCCGGAGAAGCCCGCAAGCAGACCGGTGGGCCGGATCTTGAGCGAGAGCCGCAGTTGCGACACGGCGCGGGTGCTTTCGGGCCAATGCGGCGCGCGCGCGGTGAGCGCGCCCAGATGCGTTTCGTAGTCGAACCGCGGCATGGTGTCGTCGGGCTGCGGCTGAAGATAGGCGGCGAGGATGCGCCCCTCGGCCTCCGCCACGAGCTGGGGCATCCGGCCCCGGTCCAGCAGGTTGGCGACGAGCGAGGTGATGAACACCGTCTTCCCGGCGCGGGACAGGCCGGTGACGCCCAGCCGGATCACCGGTTCGGTGAACGGTGCGGTCAATGTGCCGGCGACGTTCTCGACGCCGCGCGAAAGCGTGTCGGCGATGTTTCCGATGACCAAGCTCTGCCCCTTCATCCTGTCTCATGCCCATAGATAAAGGCCGGGCGCGTGGGTTGCCAGAGGCAGCCGTCTTCGGGAGGGGCCCAAGATTTTTCGGACGAAAAATCTTGGGCGAAGAATTCTTGCCGGAAAAGTTTTCTGGGGCGGCGCGCGCCGGGCTTACAGCCCCAATGCGCGCAAGAGCCAGAAACAGGCTGCCGACAGCAATGCGGCGGCGGGCACGGTGATCACCCAGGCGGCGACGATGGTCATGAAATGCGAGCGCCGCACCAGCTTGCGCCGGGCGCGCTCCTGCGGGGCGATGCGCTTGGCCGGCGGGCGGTTCAGGTTGATCGAGCGCGCGCGCCGCTCCGCGTGCCATTCGCGGAAGAACCCCACGCCGAACACGCCGCCCACCGCGATATGGGTGGAACTGACCGGCAGGCCGAGCCAGGAGGCCGCGATCACCGTCACCGCGGCCGAAAGCGCCACGCAATAGGCGCGCATCGGGTTCAGCTTGGTGATCTGGCTGCCCACCATGCCGATGAGCTTGGGTCCGAAAAGCACGAGGCCGAACGAGATCCCCAGCGCGCCGATCACCATCACCCAGAGCGGAATCGCCACCTGTCCCGCCACCTCCGTCGAATGCTGGATCGAGACCACGGCGGCCAGCGGCCCAACCGCATTGGCCACGTCATTGGCGCCATGGGCAAAGGACAAAAGCCCCGCCGAAACCACCAGCGGCAGGCGGAACAGCGTCTTGAGCGAGCGGTTGCGGTTCTCCAGCCCCCGCGCCTGGCGCCGGATGAAGGGCACGGAGAGCAGCCCCAGCACGAGGCCGGACACGGCACCGATCGACAGCGCCAGCGACAGCGGGACCTTGGTCACATGGCTCAGCCCCTTGATCGCCAGATAGGTGGCGAAGGCCGCGCTCATCAGACCGATCAGCACCGGCACCCAGACACGGGCGGCGGCGATCTTGTCCGCGACATAGATGATGCGCCATTTGATG
>SBGD01000024.1 GCA_006226775.1 Paracoccaceae bacterium | reverse complement strand
CAGAGGAAATCTTCTACGCAAGCTTGAACGCAGATGAAAAAGCAGCCTAACTATTGAAGCAAACCCTCTCCGGTAAACCCGGGGCGGTTCATTCCGCATAGCACCGACAGTTATGTGCTTCACCTGGATGCCCGCCCACTGGGGGATCATCCCAACGGAACACTTGGTCGTCATATCCTGCATGGCTATCTCGCACCTTGGCGTCGTCTTGTGAGCGCCAAATATATTGCTCAATCCCGAGGTCTTCCTGCCGAAGCTGGTTGATCAGACCGGCGAAGGCCCGCAAAAGGCGTTCTTCCATGGCCGTTCGAAGCGGTCGAAGCCGTTGCGGGTGATTTTGATATTCGCTAAATATGCTCTCAAGCCGCGCGTCCCATGCGTTGAGCGCTTCCGCCCTTGCATCGGACACATCGCGCAAATCGGATGCCGAAACAGTTGGCACTGTGTCAGGCGGCGTCAGCGAGTTCAGCAGCATTCGGGTGTTTTCGGAAATCTCTCGGTCGAGGCTTTCGCTGAAATCGGCCCGTAAAGCGGAATAGTTTGGGAAAGTCGATTTGAGCGATAGCCCGGCGCGGCGACCAACGATGAGACCATCGCGCCGTGCGAGAACATAATTGCCGTTCCCGTCATGTCTGAGGAAGTCGCTGAAACTGTGTTGCATGGAACCTCCGAATACGTGTGGAACAGGTTCTATTCACAATTGGTAAAGAAAGCCTAAGATCACCGTTCGCAACGCTCTTGAGGAAAGCAACTCACTCCGCTCGCGTCAGAACCGGACATTCATGCGTTTCGCAGCATCCGTCACTCTGGGCTCTTTCGACACCTTCGCCGCGCGCGCGTCGAACGACCGCTTCGGTGCTGCGGGCGCTTGACCTGAACCGCTTATGACGGGCTGCTGAACATACTTATGAAAAACGATACCTGTGCATAGCGAACTATCTTGCGCCTTGGTGCCGAAGGTTGGGTTGGGTCGGAAATGCTCGGCATTTGGGTCGGAATTGCTTGGCATGACCCACTGAAAAGATTCAGAAAATTCGCCGCGAAGAGTCGGAAATGCGCGGCATTCGACACTTTCAAAAACGCGCGCAAACTCAACGAGTTGCGCGCGTTTTTGCTTTCGGCAGGCGGGGCTTTGTCCGGTGGCGCCCTTGAGCGCCGCTGGCGTGCGTGATGCCTTCGGGAAGATGCCGCCGGGCCAATCGCCGGCTTTAGCCGGGAAAGCGCGCGCGGGTGCGGTTGGCGAAGCCCACCAGCGACAGCATGACCGGCACTTCCACCAGCACGCCCACCACCGTCGCCAGGGCCGCGCCCGAGTTCAGGCCGAAAAGGCTGATCGCCACAGCCACCGCCAGCTCGAAGAAATTCGAGGTGCCGATCATGGCGCAGGGGGCCGCGATGCGGTGCGGCACGCGCAGGGCAAAGGCCGCGCCATAGGCCAGCGCGAAGATGCCGTAGCTCTGGATCACGATCGGCACCGCGATCAGCACGATCACCAGCGGCCGGGCCAGGATGACCTCGCCCTGCAGCCCGAAGAGGATCGCCACCGTCACCACCAGCCCGATCATCGACAGCGGCTTGATGCGGGCGGTGAAGGCCTCGATGGCCGTGTCCGAGCCCAGCATCCGCCGGGTCAGCAGCCCTGCGGCGAGCGGCAGCACCACGTAGAGCACGGTGGCCAGCACCAGCGTCTCCCAGGGCACCGAGATGTCGGTCACCCCCAGCAGCAACGCCACGATGGGCGCGAAGGCCACCACCATGATCAGGTCGTTGACCGAGACCTGCACCAGCGTATAGGTCGCGTCGCCCCGGGTCAGCTGCGACCAGACGAAGACCATCGCCGTGCAGGGGGCGGCGCCCAGCAGGATCAGCCCGGCGATGTACTGCGCCGCATCCTCGGGCGGGATCAGCGATGCAAAGACGTGATCGAAGAACAGCACCGCCAGGAATGCCATGGTGAAGGGCTTGATCAGCCAGTTCACCGTGAGCGTCACCAGCAGCCCTTTCGGCTGGCGCGCCACGCCGGCCACCGCGGCGAAGTCGACGTTGACCATCATCGGGTAGACCATGGCCCAGATCAGCACCGCCACCACGAGGTTGATCGAGGCCACCTCCGCCGCCGCCACCGCCTGCACCAGCCCCGGCGCCAGCGCACCGAGGGCAATTCCGGCGATCATGGCAAGGGCGACCCAGAGGGTGAGGAGGCGTTCGAAGGTGCTCATGGGGGGCTCCGGGCGTGGCTGGTACAAGTTCCTTATTTCGGGAATTATGGAAATATGCGGCGCGGCGCAAGCGGGATTTCCGCGCGCCATGGGCAGAATGACGTAGGCCGGGCTTCAGCCCGGCCCTGTGCTGCATGCCGGGCTGAAGCCCGGCCTACATCTTCGCAGAAATTCCTGGGCCCGAGGTCAGACCGAGGTGCAGATGTACTTCATTTCCATGAACTCATCCATGCCGTGTCGGCTGCCTTCGCGGCCCAGCCCGGATTGCTTCACGCCGCCGAACGGCGCCACCTCGGTCGAGATCAGCCCGGTGTTCACGCCGACCATGCCGTATTCCAGCGCTTCCTGCACCTTGGTCACGCGGCTGAGATCCTTGGCATAGAAATAGGACGCCAGCCCGAAGATCGTGTCATTGGCCAGCTCGATCACCTCGTCCACGGTGTCGAACTTGAAGAGCGGCGCCATCGGACCGAAGGTCTCGTCCTGCGAGAACACCATGTCCTTCGTCGCGCCGGTGATGATCGTCGGCTCGAAGAAGGTGCCGCCCAGCGCGTGGCGCTTGCCGCCCTGGATCACCTTGCCGCCCTTCGAGACGGCGTCGGCGATATGCTCCTCGACCTTCTCGACCGCGGCCTCGTTGATCAGCGGGCCGACCTGGGGCGCGTCGGTCAGGCCGTCGCCGACGCTCATGTCGCGCACCGCCTTGGCCAGTTTCTCGGCAAAGGCGTCATAGACCCCGGCCTGCACGTAGATGCGGTTGGCGCAGACGCAGGTCTGGCCGTTGTTGCGGTACTTCGAGATCATCGCGCCTTCGACCGCGGCATCCAGGTCGGCATCGTCGAATACGATGAAGGGCGCGTTGCCGCCCAGTTCCATCGAGCATTTCATCACCTGGTCGGCGGCCTGTTTCAGCAGGATGCGACCGACCTCGGTCGAGCCGGTGAAGGTCAGCTTGCGTACCTTGGGATTCTCGCAGAATTCCTTTCCGATCTCGGAGGACCGCGACGAGGGGATGACCGAGAAGATGCCCTTGGGGATGCCCGCGCGTTCGGCCAGCACGCCCATCGCCAGCGCCGAGAGCGGCGTCTCGGCGGCGGGGCGGGCGACGAAGGCGCAGCCCGCGGCCAGCGCCGGCGCGGCCTTGCGGGTGATCATCGCGTTGGGAAAGTTCCAGGGCGTGATCGAGGCGGCGACGCCGATCGGCTGGGAGATCACCGTGATCCGCTTGTCGCGCTGGTGGCCGGGGATGGTCTCGCCATAGGCGCGCTTGGCCTCCTCGGCGAACCATTCGATGAACGAGGCACCGTACATCACTTCGCCCTTGGCCTCGGCCAGCGGCTTGCCCTGTTCGGCGGTCAGGATGCGGCCCAGGTCCTCGGCATGTTCGACCATCAGGTCGAACCACTTGCGCAGCACACCCGCGCGCTCCTTGCCGGTCCAGGTGGCCCAGTCCTTTTGCGCCGCATAGGCCTTGTCGATCGCCTCGGCGCATTCTTCGCGGCTGAGGTCGGCGACCTCGGCGATCACGTCGCCGCGGGCCGGGTTCTTCACGGGGAAGGTCTTGCCGTCGCGGGCCTTGCGCCATTCCCCGGCGAGGTAGGCCTCGGTGGCCAGAAGGGCGGGATCGTTCAGAAGCGACGCGAGGTCGGTCTGTTGGTCGAGCATGTAAAGTCTCCGGATCTCAGGTGTCTGTTTCTCGAAACGGGTCGGCGGCAAGCTCTGCCGCGATGTCATCGTCCAGCGGCGTGCCGCAGGTGTTCAGGATGAAGCCAAGGGTGGAATAGAACCCGACGGTTGCCATCACGTCGAACATCGCCTCCTTGCCGAACCGCTCCACGATGGCCTCGGCCGTGGCGGCCGAGAGCTGCCTGTCGTCAAATAGCTCGTCCACGGCTTTGGCAAGCAGAGCATCGGGGGGCGCCATGGTCTCGGGCGCGTCGCGGACGGCGCGGATGCGGGCATCGTCGAAGCCCACCTTGCGCGCGCGCGAGATGTGCTGCTGCCATTCGTAGCTTGAGCCCAGCCGCACCCCGGTGCGCAGGATCACCACCTCCACCAGCTCCTGGCCCAGAGCGTTGCGGCGCACCACATGGTCGCGCAGCGGCGCCCAGGCGGTCAGCAGCGCGGGCGCATGGGCCATGGTGCGATAGACGTTCAGCTTGCCGGCAAAGCCGCTGCGCAGCTCGGCGGCCTCGGGCGGCCAGTCGGCGTCGGAAAGCGGGGGCAGGGGATAGGCGGTCATGCCGAGGCTGCCTTGCGGTCGTAGCGATGCAGATCGAAGGGCTCATAGCTTTCCGCCCGCGACCGGTGCCAGCGGTCGAGGTAGCCATAGGCGTCTTCTTCCTCGCGCAGCAGGAAACCGTTGGGCAGGTAGGGCCAGATCTCCTCGCCGGTGACGATGTCGCGGTCGCTTTCGCGCATGATCAGGTGATGCGGCAGGAAATCGCCGGGATGGTCCAGCCCGGCGGCGCCGGTCATCTCGGCGATGGCATTGAGGGTATTGGCGTGAAAGCGGGTGACGCGCACCGACTTGTTGCCCACGTTCAGCGCGCGCTGGCGCAGCGGGTCCTGGGTGGCGACGCCCACCGGGCAGCGGTTGGTGTGACAGGCCTGGGCCTGGATGCAGCCCACCGCGAACATGAAGCCGCGCGCCGAATTGGTCCAGTCCGCCCCCAGCGCCAGCATCTTGAGAATGCGGAACGAGGTCACCAGCTTGCCCGAGGCGCCGATCTTGACCCGGTCGCGCAGCCCGGCGCCGCGCAGGGTGTTGTGGACGAAGGTCAGCCCCTCGACCAGCGGCATGCCCAGATGATCGGCAAACTCCACCGGGGCCGCGCCGGTGCCGCCCTCCTTGCCGTCGACGACGATGAAATCGGGCACGATCCCGGTTTCCAGCATGGCGCGCACCATGCACATGAACTCGCGCCGGTGGCCGACGCAAAGCTTGAAACCCACCGGCTTGCCCTCCGACAATTCGCGCAGCCGACCGATGAAGTGCATCAGCTCCAGCGGTGTCGAGAACTCGGGGTGCGAGGCGGGCGAGACGCAATCAACGCCCATCGGGATGCCGCGGGCCTCGGCGATCTCGGGGCTGATCTTGGCGGCGGGCAGCACGCCGCCATGGCCCGGCTTGGCGCCCTGGCTCAGCTTGAGCTCGATCATCTTGACCTGGGGATCGGCGGCTTGTTCGCGGAACTTCTCGGGATCGAAACCGCCATCCGGCGCGCGGCAGCCGAAATAACCCGAGCCGATTTCCCAGATCAGGTCGGCGCCGCCTTCGCGGTGATAGCGGCTGATGCCGCCTTCGCCGGTGTCATGGGCGAAATTGCCCGCCTTGGCGCCCTTGTTCAGCGCGAGGATGGCATTGGCCGACAGCGCGCCGAAGCTCATCGCCGAGATGTTGAAAATCGAGGAATCATAGGGCTGCTTGCAGTCCGGCCCGCCGATGGTGACGCGGAAATCGCTGTTCGCGATGTGCTTGGCCACCGCCGAATGGGTCAGCCATTCATAGCCCGCGTCATAGACCCGGCGGCTGGTGCCGAAGGGCTGCTTGTCCTCGACCCCCTTGGCGCGCTGATAGATCAGCGAGCGCATGTTGCGCGAGAACGGCTCCTCGTCCTGGTCGCTTTCGATCAGGTACTGGCGGATCTCGGGGCGGATGCCCTCGAACAGGAACCGCATGTGCCCCAGCACCGGGTAGTTGTGCAGGATGGAATGCCGGCTTTGCAGGACGTCATAGGTGCCCAGCGCCGCGAGATAGCCGAACAGCAGGAACCCCAGCAGGAACCAGGGGTTCCAGAACGCCATCACGAGGCAGAAGAGCGCGGCCACGACGACCGCCGCATAAACCGAATAACGGGCCATGATCTATTTCTCCGGTGTTCAGATGACGGCTGCGATGGCGCGGCCCAGCTTGTCGGTCAATTCGTCCAGTTGCGCGTCCTCGATGATGAAGGGCGGCGCCAGCAGGATGTGATCGCCCTGCCGTCCGTCGATGGTGCCCGACATCGGGTAGCAGATCAGCCCTTCGGCAAAGGCCGCCTTCTTGATCTTCGCCGCCACCCCGCGCGCGGGATCGAAAGGCGCCTTGGTGTCGCGGTCCTCGACCAGTTCGATGCCGCGGAAAAGGCCCCGCCCGCGGATGTCGCCGACATGGCTGTGCTGTCCGAAACGGTCGGTCAGGCGCTGGGCAAGCTTGTCGCCCTGGTCCACCACCTTGGGCAGCAGCCCGCGGTCGAGAATGGCCGAGACCACCGCCACCCCGCAGGCCGCCGCGGTCGGATGGCCCATGTAGGTATGGCCGTGCTGGAAGAACCCGCTGCCATCGGCAATCGCGTCGTAGATCTCGCCGCTGCAGAGCATCGCGCCCAGCGGCTGATAGCCCGCGCCCAAGCCCTTGGCGATGCAGAGGATATCCGGGCGCACCCCGTCCTGCTCGCAGGCAAAGAGCGTGCCGGTCCGGCCCATGCCGCACATCACCTCGTCGAGGATCAGCAGGATGCCGTGACGGTCGCAGATCTCGCGGATGCGCTTGAAATAGCCCGGCGCCGGGGTCAGCGCGCCCGCGGTGGCGCCCACCACCGGCTCGGCCATGAAGCCCATGACGTTTTCCGGGCCCAGCCGCTGGATCTCGTCCTCCAGCGCGTCCGCCGCGCGCAGCCCGTAATCCTCGAGGCTCTCGCCCTCGTGGCGCAGGCGGTACTCGTAGCAGGGGTCGATGTGGCTGACGTCCAGCAGCAGCGGGCCGAACTGCGCCCGGCGCCATTCGTTGCCGCCCGCGGAAAGCGCGCCGATGGTATTGCCGTGATAGCTTTGCTTGCGGGCGATCAGCTTGGCCCGCGCCGGCTCGCCCTTTTCCACCCAGTATTGCCGCGCCAGCTTGATCGCCGCCTCGGTCGCCTCGGAGCCGCCGGAGACGAGGTAGACCCGCTCGATGCCTTCCGGCGCATGGGCGACCAGCAGGTCGGCAAGCTCTTCGGCGGGCTGGGAGGTGAAGAACCCGGTATGGGCAAAGGCCACCTTGTCGAGTTGATCCTTGATCGCGGCGATCACCCCGGCGTCGCCATGCCCGAGGCACGAGACCGCGGCACCGCCCGAGCCGTCGAGGTAGCGCTTGCCCTCGGAATCGATCAGGTAGCAGCCTTCGCCACCGGTGGCATGGGGCAGGACGGCTTTGGAATGGCGGGGGAAGACATGGCTCACGGGGGAGGCTCCTTATCAGGTGGCCGATCCGCCCGGAGCATCTAAGCGGCAGGCGATCCGACCGCGCACCCCGCAGGTCGGGGGCAACAGAGTAGCGGCGGCAGGATCACCCCTGCCGCCGGTCTGATTCGTCAGCCTACTGTGCCGCACCGGGGTGCCCGGTTGCAATCGCCTCGGCCAGGGCGGCCTCGAAGATCGCCAGCGCCTCGTCGATGATGGCGTCGGACGCGGTCAGCGGCACCATGATGCGCAGCACGTTGCCGTGCATGCCGCAACCCAGCAGGATCAGGCCCTTTTCCAGCGCCTTGGCGATCACCGCCTTGGTCAGCGCCGCATCCGGGGTGGCACTGTCGAAATCGGTGACGAACTCGACCGCGATCATCGCGCCCAGGCCGCGGATGTCCCACATCCGGTAGGGGGCGGTGCGGGCGCCGATCTCGGCGAAGCGGGCCTTGAACATCTCGCCCAGGGCGGTGGAACGGGCCAGCAGCCCCTCGGTCTCGATCGCCTCGATCGCCGCCAGTGCGGCGGCACAGGCCACCGGGTTGCCGCCATAGGTGCCGCCCAGCCCGCCGGGCTCCATCGCGTCCATCACGTCGGCGCGGCCGATCACGCCGGCAATCGGATAGCCGCCGGCCATCGACTTGGCACAGGTGATGAGATCGGGTGCGACGCCGGAATGCTCGATGGCAAACCAGGTGCCGGTGCGGCCGAAACCGGCCTGGATCTCGTCGGAGATCAGCAGGATGCCGTGCTTGTCGCAGATCGCGCGCAGCGCCTGCCACATCTCGGGCGGCACCGGCAGGTAGCCGCCTTCGCCCAGCACCGGCTCGAGGATGATCGCGGCAACGCGGTCCGGCTGGGCATCGGTGAGGAACAGCATCTCCAGCGCCTTCAGCGAATCCTCGACCGTGACGCCATTGCGGACATCGGGGAAGGGGGCGCGGAAGATGTCGGACGGGAAGGGGCCCGCGTCCTTCTTGTAGGGATTGATCTTGCCGGTCATGCCCAGCGTCAGCAGCGTGCGGCCATGATAGCCGCCGTTGAAGGCGATCACGCCGGGGCGGCCGGTGGCCACGCGGGCGATCTTGACGGCATTCTCGACGGCCTCGGCGCCGGTGGTGACCAGCAGCGACTTCTTGGCGAAATCGCCCGGCGCCAGCGCGTTCAGCTTCTCGGCCAGCGCGACATAGGGCTCATATTGCACCACCTGGAAGGAGGTGTGGGTATAGAGGTCTTCCTGCGCCTTGGCCGCCTCGATCACCCTGGGGTGACGGTGGCCGGTGTTCAGCACGGCAATGCCGCCGGCAAAGTCGATGTAGCGCTTGCCCTCGACATCCCAGAGCTCGGCATTCTCGGCGCGGGCGGCAAAGACCGGCGCGGCCGAGGCGACGCCCCGGGCGACGGCAGCCTGGCGGCGGGCCAGCAGCGCGGCATTGTCGCCGGTTGCGGCCACCTGGACCGGCGTGCTGGCGGTCGCGGCCCTGGGCGCGGCGGCCTCGGCCTTGGCGGCGCTCTTGCGCTGGGCGGGTTTCTTTGCTTGGCTCGTGGCCTTGGCGGCGCGCGGCTTCTTGGTGGTGGTCATCGGTGCAACCCTCCTTTGGGCTCCCTGCGGGGTGATTAATATTCTGTATGCCCTGTTTAGTATATTTGTCAATCCGTTCAATCTCACCGCCCCACTCCTCTGCCTAGGGGCCGGGAATCGCCCCATAAAACCCGGAAATCAAGTACTTCTGCCACGGTCTGGCTGCAAGATAGGTGTTGACGGAAGGAAAATCCGGTGCTTACAATTTCAAACAGTCACTTAAAAAAGGCGGAATCTTGGATATTGGCGGACGACTCAGGGCGGCGCGGGAAGCTCGCGGGATGTCCCAGCGAGAGCTGGCGGCGCGGGCCGGAATGACCAATGGCGCGGTGTCGATGATCGAACAGAACAAGACCTCGCCTTCGGTCTCGTCGCTCAAGAGCCTGCTCGACGCGGTGCAGACCCCGCTGTCGGAATTCTTTTCCGAGGTCGAGCTGGCGGGCACGCCGAAGTATTTCTACACCGCCGACGAATTCGTCGAACTCTCGCCCCAGGCCGCGGGCCTGGGCAAGAGCGCCGCGCGGGTGTCGCTGCGCCAGCTGGGCGATGCCTCGAAACACAGCCTGCAGATCCTGCACGAGACCTATCCCCCCGGTGCCGACACCGGCGAGCGGATGCTCAGCCACCAGGCGGAAGAGGCCGGGGTGGTGATTTCCGGCATCATCGAGATCACGGTGGGCGACCAGGTCCGGGTGCTCAATGCCGGCGACGGCTACATGTTCGACAGCCGCCTGCCTCACAAGTTCCGCAACATGGGAGACCGCGACTGCGTCATCATCAGCGCCTGCACGCCGCCGACCTTCTGACGCCACGGCGGCGGGCACGGGGCCGGGCCCGGGAAGTGCCGTAGGGAAAAGAGTTTACCGCAACGGTTGAATGTATCGGATCCCCGGTTATGCTCACTGAAAAACAACATGAGGCTTAGGCAGGGATCTGTCGTGAAGACCAATAAAACCGAAGACTGGGAGAAGTTAATGATCAACTTTCGTAGCGCGGCCTGTGCCGCCACTCTTGCACTGGGTGCCGGCGCGGTCTCCGCGCAGGAGACCTTCATCACCATCGGGACCGGCGGTCAGACCGGGGTCTACTACGTGGTGGGTCAGTCGATCTGCCGCCTGGTGAACCGCGGCTCGGCCGAGCACGGGCTGAAATGCACCGCGCCCTCGACCGGCGGCTCGGTGGCCAACATCAACGCCATCAAGGCCGGCGACATGGACATGGGCGTCGCCCAGTCCGACTGGCAGTTCTATGCCTACAACGGCTCGCCCCAGTACGAAGGCGGCGAGTTCTCCGACCTGCGCGCCGTCTTCTCGGTGCATGGCGAGCCCTTCACCGTGCTGGCGCGCAGCGATGCCGGCATCGAGACCTTCGAGGATCTCAAGGGCAAGCGCGTCAATATCGGCAACCCCGGCTCGGGCCAGCGTGGCACGATGGAGGTGCTGATGGGCAAGCTGGGCTGGTCGATGGACGACTTCGCCCTGGCCTCCGAGCTGAAAGCAGCTGAGCAGTCGGCGGCGCTGGGCGACAACAAGGTCGACGCGATCATCTATACCGTCGGCCATCCCAACGGCTCGATCCAGGAAGCCTCGACCACCACCGACGCCAAGCTGGTGCCGGTCACCGGCGAGGTGATCGACACGCTGATCGAGGAAAACCCGTATTATGCCAAGGCGGTGATTCCCGGCGGCATGTACAAGGGCTCTGACGAAGACACCGAGACCTTCGGCGTGAAGGCGACCTTCGTGACCTCGGCCAGCGTGGCCGACGACACGGTCTACCAGGTCGTGAAGGCGGTCTTCGACAACTTCGACCGCTTCAAGGGCCTGCACCCGGCCTTTGCCAACCTGACCCAGGAAGAGATGATCTCGGGCGGGCTCTCGGCACCGCTGCATCCGGGTGCCGCGAAGTACTACAAGGAACAGGGCTGGATCGAATAAGCCCGTCTTCGCAAACTTCGGTGGCGCGCAGCATTTGCGCGCCACCATTTGAGACCTTTTTGACCTATTGATAAGAATCGGCGCGTTCAGCGGCCGGACCGGGGGGTAGAATGGCCGACAAAGACAGAGATGAAAAACACCAGTTCGAAGCAGCCCGCGTGGAGATGGAGGGATCCGGTCACGGGGGCCTGAGCCAGGCGGAGCTGGACGAACTTGTCGCCTCTTCCGACACCGGCGGACGCAACCTGACCGGTCCGATCGGCATCTTCATCGTGGTGGTCGCGCTGGCCTGGTCGCTGTTCCAGCTCTGGATCGCCTCGCCCATTCCCTTCATCCTCGGCTTCGGCGTGTTCAATGACACCGAGGCGCGCTCCATCCACCTGGCCTTTGCGGTCTTCCTGGCCTTCGCCAGTTTCCCCGCCGCGCGCACCCCGGTGCAGCTTGGGCTGGGGGTCGGCATTCCGCTGTTGCTGGCCGCCTTGTTCTTTGTCGGCGCCAAGGAGGACACCGCGATCTGGTGGATTCCGCTGGCCGGGCTGGCGGTTGCGGCCGGGGTCATCCTCGGCTCGCCCAAGGACCGGATCCCGGTCTGGGAATGGGCCATGGCCATCGTCGGCACGATCTGCGCCATCTATCTCTACATCAATTACACCGCGATCTCGAGCCGGGTCGGCGCGCCGATCACGCTGGATTTCGTGGTCGCGGTCTTCGGGCTGATGCTGCTGCTGGAAGCCACCCGCCGCGCGCTGGGACCGGCGCTGATGATCGTGGCCTCGGTCTTCCTGATCTATACCTTCCTCGGGCCCTACATGCCCTCGATCATTGCCCACAAGGGCAACAACCTGTCGGAAGTCGTGAACCACCACTGGATCACCACCGAAGGCGTCTTCGGCATCGCGCTGGGGGTCTCGACCTCCTTCGTCTTCCTCTTCGTGCTCTTCGGCTCGCTGCTCGACAAGGCCGGGGCGGGCAACTACTTCATCCAGGTCGCATTCAGCCTGATGGGCCACATGCGCGGCGGTCCGGCCAAGGCGGCGGTGGTCTCCTCGGCGATGACCGGGCTGATTTCCGGCTCGTCGATCGCCAACGTGGTCACCACCGGCACCTTCACCATTCCGCTGATGAAGCGGGTGGGCTTTTCGTCCGAAAAGGCCGGCGCGGTCGAGGTCGCGAGTTCCGTCAACGGCCAGATCATGCCGCCGGTCATGGGGGCTGCGGCCTTCCTGATGGTGGAATATGTCGGCATTCCCTATTTCGACGTGGTCACCCATGCTTTCGTGCCAGCGGTGATCTCCTATATCGCGCTGGTCTATATCGTCCATCTCGAGGCGATGAAGGCCGGGATGCAGGGTCTGCCGCGCGCCTATGTGCCCAAGCCCATCGTCCAGCGGCTGATCGGCATCGCCTTCACCGTGGCGGCGATCTGCGCGCTCAGCTTCGCGGTCTATTTCGGCATGGGCTGGATTCGTCCGACCTTTGGCGGCGCGGCGGGTTATATCGTCTTTGCCTTCCTGACGGCGGTCTATGTCGGGCTGATGTACATCGCCTCGCGCGAGGCACCGCTCAAGATGGAAGACCCCAACGAGCCGGTGCAGAAACTGCCGCTGCCGGGGCCGACGATCCGCGCCGGGCTGCAGTACATCCTGCCGGTGGTGGTGCTGGTCTGGGCGCTGATGGTCGACCGCCTGTCGCCCGGCCTCTCGGCCTTCTGGGCGGCGTCCTTCATGATCTTCATCCTGCTCACCCAGCGGCCGCTGATGGCCATGATGCGCGGTGAAAGCAGTTTTGCCGCCGATATCCGCGCCGGGGTCATCGACCTGGTCGAGGGCCTGGTGGCGGGCGCGCGCAACATGATCGGCATCGGCATCGCCACCGCGACCGCCGGCATCATCGTCGGCTCGGTCAGCCAGACCGGCGTCGGCTCGGCGCTGGCAGATGTGGTCGAGGTGCTCTCGGGCGGCAATATCCTGGCCATCCTGTTCCTGACCGCGGTGCTGTCGCTGATCCTCGGGATGGGGCTGCCGACCACGGCGAACTATATCGTCGTCTCGGCGCTGCTGGCGCCGGTGATCGTGACCCTGGGCCAGCAGAACGGGCTGATCGTGCCGCTGATCGCGGTGCATCTCTTCGTCTTCTACTTCGGCATCATGGCGGATGTGACGCCCCCCGTCGGCCTGGCGAGTTTTGCCGCGGCGGCGGTCTCGGGCGGCGATCCGATCAAGACCGGCGTGGTGGCCTTCTTCTACTCGCTCAGAACCGCGGCGCTGCCGTTCCTGTTCATCTTCAACACCGATCTGCTGCTGATAAACGTCACATGGGCGCAGGGGATACTGGTCTTCGTGGTGGCGACGGTGGCGATGCTGCTGTTCGCGGCGGCGACCCAGGGCTGGTTCCTGACCCGCAACAAGATCCACGAATCGCTGGTCCTGCTGCTCATCGCCTTCACCCTGTTCCGCCCGGGCTTCTGGATGGACATGGTGGTGCCGCCCTTCGAGAACACGCCCCCGGCGCAGATCGAACAGGCGGTCATGCAGGTCGACCCGGGCGAGCGTATCCGGCTCAACGTGAGCGGCGTCGATTCGCTGGGCGATCCGATCAGCTTCGTCGCGCCGCTGACCGTGGGCGAGGGCGAGACCGGGGCCGACCGGCTGCTGGCCTCGGGGCTGGAGCTGGTCATCGGCGAGGACCGTGTCGTCATCGACAACGTCGCCTTCGGCAGTGCCGCGGCCGAGGCGGGGCTGGACTGGGACCAGGTGATCAACGAGGTGCTGGTGCCTGCGGACCAGCCGTCGAAATACCTGATGTTCCTGCCGGCGCTTCTGCTTCTGGCGGGGCTGGTGATGCTGCAACGACGGCGTGCCGGGCCGGCTGAACCGGCTGCGGCGTGACAGGAGGACCTGATATGTTCGACACCATCCTATTGCCGATCGACCTGAACCACCCCGCAAGCTGGGAGAAATCCCTGCCGATGGCGCGCAAGCTGGCGGGCGAGACCGGCACCATCCACGTGCTGGGCATCGTCCATGATCTGGGCGCGGCCATGGTCGCGGCCTATCTGCCGGCGGATTACGAGAAACAGGCGCTGGACCGCATGAAGCGCGAGCTTGAAGGCTTCATCGCCACGCACATGAGCGGGGTGAAATCCAGCCTGCGGGTCGGCCATGGCCATGTGCCCGAGGCCATCCTGCTGACCGCGCGCAAGATCGACGCCGACATGATCGTGATGGCATCGGCTCCGCCGGATGACTTTCGCACCTTCCTTGTCGGCTCGAATGCTGACAAGGTGGTCCGTCATTCCACGCTGCCGGTGCTGGTGGTGCGCTAGGTGAAAGCCCGCGGCCCGACCCGGATGACTGGGGGGAGACAAGACATTTCGGCGCGGTGGGAGGCCGCGCCGTTCAAGGAGACAGAAAGCAGATGACCCCTTTTGCAATCGCAGGCGTGCAGATGCACGTCGCGGCGCTTCAATCCAACGTCGAGGCCATGAGGCACCGCCTCGACGTGCTGATGACACGCTTTCCCTGGACCCAGATGGTGGTGTTCTCGGAACTGGCCGCCTATGGCCCGCTGCATCAATATGCCCAGCCCTTTCCGAACGAGGCGCTTGACCTCTTCCAGGCGGATGCCCGCCGGCACGGCGTCTGGCTGATCCCCGGCTCGATGTTCGAAAAGACCGAGGACGGGCGGATCTACAACACCTCCGTGGTGATCAACCCGGCGGGCGAGATCATTGCCAAGTACCGCAAGATGTTCCCGTTCAAGCCCTACGAGGCGGATATTTCCTCGGGCACCGAGTTCTGCGTCTTCGACGTGCCGGACGTGGGCCGCTTCGGCCTGTCGATCTGCTATGACATCTGGTTCCCGGAAACCACGCGGCAGCTGACCTCGCAGGGTGTCGAGGTGCTCTTGCACCCGGTGCTGACCGGCACCACCGACCGCGACGCCGAGATCGCCATCGCGCGCGCCACCGCGGCGCAGTTCCAGTGCTACGTGATCGACGTCAACGGCCTTGCGGCCGGCGGCGTGGGCAAGTCGCTGGTGGTCGATCCGACCTCGATGGTGCTGCACCAGTCGGCCGGCCAGGAGGACATGTTCCCGATCGAGGTCGATCTCGACATGGTCCGCCGCCAGCGCGAGACCGGCATGAAGGGCCTGGGCCAGGTGCTCAAGAGCTTCCGCGACCGCGCGGCGGAATTCCCGGTCTACAACCGCGCCAGCGGCACCGATGCCTACCTGCACACCCTGGGGCCGCTCACGGTGCCTCAGCAGGGATCGAAGGCCGGGGTGAACACCGCCGATCCGCGCAGCGCATTGGGCGTCGATACCACCGCGCCCCATGTGCTGGACAACATACCGATCTTCAAGGCCAAGACAGGAACCGACTGACCACCGCGCCGGCTGGTAAGGGTCGGCGGGGAAGGCCAGCCGAAAGGGAGAGAACCAGACCATGAACGTGCCAGCGGGTGACAGCAAGATCACGTCAATCGGAGATTATTACAGCGCATCGCAGCTCAGGGCCGATCGTTGGAGTGTTCTGCGCGAAACCGTCGAATCCCTCCGTCTGTCCGGCCGCGAAGGGCGTGCCGGGCAGAAACACGCCAGGACCGCCCAGGAACTGTTCCAGTCGCTGGAACCGATCGAATCCTATTGGGCCTTTCCCGGCCATGCCGCCTTTGACCACCTGACCCGGCTGCTCGAACAGGGCAATGTCGACGACCTGTCGGTCGCGGTCCGGCGGGTGGCGCGGGCCCTGACCTCCGGCGCCTACCGGCGCCGGACCATCCCGCTGGGCGCCGACGAGATCGACAGCGAGGACTACGAGGACGAAAGCGCGCTCTCGCCCGAGGCCCGCGCCCTGGGCCGGCCCTATTTCGAGGTGATGATCGTCGACAGCGTCAACGAGCACCAGGAACGCTTCCTGCGCGCCGCGCTGCACCGCTCGCGCCGCCCGGAAGACCCTTTCATCTACGAGCCGGTGGTGGTGCCCTCGCTCGAGGATGCGCTGATCGGCATCTTGTTCAACCACAACGTCCAGGCCGTGGTGGTGCGCCCCGGACTGGTGCTGAAGTCGCGCAACAAGCTGACGATCCTGACGCGCTATCTCGATTACCTGACCAATGCCGAGGATGTCGAACACCTCTCGCCCAGCGAATACGGCCCCGAGGCCTGCCGCCTGATTGCCAAGCTGCGGCCCGAGCTTGACGCCTACCTGGTCACCGACCGCTCGGCCGAAGAGATCGCCGGGCTCGACCTCGGGCGCTGTCGGCGGGTGTTCTACAATCAGGAAGACTTCACCGAGCTGCACCTCAACATCCTGCGCGGGGTGGCGGCGCGCTACAAGTCGCCCTTCTTCACCGCGCTCAAGGAATATTCCCGCCAGCCCACCGGCGTCTTTCACGCCATGCCGATCAGCCGCGGCAAGTCGATCAGCCGCTCGCACTGGATCCAGGACATGGGCGCCTTCTACGGGCCCAATATCTTCATGGCCGAGACCTCTGCCACCTCCGGCGGGCTCGACAGCCTGCTGGAGCCGCGCGGGCCGATCAAGGAAGCCCAGGAACTGGCGGCGCGGGCCTTCGGCTCGAAACATACCTTCTTTGCCACCAACGGCACCTCGACCTGCAACAAGATCGTGGTGCAATCGGTGGTCCGGCCCGGCGACATCGTTCTGGTCGACCGCGACTGCCACAAGTCGCACCATTACGGCATGGTGCTGTCCGGGGCCAAGGTGGTCTACATGGACAGCTATCCGCTGCATGAATACTCGATGTACGGCGCGGTGCCGCTGCGCGAGATCAAGCACCACCTGCTCAAGCTCAAGGCGGCGGGCAAGCTCGACCGGGTGCGCATGGTGCTGCTGACCAACTGCACCTTCGACGGCATCGTCTACAACGTCCAGCGGGTGATGGAGGAATGCCTCGCCATCAAGCGCGACCTGATCTTCCTGTGGGACGAGGCCTGGTTCGCCTTTGCGCGGTTCAACCCGACCTATCGCCAGCGCACGGCGATGGACGTGGCCAATTCCATGCGGCTCAGCCTGCGCACGCCGGAAACCGCGCTGGCCTGGGACAAGCAGCAGGAGGCGCTGAAGGAGGCCGATGACGAGACCATCCTGAACACCCGCCTGGTGCCGCCGCCCGATGCGCGGGTGCGGGTCTATGCCACCCAGTCGACGCACAAGACGCTGACCTCGCTGCGCCAGGGCTCGATGATCCATGTCAACGACCAGGACTTCAAGGGCGAGGTCGAGCAATCCTTCCACGAAGCCTACATGACCCATACCTCGACCAGCCCGAACTACCAGATCATCGCCTCGCTCGACGTGGGCCGGCGGCAGGTCGAGCTCGAGGGCTTCGAGTTCACCCAGCGCCAGATCGAAAGCGCCATGGCGATCCGCCGGGCGGTCGCCACCCATCCGCTGCTGGGCAAGTATTTCCAGGTTCTGGCCGCCGGGGACATGATCCCCGAGGAGTTCCGCCAGAGCGGCGTCGAAAGCTACTACGACCCGCGCCAGGGCTGGATCGACATGTCCGAGGCCTGGGCGGTGGACGAATTCGTGCTCGACCCGACCCGCGTCACCCTTGCGGTGGGCGGCACCGGCTGGGACGGCGATACCTTCAAGACCAAGATCCTGATGGACAAGTACGGCATCCAGATCAACAAGACCTCGCGCAATACCGTGCTGTTCATGACCAATATCGGCACCACGCGCTCTTCGGTCGCCTATCTGATCGAGGTGCTGGTCGAGATCGCCAACGAGCTGGACGACCTGCTCGACGATGCCTCGAAGATGGAGCGGCGCTCGTTCGAGAACCGGGTCGCAGCACTGGTCGAACACGTCCCGCCCCTGCCGGATTTCAGCCATTTCCACCCGGCCTTCAGCCCCAGCACCGATACCGTCGAGGGCGATATCCGCTCGGCCTTCTTCCTGGCCTACGACGAGGAGAAATGCGACTACCTGCCGCTGGACGACACGCTTCAGAAGCGGCTCGAGGAGGGCGAGGAACTGGTCTCGACCTCCTTCATCATCCCCTATCCCCCGGGCTTTCCGATCCTTGTCCCCGGACAGGTGATCAGCCCGGAAATCCTCAGTTTCATGCGCGCGCTGGATGTCAGTGAAATCCACGGCTTCCGCGCCGACCTGGGGCTGAGGGTATTTACCAAGGACGCGCTCAAGAACTTCGCCAAACAATGAAGACCAACGGAGAGGAACGACAGATGGCCAGAAAAACCCTGCGGAACATTTCAGAGATCCGGCGGTTCTTCCACACGAACACCGACCCGATCTATTTCGTCTCCGCCACCAACTTCAATCTGCTCGGGCTCGATGAATGGGTGCGGAATTTCAAGTACATCTGCTACATGGATTGTTTCGACGGGCGCCATCCCAACGTGCTGGTGCCCTCGGAGGTGCCGCATGACGAGTTCCAGTCGATCGAGGACATCAACAACTACCTGCTGCAGCACAAGGAGGTGGTGGACTACATCAAGGAACGCGGCGGCAAGCCCAAGTTCGTCTTCCTGATGTTCGACGAGAAGACCGAACAGCTGGTCAAGGAGCTGGGCGGCGAATTGTGGTTCCCCAAGGCCAAGCTGCGCACCCAGATGGACAACAAGATCGAGACCGTGCGCGTCGGCAACAAGGCCGGCGTGCCCTCGGTGCCCAACACCCTGTCCGAGGTCAAGGACTACGACCACCTGCGCGAGATCTGCGACAAGGCCGACCTGGGCCATGACCTGGTGCTGCAATCGGCCTTCGGCGATTCCGGCCATACCACCTTCTTCATCAAGTCCGAGGCCGATTTCCGCAAGCACGAGCACGAGATCGTCGGCGAGGGCGAGATCAAGATCATGAAGCGGATCGACTGCCGCGGCTCGGCGATCGAGGCCTGCGCCACCAGCCAGGGCACCATCGTCGGCCCGCTGATGACCGAGCTTGTGGGCTTCAAGGACCTGACCCCCTATCGCGGCGGCTGGTGCGGGAACGAGATCTTTGCCACCGCCTTCACGCCCAAGCAGCGCCAGCAGGCCCGCGACCTGACCTTCAAGTTCGGCGAACAGCTGCGCAAAGAGGGCTATCGCGGCTATTTCGAGCTCGATTTCCTGATCGACAAGAAGAGCAACGACATCTGGCTGGGCGAGTTGAACCCGCGCATCACCGGCGCAAGCTCGATGACCAACCACGCGGCATTCGCCCATGCGGATGCGCCGCTGTTCCTGTTTCACCTGCTGGAATTCTCGAAGAAGCCCTTCGATTTCGACGTCGAGGAACTGAACAACCGCTGGGCCGATCCCGAGATGATCGACAGCTGGTCGCAGATGGTCATCAAGCACACCGACGACAATGTCGACATCATCACCGAGGCGCCGCAATCGGGCATCTACAAGATGCTGCCCGACGGCAAGGTGGTCTTCGACCGCTTCGACTATCACCGCCGCGCGGTGGAATCGGAGGACGAGGCCTTCTTCCTGCGCATCCTGAAGGCGGGCGATTACCGCTACGAGGGCGCCGACCTCGGCATCCTGGTGACGCGGGGGCGGTCGATGACCAAGAGCTTCCAGCTGACCCCCAAGGCCAAGCAGTGGATCGCCGGGATCAAGAATTCCTACTACGCGCGTCCCCTGCCGTCGGCCAAGGTGCTGGAAGACCCGGCGTTCAAGATCATGTAACCCCGGGTGCCGGTCCGCCCCGGGCCGGCCCCGCATGACCCCGCGATCCGCCAAGCCCGGCGCCGCCTCTTGCGGCGGGTCGCCATCCGGTCCATGTGACTGCCATGACCATGACCTTCCGCGCCATTTCCGAGGATCTTCCCGGCCCCAAGTTCGCCGGGATCTTCGCGGAATACTGGCCGTCCTACCGCCTGTGGTGGGCGCGCGAAGGCCTGACGGCGCGTCCGACCTATCTCGAATGCCGCCGGGCGATCCGGAAATACATGCCCGAGATCGCCGACCTCTGGGCCGAGTTGTGCGAATTGACCGGCGGCGGCGATTCCCAGGCGCGGTTTCTCAGCTTCTACTGCCCGCCGCCCTATCTCTCGGGGTGCAGCCAGGCGATCTGGCCGGGCGATGCGCCGCTCATGGTGCGCAATTACGACTATGCCCCGGCGGCCTTTGACGCCGTGGTGCTGAAGACCCGCTGGCAGGGGCGGGGGGTGATCGGCCTGACCGACGGGCTGTTCGGGCTGGTCGACGGGGTCAACGACGCCGGTCTTGCCGTCT
This sequence comes from Paracoccaceae bacterium, assembly GCA_006226775.1. Taxonomy (GTDB): domain Bacteria; phylum Pseudomonadota; class Alphaproteobacteria; order Rhodobacterales; family Rhodobacteraceae; genus Marinovum. The sequence continues at coordinate 47,047 of SBGD01000024.1, read as the reverse complement.
CGCTGACCTTTGGCGGCAGGCGCGCGGTGGGCGAGGGCTTCGGCGTGCCGCTGATCCTGCGCTACGTCTTGCAGACCTGTGCCACCGTCGAGGAGGCCAGCGCCGCGCTTACCCGCATTCCCTGCCACATGAGCTACAACGTCACCCTGCTGGACCGCGACCGCCGCTTCGTGACCGCCTACCTCGCGCCAGACCGCAAGCCGGTGATCACCCATGCCGCAGTGGCCACCAACCACCAGGAGCGGGTCGAATGGTCGAGCCATGCGCGCTTTACCGCCACGGTCGAGCGTGAGCGTTTCCTGTTGCAGCAATTGACCCTGCACCCGACGACGCATGACAAGTTCATCAGCGCCTTCCTGCGCCCGCCGCTCTATTCGACCGCTTTTGGCGCCGGGTTCGGCACGCTCTATACCGCGGCGTATCGGCCGCGCGAGGGGCTTCTGGAACTCAGGTGGCCCTACCGGCGCTGGTCGAAGAGCTTCGACGATTTCGAGGAAGACAGCGTGTCGGTGGCCTTTCCCTACGACAGTGACACGGGCGCCGCCGAGCCGTCGTGATCCGGCAGCCTGTGGCCGAAAGAAGAAACGGCGGCCCTTGCGGCCGCCGTTTCGGATCGATCAGGATTTGGAGCCCTGGGCTCTGGCCGCGGGCATGACCGGCGGCGTCGAGGGCTTGCGGGTCTTGCGGGCGCGCGCGGTGTCCTCCGCCTTGACCGGAGCGGCTTTCGGCGCCTCCTCCTTGACCGGAGCGGCCTTCGGCGCCTCGTCCTTGGCGGGAGCGGCCTTCGGCGCTTCGTCCTTGGTCACGGGCGCGGCTTTGGGCGCTTCGTCCTTGACGGGAGCGGCCTTCGGCGCCTCGTCCTTGGTCACCGGCGCGGCTTTGGGCGCTTCGTCCTTGACGGGAGCAGCTTTCGGCGCCTCGTCCTTGGTCACCGGCGCGACTTTCGGCGCTTCGTCCTTGACGGGAGCAGCCTTCGGCGCCTCGTCGTTGACCACCGGCGCAGCCTTCGGGGCTTCGACCTTGGGGGCTTCGACCTTGGCCGCGGGTGCCGCCTTGGGCGTGTCGACATTGGCCGCTTTCGGGGCGTCGGCCTTGGCGACGGGCGCCGCCTTGGGCGCTTCGGCTTTCACCGCGACGGGTTCGGGTGCAACGACCTTCGGGGCCTCGGCCTTGACCGGCTCGGCTTTGCGGGCGGCGGGTTTCACCGCGTTGGGCTTTCTTGTCGCCGGTTTGCGGGCCGCGGGGGCCTCGGCGACCGCCTTGACCACCGGCTGCGCCGGCGCTGCGGTCATGTTGCTGGCCGGTTTGAGGAACGCCGGGTTGACCGGCGAAAGCGATGCGGCGGTCTCGAAAGCCGAGGTCATGAAGACATGCGCGACGCGCATGTGGCTTTCGAAGGTCCGATTGGCCAGACGCAGGCAAGCGGCCGACATTTCGAGGTGTTTGACGAGCAGATTCATGGGTCTCTTTCCTGTTATCCTGCTGAAGTTCTGAAGAAGGTGGCCGGACCGGCAGGGCCCCGGCCTTCCAGGCGCGTGCGATTGGAGCTGACCGCGTCCGACAGCGGCGTGATCCAGGCCAGGGTCACCTGGTCGGCGCGCCGGCCGGACAGGACTGCCGTGGCAGCGGCAAGATTGGCCTGCAGGAAGGCCACGGGTTTCTCGGCCACCATGCGGGCGTTTTCGTCCGGTGCCACCGACCAGCCGCCCAGCAGGCCGAGCCCGCGATAGGCGACGACGCTCTGCGCCTGAATGGTCAGTGTGCCGACCTCAAGGCAGGTGCGCCACGCCTCCAGCGCCTGTTTCAACGAGTCCCGCATCAGGGTCCGATCCTTTTTCGTCGCGGGGCGGACCCCGGGTGAGCCAACGGCCATGCGCGGCCCCGGCGAATCACACGCCGACCGCAGCCCCTGGTTGAACATGGGCAGGATCATAACAGATTTTTCTGCAAGGGCATTGCAGCTTTGCCGCAGCGCGGCGTGACGCTGCGGAATGTTGCCGATTGGCCGGTGCCTGGGGAAACCCGGGCGATTCCAAGGGCTCACCCGTCGATCAGGGCCGCCAGGATGGCCTTGGCGCTGGCGCTGGACCAATCCGCATCGCCTTCCAGCCGTGCGACTTCTTGTCCCTGCCGGTTCAGGATCACCGTGGTGGGCAACCCGCGCACCGCCATGGCGCGGGCAATCGCCTGGTCGGGATCGCGGTGCAAGGGCAGGTTGTCGATGCCGATCGAGTCGAAGAACCGCGTCATCGAGGGCGCCGGGTTGCGCCCGGTGGCCAGGGTGACGACCTCGAAATCGGCGCCGCCCATGCCGGTCTGGAGATCCGACAGCATCGGCATCTCCTTGCGGCAGGGCGCGCACCAGGTCGCCCAGAAGTTCAGCAGCACCACCTTGCCGTGATACTGCGCCAGGTCGAGCGGGCCACCGTCGAAATCGGTGAAGGCAGTTTCGCCCAGGTCCATCGGTTCGGGGTGGAGCACCAGCTTTTCCATGGAAGCATCGCGCAGGGCCTCGAGTGCGGCGGGGTCGGCGGCGTTTGCGCTTGCCCCCAAGCCCATATAGACAGCGGCAGCAACAGCCAGAACATTCAATCCCCGACGGGTGAGCTTCATGTCAGACAAATCCTCAAACCAGATGTGGGGCGGCCGCTTTGCCGCCGGGCCGGACGCGATCATGGAGGCGATCAATGCCTCGATCGGGTTCGACCGGCGGATGGCCGCACAGGATATCGAAGGCTCGCGCGCACATGCCGCGATGTTGGCCGCTCAGGGCATCATCGAGCCTAAGGATGCGCAAGCCATCAGGGAAGGGCTTCTCACGATCTTGTCAGAGATCGAAGGCGGGCCGTTCGAGTTCTCCACCGCGCTGGAGGACATTCACATGAATGTCGAGGCGCGGCTGAAGGATCTGATCGGCGCACCCGCCGGGCGGCTGCATACCGGGCGGTCGCGCAACGACCAGGTGGCGACCGATTTCAAGCTCTGGGTACGCGATCAGCTGGACGCGGCGGACCAGGGGCTCCTCGCGCTCTTGCGCGCGCTCCTCGCCCAGGCCGAGGCCGGGGCGGAGTGGGTCATGCCCGGCTTCACCCATCTGCAGGTGGCGCAGCCGGTGACCTGGGGCCATCACATGATGGCCTATGTCGAGATGTTCGCCCGCGATCGTTCGCGCATGCAGGACGCGCGCCGGCGGATGAACGAATGCCCTCTGGGCGCCGCCGCGCTGGCCGGCACCTCGTTTCCGATCGACCGCGAGGCCACCGCGCAGGCGCTGGGCTTCGACCGGCCTGCCGCGAACAGCCTTGATGCGGTCAGCGACCGGGATTTCGCGCTGGAGTACCTCGCCGCCGCCTCGATCTGCGCCATGCACCTGTCGCGCCTGGCCGAGGAGTTGGTGATCTGGTCCTCGGCGCAGTTCCGTTTCGTGACGCTCTCGGACCGCTTTTCCACCGGCTCGTCGATCATGCCGCAGAAGAAGAACCCCGATGCGGCAGAGCTGATCCGCGCCAAGATCGGCCGCATCTTCGGCGCCAACGTGGCGCTGATGACGGTGATGAAGGGCCTGCCCTTGGCCTATTCCAAGGACATGCAGGAGGACAAGGAACAGGTCTTCGACGCCGCCGACAACCTGATGCTGGCGCTGGCCGCGATGGAGGGCATGGTGCGCGACATGGCCGCGAACCGCGACAGCCTCGAGGCCGCTGCCGCCACCGGGTTCTCCACCGCGACCGATCTGGCCGACTGGTTGGTGCGGGTGCTGGGCATGCCGTTCCGCGAGGCGCATCACGTCACCGGCAGCCTCGTGGCCATGGCCGAGGGCAAGGGCTGCGACCTGCCGGACCTGACCTTGGAAGACATGCAATCGGTGCATTCCGCCATTCGTGACGAGGTCTTCGAGGTTCTGGGCGTGCACAATTCCGTCGCCTCGCGTATATCCTACGGCGGAACGGCGCCCGTGCGCGTGCGCGAACAGGTGGCCCGCTGGAAGGAGATCCTGGGATGAGATTGCTGACGATGCTTGCTGCGCTGACCGCGCTGGCCGCCTGTGGCGTCGATGGCGCGCCGGAGCGGCCGAAGGAGAAAAGCACCTCCGGCATCACCATCACCGGCACCGCCGAGGTCGGCATCACCGGCGGGTCGAACTGACCGGATGGCGGGGATCTCGCTGCTCAGGTGGGCCTATCTGGGCCTCGCGGTCTGGGGCGCGGTGCATCCGATGGCCTGGTTCATCGCCTGGTTCCGGGCCAATGGCATCAGCCTTTCGGGGCTGATCGAGGCCTGGCACGTCAATGCCGCGACGTCGGGCCTGGTCTGGGATCTGACGATTGCCGCCATCGCCCTGACGCTCTGGGTGCTGGCCGAGGTATCGGTGCGCCGCAACTGGTCCGCGCTCTGGGCGATCCCGGCGACTTTTTGCATCGGGGTCTCCTGCGGCTTGCCGCTTTACCTGTTCCTGCGGACACGTCCGGTCACCTAGAGCGGGATGGTGTCAGGCTGAAACGTCTGAAGGATACGACCATCAGACCGGCTGTTCACCGAGCCGCGCATCGACGGGCCGCGGTGCGGCGATCCAACCTATTCGCTATAGCGCTTTATGGCTGCCACCCCGCAATAGCCCCCAGCGACGCGCTGCCGGCAACCAAATCGCCGTGCCGGGGGGCGGCTCGGCGATGCGCGGCGGCCTGCGGCCTTGACTCCGCGCGGGGGCTGAGCGTTGAAGGTCTCCTCAGATCAGCCGTGTTGTCCTGCAAACGCCGTTAAAATTGTCGGCAAATGCGCCCCAATCCCCGAATTGCCCCGCTGATTGTTTCGATTTGCCAAATTAACGCCATATTCACCCGGCATTCAGATCATAGCAGAGCTGAAAGTCCGGAGAAGATGATGACCGCCACAATCGTTGACAAGACACTCCTGGTTGCGCCGCAGGCCAAGAAAGCTCCGGAGTCCCCGACACTTGTCCGGGTCGCCCGGGAAGCCGGTGTCGGGCCTTTCACGCAACTGGGCCAGATCCTGAGCCTCAAGGCCAAGGGTACCAAGCTGCGCCCGAACGAATATTACGACTTCCAGGTTTATGACAAACGCCTGACCGCCGCCCAGCGGGCGGAGTTCATCGGCGTCAAGGCCAGCACCGATCTCAGCGCGAAAATGTCGCCCGACACGCTGCCGGTGATGGGCAAGTTCCTGTCCAACAAGGTCATGCTGACCAATACGCTGAAAAGCTTCGGCGTGCCGACCACCCGGACCCAGGCCGTGGCCCACAAGGATCGCGCCTTTGGCGACATCCCGGCGCTGCGCACCGAGGACGAGGTGATGCGCTTTCTCAAGCAAGACGCGGTCTATCCGATCTTTGCCAAGCCGCTCTGGGGCTCGCTCAGCGAAGGCTCCGCCTGTTTCGAGCGGCTGGACGACGATGGCGAGACGCTGCACCTGTCCAACGGCAAGAGCATTCCGCTCGCCGACATGGCGCGCGAGATCGTGGCCGATTACAGCAAGAAGGGCTTCCTGTTCCAATCCACGGTCAAGCAGCATTCCGCCATGACCGACCTGGCCGGACCGGCGCTGGGCTCGATCCGCACCGTCACGGTGGTCGAGGAGGAGGGAAAGGCCCGCGTGCTCTATGCCCTGTGGAAAATCCCCTCGCCCAAGGCGATGTCGGACAATTTCTGGCAGGACGGCTCGATGCTGGCGAAAATCGACCTCGAGACCGGCGAAGTGCTGGGCGTGCGTCGCGGCACCGGGCCCGACACCACCTATCCCGAGACCCACCCGGTCTCCGGCAAGCCGTTCAAGGGCTTCAGGCTGCCGCATTTCGACCTGCTGAAAGAGACCGCCGAGAAAGCGCATATGCTCTTTCCCTATATCGGCTGCCTCGGCTGGGATATCGGCATGTCCGAGGACGGGCCGGTGATCGTCGAATGCAATACCAAGCCGTTCCACACGCTCTACCAACTGGCCACCGGCGAAGGCGTGATGAACCCGCGCTTTGCCAAGGTGTTCCGCAACGTGATCGCCTACCAGACCCGGCGCGCGAAGAACTCCAAGGACGAGGCGCGCGAAGCGAAGAAGCAATCGATCCGCGGCGGCTGACACCGCGCGATCGCCATTGATCCCGGCGGCGGTATTTGTCATGACCGCCGCCATGGACCATTTTCTCTACCGCGACGGCGCGCTCTTCGCCGAAGACGTGCCCGTGGCCGAGATTGCCGCCACGGTCGGCACGCCGTTCTACCTTTATTCCACGGCGACCTTGCTGCGCCACTTCCGGCTCTTCGACGAAGCGCTCGACGGGCTGCCGCACCTGGTCTGCTACGCGATGAAGGCGGCATCCAACCAGGCGATCCTGAAGACCCTGGCCGAGGCCGGGGCGGGCATGGACGTGGTCTCGGGCGGCGAATACGCCCGCGCCGTCGCCGCCGGGGTGCCGGGCGAGCGAATCGTCTTCTCCGGCGTCGGCAAGACGCGCGACGAGATCCGCACCGCCCTGACCGGCGGCATCCGCCAGTTCAACGTCGAGAGCGAGCCCGAGATGGAGGTGATCTCCGAGATCGCCACCGCGCTGGACATGACCGCGCCGATCACCATTCGCGTCAACCCCGATGTCGACGCCCAGACCCATGCCAAGATCGCCACCGGCAAATCGGAGAACAAGTTCGGCATTCCGATCAGCCGCGCGCGCGAGGTCTATGCCCTTGCCGCAGCCCTTCCCGGCATCGAGGTGATCGGCATCGACGTGCATATCGGCAGCCAGCTCACCCAGCTCGAGCCCTTCCGCCAGGCCTATGCCAAGGTGGCCGAGCTGACCGAGGTGCTGCGCGCCGATGGTCACGACATCCGGCGGCTCGACCTGGGCGGCGGCCTGGGCATTCCCTATGCCCGCTCGAACGCCGCGCCGCCCTTGCCGGTGGAATATGGCCGGATGATCAAGGACACCGTGGGCCACCTGGGCTGCGAGATCGAAATCGAGCCGGGGCGGCTGATCGCCGGAAACGCCGGCATCCTGGTGTCGAAGGTGATTTACCTGAAACAGGGCGAGGACCGCCAATTCCTGATCCTCGACGCGGCGATGAACGACCTGATCCGCCCCGCGATGTACGATGCCTGGCACGAGATCGTGCCGCTGCGCGAACCCGAACCGGGGGTGGAGCAGACGCCGCATGACATCGTCGGCCCGGTCTGCGAGACCGGCGATACCTTTGCCAAGGCGCGGATGATGCCGCCGCTGAAAGCCGGTGACCTGGTCGCCTTTCGCTCGGCCGGGGCCTACGGCGCGGTGATGGCCAGCGAATACAACACCCGGCCGCTGGTCCCCGAGGTTCTGGTCCGGGATGATAAATTTGCTGTCATCCGGGCCCGCCCGACCTTTGACGAAATCATAAATCGCGATACCATCCCTCCGTGGCTCTGACGCAGACCCGCGTCCCGGCCGCCTGAGAGATGGAGCGGTGACATTCCCGAAGCGCGCTACCTTGAGAGCCTGGCGAAGATCCGCGGTGCGGTCACGCTGACATGGCTCGGCCTGCTGGCCGAGCGCATCACGCGCGCCTTCTGGCCGCTGTGGTCGGTGGCGCTGCTGGCGCTGGCGCTGCTGATGCTGGGCGCGCAGGATCACCTCGCGCTCGAGGCGGTCTGGGTGCTGATCACCGGCTTCGCGCTGGCGGCGCTGGTGGCCTTCGGCCATGGCATCCGCCAGATGCGCTGGCCGCGCCGTCAGGATGCGCTGGACCGGCTGGACGGCTCGCTCAAGGGCCGCCCGCTGCAGACCCTGCGCGACAGCCAGGCGATCGGCGGCACCGATGCCGCCTCGGTCGCGGTCTGGCGCGCGCACCAGGCCCGCATGGCCGAACGCGCCGCATCGGCCCGCGCCGTCCGTCCCGACCTGCGGGTGTCGCGCCGCGATCCCTTCGCGCTGCGCTACGTGGCGGTGCTGGCGCTGGCGGTGGCGCTGCTCTTCGGGTCGTTCTGGAAGGTCACCTCGGTCACCACCATGACCCCCGGCGGCGCCGCCCTGGCCTCGGGGCCCACCTGGGAAGGCTGGGTCGAACCGCCGGTCTATACCGGCCTGCCGTCGCTCTACCTCGCCGATCTGGACGGCGCCGCGCTGGAACTGGCCGAGGGCAGCCGCATCACCCTGCGGCTTTACGGCGAGCCGGGCGCGCTGACCGTCACTGAGACCGTCTCGGGGCGCACCGAGGACCTGCCCAGCGTGGCCGAATCCGCGCAGAGCTTTGACGTGACGCGCCCCGGCGAGCTTGTGATCGACGGCCCCGGCGGGCGCCGCTGGGAGATCACGCTGGCCAAGGATACCGCCCCGAGGGTGCAGGCCACCGACGAGATCACCACCGCCGCGCGCGGCGAGATGTCGCTGCCCTTCGAGGCCAGCGACGATTACGGCGTCCGCGAAGGACAGGCCCGCATCACCCTCGACATGGGCGCACTCGACCGCCGCTACGGGCTGGCGACCGATCCTGAGCCGCGCGAGGCGCTGGTGGTGCCGCTGCCGCTGCCGATCTCCGGCTCGCGGGCGGCGTTCACCGAGACCCTGGTCGAGGATTTCTCGGAACATCCCTGGGCCAATCTGCCGGTCAGGATCGAGCTCGGCGTGCGCGACGACCTGAACCAGCAAAGCGTGCCGCATGTGCTCGAGGTGCCGCTGCCCGGCCGGCGCTTCTTCGACCCCTTTGCCGCCGCGATCATCGACCAGCGCCGGGCGCTGCTGTGGTCGCGCGCCAATGCGCCGGCGATTGCCCAGATCCTGCGGGCGATCACCTACAAGCCCGAAGAGGTCTTCCGCACCGCCGCGCCCTACCTGCGGATGCGCACCATCCAGCGGCGGCTGGAAGCCTTCACCGAGGCCGGCATGAGCGCGGCCCAGCGCGACGAACTGGCCGCCGCGATGTGGGACCTGGCGGTGCTGCTGGAAGACGGCGACCTCTCGGATGCGCTGGAACGGCTGCGCCGCGCGCAGGAGCGTCTGGCCGAGGCGATGAAGAACGGCGCCTCCGAGCAGGAGATTGCCGAGCTGATGCAGGAATTGCGCGACGCGACCCAGGACTACATGCGCCAGCTGGCCCAGCAGCAGCGCGAGGAGGGGGAAGAAAACCCGGAAATGGCGCAGAACCCGGACAACATGATGCAGATGACCCAGGACGACCTGCAGCGCATGATGGACCGGATCCAGGAATTGATGGAACAGGGCCGCATGGCCGAGGCCGAACAGGCGCTGGCCGAGTTGCAGCAGCTTCTGGAAAACATGCAGGTGACCCAGGGCCAGCAGGGCCAGGGCCAGCAATCGCCGGGCCAACAGGCGATGGACGGGCTGGCCGAGACCCTGCGCGACCAGCAGGGCCTCAGCGACCAGGCCTTCCGCGACCTGCAGGAACAGTTCAACCCCGGCGCCAACCAGGGCCAGAGCCAGCAGAACCAGGGCCGCGACGGCAGCCAGGGCCAGGGCGAGCAGCACCAGCAGGGCGAGGGCCAGGGCCAGGGCGATCAAGAGGGCCGGGACCAGGCGCAATCCGGCCGCGAGGGCCTTGCCGACCGGCAGGAGGCGCTGCGGCGCGAGGTCGAGCGCCAGCGCGGCGCGCTGCCCGGTCAGGGCACCGAGGCCGGGCGCCGGGCCGAGCAGGCGCTGGAGGATGCCGAGCGGGCGATGGATGGCGCCGAACGGGCGCTGCGCGACAACGACCTGGCCGAGGCGATCGACCGCCAGGCCGAGGCGATGGAAGCGCTGCGCGAGGGGATGCGCAACCTGGGCGAGGCAATGGCCGAGGAACAGCGCGAACAGGGCGGGCAGGGCGACACCGCGGGCGCCCAGGACAGCGAGCGCCGCGATCCGCTGGGCCGCAACCAGGGCAATACCGGCTCGATCTCGAGCGAGGACAACCTGTTGCAGGGCGAGGATGTCTATCGCCGCGCGCGCGAGCTTCTGGACGAGATCCGCCGTCGTTCGGGCGAGGGCGAGCGCCCGGAGATCGAGCGCAACTACCTCGAACGCCTGCTCGACCGCTTCTGACCCCGCGCCGGGCCGATCCATCAATGGATCGGTGCCGATCTGTTGACAGATCGGTGCGCTACTGGCCGGGGGCGGGGCTTTCGGAGGCCATGCTGTCGAGCCATTGCAGCCCGGCCAGCACCCGCGCGTCAAGCCAGCCGCGCAGCCCGTCGACCCAGCCGACATAGGCGGTCAGCGCGGGTTCCGCCGCCGGAACCGCCGCGGCGATGGTATCGGCATAGAGATAGAGTGCCAGCGCCAGCACCCCGATCCCCAGCACCGTCAGGAAGCCGCGCCGGAAGCCCGACCGCGCCTCGCGCTCGGGGGCGGCGGCGATCTCTTCGCTGGCCTCGCCGCGCCGGGGCTGGTCGGTCGAGCGCAGGGTCGAGTTGATCTCCTCGATATCCGGCAGCAGGTCGCGGCGCGAACCGCTGGCCGCTGCCGCCGCCGCGGCGACATCGGGCGTGTCGGGATCCTCGCCGCGCAGCCGGGCCATGCGTTCGCGGGCCTGGCGCGCGCGCAGGTCGGCCTCGTTCTCGGGCGGGCCCATGTCGTCGAGCCCCAGGTCGGGCTGGCTTTCCACCACGCCGCGCTCGGCATCGCGCACCCTTGCCTCTCGCTCGGCCTCCTCGCGCAGCACGCTGGCCACCTCGGGGTCGAGCTGGCGGGGCTTGGCGGAAGGCGGCGGCGCGACCGGCGGCGCGGGCGCGGGCGCCGGGGCGGGTGCAACACGGGGGGCGGGTTCGGGCTCCGGCTCAGGGTCGGGCTCAGGCTCCGGTTCAGGCTCGGGATGGGCCGATTGATTGGCCGGATCCCGCTCGTCCTTCGGCTGCCGTCCCGCGGCCTCCTGGAACCAGGTCTTGCCGCAATTGGAACATTGCACGTCCCGGCCATCCTCCGGGATCACGTCGTCAGGAACCTCGTATTGCGCATTGCAATTGGGGCAGTTCAGCCGCATGTCACCCACCTGTCGCTCGTCCGGGTGCTTGCCCGGCCTCAGGCTTGCATCATAAGTGGGGAAATCGGCAAGGAAAAGCGCAAGCCGCCCGGAGCGGCGGATTGCATGTGCCCTATGGCTGTTGCATTACAGGCCATCCACCGAAACCGCACCGGAGCAGGGCAGAGCGTGATCGATCTTGATGAAGTGGGCTACAGCTATGGCGGGGGCGAGCTGCTCACCGGCATCTCGCTGCGACTGGCGCCGGGATCGTTCCATTTCCTGACCGGCCCCTCGGGCGCGGGCAAGACCACCTTCCTGAAACTCTGTTACGGCGCGCTGGTGCCCACCGCCGGGCATGTGCGGCTGTTCAACCAGGACGTGCGCGAGCTGAGCCGCGACGGCATCGCCTTTGCCCGCCGCCGGATCGGCGTGGTCCACCAGGACTGCCAGTTCCTCGACCACCTGCCTCTGGCCGAGAATATCGCGCTGCCGCTGGCGGTCTCGGGCCAGGACCGGCTGGAGGCGCAGGCCAATCTCAAGGAGCTGATGGGCTGGGTCGGGCTGTCGGACCGCACCGGCGCCCTGCCGCCGGAGCTTTCGGGCGGCGAACGCCAACGCGCGGCACTGGCACGCGCACTGATCCTGTCGCCCGACGTGGTGCTGGCGGACGAGCCCACCGGCAACGTCGATTGGGAGATGTCGCAGCGGCTGCTGCAACTGCTGGTCGAGTTGAACAAGATGGGCAAGACGATCATGATCGCCACCCATGACCTCGGGCTGATCCGCGCCGCCAAGAGCCATGTGCAGGCCCGGGTGCTGCGCATCTCGCAGCGGCGGCTGCAACTGGCGGGGGCGGACCTGTGAGCCGGTTCAAGCTCACGGCGCTGAGCGACATGCTCTCGGTCGATACCGGCGCCGACCGGGTGGTGCCGCCGACCGGGTTCACCGCGCGGCTGACGATCTTCACCTCGGGGGCCATGGCCTTTCTCGCGGTCTTCGCGCTGGCGCTGTCGATGGCCTCGGGGCGGCTGGCCACCAATTGGCGCGATGCGCTGGCGGGCAGCGCCACGCTGCGCATCTCGGCCCCCGCGGGCCAGATGGCGGCCCAGACCGAGCGGGCCCTTGCGATCCTGTCGCAGACCCCCGGCGTGGCCGAGGCGCGAGCCTTGTCACCGGATGAACAACGCGCCCTGCTCGAACCCTGGTTCGGCCCCGACCTGCCGGTCGAAAGCCTGCCGGTGCCGCAACTGATCGAGATCCGCGAGACCGGCGAGGGCTACGACGGCGACGGGCTGCGGCTGCGGCTGCAGGCCGAACTGCCCGGCGCGGTGCTCGACGATCACACCCGCTGGCGCCGGCCGCTGGTCGAGGCGGCGGGGCGGCTGAAGATCCTCGGCTGGCTGGCGATCGGGCTGATCTTCGGCGCCATGGGGGCGATGATCACCCTTGCGGCCAATGCCGCCCTGGCCGCCAATGCGCAGGTGATCCAGGTGCTGCGGCTGGTCGGCGCGACCGATACCTATATCGCCCGCGCCTTCGTGCGCCGCTTTACCATCCGCACCCTGATCGGTGCCTTCGCCGGGGTGCTGGCGGGGCTGCTGGCGGTGCTGCTGCTGCCCTCGGCGGGGGCCGAGGCGGGCATCCTGACCGGGCTGCGGTTCCAGGGGCTGAACTGGCTCTGGCCCTTCCTCGTGCCGCCCCTGGCGGCGGTGGTGGCCTTTGCCGCCACCCGCTGGGCGGCGATGCGCGTGCTGGAGGACCTGAGCTGATGCAATACACCCGCTCGCTGATCTTCGTGACCCAGATGTATGCGATGATGGCGCTGATGGGCGTGGGCTTTTTCCCGCTGGCTCTGGTCAGCCGCAAGGGCGCGGTCTGGGCCTGCAAGTCCTATTGCCGCTGGGTGCGCTGGAGTGCGGCCTGGATGGTGGGCCTGAAGACCGAGGTGCGCGGGCCGGTGCCGCGGGGCGAGGTCATGGTAGCCGCCAAGCACCAGAGTTTCCTCGACATCATCCTGCTCTACGATGCCCTGCCTGCCGCCAAGTTCATCATGAAGCGCGAATTGCTCTGGATGCCCTTCATCGGCCAATATGCCCGGCGTATCGGCTGCGTTCCGGTCGAGCGCGGCAAGCGCGGCGCGGCGATCAGGAAGATGGTGGAGGACGTGGCGGCGGGGCAGGCCATCCCCGGGCAACTGGTGATCTACCCCCAGGGCACCCGCGTCGCGCCCGACCGCTACCTGCCCTACAAGATGGGCAGCCATGTGCTCTATGCCGAACTGGGCCAGGCTTGCGTGCCTGCGGCCACCAACGTGGGCGTCTTCTGGCCGCGCAAGGGCATCCTGCGCAAGCCGGGGCTGGCGGTGGTGGAATTCCTCGAGCCGATCCCGCCGGGCAAGGGCCGGGCGGAGTTCATGCAGGATCTCGAGGAGGTGGTCGAGGCGCGCTCGCAGGTGCTGATGCGCGAGGCCGGGTTCAGCGCTTTCCCGACCCGCTGAGCGGGGGAATTTCCGTCAACGGAAATTCTCAAAAGTCATTGATGACTTTTGGTTGCGCCGGTGGCCGCGGTGCACGGCCACCGGCAGCGCCGTCACATGTGGATCGCGCCGTCGCCGCAGGCCAGTGCCGCCTCGCGCACCGCTTCCGAGAAGGTCGGATGCGCGTGGCAGGTCAGCGCCACATCTTCGGCCGAGGCGCCGAATTCCATTGCCACGCAGATCTCGTGGATCAGGTCGCCCGCGCTGGGGCCGATGATGTGGCAGCCGAGGATGCGGTCGGTCTCCTTGTCGGCCAGGAGCTTGACGAAGCCGTCGCCGGCAAAGACCGCCTTGGCCCGGCCATTGCCCATGAAGGAGAACTTGCCGACCTTGTAGGCGCGGCCTTCCTCTTTCAGTTGCGCCTCGGTCTTGCCGACGCTGGACACCTCGGGGTGGGTGTAGATCACCGAGGGGATCACGCCGTAGTTCACATGGCCATGCTTGCCCGCCAGCACCTCGGCGCAGGCCATGCCCTCGTCTTCCGCCTTGTGGGCCAGCATCGGGCCCTCGATGGCGTCGCCGATGGCATGGATGCCCTTGACGCTGGTCTGCCACTGGTCGCCCACCTTGATCTGGCCGCCCTTGGTGGTCTCGATGCCCAGCGCCTCGAGCCCCAGCCCGTCGGTATAGGGCCGCCGCCCGGTGGCGCAGAGCACCACGTCGGCCTCGGCGGTGTGCTCGCTGTCGTCCTTGCGCAGCTTGTAGGTGACCTTGGCCTTGCTCTTGGAGGCCTCGACGCGCGAGACCGCGGCGCCGAGAGTGAAGCTGAGCCCCTGCTTTTCCAGCAGTTTCCTGAAGTGCTTCTGCACGTCGCCGTCCATGCCGGGGGTGATGTGGTCGAGGTATTCGATCACCTGCACCTCCGAACCCAGCCTGGCATAGACCGAACCCATTTCCAGCCCGATCACGCCGGCGCCGATCACGATCAGCGACTTCGGCACCTTGCCCAGTTCCAGCGCGCCGGTGGAGGTCACCACGACCTTTTCATCCACCGTCACATCGGCGCCCGGCACCGGCGAGGCCTCGGACCCGGTCGCGATGATGATGTTCTTGGCCTCATGCACCTCGTCGCCGACCTTGACCTTGCCGGGTTCGGGGATCGAGCCCCAGCCCTTGAGCCAGTCGACCTTGTTCTTCTTGAACAGGAACTCGATGCCCTTGGTGTTCTGGCCGATGGTGTCGTCCTTGTAGGCCAGCATCTGTTTCCAGTCGACGCTGGGGGATTTGCCCTTCAGGCCCATCTTGGCAAAGTTGTGCTCGGCCTCGTGCAACTGGTGGCTGGCATGGAGCAGCGCCTTGGACGGGATGCAGCCGACGTTGAGACAGGTGCCGCCCAGGGTGTCGCGGCCTTCGACGCAGGCGGTCTTCAGCCCCAGCTGCGCGGCGCGGATCGCGGCGACATAGCCGCCGGGGCCGGAACCGATGATGATCACGTCATAACTTGCCATAGGTTAAGTCCTTTCGTTGCCCGGGGACGGGGGGCCAGCCCCCCGAACCCCCCGGGATATTTTTGAACCAGAGAAGAGGCGGGGTGCGCTCATAGCAGGGCGGCCGCCAGCAGGATGAGGATGGCCAGAAGGCCCAGCGCCCAGAAGACCGAGCGCCAGGGCACCCAGCCGAAGGCATAGGCCGGGATATAGAGCAGGCGCGCGACAAGGTAGAGGCCGCAGGCGGCGGCGGTGAGGCCGCTGCCCTTGTCGGCGAAGGTGACGGTGAGGGTGGCGATGGCAAAGAGCAGCAGGCTCTCGAAGTGGTTGTTCATCGCCCGGTAGAGGCGGCCGGTGCGGGGGCTGACCTGTTCCATCAGCGGTTTGTCCATCCGGCCGGGATCGCGCGGGGAGAGCGTCTTGGCGGTGCCGAGCTCGAGATTGGCCGGGATCGCCATGAGGGCGATCTGGCCGATCTGGAGCAGCGCGGCAAGGGCAAGGGCGGTGAGTTCGGGGGTCATGTCTTCTCCGCCGGGTGGAAGGTGCGCAGTGAATGCGCACCCTACAGGTTGGCGTAGGGTGTGCCTTTACGGCGCACCTCTTACAAATCCATCAGCAACCGCCGCGGGTCTTCCAGCGCTTCCTTGACGCGCACGAGGAAGGTCACCGCGCCCTTGCCATCGACGATGCGGTGATCGTAGGACAAGGCGAGGTACATCATCGGGCGGATCCTGATCTCGCCGCCCACCACCATCGGGCGGTCCTGGATCTTGTGCATGCCGAGGATGCCGGACTGCGGCGGGTTGAGGATCGGCGAGGACATCAGCGAGCCATAGACGCCGCCGTTGGAAATCGTGAAGGTCCCGCCCTGCATTTCCGCCATCGAGAGCTTGCCGTCGCGGGCGCGCTTGCCCTTTTCGGCGATGGCCTTCTCGATCTCGGCAAAGCTCATCTGGTCGGCGTCGCGGATCACCGGGACGACCAGGCCCTGCGGCGTGCCGGCGGCGATGCCCATGTGGACGAAGTTCTTGTAAACGATGTCGGTGCCGTCGATCTCGGCATTGACCTCGGGAACCTCGTTCAGCGCGTGGCAGCAGGCCTTGGTAAAGAACGACATGAAGCCCAGCTTCACGCCGTGCTTCTTCTCGAAGAGATCCTTGTACTCCTTGCGCAGGGCCATGACCTCCGTCATGTCCACCTCGTTGAAGGTGGTCAGGATCGCGGCGGCGTTCTGCGCGTCCTTGAGGCGGCGCGCGATGGTCTGGCGCAACCGGGTCATCTTGACCCGTTCCTCGCGGGCGGCATCCTCGGCGGCGACCGGCGCGCGCGGGGCGCTGGCGGGGGCCGAGGCGGCGGGGGCGGCGGTCGAGGCGGCGGCCACGGCGCGGGCCACGTCTTCCTTCATCACCCGGCCATCGCGGCCAGAGCCCTGCACCTGATCGCGCGTGAGACCCTTCTCGGCCATCGCCTTCTTGGCCGAGGGCGCGTCCTCGACATCCTCCTGGGCGCGGCCGGCGGGGGGCGTGGTGTACTGGCTGCCGCCGCCGGGATGTTCGACCTCCTCGTCGTCGGAGGCCGCCGCGCTGCCGTCGGAGGAGATCACCGCCAGCCTGGCGGAGGCCTCGACCGTGCCGCCTTCCTTGGCGACGATCTCGGTCAGGACACCGGCGGCGGGGGCGGGGACCTCGACGCTGACCTTGTCGGTCTCGAGCTCGCAGAGCATCTCGTCCTGGGCCACGGTATCGCCGACCTTCTTGAACCAGGTCGAGACGGTCGCCTCGCTCACCGACTCGCCCAGCGTCGGCACCATGACGTCGACGCTCTTGCCGCCGCCGTCGCCCTTCTCGGCCGGCTTGGGTTCGGCGCGGGCGGTTTCCTTGCGCTCTTCGGGCTGGGCCGCCCCGGCCTCGCCCGATTCGGCGATATTGGCCAAGAGCGCATCGACGCCCACGGTCTGGCCTTCCTCGGCGACGATATCGGACAGGACTCCGGTGACGGGCGAGGGCACTTCCACCGTCACCTTGTCGGTTTCCAGCTCGCAGAGCATTTCATCGACCGCAACGGAATCGCCGGGTTTCTTGAACCAGGTGGCGACGGTGGCCTCGGTCACGGATTCGCCAAGGGTGGGGACGCGAACTTCGGTTGGCATGACGTTACTTTCCTTCGATCGTCAGCGCCTGGTCGACCAGCGCTTGTTGTTGGGCTTTGTGTTGGCTTGCGAGGCCGGTCGCCGGCGAGGCGCTGGCCGAGCGGCCGACATAGGACGGGCGCTTGTTCCTGGCCTTGATCCGGTTGAGCACCCATTCCAGGTTGGGCTCCATGAAGGACCAGCCGCCCTGGTTCTTGGGTTCTTCCTGGCACCAGACCATCTCGGCCTGCTTGAACCGCTCGAGCTCTTTCACCGCCGAGATCGCCGGGAAGGGATAGAACTGCTCGAAGCGCATCAGGTAGATGTCGTTGATGCCGCGCGCGTCGCGTTCCTCGAGCAGGTCGTAGTAGACCTTGCCGGAACACATCACCACGCGCTTGACCTGATCGTCGGCGACCAGCTCGGTCTCGGAATTGCCCTTCTGGGCATCGTCCCAGAGCACGCGGTGAAAGCTCGACCCGGTGACCATGTCGGTCGCCTCGGAGATCGCCATCTTGTGGCGCAGAAGCGATTTCGGCGTCATCAGGATCAAGGGCTTGCGGAAGGTGCGGTGGATCTGGCGGCGCAGGATGTGGAAGTAGTTGGCCGGCGTGGTGCAATTGGCCACGATCCAGTTGTCCTGGCCGCACATCTGCAAAAAGCGTTCCAGCCGGGCCGAGGAGTGTTCCGGCCCCTGGCCCTCGTAGCCATGCGGCAGCAGGCAGACGAGGCCCGACATCCGCAGCCACTTCGATTCGCCTGAGCTGATGAACTGGTCGAACATGATCTGCGCGCCATTGGCGAAATCGCCGAACTGCGCCTCCCAGGCGACCAGCGCATTGGGTTCGGCCAGCGAATAGCCGTACTCGAAACCGCTGACCGCATATTCCGACAGGGCGCTGTCGATCACGTCATAGCGCGCCTGGCCCTCGCGGATGTGGTTGAGCGGGTAGTAGCGCTCTTCGGTGTTCTGGTTGATGATCGCCGAATGGCGCTGTGAGAAGGTGCCGCGCGCCGAATCCTGGCCCGACAGCCGCACCGGGTAGCCCTCGGTCAGCAGCGAGCCGAAGGCCAGCGCCTCGGCGGTGGCCCAGTCAAAGCCCTTGCCGGTCGAGAACATCTCCTTCTTGGCGTCGAGGATGCGGGCCACCGTGCGGTGCACCGGATAGCCCTCGGGCAGGCGGGTCAGCGCAGTCCCCACCTCTTCCAGCGTCTCGGGCTTGATCGCGGTTTCGCCGCGCTGGTAGTCCTCTTCGCTGCGCCGGTCGAGATGCGACCACTTGCCGTCCAGCCAGTCGGCCTTGTTGGGCTTGTAGTCCTTGCCGGCCTCGAATTCCTCGTTCAGATGCGCCTGGAAGGCGGCCTTCATGTCCTCGATCTCGCCCTCGGGGATCAAGCCATCCTTGACCAGCCGCTCGGTATAGAGCGAGAGCGTCGTCTTGTGACCCTTGATCTTCTTGTACATGATCGGGTTGGTGAACATCGGCTCGTCGCCTTCGTTATGGCCGAAGCGGCGATAACAGAAGATGTCGATGACCACGTCCTTCAGGAACTTCTGGCGGAACTCGGTCGCCACCTTGGCGGCATGGACCACCGCCTCGGGGTCGTCGCCGTTGACGTGGAAGATCGGCGCTTCCACCACCAGCGCGTTGTCGGTGGGATAGGGGCTGGAGCGGCTGAAATGCGGCGCCGTGGTAAAGCCGATCTGGTTGTTGACCACGACGTGAATGGTGCCGCCGGTGCGGTGGCCGCGCAGGCCCGACAGGGCGAAACATTCCGCCACCACGCCCTGGCCGGCAAAGGCCGCGTCGCCATGCAGCAGGATCGGGATCACCTTGCTGTGCTCGGCATCGCCCAGCTGGTCCTGCTTGGCGCGCGCCTTGCCCAGCACCACCGGGTTTACCGCCTCGAGGTGGCTGGGGTTGGCGGTCAGGCTCAGGTGTACCGAATTGCCGTCGAAGTCGCGGTCGGACGAGGCGCCGAGGTGGTATTTCACGTCGCCCGAGCCATCCACCTCGTCGGGTTTGAAGCTGCCGCCCTGGAATTCGTTGAAGATCGCCCGGTAGGGCTTTTGCATCACGTTGGCCAGCACGCTCAGCCGGCCGCGGTGCGGCATGCCGATGACGATTTCCTTGACCCCCAGCGCGCCGCCGCGCTTGATGATCTGCTCCATCGCCGGGATCAGGCTTTCGCCGCCGTCAAGGCCGAAGCGCTTGGTGCCCATGTACTTGACGTGCAGGAATTTCTCGAAGCCCTCGGCCTCGACCATCTTGTTGAGGATCGCCTTGCGGCCCTCGCGGGTGAATTTCACTTCCTTGCCGTAGCCCTCGATGCGCTCTTTCAGCCAGGCGCTCTGCTCGGGGTCGGAGATATGCATGTACTGCAGCGCGAAGGTGCCGCAATAGGTGCTTTTGACGATATCGACGATCTGCCGCATCGAGGCGATCTGCAACCCCAGCACGTTGTCGATGAAGATCGGCCGGTCCATGTCGGCGCCGGTGAAGCCATAGGTCTTGGGCTCGAGCTCGGGATGCGGGGTCTCGTCGCGCAGGTTCAGCGGGTCGAGATCGGCGGCCAGGTGGCCGCGGATGCGGTAGGCCCGGATCAGCATCAGTGCCCGGATGCTGTCGAGCACGGCGCGCTGGATCTGCGCATCGGTCAGCTCGATGCCCTGGGCCTTGGCCTTCTCGACGATCTTCTTGCCCGCGGCGCGGGTCTCGACCGGGGCGACCGGCCATTCGCCGGTCAGCGCCGCGGTCAGCTCGTCATGCGGCATCGGCGGCCAGTCGGTGCGCGCCCAGCTTGGCCCCTGCGCCTCTT
Source organism: Paracoccaceae bacterium (assembly GCA_006226775.1). Classification (GTDB taxonomy): domain Bacteria; phylum Pseudomonadota; class Alphaproteobacteria; order Rhodobacterales; family Rhodobacteraceae; genus Marinovum. Next base: position 27,205 of record SBGD01000024.1, on the reverse strand, counting down.
TCTTGACGTCCAGGTCCGCATCGCCCAATTGGCGGAAGAACTCCTGCCAGGCTTCATCCACCGACGCCGGATCAGTGGCGTATCTTGCATAAAGCTGGTCGAGGTATTCCGCATTGTGCCCCTGCATGAAGCTCGAGGCATGGAAAAGATCATTGGGGCTTTGGTCGGTCATCTTGGCACCTTTGGCGAACGTGAACCGGTTGACTTCATCGGGCGGGGCGGGGGGGCCCCGCCCTACCATAGGCTATATTTCACCGCCTGACAGGGTCAGCCCTTGTCGATGGCTTCCTTGACCGCCTCGCCCAGCGTTGCCGGGCTGTCGGCCACCACGATGCCGGCGCTGCGCATCGCCTCGATCTTGTCCTCGGCGCCGCCCTTGCCACCGGCGACGATCGCGCCCGCATGGCCCATGCGCCGGCCCGGAGGTGCGGTGCGCCCGGCAATGAAGCCCGCGGTGGGTTTCCAGCGGCCCTTCTTCTTTTCCGAGGCCAGGAATTCCGCCGCTTCCTCTTCCGCCGATCCGCCGATCTCGCCGATCATGATGATCGAGGTGGTCTCGTCATCGGCCAGGAACATCTCGAGCACGTCGATATGCTCGGTCCCCTTGATCGGGTCGCCGCCGATGCCGACCGCGCTGGACTGGCCAAGGCCGAGGTCCGAGGTCTGCTTGACCGCCTCGTAGGTGAGGGTCCCCGAGCGCGAGACCACGCCGCAGGATCCGCGCTTGTGGATATGGCCCGGCATGATGCCGATCTTGCAGGCGTCGGGCGTGATGACCCCGGGGCAGTTCGGCCCGATCAGCCGCGATTTCGACCCTTCCAGCGCGCGCTTGACCTTCATCATGTCGAGCACCGGGATGCCTTCGGTGATGCAGACGATCAACTCCATCTCGGCGTCGATCGCCTCGAGGATCGAATCGGCGGCAAAGGGCGGCGGCACATAGATGACCGAGGCATTGGCCCCGGTCACATGCCGCGCCTCATGCACCGAGTTGAAAACCGGCAGGTCGAGATGCGTCTGCCCGCCCTTGCCCGGCGTGACGCCGCCGACCATCTTGGTGCCATAGGCGATGGCCTGTTCGGTGTGGAATGTGCCCTGCGAGCCGGTGAGGCCCTGACAGATGACTTTGGTGTTTTCGTCGACAAGGACTGCCATGTTGGCGTTCTCCTTAAACGGCCGCGACGACGCGGCGTGATTTCCGGGGCGGCACCGCGACATGCGGGCCGTGGATGCAAAAAGGCAGAGCGCTGCCGCGAGGCGCACTCTGCCGGATGACTTTCAGGGATAGCGCGGCGCAGGTTACCGGTCGGAGCCCAGGGCCTCGTCCAGCACGCGCGTCAGTATCAGGGCCACGCCGCCGATCAGCAGCGACCGCCCGATCGAGTCGGTCACATTGGTCGGCGCGAAGGTGCCGGTCGCGTCGCGGGTGCGCTGCGCCGCCCTGCCAAGACGGCTGCGGGCAGGCGTGTCGCCCGAGAGCCGCGATTCCGGCACCTGGCCGATCCGCGGCTTGGTCACCAGAAGCGCCGCGCCGATTGCCACCATGCCGAAAGCATAGAGGACCGGCGTAAGACGCTTGCCGGCTGTGGCGGGCAGCCTCGACTTGACCTTCTCGGGCAGCGCGTTGGACAGAAACGACATTGGGGGATCCTCCGTTTACCGAAGAACCCGCAAGCCCCGCGGCATGTTCCGCGAGAATCGCAATATTTGTCCAACCGCCGCGCATCGGGTCAGCCTTTCACCGCTTTCACGATCTTCTGGGCGCCATCCTTCAGGTCGTCGGCAGCGATCACGTCAACATCGGAATTGTTGATGATCTCCTTGCCCTTCTCGACGTTGGTCCCTTCCAGGCGCACCACCAGCGGCACCTTCAGGCCAACCTCTTTCACCGCGGCGATCACGCCCTCGGCGATGACGTCGCAGCGCATGATGCCGCCGAAGATATTGACCAGGATGCCTTTGACGTTGGGGTCCGAGGTGATGATCTTGAAGGCTTCGGTCACCTTCTCCTTGGTCGCGCCACCGCCCACGTCGAGGAAGTTGGCAGGCTCGGCGCCGTAGAGCTTGATGATGTCCATGGTCGCCATGGCAAGGCCCGCGCCATTGACCATGCAGCCGATCTCGCCGTCCAGCGCGATGTAGTTGAGGTCGTATTTCGAGGCTTCCAGCTCCTTGCTGTCTTCCTCGGTGGTGTCGCGCAGCTCGGCGATGTCGGGGTGGCGATAGATCGCGTTGCCGTCAAAGCTGATCTTGGCATCCAGAACCTTGAGGTCGCCGCCATCGGTGACGATCAGCGGGTTGATCTCCAGCATCTCCATGTCTTTCTCGATGAAGGCCTGGTAGAGCAGCCCCATCAGGCCCACGCATTGCTTCACCTGCTTGCCCTCAAGGCCAAGGGCGAAGGCGATGCGACGGCCATGAAACGGCTGGTAGCCGGCGGCCGGATCGACCGAGAAGCTGAGGATCTTGTCGGGGGTCGAGGCCGCCACCTCCTCGATGTCCATCCCGCCCTCGGTCGAGCAGACAAAGGACACGCGAGAGGTCTGGCGATCCACCAGCAGGGCCAGGTAAAGCTCGGTCTCGATGCCCGAGCCGTCCTCGATGTAGATGCGGTTGACCTGCTTGCCCGCCGGGCCGGTCTGATGGGTGACCAGTGTGCGGCCCAGCATCTTCTTGGCCTCGTCGGCGGCTTCCTCGACCGATTTTGTCAGGCGCACGCCGCCCTTTTCGCCGGCACTGGCTTCCTTGAAGCTGCCCTTGCCGCGGCCGCCCGCGTGGATCTGGGCCTTGACCACCCAGAGCGGGCCGTCCATCTCGCCCGCCTTCGTCTTGGCCTCTTCCGCCTTCAACACCACGCGCCCTTCCGATACCGGAGCGCCGTAGGAGCGAAGCAGAGCTTTCGCCTGATACTCATGAATATTCATGGATCATCTGTCCCGTCTTGCTGCAATTGCAACTGCTTTTGCACGACAAGACCGGGCAACTAAACGCCATTCTGTCGCAGACCGGATGTTAGCGCCGAAATTCCGGCTTTTGTGATCACACGATTTCAGCGTGTGATCACAAATCCGCGCCGCGAGTGGCATCCAGGGCGCATCCCGGCGAATCAGGGACTTGGCCGCCCTTCCGGCCGGATCGCGGCCCGCCCGACCGGCCCGGCGACCCATCGCGCGCCGACCGGCTGCGGTTGACCGCCGGGAGCGGCGAATTCATGATGCCCCCAGGCGTTTTTCGGGGTGGTCCCGGCGCAGCCGGAAGGATCCCGCTTCATGACCCAGTCCTGGGCCGTCGTGATGACCGCGAAGGAACCCGCGCAACTGGTGCTGGCCAATGTCGGCTGGCACCTGGGCACCGGCGCGTCCGAGGTGCATGTCTACCTCGACGACCCCGACGACCCGGTGGCCGACCTGCTGGCCGGGGTGCCCGGCGCCATCGTCACCCGCTGCGACAAGGCCCATTGGCGCGCCACCGCGCCCTCGAAACGCCGCCCCGAGTCGCACCGCCGCCGCCAGGGCCTCAACGCCGAACAGGCGATGGTGCGGGCGCGCGCCGACTGGCTGGTGCATCTGGATGCCGACGAGTTTCTCTGGCAGGACCGGCCTCTGGGCGAAGAAATGGCGGTGGTGCGCGAGCTGGATTGCGAGTTGCACTTCGCGGTGCATGAACGGCTTTTTGCGCGCGGCGCCCCGGTGCCCTCGATCTTTTCCGGGCTGTTTCGCACCTCGACCAAGGCGCTCAACCGCCGCTCCGACGGGGTCGACAACAATGCGGTGATCTTCGGCCCGCTGGCGCCGGTGCTCAACAACGGGGTGCTGGCCCATTCCGCCGGCAAACACGCCGCCCCCACCGGCAGCGACTTTCGCCCCGGGCTGCACTGGGCCTATCGCGGCAAGGGCCAGGACCGGGCGCAGCGCTACCACGCCACCTCGACGCGGCTGTTGCATTTCGACGGGCTGACCCGGCTGCACTGGCTGTCCAAGCTGATCCGCTACCGCGACGTCAACCCCGAGCTGATCAAGCTGCCGCCCCATCGCCTCGCCCAGATCGGCGTCTACCAGGACATTGCCGGCGATCCCGTGGCGCTGGCCGAATACCACCGTGAATTGCGCGAACCGGATGCCGTGGCACTGGCCCGCCTGCGCGCCTTCGGCCTGCTCTTCGAGCCGCCCTTCGACCCGGCCCCGACCATCGCGCGGGTGCTCGGATACCTCCCCGACCTCACGCCCGAGACCTTCGACGCCGACCTGCACACCCGCCTGCCGCATTTGCCCTGACGGCGCCCCGGCGCACCGACCCGGTCCTTCTCTGGTTCAAAAATATCCTGGGGGAGTCCCGCAGGGACGGGGGCAAAGCCCCCAGCCTGTCGGCGCGCGCAGGCGCTTTGATACGAAAAAGGGCGCCCCGCAGGACGCCCCTTGAAAGCGTATCCAGCCGGATCAGGCCAGAGAGTTGTCGATCCCCTTGCAGGCCTCGACCAGCCCCTTGACCGCCTTGACCGAGGCGTCGAAGCCTTCCTGCTCGGTCTTGTTGAGCTTGATGTTGACGATCTTCTCGATGCCGCCGGCGCCGATCACCGTGGGCACGCCGACATACATGCCGTTCAGCCCGAACTCGCCATCGCACCAGGCGGCGCAGGGCAGCACGCGCTTCTGGTCCTTGAGATAGGCTTCCGCCATCTCGATGGCGCTGGTGGCGGGCGCATAGAAGGCCGAGCCGGTCTTCAGCAGGCCCACGATCTCGGCGCCGCCGTCGCGGGTGCGCTGCACGATGGCGTCCAGCTTCTCCTGCGTGGTCCAGCCCATCGCCACCAGGTCGGGCAGCGGGATGCCGGCGACGGTGGAATAGCGCACCGAGGGCACCATGGTGTCGCCATGGCCGCCCAGCACGAAGGCGGTGACGTCCTTCATCGACACGTTGAACTCGGTCGCGAGGAAATGGCGGAACCGCGCGCTGTCGAGCACGCCGGCCATGCCGCAGACCTTTTCATGCGGCAGGCCCGAGAATTCGCGCAGCGCCCAGACCATCGCGTCGAGCGGGTTGGTGATGCAGATGACAAAGGCGTCGGGGGCATTGTCGCGGATGCCTTCGCCGACCGACTTCATCACCTTGAGGTTGATGCCCAGCAGGTCGTCGCGGCTCATCCCCGGCTTGCGCGGCACGCCGGCGGTGACGATGCAGACGTCCGCACCGGCGATATCGGCATAATCCTGTGTGCCCTTCAGCGTGGCGTCAAAGCCCTCGGACGGCCCGGATTCCGCGATGTCGAGCGCCTTGCCCTCGGGGACGCCTTCGGCAATGTCGAACAGGACGACATCGCCCAGTTCCTTGAGTGCAACGAGGTGGGCAAGCGTGCCACCGATCTGTCCCGCACCGATCAGGGCGATCTTGGGTCTGGCCATGGGTCTCTCTCCGCTCAGGTCAAATTTTCCCGATTGGGTAGAGCGGAAATCGGTGCGGCGCAAGGGCGCTGCAATGCGGCACATTTTGCCATGCTCACTGGCAGGACCAGGGCGATAGCGCTAAAGACCCGGCAGGACGGGGAGTTAGGGGGTTTGGACATGCTTGAATTCACACCCGGATTTTTCGCCATCGCGCTTCCGGCGGTGATCTTTGCCGGCATCTCCAAGGCCGGTTTCGGATCCGGCGCGGCCTTTGCAAGTTCCTCGATTCTGGCGATTGTTCTGCCGCCGGGGGTGGCGCTGGGCATCATGCTGCCGCTTCTGATGCTGGTCGACGTGGCCAGCCTCGGGCCCTACTGGAAGCGCTGGTCCTGGCCCGAGTCCCGGGCGCTGATGCTGGGGGCGCTGCCGGGGGTGGCGCTGGGGGCCGCGCTTTACAAGGTGACCGATGACGATGCGATCCGGCTGTTGATCGGGCTGATCTCGATCGGCTTCGTGGCCTGGCAGATCAGCGTCAAGCGCGGCTGGATCCGCCTGGGCGGGCGGCCCCTGCCGGTCCGCGGCGGCTACCTCGCCGGGCTGGTGGCGGGGTTCACCAGTTTCGTCAGCCATGCCGGCGGGCCGCCCGCCGCCGTCTACCTGCTGGGCCGGCAGCTCGACAAGACCACCTACCAGGCGTCGAGCGTGCTGGTGTTCTGGGCGATCAACCTGTTCAAGGCGGTGCCCTACAGCTTTCTCGGCATCTTCACCGTCCAGACCCTGCTGGCCGACCTCATTCTTGCCCCCGCCGCGCTGATCGGCACCTGGCTGGGGATCAAGGCGCATCACCGGATTCCCGAACGGGCCTTCTTTGCGCTGGCCTATGTGCTGCTCACTTGCACCGGGGTGAAGCTGGTCTGGGATGCCTTGAGTTAGGGCGGGGGTGCCGGGCTGAAGCCCGGCCTACGGTTCGGGGGCGCGGGGCTGGGTCAGGCTTCCTCGCCGGAGGCGGGCAGGGGCTCGGCCATGGTCTCGAAGGCCTGGCCGCTGGCCAGAAGGCAGGTGGTGCCATCGGCCATGGTCACGGTGATGGTCCAGCTTCCGGTCGCCTGCGAGGCAAAGACCTCGACCACCGCGTTGTTGCCGCCCAGCCCGATGGACTGGCGCGTCTCGCCATAGCTCTGTGCCAGGCGCTCGACCACCGCGGCGCGCGGCGCGCAGTGGCGCAGGGTCTGAGCCTGCAATTGCGACGCGGCGAACAGCGCCGCCCCCGCACCCAGCGCCAGGGTCATCTCGCGGAATGTCGTCATCTCGGTCCCTCCGATCAAGGCAGGCCCGTGCGGTCCTGCGTGCCTGCCGCCCCGATGCGGGCGGCGATGGGACAAGCCTGTCGCAATTTGGTTAACCCCGGCGAAAACCGGCGCGCGTTGCGCCGCGCCGGGGCTATTCGCTGCGCTGCGGCGAATTTCCCCTTGAACTTTTCACATATCGGTGCCCCTAATCCGCGCAACATTATTTCAGGACGGGAGTCACCCATGGACATGCGCGCGCGCCCCTACCGCTCGGTTCTCTATATCCCGGGCTCGAAGCCCCGGGCGCTCGACAAGGCCCGCAGCCTGCCGGTCGACGCCATCATCTTCGATCTCGAGGACGCGGTGTCCCTCGAGGAAAAGGTCAATGCGCGCAGCACCCTTGCCGCGGCGCTGGCCGAGGGCGGCTATGGCGCGCGGATGAAGATGGTGCGGATCAACGGGCTGGATACCGAGTGGGGCCGCGCCGATGCCGAGGCCGTGGCGCAGATGCAGCCCGATGCGGTGCTGCTGCCCAAGGTGAATTCCGCCGCCGACCTCGACGCGCTGGCAGCGATCACCGGCGATCTGCCGCTCTGGGCGATGATGGAAACTCCCGCCGGCATGCTCCACGCCGAGGAGATCGCCGCCCACCCCAGGCTTGCCGGCTTCGTCATGGGCACCAACGACCTTGCCAAGGACCTGCAATGCCGCTTCCGCCCCGACCGGATGCCGCTGCTCACGTCGCTCCAGCTGTGCCTGCTGGCGGCCAAGGCGCATGGGGTGGTGATCGTCGACGGGGTCTACAACGCCTTCAAGGACGAGGACGGGTTGCGCGCCGAATGCGAACAGGGCCGAGACCTCGGGATGGACGGCAAGACGCTGATCCACCCGGCGCAGGTCGAGATCGCCAACCGCGTCTTCGCGCCCTCGCCCGAAGAGCTTGACCTCGCCCGCCGCCAGATCGCCGCCTTCCAGCAGGCCGAAGCCGCAGGGCAGGGGGTCGCGGTGGTCGATGGCCGGATCGTCGAGAACCTTCATGTTGCCACCGCCCGCGAGATACTGGCAAAAGCGGAAGCAATCAAAGCCATCTCAGCGGAGTAGTGCCCATGTTCCTTCTTGTCCTCGGTCTTGCCCTTTGGGCCGTGCCGCATCTGTTCAAACGCCTGCACCCCGAGGCCCGCGCCCGGCTGGGCGACAAGGGCAAGGGGCTGGTCGCGGTGGTCCTGCTGCTCAGCATCGTCGTCATGGTCCTCGGCTACAAGGCCGCGCCGCTGGTCGATGTCTGGTTCCCGCCCTCCTGGACGCTGCACCTGAACAACCTGATGGTGCTGGTCGCGATCTTCATGATGTCGCCCGCGCCGAAGAAGGGCCGCCTGCTGTCGGGGATGCGCCATCCCATGCTGGCCGGGTTCAGCCTCTGGGCGCTGGCGCACCTGCTGGTCAACGGCGACCTGGCCTCGATCGTGCTGTTTGGCGGGCTGCTGCTCTGGGCGCTGGCCGAGATGGCGGTGATCAACCGTGCCGAGCCCGCCTGGACCGCGCCCGCCCCCGGCAGCTATGGCAAGGACGCGATGTTCTTCGTCGCCTCGCTGGTGCTTCTGGCGGTGATCGGCTGGATTCACGGGCTTGTCGGCCCCTGGCCCTTCCCGGGATAGGGCATGACGCGCTCCGGCTTCCGCCTTCCCCCCGCAGCTGAACTGGGAGACCACTGATGGCCAAGACCAACCCGGGCCGCTTTTTCGAGGATTACGCGCTGGGCGATGTGATCCGCCACGCGGTGCCGCGCACGGTTTCGGGCGGCGAGCGCGCGCTTTATCATGCGCTCTATCCCGCCCGCCACGCGCTCTATTCCTCCGATGACTTCGCGCGGGCCTGCGGGCTGCCTGCCGCGCCGCTCGACGATCTGGCGGCGTTTCACGTGGTCTTCGGCAAGAGCGTGCCCGACATCTCGCTCAATGCCGTGGCCAATCTCGGCTATGCCGAGGGAAAATGGCGTCTGCCGGTCTACCCCGGCGATACCCTGCGCTCGGAGTCCGAGGTCATCGGCCTCAAGCAGAACTCCAACGGCAAGTCCGGCGTGGTCTACGTGCGCACCCGTGGCCTGAACCAGCGCGATGAGGTGGTGATGGACTACGTCCGCTGGGTCATGGTCCGCAAGAACGACCTCGACGCCGCCGCGCCCGAAACCGTGATCCCCGAGTTGCAGAAGGTGATCCCGGCCTCGGATCTGGTGATCCCCGAAGGCCTCGATTTCACCGGCTACGACTTCACCCTGGCGGGCGAGCCGCATCGCTGGGGCGATTACGCGGTGGGCGAGACCATCGACCATGTCGATGGCGTGACCATCGAGGAGGCCGAGCACATGCTGGCCACCCGTCTCTGGCAGAACACCGCCAAGGTGCATTTCGACGCCACCAACCGCCCCGACGGCCAGCGGCTGATCTACGGCGGGCACGTCATCTCCATGGCCCGCGCGCTGTCGTTCAACGGGCTGGCCAATGCCCAGATCATCGCGGGGCTGAACGGCGGGGCGCATGCCAACCCCTGTTTCTCGGGGCTGACGGTCAAGGCCTGGTCCGAGGTTCTGGACAAGGCCGAGACCACGGCGCCGGGCGTCGGCGCGATCCGGCTGCGGCTGGTGGCGACCTCGGGCGGAGAGCCCTTCACGCTGAAAGGCGAGGACGGCAAGTACCTGGGCCATGTGCTGCTCGATCTGGATGTGTGGGCCTTGATGCCCCTCTGAACGCGCAGGGATCGGCCCCCGCCCGGGCTTTGCCGGGGGGCCGACCCGCCGCCTCAGTCGATCCGCAGGCAGCACGACCCGTCCGTATGCGGGATCCAGCCGATATTGGAACACAGGTTCGGCGAATAGGGCCAGTCGCAGCGGATCCACTTGCCGTTCGACGTCGTGTGGCATTTCAGTTCCTGCACGTCGCCGATGGTCAGCGATTGCAGGTCCGCCACCGGCAGGGGCGCCAGGGTGTACATCTTGGTCAGCCGCCGTTTCTCCATCTGCACGGCGGTGTCGATCTCGGCTTGGATGTCCTTGGCCGCCTCCTGCGCGGCCAGCGGCGCGACCTGAAGTCCGAGGGCGAGGGCCGGGGCCAGGATGAGGGCGAGAATAGCGCGCATGGGGTGTCTCCTGTGAATTTATCAATCAATGGGAGATCAAGGATACCGCGACTCAACCAAAACGGCGAAGTCCGGAATACCCGACCCGCGCCCGGCATCGCCGGAACTCCCAGGCGCAGCGGGGCGTGATCACAAGCGGTCGGGACGTGACCGCTAACATATTCCCGACTTTTTCTAACAGGTTCCCGGGCGGGCCAACTTGGGCGAATCATCGGGATTTCTGCAAAGCGGCATCTTTGTGATCACTGCCTCCGACCCCGTGATCACAAAACCGGAAAAATCCACCCATTGCGCCAAAAAACCGCGCCACTTTGCATCCGCGCCGCGTGACAGCGCGCGAAAAATCACTATCACCTATAGGCAAGAGAACCGAAAGGAACCGCCATGGCCGATGTGAACCGCGGCAATCGCCCGCTCTCGCCCTTCATGCTGGGCAAGTACTACAGGTTTCAGCTCAACTCCGTCACCTCGATCCTGACCCGGATCACCGGCGTTGCCCTGCTGCTTGGCGCACTGCTCGTTGTCTGGTGGCTGCTCGCCGCCGCCTCGGGGCCGGAGTATTTCGCCACCGTCGACTGGATCGTGACCAGCTTCATCGGCGACCTGATCATGCTCGGCTCGGCCTGGGCGCTGTGGTATCACCTGCTGGCCGGCGTGCGCCACCTGATCTGGGACCAGGCCAGGATGCTGGACATGCCAACCGCCGACAAGCTCTCCTGGGGCGTGATCGGCGGCTCGGTCGTTCTCACCCTCATCACCATCATCGCAGTCTGAGGAGCGCACCAATGGCATTTCTGACCGACCGCAAACGCGCCACGGGCCTGGGCAGTGCAAAATCCGGCACCGAACACGCCTGGATGATGAAGGTCTCCTCGATCGCGCTGCTGATCCTGATCCCGCTGTTCATCTTCAACTTCGGCGCCACCCTTGGCGGCACCTACGAAGAGGTGGTGGCGCATTATTCCAGGCCCTGGCCGGCGATCCTGACCGGGCTGACGCTGGCGGTGGGCTTCATGCACTTCAAGAACGGCATCCGGATCACCATCGAGGATTACGTCGGCGGGCTGAACCGCAAACTGCTGATCATCGCGATGATCTGCCTGTCCTATGCCGCCGCGGCGACCGGCATCTTTGCCGTCGCCAAGCTGGCCCTTTGAATTACCGGAGCTGATCATGGCTGAATACACCTACGAAACGCACGATTACGACGTCGTGGTGGTGGGCGCCGGGGGCGCCGGCCTGCGCGCGACTCTAGGCATGGCCGAACAGGGGCTGCGCACGGCCTGCGTCACCAAGGTCTTCCCGACCCGCTCGCATACCGTGGCCGCCCAGGGCGGCATCGCCGCCTCGCTGTCGAACATGGGGCCGGACCATTGGCAGTGGCACATGTACGACACGGTCAAGGGCTCGGACTGGCTGGGCGACACCGATGCGATGGAATACCTCGCCCGCGAGGCGCCCAAGGCGGTCTATGAGCTGGAGCATTACGGCGTGCCGTTTTCGCGCACCGAGGAAGGCAAGATCTACCAGCGCCCGTTTGGGGGCCATACCACCGAGTTCGGCGAAGGCCCCGCGGTCCAGCGCACCTGTGCCGCCGCCGACCGTACCGGCCATGCCATCCTGCACACGCTCTACGGCCAGTCGCTCAAGCAGAAGGCCGAGTTCTACATCGAGTATTTCGCCATCGACCTGCTGATGGAGGACGGTGTCTGTAAGGGTGTGCTCTGCTGGAAGCTCGATGACGGCACCATGCATGTCTTCAACGCCAAGATGGTGGTGCTGGCCACCGGCGGCTATGGCCGCGCCTATTTCTCGGCCACCTCGGCCCATACCTGCACCGGCGACGGCGGCGGCATGGCGGCCCGCGCCGGGTTGCCGCTTCAGGACATGGAGTTCGTCCAGTTCCACCCCACCGGCATCTACGGTTCCGGCTGCCTGATCACCGAGGGCGCCCGCGGCGAGGGCGGGTACCTCACCAACTCCGAGGGCGAGCGCTTCATGGAGCGCTATGCGCCGCAGTACAAGGACCTCGCGCCGCGCGACTATGTCAGCCGCTCGATGACCATGGAGATCCGCGAAGGCCGCGGCGTGGGCGACGAAGGCGATCACATCCACCTCAACCTGTCGCACCTGCCCGCCGAGGCGCTGCACGAGCGCCTGCCCGGCATCTCGGAATCGGCGCGCATCTTTGCCGGAGTCGATGTCACCAAGGAGCCGATCCCGGTCATTCCCACGGTGCACTACAACATGGGCGGTATCCCCACCAACTATTGGGGCGAGGTGCTCGACCCGACCGAGGACGACCCCCATGCGGTGGTTCCCGGCCTGATGGCGGTGGGCGAGGCGGGCTGTGCCTCGGTGCATGGCGCCAACCGGCTCGGCTCGAACTCGCTGATCGACCTCGTGGTCTTCGGACGCGCCGCGGCGATCCGCGCCGGCAAGGTGGTGAACCCCGAAAGCGCCGTGCCGACGGCGCCGAAGGCGGAAATCGACAAGGCCTTCGACCGGTTCGACGGGCTGCGCAACGCCAGGGGCGGCACCCCCACCGCCGAGCTCCGGCTCGAGATGCAGCGCTGCATGCAGGAGGACGCCGCCGTCTTCCGCACCAACGAGACCCTGTCCGACGGCGTCAAGCGGATGGCGGTGATCGCGGCCAAGCTGGATGACCTGCATGTCACCGATACCTCGCTGGTCTGGAACTCCGACCTGATGGAGACGCTGGAGCTGACCAACCTCATGCCCAATGCGCTGGCCACCATCGTCGGCGCCGAGGCGCGCAAGGAAAGCCGCGGCGCCCATGCGCACGAGGATCACCCGACCCGCGACGACGAGAACTGGCGCGTCCACACCATCGCGCGGGTCGAGGGCAACAAGGTGGCGCTGACCCATCGCCCGGTCATCACCGACCCGCTGACCACCGAGGACGAAGGCGGCATCGCCATGGACCGCATCGCGCCCAAGGCACGGACCTTCTGATGACACCGGCACCGCTTTGCACACTGGCGACTTGTCGCATCGGCCTGCCCGGTCGGGCCGCCGCATCGGCGGAGCCGGGCGCATGACCGCCGCGTTGTCCGCCCGCACCTGGGTCTCGGTCGCGGGGCTTGCCGCGCTGGTGGCCTGTTCGCCGCAAAGCCAGGACCAGCTGGCCCGCGGCGCGGCGAAATCCGTGGTCGCCCGTGCCGCCACCGAGCGCCTGCCCGGTGTCCCGGTCGAGCCCTATACCGACTGCATCATCGACAATGCCTCGTCGACGCAGATCCTGGCGCTGGCCGCCGATACCGTGGTCGGCGTCACCGCCTCAAGCTGGGAGATCATCACCGGGATCGCGCGCAAGCCCGCGACCCTGGAATGCTTCCTGCGCGCCGGCATGTCCGGCACGATCGTCTGACCGGAGGGCGAGATGACATCCCAGGACCCCCCCCTTGGCCCGCCCTTCGGCACCTACAGGCCCTCGCTCTGGACGCGGCTGCGCATCGGGCGGAGGGATCTGGGCCAGAAGGCCCCGGCGCCCGACGGCCGCTATCGCCGGTTGCGCCGCTGGCTGCGCCGGCGTCGCCCGACGCTGGACATCACCCATCGCGGGCTGAACCTGCGGCTCTATCCCGGCGAGAACGTCTGCGATCTCAAGCTGGTGGTCATCGGCGACCATCCCGCGCACGAAGAACTGGGCCGCGCCCGCGACATCCTGAAATCGGCCCGGGTCTATGTCGATGTCGGCGCCAATATCGGCTTTTACAGCCTGGTCGCCCGCTCGCTCATGCCCGCCAAGGCGCGGCTGATCGCCTTCGAGCCGGACCCGGTGACCCATGGCAAGCTGTGCCAGAACCTGGCCTTCAACGGCGCCGACAATGTCACCGTCATCAATGCCGCGGTGGGCGCGCGCGAAGAGACCCTGACGCTGTTCATGGCCTCGAAGAACAACGTCGGGCGCAATACCCTCAAGCCCGAGCTTGGCGGCGGCGGGCAGGGGGTTTCCGTCCCGGTGCGCCCGCTGGCCACGATGCTGGCGGAACAGGGCATCAGTGCCATCGACGTCATGAAGGTCGATGTCGAGGGCTTCGAGGCCGAGGCCCTGACCCCGTTCTTCGAGACCGCACCCGAAACCCTCTGGCCGACCTACCTGATGCTCGAGATCGTCGCCAAGGACCACTGGAACACCGACCTGCTCGGGCTTCTGGCCGCCAAGGGCTACGAGTGCGTTTACGAGACCCCCGAAGACATGCATTTCCGGCGCGCGCAAGCGACCGGTTCCGAACCCACATCAAGCGAGAGGTGACCCATGGTACAACTGACGCTCCCCAAGAATTCCCGGATCACCACCGGCAAGACCTGGCCCAAGCCGGAGGGCGCCACCAATGTGCGCAAGTTCCAGATCTACCGCTGGAACCCGGATGAGGGCAAACAGCCCACGGTCGACACCTATTTCCTCGACATGGACAAATGCGGCCCGATGGTGCTGGACGCGCTGATCAAGATCAAGAACGAGATCGACCCGACCCTGACCTTCCGCCGCTCCTGCCGCGAAGGCATCTGTGGCTCCTGCGCGATGAACATCGACGGCATCAACACGCTGGCCTGTATCTATGGCCTCGACGAGATCACCGGCGACGTGAAGATCTATCCGCTGCCGCATATGCCGGTGGTCAAGGACCTGATCCCGGATCTGACGCATTTCTATGCCCAGCACGCCTCGATCATGCCCTGGCTCGAGACCAAGACCAACCGCCCCGCCAAGGAGTGGAAACAGTCCATCGAGGATCGCAAGAAGCTCGACGGGCTTTATGAATGCGTGATGTGCGCCTCCTGTTCGACCGCCTGTCCCTCCTACTGGTGGAACGGCGACCGCTACCTCGGACCGGCCGCCCTGCTGCACGCCTATCGCTGGATCATCGACAGCCGCGACGAGGCGACGGGCGAGCGGCTGGACCAGCTGGAAGATCCCTTCAAGCTCTACCGCTGCCACACCATCATGAACTGCACCAAGACCTGCCCCAAGGGCCTGAACCCGGCGCTGGCGATCGCGCAGATCAAGAAGATGATGATGGAGCGCGCGGTCTGATCGCTGCCATATCCCGGGCGGTGGTCTCCGGCTGAACACGCCGGGCGGGCCGCCGCCCGGCACGCTGACCGGTTCGGGAGGCTGTCCATTTTCCCGCTTCTGAACGACCGTCCGAGTCCTGTTGGACGCCCCGGCGAGACCGCCGCAGGTGTCGCATGATCGTCGCCCTGGGCCTGCTGATCGCCTTCGTGCTGGTGCTGATCTTCTCGCGCCCGGCGACGCGCAACTGCCGCTGGCGGGAATATCCCCGCGGGGCCGAAAGTGACTGGCGCTGCGCCTTCTGTGGGGCCGCCACCACCGGCCCGAGGGGGCGCAAACCCAGGACCTGCCACCGCGACCGGGGCTGACCCTGCGTCGCTTGCACTCCGGGCAAACCGCCCATGCACAGATGGGGGGTGTCATCGTCCGCAGGCAGGATTACTTTTCCGGCAGGGAAGGACAGACCCCAACTGGAAAGGCTAACCCGATGAAATACAATCGCAAAGAAGAGGCCGAAGCCGCCCTGGCCGCGCTTGAACAGGCCTGGGCCTATTACACGCCCGTGCCGATGCCGGTCTCTGACGCCCCGGTCTACGAGGACCTGCCGCTGGCCGCGTGAGCGCGCCCGGGACCGAACCAATGCCGCTCCCGGACAGCACTTTTGCCCGGGCGCGGAAATAAATCACCGACCTGCATATTTGCGCTTGATCGAATCCCGCAAGCAGGCCATATGCCGGTCAAGACGCCAACGCACGCGCCTCTGGCGAGGTGGGCTCAACACCCACGCGGTTACGTAGCGACGGTAACGTCTCCCTTGGAACTGAGCGGTCTGCGCCGGGATGCCCGGAATGGCCGGGTCTTCTGGAGATGACCAATGAACGCATACGTGACCGGGCTTGACGCCCGCCAAGTCTCTTTTGTTTCCCGCACCGAAGCCTATATCCGCGCGCATGATTTCGCGCGGCCGACCCTGGTCATCGATACCGAAGCCGTCGCTCGCCAGTATGCCGCCCTGTCGCAGGGCCTGGGCCGCGCGCGCATCCATTATGCCGTCAAGGCCAACCCGGCACCGGAAGTGCTGCGCAAGCTGGTGAGCCTTGGCTCGCATTTCGACGCGGCCTCGCGGGTCGAGCTTCAGATGTGCCTCGACGCCGGCGCACGCGCCGATCAGCTCTCCTTCGGCAATACCATCAAGCGTGCCTCCGACATTGCCTGGGCCCATGGCAAGGGAATTGACCTCTTTGCCGTCGACGCCGAGGAAGAGATCGAGAAGATCGCCGCCAATGCCCCCGGCGCGCGCGTCTACCTGCGCATCATCGTCGACGCGACCGAGGCCGAATGGCCGCTGACCCGCAAGTTCGGTTCGGGCCGTGACAAGGCGCTGGCGCTGATTGCCATGGCGAAGGACTGGGGTCTGAACCCGGTCGGCCTGTCGTTCCATGTGGGCTCGCAGACCCGCCGTGCGGCAATGTGGGCGCCGATCCTCGACCAGGTGGCGGCCGTCTGGCACGCGGCGAAAGCTGAAGGGCACGACCTGTCCCTGCTCAACATCGGCGGCGGTTTCCCGGCCTTCTATGGCCGCGAGATCGACGCGCCGATGGAATATGCCGCAGAGGTCATGCGCCTCGTTCACGCGCGCTTCGGCGACGTCGAAGAGATCATGGCAGAGCCGGGCCGGGGCCTGGTCGCCGAGGCCGGCATGATTGCCGCCGAGGTGCTGCTGGTGTCGCGCAAGTCGGACAACGACCTGCACCGCTGGGTCTATCTCGACATCGGCCGCTTCTCGGGCCTGGCCGAAACCGAGGGCGAGGCGATCCGCTACCAGTTCGTGACCGAGCGCGACCATGAGCCGACCGGCGCCTGCATCCTCGCCGGCCCGTCCTGCGACAGCGCCGATGTGCTTTACGAAAAGCAGCCGGTCCTGCTGCCGCTGGGCCTGCGCGCGGGCGACAAGGTGATGATCCGCGCCTGCGGAGCCTATACCTCGACCTATGCCTCGATCGGCTTCAACGGCTTCCCGCCGCTGGATGTGGTCGCGATCTGAGCCTTCCCAATTGACATGAACGCGGGGGCCTGGCCAAAAGCCAGGCCCCCGTTTGTCATGCGGAGCACGCTGCTCAGGAAGTGGCGCGCCCGCCGCGCACGATCAGCATGTCGCAGGCCGGTTCGCGGATCAGGGTCTCGGTGAACCCGCCCAGCTTGGTCGGCGCCAGCGCCGCGCGCCCATGGGCGCCAAGCGCGAAAAGCTCGGCCTTGGCGGCGCGGCGGGCCTGGTCAAAGGCGACATGCACGCTTTGCGCGCGGATCTCGGGCTTGGGCAGACGCTCCGAGAGACCGGCCTGCGGCCACCAGGCGTCGATCCGGTTCTGCGCATCCTTGACGAAAGGCGCGATCTCGCCGGCGTGATCGCGCGGCCCCAGCACGCCCAGATAGGGCACATGCACCGCGTGAAAGGTGGCCATCTCGGCCTCGGGCGCCAGATCCGCCGCCAGGTTCCCCGCGGCCACGCAGGCCGGTGACAGGTCGATGCCGCAGAGCACCGAACGCCAGGGGCCCTCGACCGGGTCATTGACCAGCAGCACAGGGCGTTCGACCGCGCGTACGAAGCGCTCGACCGTGGTGCCGCTGAAGACATCCCAGAACGGGCGCGGCTTGTGGGTGCCGACGACCATCAGGTTGGCCTCGATCCGCTCGGCCAGGGCCAGGATCGCGGGCACCACGGATCCGGTTTGCACCAGTACCTCGGCATCGGTGGCACCCAGCGTCTCCAGCGCGCGGCCCAGCGCCTCGCGGGCGGCTGCCTGCTGCGCCTCGGCCACCGCGGCGGGCATGTCCTCGTCGACCGTATGGGCCACCGTCAGCCGCGCGCCATGGGCGCGGGCAAGCTGAACCGCCCGCTCCAGCGCCCGGTCCGACCGGGCCGACAGGTCGCTTGCCACCAGCAGATGTTTCATCACGGTCCCCCTTTTTGTGATCGCCTTTCCGCATTATCTATGTACCGGCCGGGCCGGTGCAAGTCACGCGGCCACCGGCTGCGACGCGATTGCCCGGCACCCGTGGCGGTGCCCGGCCGGACCCCGAAAGGAGCGCGCCTTGCCCCATCCGCCGCCCGACGCCGCCCGGCGCCGCGCCATCGCGCCGGTGATCTGCTATCCGCCCGAGACCCTGCCCGATGCCCGGCTGGCGCTGAAACAGGCGGCGCGACAGACCGCCCGCAAGGTGGCCGAGGTGGTGGTGCCGCCGCGCGAGGCGAGGACCTTCGAGGTCAAGGCCGGAGAGGTCTTTCGCATCACCAGCATCGAGGGGCCGCAGGTCGGCGATCTCAACCTGTGGAATGGCACGGACCTGAACGAGCGGTTCTTTTCCGGCAAGACCCGCGCGCTGCATGGCACCCATGTGACGACCGGCGACCGGCTGTGGTCGTCGATCCCCTACCTGCGCGCCATGGCGACGGTGATCGCGGACACGCTGGACTGGTACGGCATTGATGAGTACGGCGGGTCGGTCCATGACGTGATCGGCACCCGCTGCGACCCCTATACCGGCAACCTGCTGACCGGGGGGCAGTACCACCATTGCTGTCATTCCAACCTGACGCGCGCGCTGGCCGAGGTCTCGGACCTGCCGCTGCACGCCTGCGAGTTTCATGTCCATGACGTGCTGAATGTCTTCATGTGTACCGGCTTCACCCGCGACACCGGGCAGTACTTCATGAAGGCCAGCCCGGTGCGCCCGGGCGATCACATCGAGTTCTTTGCCGAGATCGACCTGCTGGGCGCGCTCAGCGCCTGTCCCGGGGGCGATTGCTCGTCCGAGCATTCCTCGGACCGGGCGACCTGCCATCCGCTCCTGGTCGAGACCTTTCGGCCCGAGCGCGCGGCGCTGGCCGATTGGCGCCCCGCGCCGGCCAATGGGTACGACCGCAGCCACGGGGTGGCTGATCCATCGATGGATCAGGACTGATCTGTCGACAGATCAGCCACCGCCCGGTGATTGATGTAGTGCAGGGTATCGAAGGTCGCGCGCCATTCGGCCACATCGGCGGCCATGGTCTCGGGCGCGTCCGAGCGCAGCGCCCTGGCCACCAGCCGCGCCAGATCGGGCGCGTGCTCTTCGGTCATGCCCCAGCGCACAAGTTCCGGCGTTCCGATCCTCAGCCCGTTCATGTCGCCCTCGACCTCGTCGATCGGCAGGCCGATGCCGCAGGCCAGGAACCCCGCCTTGCGCAGCGTCTTGGCCGCCGCCTGGCCGCCGCCGAAAGCCTCGGCCCTGAGCGCGAACTGATGCGACCGGGTGGCGCCGTCGGCGGTGCGGAAGACCGGCAGATCCTCGGCTGCCATCGCCCGCGCCAGCGCCCGTGCCAGGCTGACCATCGCCGCGGCATAGGCCGCGCCATGGTCGCGCCAGTCGAGCAGCGAGACCGCCAGCGCCGCCGACTTGGCGGCGTCGAAATTGGCGGTGAGGCCGGGAAAGGCGATCTCTTCCAGCCGCTGGGCAATCGCCGCGTCGCGCGTCACGATCAGCCCGCCGGGCGGGCCGCCCAGGCTCTTGTAGGTGCTCATCGTCATCAGGTGCGCGCCGTGATCGAGCGGGTTGGGCCAGGCGCCACCGGCAATCAGCCCGCATTGATGCGCCGCGTCGAACAGCACCTTGGCGCCGATCCCGTCAGCAATGGCGCGCACCTCGCTGACCGGATGCGGCAGAAGGTTGAGCGAGCCGCCGATGGTGATCAGCCGCGGCTCCACCGCCTCGACCATGTCGGCCAGCCCGCCCAGGTCGACGGTATAGCGCTCGGCATCCACCGGCGCCTCGTAGATCTGCAACCCGAAGAGCCCCGCCGCCCCGGCATCGTGATGGGTGACATGGCCGCCGATCTCGGCCGGCGGCACGATCACCGCATCGCCGGGATTGCACAGCGCCATGAAGCCGTAAAGATTGGCCATCGCGCCCGAGGGCACGCGGATCTCGGCGTGCGTGGCCTCGAAGATCTCGCAGGCCAGGGCGGCGGCGATCACCTCGATCTCCTCGATCGCTTCGAGCCCCATCTCGTACTTGTCGCCGGGATAGCCCAGCGAGGGCCGCGTGCCGATGCCCGACGACAGCAGCGCCTCGGCGCGCGGGTTCATCACGTTGGTGGCGGGGTTGAGGTTGAAACACTCGCGCTCGTGGATGCGCCGGTTCATCGCCACGAGGGTGGCAATGCGGCGGTCCAGTTCCTCGCCGGTGGTGGCAGCGGTGCGGTCGGCAATGCGCTCGATCAGCTCGGCGCTGCGCTTGGGCAGCCAGTCGCGGGGGGCCAGGCGGCGTTCAGGCAAAGGCCGCCTCCAGCGCGATCTCGACCATGTCGCCGAAGCTCTTCTCGCGCTCCTCGCTGGGCAGCGCCTCATGGGTCAGCAGGTGGTCCGAGACGGTCAGCACCGCCAGCGCCCGCACCTTGTGACGCGCGGCAAGGATGTAGAGCTCGGCCGCCTCCATCTCGACCCCGAGGATGCCATGGCGGACCATCTGCTCGTTGAGGTCGGGACGCTCGTCATAGAAGACATCCGAGGAATAGATGCCGCCCACATGGGTCGGCGTGCCGCGCGCTTCTGCCGCCTGGTAGGCCTTGTGCAGCAGGTCGAAATCGGCGCAGGGGGCGAAGTTCAGCTCGCGCAGGATGCCGCGCGACGGGGTCGAGAGCGTGGTCGCGGTCATCGCCAGGATCAGGTCGCGGATGTTCACCTTGCCCTGCATCGCGCCGCAGGATCCGATGCGGATCAGGGTCTTGGCATCGTAGTCGCGGATCAGCTCGTTGGCATAGATCGACAGCGACGGCATCCCCATGCCCGAGCCCTGGATGGTGACCCGGTGACCCCGCCAGGTGCCGGTATAACCCAGCATGCCGCGCACCTCGTTGATGCAGACCGCATCGTCCAGAAAGGTCTCGGCGGCCCAGCGCGCGCGATAGGGATCGCCGGGCATCAGCACGGTTTCCGCGATCTGTCCCGGCCCGGCCCCGATATGGATGGTCATGGCATTTCCCCTCGCTGTCGCATCGGGCGAAGTCTGACACCGGGTCCCGGAGAGCACAAGCGGCTTTGGCGTGACGGTAAAGGACTATGCAATCCCGGGAGTTATCCCTAGGGTTGAACCCAAGGGGAACAATAAAAAGGGATGGCATGGCGACATGTCTACCTTGGTGGCATTGATTTGCCTGGCGGCAGGGCTGGTCTTGACGGCCCTGGGACTGGTCGCCCGGCACATCCGGACCCTGCGCAGGACGCAGGCCGGTCTGGCGGAGCGCGTGTCTGCGCTGACCGCCGAAAACGCGCGTCTGCTGAACATGGTGGAATTCGACGACCTGACCGCCGCGCGCTCGCGCCGCTACCTGCGCGAGCTTTTTGCCCGGATGCGCCAGGACGGCAGCAACGCCATGGTCTTTCTCGACCTCGACGAGTTCAAGAGCGTCAATGACGGCTTCGGACATCGCGCGGGGGATGCCTTTCTGCGCCGGGTGGCCGAGACCCTGCGCGCCGAATGCCGCGAGGGCGAGACGCTGTTCCGCCATGGCGGCGACGAGTTCTGCATCTACCTGCGGCGCTGCGACCTGGTCCATGCGATGGCGCGCGCGCGGGCCTTCGTCGCCGCGATTGCCGCCACCAGCGTCATGGTCGACGGGGTTGCGGTGCGCCGCACCGCCAGCGCCGGGGTGGCGCGGATCGACGCGGGCCAGGACATGATGGGCGCGCTCTACTATGCCGACGAGGCGCTTTATGCCGCCAAGCAGGCCGGCGGCAACACGGTGCGCGCCACCGAGGGCGAGACGCTCAAGACCATGATCGCGCGGCGCACCGGGCCGCGGGCCGAGGATGTGGCCGAGGCGGTGCTGCGCGACGAGATCACCTATTTCGTGCAGCCGGTCTATGACACGCTGGCCGGCCGCGCGATCGGGGTCGAGGCGCTGATCCGCTGGGTGCGGGGTGACGGCGACGTTCTTTTGCCCGACAAGTTCATCGGCGTGATGCGCGGCAATTACCACCGCGAGTTCACGCCGCCGGTGCAGGTGGCGGCGGACGTGGTGCATGCGCTCGACCGGGGCCAGCAGGGGTTCTACTGCGCCTTCAACATCTCGTCGCGTTTCCTCGAGCGGTCGATCAAGGACAACCTGGAATATACCGCTCGCCTGACCCGCGGGCTCGATCCCTCGCGCATCGTGCTGGAACTGGTGGAAAGCGCGGTGATCCGCAACCCGGGCAAGACCCGCGAGCTTCTGCGGGAGTTGCGCGCGCGCGGGCTGCGCATCGCGCTGGACGATTTCGGCACCGGCCTGTCGAACATGGAGCGGTTGCAGGACTATGATTTCGACATCGTCAAGATCGACCGGCGCTTCGTCCAGGGGATCGGCACCCAGCGCGCCGATCCGGGCATCCTGCGCGCGATGTACGAGATGTCGCGCGACATGGGCTTCCGCCTGGTGGCCGAGGGCGTCGAGCAGGAGCACGAATTGCGCCGCCTGCAGGAGATCGGCATCTACGACGCCCAGGGCTACCTGCTGGGCCGTCCCGAGAAGGTGAGCTACTGGCGCGACCGGATCTGCCAGCCGCTGCCACCGTCGTTCTGTGTGAAGCGCTCGGCATAGGGCAGGGGGCGGCGGGGCGGCGAGGCGGGGCGGAGAGGCGCGGCGGGCGGAGAGGCGAGGCGGAGAAGCGCGGCGGGGCGGAGAGGTGCGGCGGGGGCCTGAGCCGCTGGGTCCGCTGGCGGCGGCTCCGCTGGTTGCAGCTCCGCTGGCGGCCTCCCGATCCGCTGCCTCTCCTTTCCAACGTCATCCCGGGCTTGACCCGGGATCTCCAGGATCCAAGAGATCCCGGGTCAAGCCCGGGATGACGGCATGCACAGCAGCGGGGTCAAGCCCGGGATGACGGCATGCGCGGGGGCGAGGTCAAGCCCGGGATGACGGCAAGCGCGGGGGCGGGGTCACGCCCGGGTTGCCGGTTCGCGCAGGGGGCGGGGTCACACCCGGGATGAGGGTCCGTATCGCGGGCCGCGGATCACTCCGCCGCCACCGATTGCGGATCGGCGAGGGTCACGATGTCCATCATGATCGTATTGAGCTCGAAATCCTTCGGCGTATAGACCCGCGCCACGCCCATCGCCAGCAGCCGCCGGGCGTCCTCGTCCGGGATGATCCCGCCGACGATCACCGGCACCTGGCCCAGCCCCGCCGCGCGCATCCGCTCCATCAGGTCCTCGACCAGCGGGATGTGCGAGCCTGACAGGATCGACAGGCCCACCACATGCGCCGCGTCGTCCTGCGCCGCCTTGACGATCTCCTCGGGCGTGAGGCGGATGCCGTCATAGCAGATCTCCATGCCGCAATCGCGCGCGCGATAGGCGATCTGTTCGGCACCGTTGGAATGTCCGTCCAGCCCCGGCTTGCCCACCAGGAAGGTGAGCCGCCGCCCCAGCCGGTCGCTGACCGCATCCACCGCGCCGCGCAGCTCGTCGAGGTTCTCGGTCCGGTTCGACCGCGCCGCCGACACCCCCGTCGGCCCGCGGTATTCACCGTAGGCCCGGCGCATCTCGGCCGCCCATTCGCCGGTGGTCACGCCCGCCTTTGCCGCCGCAATCGACGGCGCCATGACGTTGCTGCCCTCCTTGGCCGCCTGGCGCAGGGCTGCGAGTGCCGCTTCAACGGCCCCCGCGTCGCGGGTGCCGCGCCAATCGTTCAGCCGGTCGATCTGTTCCTGTTCGACTGCCGGGTCGACCACCATGATGCCGCCGTCCTCGGTCATCAGCGGCGAGGGCTCGGTGCCGGTCCACTTGTTGACGCCCACGACGATGGTCTCGTTGCGCTCGATCCGGTTCAGCCGCTCGGCATTGGCATCCACCAGCCGCGATTTCATGTACTCGATGCTGTCGACCGCGCCGCCCATGGAATCGAGATTGGCCAACTCGTGCCGCGCGCCGTCCTTCAGCTTCTCGACCTTGGCATCCACCGCCGGGTTGCCGTCGAAGAGGTCGTCGAATTCCAGAAGGTCGGTCTCATAGGCCAGGATCTGCTGCATCCGCATGGACCATTGCTGATCCCAGGGGCGGGGCAGGCCGAGCGCCTCGTTCCAGGCGGGAAGCTGCACCGCGCGGGCGCGGGCCTTTTTCGACAGGGTGACCGCCAGCATCTCGATCAGGATGCGATAGACGTTGTTCTCGGGCTGCTGCTCGGTCAGGCCCAGCGAGTTGACCTGCACGCCATAGCGGAAGCGGCGCATCTTGGGGTCGGTGATGCCGTAGCGGGTGGCGCAGATCTCGTCCCAGAGGTCGACGAAGGCGCGCATCTTGCACATCTCGGTGACGAAACGGATGCCGGCGTTGACGAAGAAGGAGATCCGGCCCACCACCGTCGGGAAATCCGCGGCCGGGATGCGCGGCTTCAACTCGTCCAGCACCGCCGTTGCCGTGGCCAGCGCGAAGGCCAGTTCCTGCTCGGGTGTCGCGCCGGCCTCCTGCAGGTGGTAGGAGCAGACGTTCATCGGGTTCCACTTGGGGATATTGGTGTAGCAGTACTCGGCCACGTCCGCGATCATCTTGAGGCTCGGCTTCGGCGGGCAGATATAGGTCCCGCGCGACAGGTATTCCTTGATCAGGTCGTTCTGCACCGTGCCTTGCAACTGGCTGACATCCGCGCCCTGTTCCTCGGCCACCGCGATATAAAGCGCCAGAAGCCAGGGCGCCGTCGCGTTGATCGTCATCGAGGTGTTCATTTCCTCCAAAGGGATCTGATCGAACAGCGCGCGCATGTCGCCCAGATGGCCGATCGGCACGCCGACCTTGCCGACCTCGCCGCGCGCCAGGACATGATCGCTGTCGTAGCCGGTCTGGGTGGGCAGGTCGAAGGCCACCGACAGGCCGGTCTGCCCCTTGGCGAGGTTGCCGCGATAGAGCGCATTGGACGCCTTGGCAGTGGAATGGCCCGCGTAGGTGCGGATCAGCCACGGCCGGTCGGCTTGGCGAGCGGCCTCACCGGGCTGCCGGTCGGCTTGGCGAGCGGCCTCACCGGGCTGCCGGTCGGCTTGGCGAGCGGTCTCACCGGGCGTGCGGTCTTGTCGGGTCTCGGTCATATCGGCCTCTTGATTCGGGTGCGCAATATTATTTCGTTCCGAATGTGATAGGCGAAAGAAAGTGGCGCTGTCAATTCGCTGCGTTGCGGCGTCCGAGGAATGTTTACGCTCTCGCAGCAAAATGCAAATGTCGCAAGATGACAGGGACCATCGACCTTCCCATCTGGCTGTTTTTGCTGATCCTTGCTTTCGCGGGGGTCACCTTTGCCTCGCATTTCCTGTTTCCCTCGGTGCGCTGGTTTCTGCGCCGCAGGATGGAGCGGGTGGTGGCGCGGATCAACGAGCGGCTCGAGCATCCGATCCATCCCTTCAAGCTGGCCCGGCGGACCGACATGATCCAGCGGCTGGTCTATGACAGCCAGGTCAACGAGGCGATCCTCGCCTATGCGCGCGAGAATGGCGTGCGCGAGGACGTGGCCTTCGAGAAGGCCCGCGACTACGCGCGCGAGATCGTGCCGTCGTTCTCCGCCACCGCTTATTTCGGCTTTGCCATCCGCGCCGCGCGCTGGCTGTCGCGGCTGCTCTACGATGTGCGGCTGGAACACCACGACCACGGCGCGCTGAGCCGGATCGACGCGCAGGCGACGCTGGTCTACGTGATGAACCACCGCTCGAACATGGATTACGTGCTGGTCACCTACCTTGCCGCGCCCTCCTCGGCGCTGGCCTATGCGGTGGGCGAATGGGCGCGGGTCTGGCCGCTGTCGGGGCTGATCCGGTCGATGGGCGCCTATTTCATCCGGCGCACATCGCGCGACGGGCTCTATCGCCGGGTGCTGGCGCGCTACGTGGCGATGGCCACGGCGGGCGGCGTCAACCAGGCGATGTTCCCCGAAGGCGGGCTGAGCCTGACCGGCGGGCTGGCGCCGCCCCGGGTGGGCCTGCTGAAATACATCGTCGACGGCTGGGACCCGGAGGGGCGCAACGTGGTCTTCGTGCCGGTGGCGCTGAACTATGACCGGGTGCTCGAGGACCGGGTGCTGATCGGCGCGGCGAAATCCGGCGAGCGGCGGTTCCGCGGCCGCATCGGCGAAGCGGTGGCCTTCCTGCTGCGCCACCTGTGGATGCGGCTGACCGGCAGGTTCCGCCGCTTCGGCAAGGCCGCGGTCAGCTTTGGCGCGCCGGTCGACCTGCGCAGCTTCCTCGAGACCCGGGGCGCGCGGCCCGAGGAACTGGCCGAACTGCTGATGACGCGGATCGGCGCGGTGGTGCCGATCCTGCCGGTGCCGGTGGTGGCCTTCTGCCTGCAATCGGGGCCGATGACCGAAGCCGCGATGGCCGCGCTTGCCCACCGCAGCTTTCACCAGTCGCCCGACACGGTGCGGCGCGGGATCGAGGGGCTGATGATGCGCCGCCTGATCGCCGAAGAGGACGGCCAGTATCGCATCCTGCCCGGGCAGGAGGATGTGGTGGCCTTCTATGCCCGCTCGATCGCCCACCTGGCCCGGGCGCCTTCTGCGCTTGCATAGCGATTTCTGCACTGGCTCGGTTATAAAATTACAAAATCTGCACTTTGTATGTTGCAATGTTGCGTATCGCTGGATATTTCAGAGAGATATCGCGCGATTCTGCGCTGCGGCACGATAGAGACCCCGATAAAGACAAGGAGGCCCATATGGCACTGGACACGCATGGCGGCATCGCCGCCTATGAGGCGCCTGAAAAGGACCTGTACGAAATGGGCGAAATGCCCCCGCTGGGCTATGTCCCCAGGCAGATGTACGCCTGGGCGATCCGCAAGGAACGCCATGGCGAGCCGGATACGGCGATGCAGCTCGAGGTGGTCGACGTGCCGGGTCTCGACAGCAACGAGGTGCTGGTGCTGGTGATGGCGGCGGGCGTCAACTACAACGGCGTCTGGGCCTCGCTGGGCACGCCGATCTCGCCCTTCGACGGCCACGGCCAACCGTTCCACATCGCCGGGTCCGACGCCTCGGGCATCGTCTGGGCGGTGGGCGACAAGGTCAAGCGCTGGAAGGTCGGTGACGAGGTGGTCATCCACTGCAACCAGGACGATGGCGACGACGAGGAATGCAACGGCGGCGACCCGATGTATTCGCCCAGCCAGCGGATCTGGGGCTACGAGACGCCCGACGGCAGCTTCGCCCAGTTCACCAACGTCCAGTCGCAGCAGTTGATGCCGCGGCCCAGGCACCTGACCTGGGAGGAAAGCGCCTGCTACACGCTGACGCTGGCCACCGCCTACCGGATGCTCTTCGGCCACGAGCCGCATGACCTCAAGCCCGGCCAGAACGTGCTGGTCTGGGG